>CAKQHH010000053.1 GCA_934234035.1 uncultured Clostridia bacterium | reverse complement strand
AACAAAAGCTGCGGCGTCCGGCCGCAGCTTTTTCCATATCTCTTCTCTATTTCTTCTGTGCGTCAATCTGCTTCTGGGCGTCCTTGCCCGCCTGCACTTCCGCCTTCGTCCACGGCACCATTTTACACATCACGATGTACCGAGCTTCCTCATAGTCGTAGGCGCAGGTGCTCAGGGTCACCAGCCGGTCGCTCTTCGTTACGTCCACCGAATCCCGGGTGATGGGCAGCTCTGATTGCTCCCAGGCCCGGTCGATGTAGGCCTGCTTCTCCGCCTCATCGTACGTCATTTTATAGGTATTCTCGTCCGTCGCCTTCGTGATAAAAGCAGAAAACACCACCAGGTGATAGTTCCCGTGCGGCGTCGCCAGCTCCAGGGTTTTGTGCTTGTCGTAATACCCCTCTTCCTTTGTATATCCCCGAATGCTTCGGAACATGCTGCCGTCCTTCATGTGGTGGCCGTATATAATGGAATTAAACCCCTTAAAATTCTTCTCCATCCTGTAGTCCACGAACAGGGTGCCGCCGCCGCTCCATTGCTTGTCGAACCGCGTGTGGAGGTAGGTGTCGTTGTCCGTTCCCTGAACCACCGGATAGTTGATCACGGTGCCCTTCTGGTACAGCCAGCCCTGCACATCCGGATTCACCTTCTTCAGTGCCTTCCAATCCACCACCCCGGTGAACTGCTTCGGATCCACCTTCGCGGTCTTCTCGCTGATATTCGTATACGCGGACTTCGCCACCTGATAATCCCACATGGTCTTTCCTATTTTGTACCCGCTCACCAAAATAATTCCCACCAGGCAAACGGTAATCACGTTGAGCGCCCCGTTCCGAATCCGCACCGACAGGGGCGCGTTCCGAAGCGCTTCTTTCCGCCGCATCTTCGCTTCCCTCTTCGCCGCCCGCTTCTCCTGACGAGTCGGACGTGTTCGGTTCGCCGTATTTTTATTTTTACCCGAGTTCATACACCCTCCTTCTTAACCGATTCCCTGTTATTATACCATGACCCCCGGGCTTTACAACTTTACTTTGGTTCACAAATCGGTTAGTATAGCATTGTGATAAAAATACAGGCGTTTCGCGGGGTTGTCCGACGTCGCGGGCGAATAGAATTAGAGGTATCGAAATGAAAAATATTATGGATTTGCAGAACGGCAGTGATATTCGGGGCATCGCCCTTCCCGGCGTGGAAGGGGAAGAGGTGAACCTGGACCGCTACGACGCGATTGCCATTGGAGAGGCGTTCGTCTACTGGCTGGCGCTGAAGCTGGGCAAGAGCGAGTACGACCTGAACATCTGCATCGGCACGGATTCCCGGCTTTCCGGGGAGGATTTGAAAAAGGACGTGATGCGGGGCATCTGCATGCTGGGGTCGCGCTGCACGGATGCGGGTCTGGCATCCACGCCGGCCATGTTCATGTCCACGGTGATGCCGGTGTACCAGTTTGACGGGGCGATTATGATTACCGCCAGCCACCTGCCGTGGAACCGGAACGGATTCAAGTTTTTCACCGCGGAAGGCGGGCTGGAGAAGGCGGACATTCAGGCGATTCTGAAGCGAGCGTCCACCATTTACCCGATTGCGGAGCATTACGAGTGCGAGGAAAACGAGCTGATGGATATGTATGCGGCGCACCTGCGCTCCATCATCACCCGCAAAGTGGGCGGAAAGCTGGATGGCATGAAGATTACCGTGGATGCGGGAAACGGCGCCGGCGGATTTTTTGCGGAGAAGGTTCTGGCACCGCTGGGGGCGGATGTTTCTTCCAGCCAGTTCCTGGAGCCGGACGGCCACTTCCCGAACCACGTGCCGAATCCGGAAAACCCGGAGGCCATGGCGTCCATCTGCGCCCGGGTGCAGGAAGCCGGTGCGGATCTTGGAATTATTTTTGACACGGACGTGGACCGCAGTGCGGCGGTAACCGGAAGCGGTCAGCCGATTAGCCGGAACGCCATCGTGGCGCTGGCCGCAGCCCTGGAGGCGCCGAACCATCCGGGGGGCACCGTGGTTACCGACAGCATCACCTCCAACGAGCTCCACACCTTCCTGGAACAGGATCTGGGTCTCAAGCACCTGCGCTTCAAGCGGGGCTATCGGAACGTAATCAACAAAGCCATTCAGCTAAAAGAAGCCGGCGAGGATGCGTTCCTGGCCATCGAGACGTCCGGCCACGCCGCCTATTCCGACAACTACTACCTGGACGACGGCGCCTACCTGGCCTGCCTGATTGTGGCAGCCGCCGCTAAGCTGAAAAAAGAAGGCAAGGATATTGAAACCCTGATTGATGCGCTGGGTTCTCCGGCAGAAGCAAAGGAAATCCGGTTCCGTCTGGATCGGGAGAATTTTGTGGAAATCGGCACCGGTATCCTGGAAGGCATGCCGGATTGGGTTGCAAAAACAGCCGGTCTTTCCCTGGAAGAACCGAATCACGAAGGTGTCCGGGTCAATTACGATCGGAACGGTCACACCGGTTGGTTCCTCCTGCGGAAGTCCCTGCACGATCCGGTGCTTCCGCTGAATGTGGAAGCCACCCACGAAGGGGGCATCTCAGAAGTGCTTCCACTGCTGAAAGCGTACCTGGAAGGATTCGAGGGAATCGACCTGAGTCCGCTGGAATAGCAAGGATGATAGGATTAATAGGATAGGAGTAAACACCGGGCTGCCGCCCGGTGTTTTTTTTGGGGTCCGCCGAAAGTGGGATGGGCCCTCAGGAAGTGGGATGGGCCCTCCGGGCCGGCATGGGGAGGGGGCTTCCGGTAAGCAAAGGGAGCCCTGCGGCTGGCATGGTTCGCGCTCGACTCCTCGCAAGCCCTTTGTTTTCGGTTTCTGGGCGCGAACCTCGGGCCGGGAGTTTCGGGGTTGGAGGCCCGCCGGCCGGCATGGTTCGCGCTCGACTCCCCGCAAGCCCTTTATTTTCGGTTTCCGGGCGCGAACCTCGGGACAGGAATTTCGGGATTGGAGGCCCGCCGGCCGGCATGGTTCGCGCTCGACTCCCCGCGAACCCTTTATTTTCGGTTTTCGGGCGCGAACCTCGGGCCGGAAATTTCGGGATTGGAGGCCCGCCGGCCGGCATGGTTCGCGCTCGACTCCCCGCGAACCCTTTGTTTTCGGTTTTCGGGCGCGAACCTCGGGCCGG
>CAKQHH010000052.1 GCA_934234035.1 uncultured Clostridia bacterium | reverse complement strand
CAAAAGATAAAGTTCATATATTTCTATGCGGAAGTTAATTTTGCAAATTAGACATACGATTTTCTCCCGCTCACTTTACGTGCGCAATTTACAAACTATCCTTCCGTATTCTCCATATTTGCACGGTATTTTCGCTTTTTACTCTAATTTTAGCCCCCCTACCAGAATTTACTTTTGCAAAGCGGAAAGTTTTTGGCTGAACTGGAACTTACTTTTTCAATTCACCCAAAAAGCGTGAATCGCCTCCAAAATTCCAGGCATACGAGATTTTTTGCACGAAAATGTATCTAATTTGCGTCAGTCATCCGCTCCAATATGCAAACGGCTTGCGCCCCTCGACGGAAGAATAAGGCTTTCCCGGCTCTCAGGCGCAAACTCCCCTTGCCCGGCGGGCGCCTACACATAGAAAAGGAGGTGTCGCACCGACCATGCGACACCTCCTTCTTATTGCTCCTTCTTATTGCTTCTTCCTTTTTCCCAATTACTTCTTGTCTTTCCTCATGGTCAGGGAAATCTTTTCCCGCTTCACATCCACGTCCAGCACGCGCACATCCACGATGTCGCCCACCTTTACCACGTCCAGCGGATGTTTTACGAAACGGTCCGCCAGCTGGGAGATGTGTACCAGGCCGTCCTGGTGCACGCCGATGTCCACGAAGGCACCGAAGTCCACGATGTTCCGGACGGTGCCCTTCAGTTCCATGCCCGGCTTCAGGTCCTTGACCTCCATGACATCGGAACGAAGAATCGGCGCCGCCGCCTCGCTTCGAGGATCCCGGCCCGGTTTTTCCAGCTCCTCCAAAATATCCTTCAGGGTGTACTCTCCGATTCCCAGGTTTTCCGCCATGCGCTGCACCGCTGCCTCGCTGATTTTGGCCGGGGCGGCCGGTGCCTGCTTCGGCTTTTCCTTTTTCTTCGGGCGGTTCAGCGCCTTCAGTGCGCTGAGGCTGCTGAGGTTTCCTTTTTCGTTTATCGCAGCCGCCGGGGCCGCATTCCGGGAATTCTCCTTCTTCCCCTTGCCGGCGCCCTTTTCGCTTCCGGCACCCACTGCGGAAAGCTTCGGATTGGAGGCCAGGTCTCGGACGCCGCCTTTTGCCAGGTCCGCCTCGCTGTATCCCAAAGTCGCCAGGATGGTGCGGGCCGCTTCATAACTTTCCGGGTGCACCGCGGTGGCGTCCAGCGGTTCCACGCCGCCGGAGATTCGCAGGAATCCGGCGCACTGCTGGAAAGCTTTCGGTCCCAGCTTCGGCACCTTCAGGAGTTCCTTCCGGCTCCGGAACCGGCCGTTGGCCTCCCGGTATTTCACGATGTTGGACGCAACGGTGCTGCTGATTCCGGACACGTATTCCAACAGGGATGGGGAAGCGGTGTTCAGATCCACGCCCACCCGGTTTACACAGTCTTCCACTACGGCGTTCAGCGCTTCTCCCAGCTTCTTCTGGTTCATGTCGTGCTGGTACTGACCCACACCGATGGATTTCGGATCTATTTTTACCAGTTCCGCCAACGGATCCTGAAGACGGCGGGCGATGGATGCGGAACTGCGCTCGCCCACATCCAGGTCCGGATATTCTTCCGTGGCCAGCTTGCTGGCGGAGTAGACGGAGGCCCCCGCCTCGTTGACGATGACGTACTGGAGCTTTTTGCCCGCGGCCTGTGTGTACTCCTTGATAAAATCAACGATGATCTGCTCGGATTCCCGGGAGGCGGTTCCGTTTCCCACGGAAATCACGTCGATGTCGTACTTCTTCACCAGCTTTGCCAGCACGGCCTTGGCTTCCCGCACCTTGTTCTGAGGCGCCGTTGGGAAAATCACCGTGGTGTCCAGGATTTTGCCCGTCGGGTCGCACACCGCCAGCTTGCAGCCGGTACGGAACGCCGGGTCCCAGCCCAGCACGGTTTTGCCCGCCAGCGGCGGCTGCATCAAAAGCTGCTCCAGGTTGCTGCCGAAAATCTTAATGGCCCCTTCCTGGGCTTTCTCAGTGAGCTCGTTCCGAAGCTCCGTCTCGATGGACGGAGCAATCAGCCGCTTGTAGGAATCCGCCAAAGCCGGCGACAGGTAGTCCCCTCTGCCCACCTGCTTCTCCAGGTACTGCACGCAGGTTTCCTCCGGCGCCTGAATGTGCACGGACAGCATCTTCTCCTTCTCGCCCCGGTTCATGGCCAGCACCCGGTGCCCCGGAATCTTTGCGACCCCCTCGGTGTAGTCCGCATAGTTGGCATAGACCGGATTATCCGCACCTTCTTTTGTGGCCACGGAAACCATCATGCCCTGCTTCTGGGTGCGGTTTCGAATCTGAGTCCGATACTCCGCATCGTCGGAAACGTCCCCGGCGATAATATCCTGGGCGTATTGAATCGCCTCCGGCACGGTGTTCACTTCTTTTTCCGGGTCCAGGTACTTCTGCGCTTCCGCCTCCACGTCCGCCGCCGCTCCGTGATTCCGGATAAAATCCGCCAGCCCGCTGACGCCTTTCTCCTTGGCAATGGTGGCTCTGGTGCGGCGCTTCGGCTTGTACGGCCGGTACAGGTCCTCCACGGCCACCGCAGTCTCCGCCGCCTCGATCTGCTTCCGCAGCGCCGGGGTCATCTTCTCCTGCTCCTCGATGGACGCGATCACCGTCGCCTTCCGCTCCTCCAAATTCCGCAGGTACTTCAGCCGCTCGTCAAACGCCCGCAGCTGCTCGTCGTTCATGCCCCCGGTCACGTCCTTCCGGTACCGGGAAATGAACGGAATCGTGTTCCCTTCATCGATCAATTTAATCACCGCCTCGGTCTGCGCCGGACGGATCTCTAATTCCTGAGTAATTTTCTTTTTAATATCCATATATCGTTTCGTTTCTCCTAAAAAAAATAAAACATCCCGCCGGCGTTTCCGACAGGGCCGCAGGAAAGCGGCTTGTCTATGATACCACATTCCCGGCGTTTTGGGTATCGCCCTCGAGAATTTTCGATTGACGACTCCCCCCCTGCCGGGTATATAATAAACGGTAAATAGTTCAAGAATACAAGGAGGATATATGAAACGAGTCCCATTGGACCAGGAAAAGAAAACCATCCGCCTCTCCAGCTGGCTGGGCGTTACCGTGGCGGTCTTCGAGCTTGCCATGTTCTTCGTCAGCGGATCCCAGGCGATTCTCATCGACGGCGTCTACGATGCGGTGGATGTGGTCATTCTGGTAATCTACCAGATGCTGCTTCCGCTGATTTACAAGCCGGTCAGCGAGCGCATTCCATTTGGTTTTGCCCAGGTGGAAACCCTGTTCATCCTGATTAAAGGCTCCGTTCTGATTGTCGTCACCTCCATGATCATCTATAACGATATCGTCATCATCCTGAACGGGGGCACCTCCATCGATACACAGCAGGTGCTGATTTTCGAAGCCTTCCTGACGCTGTTCTGCATCTTCGGCTACTTCGTGGTGCGGAGGCTGGGCCGAAAGCTGAAAACCCCGATGATCAAGGTGGAGCTGATCACCTGGAAGATCGATGTTTTTCTGAGCTTGGGTGCCTTCCTGGCATTCTTCATGGAAATCCCGTTCCTCCACTTCCACGTGCTGGAGTGGTTGGTTCCGTACATCGACCCGCTGGTTTCCTGCGTCATCGCCATGCTGATGCTGCCGGAACCGACTCGGGCATTTATCAAAGCCATCCGAGGACTGGTGCTCATGGCCCCTTCCGAGGAAAAACTGGAACGGATTCGCACCCTGTGCCACGAAACCCTTTCGGATTACCCGTATGAAATCGACTTTATCGATGCGGTGCGTACCGGCCGCAAAATGTGGATTTCCCTCTACTTCACCACAGAAGGAAATATGATCAAGGTGCCGCAGCTGAAGCAGGCCACCATGGACTTGAAGAAGGCCCTGTCCACCATTTACCGGGACCTGGATGTGGAAATGATTCCGGAAATCCACCCGGACAATTCGGCGGAATAGAATTTAAATAGGGTAGAGTGAGATATTTTTCTCACCCTCCCATTGCACCGTACGTACGGTTCTCGTATACGGCGCTACATC
>CAKQHH010000051.1 GCA_934234035.1 uncultured Clostridia bacterium | reverse complement strand
CATTGATTTAGTCTCAATTACAGTATAGTGGCGAATCCACGATATTACAAATGTGAGGTCATTTCATATTATCTTGTACGGTGGTTCGCAGCAACGATTCCGCTCCCACTGCTATTCATAAAGAACAAAAAAATAGCAGGCCCCCGGTGTGGCTGACAATCGTCCGCCACACCAGAAGCCTACTGTTATCGTTCTTCTGTCTTATTTACATGCTAATACTATTTTTTCTTCATCAGATGCTTCATCAGAATCATTCAGAACAAATAATTCTTCCACAGGAATATCGAAGATCCACGCCAAAATAACTGCGCTGTCTATAGAGGGAAGATTATCTCCTCGTTCCCATTTATAAACGGATTGGGGCGACGCCAGTCCGATAATTCTCTGGATATCGGTTACCTGATATCCATTCTCCACACGCAACCGGCGAATCCTTTTCCCTGTTTCAATCCTGTTAATTACTTGTGTTTCTTTCATCTTCAAAATCCTACTCGTTTATCATTTTTCCAAAACTCCCGGCGCCATTTAGCGGCGAAAAATTTATCTTGTTTTTATAAATAAAGAATACTTACAATAATTATGCACTTCCAACTTAAGTTGAATCAATGAAGATGTAGTTTAATAGCCTTAATTCTTGGTATACTTTAGTTTAAAACCCGTACAAATCGCATACAAAGCAAGCGACCGAGCCTTTGGGCTCGGTCGGTAAAATTTTGACAGATTATATAAAGACAAGTCACTTTCTCGCTTTTGCGGGCTTTTTGACTTTATTCCGTTTTCTAACTACTTTGTCTTAACAATCTTAAGATTGTTTTCATCCCAAATACCAATTTTCTTGCCCTTTACAGTTTTGTATGTTCTAAGACAAACATAGTATTTAGTCTTTCTCTTCAGCTTTTTGATCTTCACAGAAGTCTTCTTATTGTTCTTTACCGTAATTACTTTCGGCTTTTTCATCTTTGCAGACTGATACAGAACCTGATAGCCACTGGTCTGAGAGCGCTGCTTTTTCCACTTAACGGTAAGGGTTTTCTTTCCTCTGCTGATTTTCGTAATTTTTGTTTTTTTCGGCGCAACTTTCATTGCAAGCTTTTTTGTTCCTGAATACTTTCCTTTCAGAGTTACCGTATAATAGTATACCCCGATTTTTTTCCTTCCTGCCGGAGCTTTAACGGTATAATCCTTTCCTTTTTCAAGATCGTACAGCCAGGCGTCTTGATTGTCGACAGCGTACACCAAAATATGTCCGTTTCTTGCCTTTCCATTGTAATAAAAGCCATTTTCGCCTTTATAAACTCCAGTACAACAAGCATCCGCACGGTAAACTTTAGCCTCTTTCGATGCGCCACAATTCTTACAAGTGTTAACCACTTTTCCGGACTTCTTAAAGGTTGCTTTAGTTATTATCTGAGTGGATGTTCCCGATGCTAACGGGAAATCATGGGATAATGCCCATTTCTCCGCATAGGATCCACATTTGCAATCCAGAATCGTTCTATGCATACCGGTAATATCCAACGCGTCAACGCTCTGCGGAATAACAATCCGCTTCATATAGAAACAATCCAGGCTGACATCTTTAACCCCTTCCGGAATGACAAGTGTCCGAATTTTTGCGAAACACTTATCATATTTATCGTCATTTTCATAAAGGGATATCGATGTTACTTTCTTGCCCTTAATTGTATCCGGAATTACAACCGTGGATGCAGTGCCTTTATATCCTGTTATTTCATAGGTTTCAGTATCGTTTACTTCATCGTATTCACCTTCTTCATACTTGAAATACTTCGCATCGGTTGCGGTTGGCTTTGTTTCTCCCGTAGAACCGTCATCCGCGAAAGCCATCATTGGAAACATGGAGATGCCAACGCAGACGGATAAAAGTAATGCCATTAATCGTCTCTTCTTCATAACTTTTTTCCTTTTTTCCTTTCCTTTCTCAAGAGATTTTTTTCTATTACAAGCATACTCCTGTGTTATTAAACAATTCAATGGCTGAAAAGTTCAACAACTACTAGTTGATTATCCTCCCGCACACCCCAGTCTCCCCGGACGCCCTTGCCCTACGCTGTTTTATTTTTACCGAAGCACTTCCCGTAGTTGCGATACAGGTGGACGGCGACGAAAATCGTTACGGCTTCCGCCAGCGGCATGGTGATCCAAACCCCCGACACGCCCAGGATTTGGGGGAGGATCAGGATGAAGGCCACCACCAGGATGAGGGACCGCAGCGAGGAGATCAGCGCCGAGATGAAGCCGTTGCCCAGGGCCGTGAAGTAGCCGGAGAGGAACACGTTCAGGCCGATGAACAGGAATACCGGGCTGAAGAGCTTGAGGCCGTCCCAGGTTAGGGTGAACACGCTGCCGCCGTCCACGAACAGGCCGATGATGCGCGGCCCGCAGAGAAGGGAAATGGCCAGGATCAGCACGGAGCTGACGGCGATGGTGATGAAGCTGTAGCGGGTGGTCTCCCGGATTTTGGCGTGGTTTCCGGCGCCCGCGTTGTAGCTCACCATCGGGGCGGTAGCCACGGCGATTCCCATATAAATGGAGATGAAGAAGTAGTAGATGTACATGATAATCGTCACCGCCGCGATGCCGTTTTCCCCGAAAAACCGCATGATAATCAGGTTGAACAGGAATGTGGTAATTCCCGTGGACATTTCCGTGAGCATCTCACTGCTGCCGTTGGTACAGGATTTCAGGAGAATTCTCCAATCCGGCTTCGGGCGGCAGAACTTGATATGGCTGAATTTCAGGAAATATCCCAGGCCGATCAGCATGCTCACCGTGATGGACAGGAAGGTTCCCCAGGCCGCACCCAAAGTTCCCATGCCCAGCCGTCCAACGAAAATATAGTCCAGAATCACGTTCAGGACCAGCCCGGTGAGGGACATCACCATCCCGATGTTGGCTTTGCCGTCGGTGCGCACCAGGTACTCGAAGAACAGCTTGAAGGACATCGGCACCGTGCCCAGGAAAATCACGAAGGCGTACGGAACCACGTGTTCCATCAGCCGCGGGCTGCTTCCCAGAAAAACACAGATCGGTTCCAGAAACAGGATGCCGGCTGCCGTAAATGCGATAGAGAATATTAGGAGCGCAACGGCAATAAAAGTAAAAATTTCACCGGCCTCCCGTTCCCGTTTCTGCCCCAGCCGTTCTCCGATGATCGCCCCGGATCCCGTGGCCAGCATCACCGCGATTCCGAAGATGACGCAGGTCACCGGAATCACGATGTTGATTCCCGCCAGCGCATCCGAACCGGCATATTTTGATACGAAAAATCCGTCGATGGTCGTGTAGAACGACAGGAAAATCATGGTCAAAACGGATGGTATCAGATATTTTACAAAATGCGGATATGTCATTTTTGCTTCAAAACACTTCATTTTTAAATCCTCCTGCTTGCTTATTTCTTAGGATGGCTATATATTAAAGGATATAGTAACTATAGTGTCAAGGGGGATTTTTATGAAAGATATGTTTTCCATCGGGGAGCTTGCCGGATACCAGAACATCTCCAAGCAAACCTTGATTTTCTACGACAAAATCGGCCTGTTTCAGCCCGCTTACGTGGATCCGAACAACAAATACCGCTATTACACCGCCCAGCAAATCGACTATCTGGACACCATTTTGATCATGAAAGAGCTGGGTTTTTCCCTAAGCGAAATTCAGGAGCACATGAAAAATTACACAATCGACACCTCCCTGGTCATCCTGCAGAAGCAGCTTTCCGTCATCGACCGTCAGATTAAACGCCTGCAGCTGGTCCAGCATCGACTGGCGCATCGCTGTGAGCAGATGGAGCACGTAAAAGAATTTCGCGAGGGAAATCAGGAGGTGACCGTAAAGCACATCCCCCAAAGCCGCATCCTCTTCGCCCCGGTGGACGCCCCGTATTCCTTCCGGGAAATCAGCATCGCCACGAAGAAGTGTTTTTCCCAGGCGCTGCAGGATGAGCTCCCGATTTTTTTCCAGACCGGTGTCATTGTCCCGTACGAAAATATTCTGAACGGAAGGTACACGGAGGCCTCCGTGGCATTCCTGCCCATCGAGAAAACAAAGAAAGCCAAGAACATCAAGATCCTGCCGGCAGGCAAAGTGGCCGGCATTTACCACTACGGCACCTACGAGTCCGTGGAGCGCTCCTACCGGAAGCTTCTGGACTTCTGCCGGGAGCACGAGCTGGAGATCCTTTCGGATTCCTACGAGTTCTGCATCAACGATTACTTCTCCTCCGGCGACGAAAGGGAATTCATTACGGAGATTTTTTTCTATGTGAAGTAAGGCCTCATGTGGAGTGGGCGCCGTCGAGGTGATCGGCGTGGTGCCCCACCGCCCGCTAACCCTTATTCCTTCGTCCGGAAGCACCACGCCCTAAGCCAAAACAGCTTCGCCGGCGGGATTGGCGTGGTGCCCCACCGCCCGCTAACCCTTATTCCTTCGTCCGGAAGCACCACGCCCTAAGCCAAAACAGCTTCGCCGGCGGGATTGGCGTGGTGCCCCACCGCCCGCTAACCCTTATTCCTTCGTCCGGAAGCACCACGCCCTAAGCCCAAATGGCTCCGCCGGCGGGACCGGCGTGGTGCCCCATCCCCCGCAAAACCTTATTCCTTCGTCCGGAAGCACCACGCCCCCAGCCAAAACAGCTCCGCCGGCGGGACCGGCGTGGTGCCCCATCCCCCGCTAACCCTTGTTCCTTCGTCCGGAAGCACCACGCCCCTGAGTCAAAACGCGCCGCCGGCGCGCTCGGCGTGGTGTCCCATCCCCCGCAAACCCTGTTATGAAGTGACCGTTGTCAAGAGACGATAACAAGAAATTTTCATCTCTCGATAAGCCACATT
>CAKQHH010000050.1 GCA_934234035.1 uncultured Clostridia bacterium | reverse complement strand
GGAGGACGTGGTGCTCCTCGACGAAGAAATAAGGGCTGGCGGGCAGTGAGGCACCACGTCCCTCGGGCTGCCCGGCACTTTGGAGCGGCAGACGTGGTGCTCCTCGACGAAGAAATAAGGGCTAGCGGGCAGTGAGGCACCACGTCCCTCGGGCTGCCCGGCACTTTGGAGCGGCAGACGTGGTGCTCCTCGACGAAGGAATAAGGGCTGGCGGGCAGTGAGGCACCACGCCCCTCGGGCCGGCCGGGTGTTGTTCCGGGCTATTAGACAAAGGAAGCGTTTTTTGGTAAAATAGCCCGAGGAGTTTTAGAAGAATGAGAATACTTGGAATCGATCCGGGGTATGCCATCATGGGATACGGAATCCTGGATTATAACGGAAATCGTTTTTGGACCGTGGACTACGGATCCATTGAGACGGAGGCACATACACCGATGCCGCAGCGGCTGAATCAGCTGTTCGACGGGCTGAATGAGGTGATTCAGAAATATCAGCCGGAAGAGGCGTCCATTGAGGAACTTTTTTTTAACAGCAACACAACGACGGCGATTAAAGTGGGCGAGGCCAGGGGCGTTGCTCTTTTGGCGTGTGAGCGGAACGGCCTTCAGGTTTCGGAGTACACGCCGCTGCAGATTAAGCAGGCGCTGGTGGGCTACGGCCGGGCGGAGAAAAAACAGGTGCAGAATATGGTCAAGGTAATTCTGAATTTGAAGGAAGTACCGAAGCCGGATGACACGGCGGATGCGGTGGCGGCGGCGATTTGCCATGCGCATTCCAGAAATAACAGGGTGATAGGATGATTAGACATATTACAGGAAAATATCTTTTTTATGAGAAGGGATCCATCGTGGTGGAGACGCAGGGCGGAATCGGTTTCCGGATTCACGTGGCGGATACCTCGCCGGTGCTGAATGCTCGGGAGGGAGATGTGGTTCAGCTGTATACGTATATGCAGGTGAAGGATGACGGTATGTCCCTGTTCGGATTTAACGACCGGGATGCGCTGACTCTTTTCGAGCAGCTGCTGACGGTGAACGGCGTGGGACCGAAAGCCGGTCTGGCCATCATGTCCATCGGCACGGTGAACCAGATCAAAGCGTTTATCATGCACAAGGATGCCAAATCCATTGCGAAGGCGCAGGGCGTGGGAAAGAAAACGGCGGAACGGGTGATTTTGGAACTGGCGGACAAGGTGAGTGCCGTTCCGATTCAGGATGCGGAAATCGCGGCGGAACCGGCGGTACTGTTCTCCGACGAGCGGAACAATGCGGTGGTGGCCCTGACCACTTTGGGATACAGTAAAGCAGAGGCGGAAGAAGCCATCGGTCACGTGCCGGAGGATGATCTGACCATCGAAGAATACATCAAGAAGTCCCTGAAATTCCTGATGTAGGAAAGGAAGTTACCATATCTATGGAAGAACAGATTACATCAAGACAGATGCAGCCCTCGGATTTGGAGGGGGAACATACCCTTCGTCCTCAATATCTCAGCGAGTACTGCGGACAGTCGGGAAATAAAGAGAATTTGTCCATATACATCGAGGCGGCGAAGATGCGGGGAGAGTCCCTGGATCACGTGCTTTTCTACGGACCGCCTGGACTGGGAAAAACAACATTGGCGGGGATCATCTCCAACGAGCTGGGCGTGGATATCAAAATCACATCCGGACCGGCCATCGGAAGAGCCGGAGATCTGGCCGCCATTCTGACCAATTTGAATGAGAACGATGTGCTTTTCATCGACGAGATTCACCGGCTGAACCGGTCGGTGGAAGAGGTGCTGTATTCCGCCATGGAAGACTATGCGCTGGATATCGTCATCGGAAAAGGCCCGTCGGCTCGGTCCCTTCGGATTGACCTGTCTCATTTTACCCTGATCGGCGCCACCACGCGGGCGGGAAGCCTTTCGGCACCGCTGCGGGATCGGTTCGGAATCATTTGCAAATTTGATTTCTACACCGTAGAGGAACTGAAGGAAATTCTTCGCCGGTCGGCGCGGGTGATGAACGTACACATCGACGAGGAATCCCTAACGGAGCTGGCAAAGCGGTCCCGAGGCACACCGCGAATCGCTAACCGCATGCTGAAGCGGGTGCGGGATTTTTCGGAGGTCATTCAGGATGGAAACGTGGATATCGATATCACCCGAAAAGCGCTGGATGCTTTGGGGGTTGATGACCTGGGGCTGGAGAAGCTGGACCGGGAGATTCTCACCACGATTATCAAGGGGTTCAACGGCGGCCCGGTGGGAATCGAGACCATCGCTTCCGCAATCGGTGAAGAGCGAGTGACGCTGGAAGATGTGAACGAGCCGTACTTGATTCAGTCCGAGCTGATGTATCGAACGCAGAAGGGGCGGATGGCGTCCCGGAAGGCCTACGAACATCTGGGACTGATGGCGCTCTATTCGGAGAAGTAAAAACAAAATTCGGGAAAGCCGAACGAAACGAAAAATCATACTATATGTAAAGAAGGAAACACATGAAACTAGAAGATTTTGATTATCACCTGCCGGAGGAGCTGATCGCTCAGACTCCGGCGCAGCAAAGAGATTCCTGCCGGCTGATGGTTTTGAACCGGGAGAAGAACAGCATTGAGCACCGCCGGTTTCACGATATTCTGGAATATCTGAAACCGGGAGACTGCATGGTCCTGAACGATTCGCGGGTCATTCCCGCCCGGTTGTTCGGAAGGAAGGCGGTGACGGGTGCTCACATCGAATTCCTGCTGATTAAGCGGCTGGAAGGGGACGTATGGGAAACCATGGTCCGCCCGGGAAAGAGACTGAAGGAAGGAGACACGGTAGTGTTCGATTCCGAGCACCTGTTCCAGGCACATATTCTGGGATTCCAGGATCCGGATCAGGGAACCCGGAAGGTTCGTTTTGAGTACGAAGGCATTTTCATGGAGCGGCTGGAAGAGCTGGGCAGCATGCCGCTTCCGCCGTACATCGAGCGGCCGGCGGATGACGCGGACAAAGAAACCTATCAGACGGTATACAGCCGTATTGACGGATCGGTAGCCGCTCCGACAGCCGGACTTCATTTTACCAAAGAGCTGCTGAAGGAAATCGAAGAGAAGGGCGTGAAAATCGCCTATGTCACTCTGCACGTGGGCATCGGCACCTTCCGTCCGGTAAAATGCGAGAACATCGAGGAACACCACATGCATTTCGAGGAGTATTCGGTGACGGAGGAGAATGCGAAGATCATCAACGACGCCATCGACGCGGGACAGCGGATCATCTCCGTGGGCACCACGTCCACCCGAACTTTGGAGAGTGCGGCAGTGGAGACACCGGAGGGCTTCCGAGTTCAGGCCGGCCACAACAGCACCGGAATTTTCATCTATCCGGGATACGAATTTAAGATTGTAAAAGCATTGATCACCAATTTTCATCTTCCGAAGTCCACACTTCTGATGCTGATTTCCGCGCTGTACGATCGGGAACACATTCTGGAAGCGTACGAAGAAGCGGTTCGGGAAAAATATCGCTTCTTCAGCTACGGGGATGCCATGCTTATTGAATAAGCTTCCGGAGATAACAATATAAAAGAAGAAACAAAGAGGTACTATGAGCAACGCAGTAACATATGAATTAATTCATCAGGATACCAGAACTCGTGCCCGCCGGGGACGGATTACCACTCCCCACGGCACCATCGAAACCCCGGTATTTATGCCGGTAGGCACCCAGGCTACGGTGAAAGCCATGAAGCCGGAGGACGTGGAGGCCACCGGCGCCGAGATTATTCTGGGCAACACCTACCATCTCTATTTGAGACCCGGCGAGGATATCGTTCGGGAGGCCGGCGGACTTCACAAGTTCATGAACTGGAATCGCCCGATTCTCACGGACAGCGGCGGCTTCCAGGTTTTTTCCCTGGGCAAATTCCGTAAAATCACGGAAGAAGGGGTTACCTTCAAATCCTATATCGACGGTTCCAAGCACATGATGAGACCGGAAACGTCCATCGACATCCAGAATGCGCTGGGGGCAGATATCATCATGGCCTTCGACGAATGCGTGGAATACGAAGCGGAGAAGCCGTACGTGGCACGGTCCCTGGAGCGGACCACCCGCTGGCTCAAGCGATGCAAGGACCACCACCAAAACACGGAGCAGCAGTCCCTCTTCGGAATCATGCAGGGCGGAATGTTCAAGGATCTTCGGAGAATCAGCGCGGAGCAGATTGTAGATCTGGACCTGCCGGGCTATGCCATCGGCGGACTGTCCGTCGGAGAGCCGAAGGACATCATGCTGGATGTGCTGGACGATTGCGTGGATTATCTGCCAAAAGAAAAACCGCGCTACCTCATGGGGGTTGGCACAGTGGATTACTTGTTCGAAGGCGTCGAACGCGGCGTGGATATGTTCGACTGCGTGCTTCCGACCCGTCTGGCGAGACACGGCGTGGCCATGACCTCCCACGGAAATGTGAACATCAAGAATGCGGTGCATCAGAGAGATTTCAGTACCCTGGATTCGGAATGTGACTGCTACGTGTGCCGGAATTATTCCAGAGCGTACCTGAGACATCTTTTCAAATCCAACGAGATTCTCAGCTCCATGCTGCTCTCCGAGCACAACATCCACTTCCTGGTGAACATGATGAAGAATATTCGAAAATCCATCGAGGAAGACCGTTTCGTCGAATACAAAAAGGAGTTCTATGACAAATATGGAGAATTTTAAAGAATGTAAGCTGAACGGCCTTTGCGGCGGCTGCCTGCACCAGGGCGTTCCCTATGAAGAACAGCATCGACTGAAGAATCAGCAGGTGCTGGACCTTTTCGACAGATTCCACGTGGATGCGTCCGTATATCAGGGAATGGTTCCGGCGGAGACCCCGTACCGGTACCGCAATAAGATGGAATACACCTTCGGCGATGTAGAAATCGGCGGTCCTCTGGAACTGGGCATGCATCAGAAGGGGCGCTTCATGTCCATCGTTACCTGCGATGAATGTCAGCTGGTGCCGGAAGATTTCAATCGGATTCTGTCGGCCACCCTGAACTTCTGCCGGGAGAGAGAATATTCTTTTTACCATAAAAAAACTCATGCGGGTTTGCTGCGGAATCTGGTGGTGCGCCATGGCGTTCGCTCCAATGAGGTGTTGGTGAACATCATCACCAGCAGTGAGGAGGGCTTTGACGAAGCCGGATACGTGGAGCTGCTTCAGGGGCTGGAGCTGGACAACACGCTGGTAGGCATCGTTCGTACGTTCAACGACAGCCTGGCGGATGCGGTAATCGACGAGGGCACGAAAATCCTTTACGGCCGGGATTTCTATTACGAAGAAATTCTGGGCCTGAAATTCCAGGTGAAGGCTTTCGCCTTCTTCCAGACCAACATCAACGCGGTGGAGCGGCTGTATTCCGACGCGCTGAACCTGCTGCCGGACATTCATGAAAAAACAGTATACGATCTGTACTGCGGCACCGGCACAATCACGCAGCTGATGGCCCTAAAGGCGAAAAAAGTATACGGCGTGGAAATCGTGGAGGATTCCGTGGAAGCCGCTCGGCACAATGCGGAGCTGAACGGGATTACCAACTGCGAGTTTCTGTGCGGCGACGTTCGGAAAAAGCTGGACGAGTTGACGGAAAAACCGGACATGATCGTGGTGGATCCGCCGAGAGCCGGCATGCACGACAAAGTAGTGCACATGCTGTGCCGGTACGACATCCCGGAAATCCTGTACATCTCCTGCAACCCGAAAACCATGTGCATGAACCTGGAACTCTTCAAAATGAACGGCTACGAACCCGTATACATGAAATCCTACGACAACTTCCCAATGACCAAGCATGTAGAGACATGCTGTCTCCTACGAAAGCGAGACGAAGTCGAAGCTTGAGTAGATGAGACGCAGTCCGCAAGGGACGCCCAAGAAGCCGAGCCGGAGGCGAAGGGTGATTGGGAGCGGCCTACTGCGACATGCTGTCTCCTGCGAAAGATGTAGCGCCGATGAGAGTGAGCGAAGCGAAACTCGAATCGAACGAGCTACACGTTGCCAGAGAGACCCGATGACGGCGAGCGGAGGCGAAGCCGGAATCGATGGTCTCGGGACGGTAAGCGAGACGAAGTCGAAGCTTGAGTAGATGAGACGCAGTCCGCAAGGGACGCCCAAGAAGCCGAGCCGGAGGCGAA
>CAKQHH010000049.1 GCA_934234035.1 uncultured Clostridia bacterium | reverse complement strand
TTTGCGTACGATTCCTCGGAAACCCAATGAAATCGGTTTTGATACGCAAACCCGGGGGCCGGCAATATTGAAAAACCCGGCCCCCGGGCCAACCCAAAAAGCCGGCGGGTGCCGGCTTACTTCAGTGCGTCAATCAGTTCCCCCAGCACCGGCTCGAACTTTACACCGTACCAGTGGTCCGGGTCGTCCAGGGTGTTTTTGATGCAGGCCAGGGTATAATCCGCAGCGATCCGGGCGGCCTCCGGGACGGTTTTGCCGTGCATGTACGCCCCCACAAAGGAAGAGGCGTACACGTCGCCGGTGCCGTGGCAACCTCGGTCCAGCAGTTCGTGGCGGTAGTAGGTCTGTTTGCCTTGCTCCGAAACCAGAACTCCCGTGCTTTGGGCGTCGTAGCTTACGCCGGTGAGCACCACGGTGCCGGCGCCCAGTCGGTGAATCCCATCCACCAGGCCGCAGATGTACTCCTCATCGTATTCCTCCCGATACTCTGTGTCGGTCAGAAGCGAAGCCTCGGTAATGTTGGGCAGCACGATGTCTCCTTTTCCCACTAATTTTTTCATCTCCTGAACGAAATCCATATCGAAGACCGGATACAGTTCCCCTCGGTCGGCCATGGCGGGATCCACGATTTTTTTGCCGCCGGGCACCAGAAGGTTTCGGCAGATGTCTTGGACCATTTCAATCTGGCGGGCGCTTCCCAGGTAGCCGGTGTACACCGCCTGAAAGCGGATGCCCTCCTGCTGCCAGTGGTGTTCGATGGCGGGAATATCCTCCGTCAAGTCCCGGAAGGTGAAATCCCGGAAGCCTACGGAGTGGGTGGACAGCACCGCCGAGGGGAGAATGGCCGTCTCCAGGCCGCAGGCGGAGAGGATGGGCAGGGCCACGGTGAGAGAGCACTGGCCCACGCAGGAAATGTCCTGTATTGTAAGAATTCTTTTGTAATCCATGGTGGTTCCTCCTGAATGTTTAAACATGAGTATTGTACACTAATCACAGAAAAAACACAAAAAACTTCAATTTACTCGTTGACTATTTGGGAGGGTGAGAGTACACTATAGACAGTGATTAGCACTCCAGTAGATTGAGTGCTAACAACGAGAAAACAGAAGGAGGCAGAACAATGGATTTAACAGAACGAAAACTGCGAATCCTTCAGGCAATTATTACGGATTACGTGCAGAACGCCGAACCGGTAGGCTCCCGTTCCATCGCGAAGAAATATGATTTTGGCGTGAGCCCGGCCACCATTCGGAATGAGATGGCGGACCTGGAAGAGATGGGTTATCTGACCCATCCCCACACATCGGCAGGACGAGTTCCTTCCGATAAGGCGTACCGGCTCTACGTGAACAACATGATGCAGAAGACGGATTTGAGCCTTCAGGAGAAGCAGAACATCAACGAGCGCCTTCGGGCGAACCGGAACGAGTTCGATCAGACCATTCGCCACGCGGCAGAGCTTCTGTCCGATATCACGAAGCTGGCATCCTTTGCCATGACTCCGTCCACTCGGCAGGACACCCTGAAGTTCATCCGGCTGCTTCCCATCGACGATGACAAAATCGTCCTGATGATTGTGGCGGACAGCGGAAAGGTGACCAACACCACCTTGCGCCTGAACGTCCCGTACACCAACGACGCCCTGGAGATTCTCAGCAAGACCATGACCTACCATTATAAAGGTCACACCATCGACGACGTGCTGAAGAATTCCATCATCGAAGATGTGGGCACCGACCTGGGTGCACTGAGCTCCCTGGCGGGAGACGTGATGCCCAACTTCATGCGGACTTTGGAGGATATGCTGAACGTCAACCTGTACATGGAAGGCCTCACCAACATATTCAACATTCCGGAATACAGCGACCTGGATCGGGCCAAATCCTTCCTGGAGCTGGTGAGCCGGAAGGAGGAATTCACCCGTGATATTCTGAACCGGGACAACGGCGTAATCGTCACCATCGGCAACGAGAATCCGGAACAGGCCATGAAGAACAGCTCCGTGATTACCGCCACCTACCACGTGGACGGCAAGCTGGTGGGCAAAATCGGCGTTATCGGGCCGACCCGTATGAACTACAGCGAGGTCACCTCGATTATGGAATATTTGACGAACAACCTCAGCCAATCGTTTATGCTGAGCAATGGAAAGGATGAGAAAGAGGATGAGTGAAGAACAGAAGAAAGAAGCCCAGACTCCGGAAGATGAAGTAAAAAAAGAAACCGGTTCGGCGGAGACGTCCGAGACTCCGGAAGAAGATAACGCACCGGAGGCGGAAAAGACCGAAGAAAAGGCAGAAGAGAAAACCGAAGAAAAAGCCGATGACGGAAATGAGAAATACGTCCGCCTGATGGCCGAGTTCCAGAACTACAAGAAACGGGTCGCGAAGGAAAAGAACGACATTCGGGAATACGCCACCGAGAAGCTGGTGATGGAACTGCTTCCGGTTCTGGATAATTTTGAAAGAGCCCTGGCGGCCAGCGCAGAGGATGACCCTGCCGGATACGCCAAGGGAATGGAACTTATTTTTACCCAAATGGTAACGGAGCTTCAGAAATCCGGTCTGGCGGAAGTGGAAGCGGAAGGTCAGGATTTTGACCCGACGAAGCACAACGCGGTAATGACCGAAGAGAATGAAGAGCTGGAAAGCGGCAAAGTAAGTAAGGTCCTGCAGAAGGGCTACGCTTTGAACGATAAAGTAATCAGACCGTCTATGGTCGCAGTAACAAAGTAATTTCAAGGAAGGAAAGGTAATAGAAATGAGCAAAGTAATTGGAATTGATTTGGGAACAACAAACAGCTGTGTCGCTGTACTGGAAGGTGGAGAACCGACCGTAATCGCTAACGCAGAGGGTGCAAGAACCACCCCGTCCGTAGTGGCATTCACAAAGAACGGAGAGAGACTGGTAGGTGAGACCGCAAAGAGACAGGCCATCACCAACCCGGACAGAACCATCGCATCCATTAAGAGACACATGGGTGAGAACTATCACGTAGAAATCGACGGAAAGCAGTACACACCGCAGGATATTTCCGCAATGATCCTGGCAAAGCTGAAGGCAGATGCGGAAAGCTATCTGGGCGAGAAGGTTACCGAAGCGGTAATCACCGTACCGGCATACTTCTCCGATGCACAGAAGCAGGCAACCAAAGATGCCGGTAAGATTGCCGGACTGGATGTAAAGAGAATTATCAACGAGCCGACCGCGGCTTCCCTGGCATACGGCCTGGACAAGGCAGAGGGATCCCACAAGATCCTGGTATACGACCTGGGCGGCGGTACATTCGATGTATCCGTACTGGAACTGGGCGACGGCGTTTTCGAAGTACTGGCAACCAACGGTGATACACACCTGGGCGGCGACGACTTCGATAACAAGGTTATGGACTTCTTGGCAGACTCCTTCCAGAAGGAGCACGGCGTGGACCTGAGACAGGACAACATGGCACTGCAGAGACTGAAGGAAGCCGCAGAGAAGGCAAAGAAGGAACTGTCCAGCGCACAGACCACAAAGATCAACCTGCCGTTCATCACCGTAACCGCCGATGGTCCGCTGCATTTGGATATGGACCTGACCAGAGCAAGATTCGATCAGCTCACTTCCGATCTGGTAGACAGATCCATTGAGCCGATGAACAAGGCAATGAGAGATGCCGGCGTTACTCCGGCAGACCTGGACAAGGTAATCCTGGTGGGTGGTTCCACACGTATCCCGGCAGTACAGGCTGCGGTACAGAGAGTAACCGGTAAGGAACCGTTCAAGGGCATCAACCCGGATGAGTGCGTTGCAGTCGGTGCATCCATTCAGGCCGGCGTACTGACCGGTGAGGTCAATGACGTACTGCTGCTGGATGTTACTCCGCTGAGCCTGTCCATCGAGACACTGGGCGGAATCGCTACCAAGCTGATTGAGAGAAATACCACGATTCCGACAAAGAAGAGTCAGATTTTCTCCACCGCAGCAGACAACCAGACCACAGTGGACATTCACGTACTGCAGGGTGAAAGAGAGATGGCTTCCGACAACATCACACTGGGAAGATTCCAGCTGTCCGGCATTGCACCGGCTCCTCGTGGAATTCCGCAGATTGAGGTTACCTTCGATATCGATGCCAACGGTATCGTTAACGTAAGCGCAAAGGATCTGGGCACCGGCAAGGAACAGAAGATTACCATCACCTCCTCCACCAAGCTGTCCGAGGATGAAATCAACGAGAAGATTAAGGAAGCAGAGAGATTCGCAGAGGAAGATAAGAAGCATAAGGAAGAAATCGAGACCAAGAATCAGGCAGAAGGCATGATTTTCGAAGTCGAAAAGCAGATGAACGAGCTGGGCGACAAGGTGAACGATTCCGAGAAGACCGCAGTGGAAAATGCGAAGAAGGATCTGCAGGACGCGCTGAACAACAACGCATCCACCGAAGATCTGAAGAGCAAGATGGAAGCGCTGACCAACGCATTCTATCCAATCTCCACCAGAATCTATCAGGAAGCACAGGCTGCACAGGGTGCCGCAGGTCAGGCAGGACCGGACATGGGTGCACAGCAGGCAGCGGGAGATCAGAACTCCGGTGCGGCACACAACGGAAACACAGTTGACGCAGACTACGAAGTAGTTGACGACGATAAATAATCTGTGTATTATAGAAAAGCTGCCGGCGTACTGCCGGCAGCTGTCATTTCATGATAATGACAAATGAAATAGATATATTTTGGAAAGGAACGAAAGATGGCTGAAAAAAGAGATTATTACGAAGTGCTTGGACTTCAAAAGGGCGCATCGGATGATGAAATCAAGAAGGCATTCCGTAAGATGGCCATGAAGTATCATCCGGACCGGAATCCCGACGACAAAGAGGCGGAAGAGAAGTTCAAAGAAGTGAACGAAGCCTATGCGGTTCTGTCGGATCCGGACAAAAAGAGCAAATACGATCGGTTCGGCCATGCCGGAGTGGATCCGAATGCCGGCTTCGGAGGCGGTGCCGGTGGATTCGACGGTTTTGGCGGATTCGATTTCAGTGATATATTTGATATGTTCGGCGGTGGCGGCGGTTTTGGCGGCTTCGGCGGCGGCCGGCGTTCCGCACGGCGTAACGGTCCGATGAAGGGCCGGGATCTGCAGAAGGAGATTACCATTGATTTTACCGAGGCAATCTTCGGCTGTGAGAAGGAAGTGGAACTGACCAAGATGGTACAGTGCAAAACCTGTAACGGGGAAGGCACCGCACCGGGAACCTCCAAGCACGCCTGCGATGCCTGCGGCGGAACCGGTCAGGTGACCCAGGTGTCCAACACGCCGTTCGGCCGAATTCAGAACGTGACCACCTGCTCCAAGTGCGGCGGAACCGGTCAGATTATCGATACGCCGTGTCCGGATTGCCACGGTGCCGGCGCAGTTCGGAAGAAGGTCAAGATTAAGATCAACATTCCGGCGGGCGTGGACAACGACAGCGTGATTCCGATTCGGGGTCAGGGCGAGCCGGGAACCAACGGCGGACCGAGCGGAGATCTGTACATTGTGCTGAACGTACGTCCTCACAGCACCTACAAGAGAAGAGGCGACGACCTGTATCTGGACCTGCCGATTTCCTTCGATCAGGCAGCGCTGGGCGCAAAGGTGAGCGTGCCGGGCTTCAACGAGACCTACAGCTACACCATTCCGGCGGGAACCCAGACCGGATCCAATTTCCGCCTGAAGGGCAAGGGCGTGAAGAACCCTCGCACCGGACGGTACGGAGATCTGTTCGTGAAGGTCATCGTGGAGGTGCCGACAAAACTCAGCTCCAAGGAGAAGAAGGCCATTCAGAAGATGGCGGGCGAATTGTCCGAGAAAGCCTATCCGAAGAAGAGCAAATTCTCCAAGCTGAAATTCTAAATCGCAAATATCGCACAATACATACTGGCAATAGAAGATCCATCGCGGCGAACGCGATGGATTTTCTGCCTTTTTCAGATTTCTCATGTATTTCTTCCCTTTTTCCTTGGACATGTTGGCGTCGACCTCCCGGCAAAGCCTTTGGCTTCCGTCTGGTCACGCCAACAGGAGCAGAAATTTTCTGGTCAGCGGGCGCCGATGTTGGCGTCGATCTGCCGGCAAAGCCCTTGCCTTCCGTCTGGTCACGCCAACAAGCTCAGGATTTCCCCGGGCTTCCGGTGTCCCTGTTGGCGTTGACCTCCCGGCAAAGCCATTGCCTTCCGTCTGGTCACGCCAACAGGCTCAGGATTTCCCCGGGCTTCCGGTGTTCCTGTTGGCGTTGACCTCCCGGCAAAGCCATTGCCTTCCGTCTGGTCACGCCAACAAGTTCAGGATTTCCCCGGGCTTCCGGTGTCCATGTTGGCGTCGATCTCCCGGCAAAGCCTTTAGCTTCCGTCCGGTCACGCCAACAAGCTCAGGATTTCCCCGGGCTTCCGGTGTCCATGTTGGCGTCGACCTCCCGGCAAAGCCTTT
>CAKQHH010000048.1 GCA_934234035.1 uncultured Clostridia bacterium | reverse complement strand
GTGATTTATAAAAAAAGAGCCCTACGTCACTTATGATATAGAACTCTTATTTCTGTAACCTTAACTTAATGACATTGGGCATCTGCCACACCTTTTTTATATGGAAAACATTTTAATGAGAAAAATCCACATTATTTCTTCTTGCTCTTCCGACTGCCGGCCGGTCGTCTCTCCAGAACATACTGTTTAAAGGATTCCGCCACCGGTGACAGCGCCACGCTCTTCATGTTAATCATGTAGAAATCCCGGTTCACATTGAAACCGTTGATATTCACCGCACGGATGCCCGGGGAGCTCAGCTTTGCCACGGTCTGTTCCGACAGGATGGACACTCCCAGCCCCGACTCCACGGAACGAATAATCGCATCCAAATCGTTGAACATGGCCACCACTTCAAAGCTGGTTCGATCGTATCCCTTTCGAATCACTGCATCCTCGAAGGACTTCTGCGTTGCGGAGCCGTTTTCCCTCCAAATAAACGGCAGCCCTACGATTTCTTCAATGTCCACTTCCTCTGAATCCGTGAACATGCCGTTGGGCACCACCAGTACCGAGCGGTCGGAGAACAGTTTGTTGTACTCCAGGTTCGGGTTGTTCCCTTTCTCCCCCACAAAACCAAGTTCGCCGCGGCGCTCGCAGATGTTGTCCGCTACGGTCGCACTGTCGGACTGATCCACATAGAACATGGTCTTCGTGTGTTCTTTGCGAAATCCCGCCAGCATCTCCGGAAGAAAGGTAATTCCCGGAATGGATGAAGTCTGAAGTTCCAGAACCCCCTCCACCTTATCGCTGTCCTTGTCCAACGCATCAATCGCCTGTGCCCGGGTGTTCACCATCTCTACCGCATACTTGTAGAACTGACGCCCCTGGGGGGTCATTTCCACAATTCGTCCCTTCCGATCCAGAAGTTTCGTCCCCAGCTCCTTCTCCAAGATGCTGATGTGGGTGCTGATCGTTGGCTGCGTAAAGAAAGTAGCATCTGCAGCTCGGCTGAAACTCTTATACCGAACCACGTTTACAAAAGCTTCAATCTGTTTAAAATCCATATCATCCCTATTCTTTCTATCTATAACTCCAGTGACTCCATTCTACCCAATTTCTTAGCGGATTTCAAGGAACATAAAAACAGGACCGAAACGGTAGTTTAATCCGGTCCTGTTTTTCTATAGATTTTTTCTATACAACCACAGTTTTATCGCATAGATATTTTTACTTTTCGGCATGCTCCACGACATAGCTCTTCATATCCGGCACATCAATCACATCGGTGTGGCAAATCGGCCGCTCAAAAATCCCCTGCAGCGGCACCGGTGCCTCCACCTGTGTCACCTGATTCAGCTTCTGCATGCACTCTTCATCTGTCGGGCATTCTTCTTCACCCAGTGCCGCCAGAACCGCACGGGTGAACTTGTACGGAGATGCGGTGGAGAGAACCACGGTCTTATCCTTCGTCCATTCCTCACCATTGTCTCGGCATTCCTCATAGGCTGCCCAAGCGATGGCCGTATGGGTATCCATCAGATAATGCTCCGCCCGGAACACATCGCCGATGGCCTTTGCGCCCCGTGCGTCATCGCAGGCCACCCCGCGGAATACCTCATTGATTTTCTTCAACTCGTCTTCCGTAATCGTGTATTCGCCCTGCTTTGCCAGAAGGTCCATATAGATCTTCGTCCGCTCCACGCCGCATACGAAATAGAGCAGACGCTCCAGGTTGCTGGAAACCAGAATATCCATGGACGGGGATGTGGTCTTGTGGAAGTCTCTCTTTCGGTTATAGTGACCGGTTTCCAGGAACTCCCGCAGCACGTCGTTGCAGTTTGACGCACACACCAGCCGGCCCACCGGAAGACCCATCTCCCGGGCAAAATATCCCGCCATAATATCCCCGAAGTTTCCGGTCGGAACCACGAAGTTCACCTTGTCTCCGTCCTGAATCTCGCCCATGTCCAGAAGCTGACGATATGCGGAGAAATAGTATACCACCTGCGGCACCAGCCGGCCGATATTAATGGAGTTGGCGCTGGACAGGGACACTCCGTCGCACGGCTTCGGAATCTCACGGAACAGCTTTTTCACTCCGCTCTGGGCATCGTCGAAGTTCCCGCGAACCGCCACGGCACAGGTATTCTTGCCGTCCTGCGTCACCATCTGAAGACGCTGGGTTTCCGACACGCCGCCTTCCGGGTAAAAAACAATAATCTTTGTGCCCGGCACGTCCGAGAATCCGTGGAGAGCCGCACTGCCGGTATCTCCGCTGGTAGCGGTAAGAATCAGAATTTCATCCTGAAAATCGTTCATTCTCATGGATTCCACCATCAGGTTCGGAAGTGCGGAAAGCGCCACATCCTTGAAGGCGCAGGTCGGACCGTGATACAACTCCAGTACAAATGCATCTTCTACCTTTGCCAGTGGGGTAATTTCTTCCGTAGAAAACTTTCCGGTGTAGCTTCGGGAAACAACCTTCTCAATTGTTTTCTCGTCGAAATCCGAGAAGAATTTTCCGAAAACCATTCGGGCCATTCCCGGATAATCCTGCCGGATCACTTCGTGATAGTCCAGCTTCAAATCTTCCAGATTTTCCGGAACATACAGTCCTCCATCCTCTGCCAATCCGTTGATGATGGCCTGAGAAGATGTAATCGTACGCATGTTGTCTCTTGTGCTTAAATATTTTATCATTATCTCATCCTTTTTATTGTAATAATTATGCAATTATGATACATTATTTATGGTATGAAAACAAGTATGTTTGGTTAATTTTATGACATTTTACATAAAAACGACCTTTTTCTCAGAATAACAAACGAAATGGAGATGCATATGAATATTGCAATTTTAGGTTTGGGAACCGTGGGAAGCGGTGCCTGCGAAGCGGTTCAGTCTGCCATCGACCTGGAAGTAACCCGCATCCTGGTTCGCCGGCCGAAGCCGGAATATGCGGACCTGCAGACAGAAGATATCGATGATATTCTGAAGAATCCGAATATCGATCTGGTGGCAGAATGTATCGGCGGCATCCATCCGGCATTGGAATACGTGCTGGGAGCCATGAATCACGGAAAGCACGTGGTGACCGCCAACAAGGCACTGGTCAGCGCTCACTTCGAAGAACTGGCACGCTGTGCCAAAGAGAACGGCGTTCAATTCCGATTCACCCCCTCTGCCGGTGGCGGCATTCCGTGGCTGTACAATCTGCAGCGGGCGGGACGCTGCGACACCATTGAAGAAGTGCACGGCATTGTAAACGGCACCTGCAACTACATTCTGGATCTCATGCACACCGAAGGATCGGATTTTGCAGAAGTTCTTCGGGATGCACAGGAGCTGGGCTACGCGGAGAGCGATCCGAGCGCAGATATCGAAGGCTGGGATACCCAGCGGAAATGTGTGATTTCCGCCAATCTTGCTTTTAGCACGGTCATCCCGGAAGATTCGGTACCGGTTCTGGGCATTCACCATATTCTGGCGGAGGACATCGCATTCTTTAACGAAAACGGCCTCACCTGCCGCCTTCTGATGAATGCTTCCCGTCAGGATGATACCGTCAGCGCATACGTAGAGCCGACGCTGCTCACTTCCAATGCGCTGGAATCCGGCGTGGGAACCAATTACAACATGGTCAGCCTTACCGGAAAGAACGTGGGGCCCCTCAGCTTCTACGGTCAGGGGGCGGGAAAGATGCCGACGGGTACCTCGCTGGTGCACGATATCATCGACATTAAAGACGGTATTTTCTTCAGCCCGTCCGCTTCAGAAGCTTCGGCGCCAACTCGGGTGGACAACACCAAGACCAATCATCCGTACTATTTCCGAATTGCGGCCGACGATTCCTTCCCGGAAGACCGGATTGCTTCGGAACAGGTTCGGAATTCGTATCGCTATATTACAACGAAGCCGATGACCGTTTCGGACGCCCATGCACTGGCATCCCAATACGAAAATGCTTTTGTCGCCGGCTATAAGGAGTAAATTATGCTGAAAGTTGCTAAATTCGGAGGATCCTCCCTCAGCGATTCCGCGCAGTTCGCAAAGGTGAAGCACATCGTGGAATCCGACGACGCCCGCAAGGTGGTCGTGGTCTCCGCACCGGGAAGAAGAACCTCCGACGATAATAAAATCACGGATTTGCTGTATCTCTGCAAAGCCCATCTCAAATACGACGTGTCACCGGATCCCATCTTCGAGATGATTTCCGCCCGGTATCGGGAAATCCGAGACCAGCTGGGACTGACGTTGGACGTGGATTCCGAGCTTGCGGAAATCCGCAGCAAGATGACGAAAAATATGTCCGTGGACTATTTGGTTTCCCGAGGAGAATATCTGAATGCAAAGCTGATGGCGGAATATCTGGGGTACCATTTCGTAGACTCTGCCGACTGGGTGGCTTTCGGATACGATGGAAAAGTGGATTACGAAAGAACCGAGCAGCAGCTCCGAGAAATATACAATGTATATAACCGAATCGTGGTTCCCGGCTTCTACGGTTCCCTTCCGAACGGTCAGATTCATACTTTTTCCCGAGGCGGTTCCGACGTCACCGGCGCTTTTGCCGCCGCCTCTCTGGATGCGGACATCTATGAGAACTGGACGGACGTAACGGGAATCCTCATGGTGGATCCACGAATTGTTTCCAATCCGAAAACCATTTCCCGGGTTACCTATGCCGAACTTCGGGAGCTGTCCTACATGGGCGCGGCGGTACTTCACGAGGATACGGTGGTGCCGGTTCGCCGGAAGGATATCCCGGTTAATATCCGGAACACCAATGACCCGGAAGCGGAAGGAACCATCATTCGGGAATCCTTTGAAGCGGATAATGCGGAAGAAACGTCCCGTTTTATCACCGGAATCACCGGCAAGAAGGACTTCTCCATCATCAGCCTGCACAAGGCCAATATGAGCGACGCGGTGGGTGCCATCCGCCGCGTGCTGGAAGTTCTGGAGCAGTACCGGATTCCGATTGCACAGATTCCAAGCGGTATCGACAGCTTTTCCCTGGTGGTTCCAACAGACAAGCTGGCACCGGTGAAATACGATTTGATTTCCGACATCAAGCGAAACTGCCAGATTACGGACATCAACGTACAAGATGATATCAGCTTGATTGCCATTGTCGGACGTCAAATGGCGTACCGCACCGGTATTTCCGGAAAAATCTTCGGTGCCCTGGGTGCAAACCGGATCAACATCCGCACCATCGAGCAGAGTTCCGATGAGATTAACATTATGGTAGGCGTATTCACGAAGGATTTTGAGAAGACCATTCAGGTTCTGTACGAAAGCTTTGCGAAATAAAGGAGAGGTTTAAATGAAAAAATACAATGTTGCGATTCTGGGTGCTACCGGCGCCGTAGGTATGGAAATGCTAAAGGTTCTGCAGGAAAGGGATTTCCCGATTCAGGAGCTGCGCCTTCTGGCCAGCAGCCGCAGTGCCGGAAAGGTAGTTGAAACCGAAAAATACGGCAGCGTCACCATTCAGGAAGCGAATGATTCTGCTTTTGAGGGAATGGACATCGTGCTGGGTGCCGCCGAAAATGATATTTCAAAGAAATTTGTGAATGCCATCAAAGCATCCGGCGCAGCTTACATCGACAATTCCAGCGCTTTCCGTATGGATCCGGAGGTTCCGCTGGTGGTTCCGGAAATCAACCCAGAGGATGCGTTCACCCATAAGGGCGTCATCGCCAATCCGAACTGTTCCACCATCATCACGCTGGTAGCAATCAATGCCATCAACCGCCTGTCCCCGATTGAGGCACTCTACGCTTCCACCTATCAGGCCGTAAGCGGTGCCGGCATCAAGGGCCCGAAGGAAATGTATGAGCAGAGCCGCAATATTCTGGAGGGCAAGGACATCGAATGCAGCACTTTCCCGTACCAGATTGCGTATAACCTGCTTCCGCAGATTGGCGGATTCGGCGAGAACGGCTACACATCGGAAGAGATGAAGCTTCAGAACGAGGGCCGGAAAATTCTCCACCTGCCGGAGCTGAAGGTTTCCTGCACCTGCGTTCGGGTACCGGTAGAGCGTTCCCACTCCATTTCCGCAAACGTCATTACAAAGGACCGTCTGGACCTGGAGGATGTTCGGAAGGCTATTTCCCAGGCGGCAGGCTGCAAGCTGGAAGATGATACAGAGAAAAACATCTATCCGATGCCGATTGAAACCAGCGATCAGGACCTGGTATACGTGGGCCGCATCCGTCGGGATCTGGTGTGCGAGAACGGCATCAACCTGTGGTGCTGCGGCGACCAGGTGCGTAAAGGTGCCGCAACCAACGCGGTTCAGATTGCACAGCTGCTGATTTCCAGAGATTAAGATAATCCATCTCATAATAGGGTAGAGTGAGATATTTTTCTCACCCTCCCATTGCACCGTACGTACGGTTCTCGTATACGGCGCTACATCAATATAGAATCAAATATTACTCAGGTAATACTGCAATGGGTCGACCAATCCTGGTCGGCTCTTTGTTTTACGTCCAAGCATCTCTGGACTGATTGCAAAATTCACTACATACATTCCGCTTCTTTTGTACCATCCTAATCTACTGTTCGCAACCTT
>CAKQHH010000047.1 GCA_934234035.1 uncultured Clostridia bacterium | reverse complement strand
CCGGTCACGCCAACAAGCTCAGGATTTCCCCGGGCTTCCGGTGTCCATGTTGGCGTCGACCTCCCGGCAAAGCCTTTGGCTTCCGTCTGGTCACGCCAACAAGCTCAGGATTTCCCCGGGCTTTCGGCGTCCATGTTGGCGTCGACCTCCCGGCAAAGCCCTTGGCTTCCGTCTGGTCACGCCAACAAGCTCAGGATTTCCCCGGGCTTTCGGCGTCCATGTTGGCGTCGACCTCCCGGCAAAGCCCTTTCCTTCTGTCTGGTCACGCCAACAAGAACAGAATTTTTCGGATTAGCGGGCGCCGATGTTGGCGTCGACCTCCCGGCAAAGCCTTTGCCTTCCGTTTGGTCACGCCAACAGGAACGGGCTTTGCCGGTGTAGATTTGTTCTTTTGTTAAAAGCCCTGATGTAAGAGAATCTTCAAAAGGGGTGCTCTTTGGAGTATTGCGGAAAGCCGGGAAGTATAATATAATTTTTGAAAACACGGTATCTGCGGTTATGGAAGGAGGATATATATGAGTATGAAGAAGAAATTGGCACTGGTCCTTTCCCTGCTTCTGACAGTGCTGGTATTTGCCGGCTGCGGAAATAAGGAAGAATCGAAGGTCAAAGAGGCGGCCGACGGATTTATGCAGAGCCTGGAGAGCGGAGCGTTCTCCGATGCGGGAAAGCACTGCACGGAAGATGTGGAGAAGGAACTGGGACTCTCGGATCTGGAGAACCTGTCCAAGGTGTTCTACACATCCAGCGGCCTGTCCAAGAAGGACCTGGGAGATAAAGCCACCAAGAGCATTGATGATTTCACCGAGAAGATGCAGGATAACTTCATCACGAAGTACGAAATCGGAGAGGTGGAGTTAAAGGATGACGAGGCGACGGTTCAGGTGAAGACCACTCACGGATACAATCCGTACAAGCTGGACGACATCAATGTGGACAGCGAGGTGAACAAGATTGCCAACAAGTACATGGAGAAGCACATGGATGAGCTGACGAATCTCTATGTATCCAAGGGCCAGAAGGCATTGATGAAGAAGGTATATTCCGATGTGATTCCGGACATGCTGGATGCGTTCTCCAAGAAGGTGGATGAAACCGGCGAGCTGAAGCAGGAAATCCAGCTGAAGCTGAAAAAACAAGATGACGATTCCTGGAAGATTGTCGGTGCATACGCTTCCGGCGAGGGCTCCTCGGAAAAGAAGGATAAATAAGAAAATTGTTTTTTCGAGAAAAAATCCGCTGCAAAAACTTGCGGCGGATTTTCTTTTACTGTACAATAAACTGACAGTTTATCTTAACGTATTGAAGAACAATGTGTTTTTAAAGGGGAAAAATGAATAAGAAGAATTTGAAAAGTCTGTTGTCGTTCATCTTGACGGTTGGATTGGCAGCACCGGCCGTTGTATTGGGGAATAGCACGGCTGTTTTTGGCGCGGAAAGCGGATCGGACTCCGAGAATGCGGTGACCATTTCTTTCGAGAATGGAATTCATTCCGTAGCGGATCCGGCAGATGCCAATCGAAAGATGGTAGTGTACTGCATGAACAACCAGATGCTTTGGCCGCACGATACCGACAGCCTAGGGGATGTTTCGGTACCGAAATATCTGAACGGTTATTTGAAAGCATCGGATTTTGACAGTGAGGAGAAATACAAGGAGTGCATGGACCGCCTGGAAAGCGTCCTCTACGCCGGATATCCGTATAACGGAGAATCCATGTACGAAATCGTGGCCGATTCTAAGGACTACGTTCCGACGGACGCGCAGTTCGATGCGATGCTGGTGCCTTCTGCGGATGTATTGAAGGCATTCCCGGAACTGAAGAGGCACACTTTCACACTGGCCTCACTGAAAGATAAGAGCGGAGCGAATTACAAAGCGCTGGTGAAGTTTAACCAGGAAGTAATCAAAATGGTCAGCAGCGGAACGGAGTCCGAACAGGAAACCGGAAAGGCCATCCGGGAGAAGACGTTCTTCAAGGCCGCAAATTCCGTGGTGTCTTGTTCGGATTACGGACTCACGGCGCCGGAGTACTACTCCGCAGTGAACGGCGAAGCGCATTTCGTGACGGAAGAGCAGGCGGTGGAAGGCACGCAGCACGCAGTATGGCTGACGCTGAACGACTACGGCATTGAAGGAAATAACTTGACGGCTTCCGCCGCAAATGCACTGGGAAATGTGCTGTACGAATACGCGAAGACCGATAAGGTATTGAAGACGGAACCAAAGTCCTCCAACGTATCCTTCGAAGGAGACACCACATTCCGCAAAGACGAAACATCCGGAAAGTGGGAAACCGGCTGGATTAAGCTGTCCGAACCGGATGCTTATGACGGGGAATATTCCCTTCAGATTCCGACGGGAATTGTCCTGGAGAAGAATGACAAAAACACGGAGACAACAATTCAGAACGGCGAGGAATTCCGCCTGGTTTCCGATGAGAAGCCTTCCGAAAATGCTTCGATCACCGCATCCGCAAAGGTTCAGTGGCTACAGGAGATGAAGCAGTATCGTCCGGCGCAGGAAGTGACGGTGAACGGAAAGAAGTTCCAGCGAATGATCGGTGCAATGGTGGAAACCGCATCGCTGCAGGCAACCCTGTCCTATTCGGTAAAAGATGAGGAAAAGGTGCCTCCGACGGACACGACGGATCCGGCCGGTCCGACCAATCCGGGCGATTCGGGCGATTCGAGCAATCCGGGTACTACGGAGAATCCATCGGATTCATCAAATCCGGGAACTTCCACGGATAAAAACAATCCGGAAAACCCATCGAATCCGACCGACACCGAAAACAAGGGCAGCAAGGAATCGAAGAAAACCACAGCTGCAAAGAAAACCGCTAAAACCACCGTTGAAACCGGAGACGATTTTAATCCGGTGCTGTACGGCGGGGTAGCCCTTCTGGCAATCGCCGGCCTGGTGGGCATCGTTCGGTGCAGAAAAAAGAACTAGAACTTAAATGATTGCATTCAAAAAGGATTGCTCCAATGCGTCGGAGCAATCCTTTTTTTACTTAGTCGTTCTCAATCACGAACCGATATCCGTCGGAATTCTTCTTTAGCTTGCATTCCACCTCGCCCATATCGTAGGATGTGCGGCCGTCCTCCCGGAAAGAGGAGAACATGTCCTTCACCTCTTCATAGGTGAGCTCCGGATCCATGGCGATAATCAAATCCCGAACCACCACATCCAGGTTTTCATCTTCCAGATCCTTCGCCTGAACCGCCACCTGCAGGTCATCGTCCTCAGTGGTGAAAGTGACGGTGAGGTCCGTCACCTTGCAGCTGGCGGAACCGTCCTCCTGTGTCAGGTCATCGGACTGAATCGGGTTCTCCGCATCCATATTGTACTGGTTCAGATAGGACTCCAGCATATCGTTATCCAAATCGGTCACCGCTTGCTTCTGGGCACCGGGATCCTCTTCTTCTTTGGAGCTTCCGCAGGCGGTCACAGACAGGGTCAGCGCCGCCAGGAGCAGCATGATCAATAATTTCTTTTTCATCTTCCGTGTTCCTTTCTTTTCTAGAATTCAATATCCAATTCCACCGGGCAGTGATCGCTGCCGGTGATATCCGTCAAAATCTTCGAGTCCCGAATCCGGTCCTGCAGGGAATCGGAGACGATAAAATAATCAATCCGCCATCCGGCGTTGTTCTTCCGGGCGTTGAACCGGTAGGACCACCAGGAGTAAATCCCGGTACGGTCGGGATAGAAATACCGGAAGGTGTCGGTAAACCCGGCATTCAGAAGCTCCGTCATTTTACCCCGTTCCTGATCCGAGAAACCTGCGTTGCCCCGGTTGGATTTCGGATTCTTCAGGTCAATCTCCTCGTGGGCCACGTTCAGATCCCCGCAGTAGATGACCGGATGGGTCCGGTTCAGTTCCAAAAGGTAATTCCGAAGGTCGTCTTCGAATTCCATGCGGTAGTCGATGCGCTTCAGCTCGCCCTGAGCGTTGGGCACGTAGCAGCACACCAGGTAGAAGTCCGGGTATTCCAGGGTGATGAGGCGCCCCTCGTCGTCGTGTTTCCCTTGCATGCCGTAGTGTACGGAGAGAGGTTCCCCCAGGGTTTTACGGGCAAAAATAGCGGTGCCGGAGTAGCCCTTCTTTTCCGCGCTGTTGTAGTATTCGTAATAGTCTTCCGGGTGAAAATCCGCCTGACCCGGCTGCATCTTCGTTTCCTGCAGGCAGACGAAATCCCCGTCCGCCTCCTGGAAGAACTCCGCGAAGCCTTTGTTCAGGCAGGCCCGAAAGCCGTTCACATTCCATGAAATCAGTTTCATTCATTCTCCTTTCCGTTTTACAGAAGCGTCTTAATTCGGAAACCGGTGGAAATGCGGTCTTTGTATTTGCCGATTCCCGTCACGATGGCATAGCCGGTTCCCGCCGACGCGTTCTTCACGTAACCTACCTGATAATCCGTTCCTTCCCGAAGGGTGGTGTTCCCGTCCTTCACGATCAGCTTCGGCTGAATCGGCTTTCCGATGTAATAGAAGCTGTGTTTTTCCAGCTGTACCGTGCAGTCCCGAACGGAGCGCGCACCGGCCGCTCGCCGGCCCTGCGTGGCTTCCCCCTTCGGCCCAAAATACCAGAAGTTCCGGTCCACGGTGCCGGAAATTCCGTTCACCGTTTCCTCGAAGGACGCCTGCCAGAATGTATAATCCTGCGGGTAATCCGTGGAGGAATTGTAGTGGGCCAGCCATACCCGGGCAAAACCGGCGACCTTCTTCGGGTTTACTTTGTGCATTAGCAGGTTGTAGTTGGAGTACACGGCGGGCTCGTATCCGGCCTCCCGCACGACCTCGCAGAACGCTTCCGCAATCTCGGTGCCCTTCGCCGTCTTATATTTCTTGCCGTTCATAAATTTCTCCAGCCGCCCCTTCGGGTACAGCTCGTAGTCCATCACCAGCGGCAAATCGATTTGGTACCCGTCCGCCGCGTTTACCAGTTTTCGGGCCTCTTCCCGGGCTTCCTTCTTTGAGGTAGCCTGCGAGTAAAAATAAATGCCCACCATGAGTCCGGCTTTCCGGGCGCCCTGAATGTTTTCTTTGAATTCCGAATCGGCATGGAGCTTTCCTTTGGAGGAATCCCGGTAGCCTGCACGGATAAAGACGAAATCCACGCCGCTTCTTTTTACCTGATTCCAATTATGGGATGCGCCGTCGCCCTGGGCGTAGGACACGTCGATGCCGTCGATGACCAGGGCGTTGTCAAATTTTGCCGCGTGGGTGTATTTCCCCGAACCGATCTGGGTCGGGTGGGAGTAGAGGTGCAGCCCGGTCACCCCGGCGATTAGAAGGACCCCGATGGCGATAAGGGCGAGCTGCCACTTTTGAAATTTCCGATTATTTTTGCGGGAAGTTCGGCGGCCGGTTTTCTTCCGGGGAGACTTCCGCTTCATGTGCTTTTGTGTATTTTTTTTCTTTGCTGTCATAGATAGATATCCTTTCACTCTGCAAGAAAACAGAGCATTTATATTATAACACACTGAAGTTTTTTGAATGTGAAACATTTGTTAATAGTGAAACTATATGTTATAATCGGATTACAACATGGGACTAAGTTTTTTCTTGTTGAAAGGAGAAGATCAAAATGGTTAATCAAAAGTATTATGGACTGGGAACAGCACCTTCCGGAATCAGAGCGCTCTTCGCTTATGGTCTGGAGCAGGCAAAGATCGTAGGACCGGAGAATGTATTCGACTACTCTCTGGGCAACCCGAGCATTCCTGCTCCGGCAAAGGTTAACGAGACCATCGCTGACCTGGCAAAGAACTATGACTCCATCAAGCTGCACGGATACTCCGTTGCTGCAGGTCACGAAGATGTAAGACAGGCAATCGCAGACAACCTGAACGAGAGATTCGATGTAAACGCAAAGGCTTCTGAGCTGTTCATGACTTGTGGATGCGCTCCGGCACTGGTTTCCGTAGCAAAGGCTCTGACCACTTCCACAGACGATGAGTTCATCGCAATTGCTCCGTTCTTCCCGGAATATCACGTATTCTTCACTTGCGACGGCGCACAGCTGAAGGTTGTTCCGGCAGACACCGAGCACTTCCAGATTAACTTTGCAGAGCTGGAGAAGATGATCACAAAGAACACCAAGGCGGTTATCGTGAACTCCCCGAATAACCCATCCGGCGTTGTATATACTGAAGAGACCCTGACAAAGATGGCAGCTCTGCTGACCGAGAAGGGTAAGGAATTCGGACACCCGATTTACATCATCGCAGACGAACCGTACCGTGAACTGGTATACGGAGATGTAAAGGTTCCGTTCATCCCAACAATCTATGACAATACCATCGTATGCTACTCTTGGTCCAAGTCTCTGTCCCTGCCGGGCGAGCGTATCGGATACGTTTTCGTTGGCGAGAAGTGCGAGATGTGGGACGAGGTATTCAACTCCGTCGTAGGTGCCGCTCGTGAAATCGGTTCCGTTTGCCCTCCAACCCTGATCCAGAAGGTTATCGGACGCTGCGTTGGCGAGATGCCGAACCTGGAAGCATATGATGAGAACAGACAGCTGCTGTTCAACTCCCTCTCCGAGATGGGATATGAAATGGCAAAACCGGACGGCGCATTCTACATGTTCGTAAAGGCTCCAAACGGCGATGCAGTTGCATTCTCCGAGAAGGCAAAGCTGGAGCACAACCTGCTGGTTGTTCCTGGAGACGGATTCGAGTGCCCGGGATACTTCAGACTGTCCTACTGCGTATCCAACGACATGATCAAGAGATCCCTGCCGGCATTCAAGGCAATGATCGAATCTTACAAATAAGATTACATCATCGAATGAGATGCAAAAAACTCCTGCAGATTTCTGCAGGAGTTTTTTTATGGAGTGCAGCGTCCGGCACCTGGCTCCGGGTTTGCGCATCAAAACGGAGAATAAAGGGTTTGCGGGGAGTGAAGCGCAAACCGCGCCGGCGCTGCAGCGGGAAAAAGGAAAATCCCGGCTATGGGTTTGCGCATCAAAACGGAGAACAAAGGGTTTGCGGGGAACCGAGCGCAAACCGCGCCGGCGCTGCAGCGGGAAAAAAGGAAAAT
>CAKQHH010000046.1 GCA_934234035.1 uncultured Clostridia bacterium | reverse complement strand
AACTTCCTGTCTGAATTTGCAAATTTAAAATCCAGTTCCGCCGGAACAAAAGCAGAACTTACTTTTTCAATTCACGATTTGACAATTTTCCCTGATTAGCGTGAATGGATTTCCGACTAGTTCCAGTTTCGTTGTATGATTGCTTGTACGCAAAAAAACGAATGAAAAAAAGTTCACGCTTTTTGAAAGGGAATGCTTTTTCAGCGTGAACGGATGGCGGTAAGTGACGCTACAAAATTAGAATTCCGCAAAAGCGGCGTATTTCATTCACGCTAAATCGCCGTTTGCTGACAAAAAGCGTGAATCGCCTTCAAAATTCTAGGCATATGAGACTTTGCATGAAAGGCGTAGATGTCTTAATTAGACCGATGCAGCCGTCAAACCAAAGGGTTTGACGGCTGTTCTTAATTGGAGTATAATACATGAGTAAGTTTTGCGGGTGTAGTTTAATGGCAAAACTCGAGCTTCCCAAGCTCGCGTCGAGGGTTCGATTCCCTTCACCCGCTCCATAGCAAGTGAAGAGGTAAAAAAGGTGGTGCGCGGCACCACCTTTTTTATAAGGACGAACTGGAGGATATCCATGATAAATCTGATTCTGGCGATAATCTGCAGCAGCGGAAATTCGCTGATTATGAAATTCCACGAGAAGCGCAGCGAGAACCGGGTATCTCTGTTATTAATGAATTATGTGATGGCGGTAGTTTTCGGAGGGGCACTTGTGGTGAAAGAAATTGCCCATCTGGATTTTCACCGGATGGGAACGACGCCGCTCCTGGGAATGGTGAACGGATTCTTTTACGTGTCGGCCTTTCTTTTTCTGCAGCTGAGCATTCGGAAAAACGGAGCGACGGTGTCCGCCTCCATGAGCCATATGGGCCTTCTGATTCCGGTGCTGCTGTCCATCGTGCTTTTTCGGGAGTATCCGGGAAGCACCCAGTGGGGCGGCGTGATTCTGGCGGTGGCATCTCTGACGGTGGTTTCCATTCCAACCGGCGGATTTGCTGTCGGCAAGAGAAGCCGGGCGATTGGCGCATCGTCCGCAGAGGGCACTTCCTACCGGTGGCTGCTGATTCCCATGCTGGTGTGCAGCGGAATGGCGGATACCATGTCCAAGGTGTTCGAAGCCTTCTGTCCTCATGAACTGGAAGACTTCTTCATTTCTATCACCTTTGCGATGGCGTTGGTTCTGTGTATCCTGGCGTACTTCTTCAGCCACGAGCACATGAATCGGGTGGACCTGGTGTGCGGAATGCTCCTGGGAATCTCCAACTACCTGTCCACCAAATTCCTGATTCGGGCGATTTACGACATTCCGGCATTTATTTCTTACATCGTGTTCGGGCTGGGCGTGGCGCTGTTCATCAACTGCATCAATTGGACGGTGCTGCACGAGAAACTGACCCGCCGGGATTATATCGGAATGATTTTATCCATGGGGGCAATTGTGCTGCTGAACCTGTGACGAGGCGCTGTGCAGATTACCAATTGAAATTCGGCAACTCATGGAGTATTATACTTAGGTGTATTTTTGTTAAAGAACAGGAGATTTATAAATATGTGGCATTACATTATACCGCCGCTGATCGGCGCGATAATCGGATACTGCACGAACTACATCGCCGTGAAAATGCTTTTCCGGCCGAGAAACGAAATCAAGGTGCTGGGGCGCACGCTGCCATTCACCCCGGGGGCTATCCCGAAAAACAAGCCGCGGCTGGCAAAAGCCATCGGTGAAGTGGTGGAAACCACTTTCTTCGGGGAAGAGACCATTTCCGCTCAGTTTCTTTCCAAGGAAGCGGAGGACAACGCGGTGGCTCAGCTGGTGCGGGGAATGGACCGTCCCATTGAGGATTTGGGCATCAGCGTTCTGGGCTCCGAAGAGAAATATGAGAAAGGGCTGGACCGGCTGAGTGAGATTATTTCTCAGCAGCTTTTGCAGAACCTTCGCAGCGGAGACACCATTCGGGTGGTTTCCGACACTGCCATCGACAAGCTGGTGGATCAGTTCCGGGGCGGCATGCTGGGCATGTTCATCACCGACAGTTTCGTGGAATCGGCAAAACAGATGGTGGAGGCCGGAATCCGGAACGAAATTGATGCCAAAGGATCCGAATTTCTGACCCGGATGGTTCGCAGCCAGATGGACACCTGGAGCAGCGACTCCCTGTCGGAAATTGCCTTTGAAGCGGGATATTCCGACGAGCGCGTGGAGCGGATTCTGCGGAAGGCCTATCGCGGTGCGGTAAAGTCCGCGGTTCCGGCGCTGATCGACCGCATCAACGTATCGGGAATGATTGAAGAGAAGGTCAACGACATGTCCAACGAACAGCTGGAAGAGTTGGTACTTTCCGTGATGAAACGCGAACTGAACCTGATTGTCAATCTGGGCGCGCTGATCGGATTGATTTTGGGGTGTTTGAATCTGCTCTTCTAATAAAAAAAGAAAAACGACACGGATAAAGGAGACCGAAAATGACATACGAAGAAATAAGGGATTACTTAAACCACAAGAATCCGTTTCCCAACAAGCTGGGTGTGGTAATTACGGAGATTCGGGAAGGATATGCCACCGCAGAGGTGCCGGTGCAGGACTATATGACCAACGGCGCATCCTCGGTGCACGGCGGCATGCTGTTCACCCTGTGCGATACCACCTGCGGAGCGGCGGCCGCGTCTTATCAGTATAAGACGACAACCGTGGACACTTCTTTTTATTACCTGCGGCCGGCGCTGCACTGCAGCAAGCTGCGGGCGGTGGCAAAGGAAGTCAAGCACGGAAAGCGGATTATGGTATTCGATTTGGAAGTGTTCGACGACGAGGACACGCTGCTGTGCAAGGGAACTTTCTCCATGATGCAGCTGAAGTTCCCAATCGTGAACGAATAGAAGGTTAAGACTGTAAGGTAAAGATTGGATTAATGGTGAATTACAATGAACAGAGAAGACATTAAGTATCAGGCCTATGTGCAGATTCTGAAGGAGGAGCTGGTTCCGGCTATGGGATGTACGGAACCGATTGCGCTGGCTTATGCGGCGGCCAAAGCCCGAGAGGTGCTGGGCAAAATGCCGGAGCGGGTGCGCATCGGTGCCAGCGGCAGCATTATTAAGAACGTGAAGAGCGTGATCGTGCCTCACACCAATCATCTGAAGGGCATCCCGGCAGCGGCTTCCGCCGGCATCGTGGCAGGCGACGCCTCCCGGGAACTGGAAGTGATTGCCGACGTGTCGGAAGAGCAGGCGGCGGAGATTGCGGCATACCTTGGACAGACGGAATTTACGGTGGAGCATGTGGATAACGGATGCGTGTTCGACATCATCGTGGATGTTTTTGCGGGAGGAGATTCCGCCAAGGTTCGAATTGCCAACTACCACACCAATATCGTGCGCATCGAAAAAAATGGCGAAATTCTCCACTACGTACCGGTGGAGGCGGACTCGGAAGAGGGCTTGACGGACCGGACACTGCTGGACGTGCAGTCCATTTGGGATTTTGCCACTACCGTGGACGTGGAGGATATCCGGGAGGTTATCGGCCGGCAGATTGAATACAACACGGCAATTGCCAAGGAAGGTCTGGCGGGAGACTACGGCGCCAACATCGGCAGCGTGCTTTTGGCTTGCTACGGAACAGACGTGCGCACCCGAGCGAAAGCCATGGCGGCGGCGGGTTCCGATGCCCGGATGAACGGCTGTGAACTTCCGGTAGTCATCAATGCGGGAAGCGGAAATCAGGGAATGACCTGCTCCCTTCCGGTGCTGGAATATGCCAAGGAACGGAAGGCGACGGAAGAGGAGACCTACCGGGCGCTGGCGCTGTCCAACCTGATTGCCATCCACCAGAAGACCGGAATCGGCCGACTCTCCGCATACTGCGGTGCGGTGAGCGCCGGAGCAGCAGCGGGTGCGGGAATCGCTTATCTTTGCGGCGGCGGTTACAAGGAAGTGATTCACACCGTGGTCAATGCGCTGGCCATCGTGTCCGGTATCATCTGTGACGGTGCCAAGGCTTCCTGCGCGGCCAAAATCGCATCCGCCGTGGATGCGGGAATCCTGGGATACAACATGTATCTGAACGGACAGGAATTCTATGCGGGAGACGGAATCGTCACCCGGGGAATCGAGGCCACCATTCACAACGTCGGCCGTCTGGGAAGAGACGGCATGCGGGAGACCAATGAAGAAATCATCAAAATGATGATTGACGAATAACACGAACCCTGAAAAAACTAATGGAAGAAGCCGAAAAGGAGGTGGATATGTTTCTGAAAAACTACAACCGGACGGATCTCCGGAAGGATATTCCGGCGGGAATCATTATTGCGCTGGTATCCATCCCGATATCCATGGGCTATGCCCAGATTGCCGGACTGCCGGCCATCTACGGATTGTACGGCTCGGTTCTGCCGATTCTCCTTTTCGGATTATGCTCCTCCTCGCCGCAGTTCGTTTTCGGCGTGGACGCCGCACCGGCCGCACTGGTAGGGGGAATGCTCGCCACCTTCGGAATCGCCGGTGGAACCAAGGAAGCCATGGACTTTGTACCGGTGGTCACCCTGATGGTTACCCTGTGGCTCCTGTTGTTCGCACTGCTGCGGGCGGGACGCTTTACCAACTTCATCTCCACTCCGGTTATGGGCGGTTTCATCAGCGGCATCGGCTGCGAAATCATTCTGATGCAGGCCCCAAAACTCTTCGGCGGGACGGCTTCCACCGGAGAGCTGTTCGAGCTGGTGCACCACATCCTTCGGGAAGCGATGCAGCACTTCAACCTGCTGTCCTTCCTTCTGGGGATGGGCGCCATCGCTCTCATCCGTTTCTGCGGAAAACGCCGCCCCAAAATTCCGATGCCGGTAATCCTGATGTTCGCCGGAGCACTGATGTCCTATTTCCTTCCGCTAAAAAAATACGGCGTCACGATGCTGCCGCCGGTGGAGCCGGGGCTTCCGTCCTTCTCCCTTCCGGATTGGGGCATCCTGATGAGTGTGGATCGGCACATGGTGCTGGCCAGCATGACCATCGCCTTGGTAATCGTGGCGGAAACCCTTCTGGCCACCAATAACTTTGCCATGAAAAACAATTATAAGGTGAACAACGACCGGGAATTATGGGCCTACATGCTGGGTAACTTGGTGGCGGCTTTTACCGGCTGCTGCCCGATGAACGGCAGCGTGTCCCGAACGGGAATCGCCGCCCAATTCGGGGGAAAATCCCAGATGATGTCCCTGGCAGCTTCGGGAACCATGGTGCTGATTCTCTTGTTCTGCACCGGCTTTATCGGATACCTTCCGGTGCCGATTCTCTGTGCCATCGTTATCTGCGCCCTGATGGGCATCCTGGAATTCGATCTGGCGGCAAAACTTCGGAAGACCAATCGGGCAGAATTTATTATTTTTATGGCGGCGTTCTTAGGCGTGCTGCTTCTGGGCACCATCTACGGAGTTGTGATTGGCGTCATTCTGTCTTTTATCGATGTGTTCGTTCGGGCGGTGGTTCCGCCGAGAGCCTACCTGGGATGCATTCCGGGCAAGGATGGATTCTACGCCTTGGATCGAAATCGAAATGCCCGGCGAATTCAGCACACTGTCCTCTATCGGTTCAGCGGAACCCTGTTCTTCGCCAACGTGGGCACCTTCCAGGAGGACATTGAGCGGGCGGTGACGCCGGATATCCGGCAGGTCATCGTGGACGGAAGGGGTATCGGCAGCATCGATATCACGGCGGCGGAGCGGCTGCCGGTAATCTACCGAAACCTGGAAAAGAAGGGGGTTCGCTTCTTCATGACGGAGCATCCCGGCGTGGTAAACGACCTCCTGTACAAATACGATGACGAAAAACTCTTGGAGGCGGGCATGTGCCGCCGTCACGTGGAGGATGCTTTGGCGGAATGCGGGCTGGTGCGCCCGTACCCGATTGTGGCTCACGAAGGGGATGAGCAGCGGATCCAGATTCCGTACATCGATGAGAAGGTGGCGGAATACGAGTGGACCTTCGGGGAAGCCGCCAACGGAAAGCTGATTGAGGCGGCGGAAGAAATTGCGGAAACCATCGTGGCGCTGGGCACCTTCGATGAGTACCAAATGCTCCGGGACTTGAGAAAACAGGCGGCGGGAAACTGGGACGAGGTGAACGACCGGGAAATCCTGCACCATGTGGCAGAGGTGCTGCACCGGCTGGCCGAGGAGTCCCGGGAAATGCACCGGGATGCTCACGGCATCGAGGAACTTCAGCACGAAGTGGAAGAAAGTCTGGAAGAGCACCTGCATCACCCGGCGGGATAAGAAAACCTGCATCCGTTCAGCAACCGCTTGCCGATGGGCTCGAAGCCCATCGCCAAGCCAAGATTGCTGCCCGGATGCAGGTTTTTCTTTGCGGAGAACAAGGCGCCAACAAGGGCGCCGGCAGGCCGGGAAAATCCGGGCCATGTTGGCGTGGCTCGACGAAGGAAAAAGGCCTTGCGGGGAACAGGGCGCCAACAAGGGCGCCGGGAAGCCGGGAAAAACCGGGCCATGTTGGCGTGGCTCGACGAAGGAATAAGGCCTTGCCGGGAACAGGGCGCCAGCAAGGGTGCCGGGAAGCCGGGAAAAACCGGGCCATGTTGGCGTGGCTCGACGAAGGAATAAGGCCTTGCCGGGAACAGGGCGCCAGCAAGGGTGCCGGGAAGCCGAGAAAATCCGGGCCATGTTGGCGTGATCCGACGAAGAAATAATGCCTTGGCGGGAGCAAGGCGCCAACAAGGCTACTTCCCACTGACTGGCCAAAAAAAGTGAAAAATCTCTAATCCGGACTGCTTCCGGAGAAGCGGAAGAAATTGACGACGAAACGCTCTGCCCCGAGGTTTCGTCGTCAATTCTTTTCCTTTCGGGATTATAGGAATGAAAAGTGCAGCACGGAGGTCGGCGAGAGACTTCCGTGCTGCACTTTTCCATCTGAAGTCGGCCCGGGGTTCGCGCCCGGAAACGGAGATTAAAAGCTTAGCGGGGAATGGAGCGCGAACCGCACCTGCCGCCGGCGATTGGCCGGGCCGCTATCACTGGGTTTTTCGGCCCGGGGTTCGCGCCCTGAAACCGAGGATAAAGGCTTAGCGGGGAATGGAGCGCGAACCGCACCCGCCGCCGGCGGTCGACCGGGCCGCTATCACCGGGTTTTTGGCCCGGGGTTCGCGCCCTGAAACCGAGGATAAAGGCTTAGCGGGGAATGGAGCGCGAACCGCACCCGCCGCCGGCG
>CAKQHH010000045.1 GCA_934234035.1 uncultured Clostridia bacterium | reverse complement strand
CGGCCGCCCATGTTGGCGCCGCCCCGCCGGCAAATCCCTATCCCACCGCCGGGCCACGCCAACAGGCCGCCCCGAATCCCGCCCGGCGGCCGCCCATGTTGGCGCCGCCCCTTGCAGGTGGGCGGCGGCTCTGATATACTCCAATTAAGACGTGTTAACCTGAATAGTTGTAAGTGGAGGACAGAATATGAAACGGATTCTAGCAATGGTCCTCGCAGGAATTTTGACGGTGTCTGTGATTCCGGCTTTTGCAGCTGCAGAGGTGGGGTCGGCAACTGATAAAGGTAGCAGCAGGCAGCTTGGAACAACTGCTGAAGGTCAAAGAAGTCAAGGAAGCCGGGACGGCCGGGCAACGGAGGCGCCGGAAGGACCGGGGATTCCGCCGGGGGAAGGAAATCCGGAAGAAAATCCGCCGACCGAGGCGCAGTCCGGGGAGCTCCCGGCCGCGTTGAATCTGAAGTACAAGGCGAAAAAGAAACTGGTTTTAGTGAATACTCAGCCGGAAGGGCTGCCGGTTAGTGTGACCTGGGCGTCCGACAATGCCGGGATTGCGGCGGTGGACAAAAATGGGCTGGTCACGGCCAAGAGCGCCGGGAAGTGCACGGTGAGCGCGGTTTTTCCGTCGGGCAGCCGGGCGGTGTGCAAGGTGACGGTGGAGCCGAAGGGGCTGAAGTATAAGAAGAAAACCATTCGGAAGAACGCTCGGTTCACCAATGTTTTGGTGGGGGCGAAGACAGGTGTGAAGTGGAGCAGCTCCAACAAGAAAGTGGCCACGGTCAACGGCAAGGGCGTGGTGAAAGGAAGGAAAAGCGGGACCTGTAAGGTGGTCGCTCGTTTTGGCGGGAAAAAATATACCTGCAAGGTGACCGTAGTGAACCCGCGGCTGAATAAAAAGAAAATCACCGTCTACAATTCCCGAAGTTTCCGGCTGAAGGTGACCGGCGGGAAGGGCCGCATCCGGTGGAAATCCGGCAACAAGAAGGTGGCAACGGTGTCCAAGAAGGGAACGGTGACTGCGATAAAGGGCGGAACCTGCACCGTTACGGCGGTGCGGAACGGCATTACCCTGAAGTGCAGGGTCACGGTGCCGAAGCACTACAAAGGATATAAAATCCCGGATTTTGGGGCGCTGTACGGAAAGCGCGGCAAATTCCAGAAGGCCGACGGGGTGACCTCCGTCCAATATAAAGCCGGGAAGAAAACCTATCAGAAGTACCTCGCGGCGCTGAAAAAGAAGAACTTCACCTTCGTGGAGAAGTCGTCCGGCACCCGGGTGTACATGAACAGCGCGGGCGAGATGGTGGCGGCCGCGTACGCCCAAGGCTATGTGGGTCTGGCTTTCGGCAACATCAAGGACATCGAATAAGAAAAATACACACTTGCAATTACCTCTTCGTTCGTGTATAATCATAGGGCAATTCGGTTACGAACGTGCTGCTGTGGCTCAATGGTAGAGCACTTCACTCGTAATGAAGGGGTTGCGAGTTCGATTCTCGCCAGCAGCTCCAAGAGGAGAAAAACCGGTCAATGCAAATGCATTGACCGGTTTTTTTATGCTCGGAAGTTTACGTTTCGGGCGGTTTCGTACTTTTTCCCGGGCGAAAAGTCCTTTTTGTCCCGGGCCCCTTTACCGGCGCAATTCTTGTGATACAATGGCTCCAACGAACGGATTGATAAAAAAGGAGGTCGAAATGCAGGAAAACCGGGAAGGGCGGATGGAAACAATCATCTATGATACGGGAATCATCGGAAAACTGAAGATCAAAGGGAACCAACGGGAGATTCGGGAAATTGCGTTCCTCCGAGACCCCTTCCCCTTCGTCTGTTTCGAGGGAAGCGGTCTCCCCGCCGACGAAGGCCCGGTCTACAACGGGAGCAACCTGAATTGCGCCGAAGTTGCCCCCGTCCTGAAGAAGGCCTGCCGGCAGATCCAGGAATATCTGGAAGAAGAGCGGGAGGAATTCACCTTTCCCATTCGCATGGAAGGCACCCGCTTCCAGGAAGACGTGTGGTGTGCCATGCTGGACATCCCCTACGGCGAAACCCGCACCTACCGGGAAATCGCTGAAGCCGCCGGCAGCCCCAAAGCCTGGCGGGCGGTGGGCATCGCAGCGAACCACAACCGGCTGCCGCTGGTGATTCCCTGCCACCGGGTCATCGGATCCCGAGGACGGCTGACGGGGTACAACGGCGGGCTGGACATTAAAGAGCAGTTGTTGATCATTGAGAGCCACCGGATGATGCAGAAGCGATTGGAAGAATAGAAAAAAACGCGAAAGAATCCCCGGGGTCATTTTGGAGGACGCCCCGGGGTTCTTTCATCAAATTGTGTGATGATATAGGAAATGATATGAATGCGTTATGCTGCGTTCTTCTGCTTCTTGCGGAACTTCTCGCCCTCGTCGATTTCGCCGGCGTTCAGACGCTTGAAGTAGCTGCGGGTTTCTGCCGCAACGACACCGCTGAGTCCCAGAAGTCCAACCAGGTTCGGGAACGCCATCAGGCCGTTGAAGATGTCGGCGAAGGTCCATACGAATTCCAGTGTGAGGAACGGACCGATGAGAACCGCCAGAATGTACAGGTAACGGTATGCCTTTACGGCTTTCATGTTTTTATTGGTGAAGTATTCCAAGCAGCGCTCGCCGTAGTAGTCCCAGCCCAGTGTGGTGGTGAATGCGAATACTGCCAGGCAGACCATCAGCAGGATAGCGCCCACGGTTTCACTCCAAGGAAGTCCCTGGCCAAAAGCACGAATGGTCACGTCTACGCCTTCCAGACCCACTTTGTCCGAGCCGGTGATGACGATGGTCAGACCTGTCATGGTGCAGATGACGATGGTGTCCAGGAAAGTACCGGTCATGGATACCAGACCCTGACGAACCGGTTCCTTTGTCTGTGCTGCCGCTGCCGCGATCGGTGCGGAACCCAGGCCGGATTCGTTGGAGAAAATACCTCTTGCAACACCCTTCTGCATTGCGGCAATCATGGCACCCAGTGCACCGCCGGCAACCGCATCCATACCGAATGCGCTCTTAACGATGGTGGTGATTGCTGCCGGGATTGCAGCGTAGTTATAAATCAAAATTGCAACGGATGCGGATACGTACAGTACCATCATTGCCGGAACAACCAGAGATGCTACGGAAGAGATTCTCTGGATGCCGCCGATGACAACCAGTGCCACCAGTGCGGTTACGACGATTGCCGCGATTGTTGTAGTCCAAGTGTAGGAATGGTCGCCGATGGAGAATGCAATGTGCTTGCTTTCCGGATCGAATACCCGGCCCACTGCGGAGGTGATGGAGTTCACCTGAGTGATGGTGCCGATTCCCAGGATGCCGGCTGCTGCGCCGAAGAAGGCGAAGAGCTTTGCCAGCCATTTCCAGTTCGGTCCCAGACCTCTTTCGATGTAGTAGAACGGTCCGCCCAACGCTCTGCCGTTTTCGTCCAGAACACGGTATTTTACAGCCAGGAGGCCTTCGGAATATTTGGTTGCCATACCCACGCAGGCAGCCACTTCCATCCAGAACAATGCGCCCGGTCCGCCGGTGCAGATCGCGGTGGCAACGCCGACGATGTTTCCGGTTCCAACGGTAGCCGCCAGTGCGGTGGTCAGTGCTGCGAAACTGGAGACCTCTCCTTCGCCGCCTTCTTCGTTGTGAACCATGTACTTCAGCGCTTTACCCAATTTGCAGAACTGCAGGGCCCCGGTTCTCACGGTGAGAAGCAAACCGGTTCCGATAATGAGTACCAGCATGGGGATGCCCCATACATAACCGTCAATGGTGCTCAGCATTGCTGTGAATTGTTTCATGAATGTAACCTCCTATTTTATAGATTCAGTTTCAAATTCCCGTCAGAGATAAAACCTTGATCCAACCAACTCTCTGACTGATGGGATTAGTTTAAAACAAGATTCTGTGATTGTCAACAAAAAATTTTAAAAATTTTTGTTATAAAAATTAAAGAACTTAGAAAAAGCTTCAAATTGTATGTGAAACCGTGCAATTTTGGACACAAATTTGTTTTTTGAGTACAATTTCCTGCCCAGAATTAGAGTGTTTTTGGGATTACCTATGCGGATTTTGCATGAATGTTTTGCTAAAAAAAGTTCGCCTCGTCCGGACGTTTCCGGCCGCCTTCGCCTGATAATATTTTATTTTATCCATACCAAGGGGAAAGTATGTTACAATAAAAGGTAAAATATACGATAAGAATCTAAAAAGAGAGAGGTTGAGATTTAGTTTGAGTAAAGAAATGATGAGTGAAGAAAATTTGCAGGCAGAGAATCGAATGGGATATGCTCCGGTGAAGGGGCTCCTGCTGAAGATGTCTTTTCCGCTGATGATTTCCATGTTCGTTCAGGCGGCGTACAACATTGTGGACAGCATGTTCGTGTCCTGGATTAACGAGGACGCGCTGACGGCGGTGTCCATGTGCTTCCCGATTCAGGCGCTGATTCTGGCGTTCGCCATCGGTACGGCGGTGGGCATGAGCGCCTTGATTTCCCGGTATTTGGGAGCAAGAAAATTCGATCGGGCCAATAAGGTGGCGCAGAACGGAATTTTCCTGGCGTTTGTCACTTATCTGCTGTTCCTGCTGATCGGCATGGGCGCGCGGCCGTTCATCGCGTTCCAGACAAAGGACGCACAGATTATCGAATACGGTTCCACTTATCTGAGCATCGTCTGCACCCTGTCCATCATGGTATTCCTGCAGTTGTGCGTGGAGCGGCTGCTGCAGAGCACGGGCAAAACTTCCTACATCCTGCTGATCCAGGGAAGCGGTGCGATTATCAACATTATTATGGACCCGATTCTGATCTTCGGACTGCTGGGTGCGCCGAAGCTGGGCGTTGCCGGTGCAGCCATCGCGACGGTTTTCGGACAGACATTTGCGGCGCTGCTGGGCGTGTACTTGAACATTAAGAAAAATACGGAGCTGAAGATCAGCATGAAGGGCTTCCGTCCGGATCTTCATATTATTAAAGAAATTTACCAGATTGGCGTGCCGTCCATCATCATGCAGGCGGTGGGCTCAGTGATGGTATTCTTCCTGAACCTGATTCTGGGGGCATTTTCCTCCACGGCGGTGGCCACCTTCGGTGCCTACTTTAAGCTCCAGAGTTTTATCTTCATGCCGGTGTTCGGACTGAACAACGGTGTGGTTCCGATTGTGGCGTACAACTACGGCGCTCGGAAGAAGGATCGTCTCATGGAAGCATCTCGGCTCAGTACTCGGTACGCGGTGATGATCATGACGGTGGGAATGCTTCTGTTCTGGGTAATCCCGAATGTCTTCCTGGGAATTTTCGATGCCTCGGACAAAATGCTGGCCATCGGTATCCCGGCGCTTCGAATTATTTCTGTTGGTTTTCCACTGGCCGGCTATGCTATAATGAAGGGAAGCGTATTCCAGGCTCTGGGAAAAAGCATTTACAGCATGAATATTTCCATTATTCGACAGCTGCTTGTGCTGCTTCCGGCAGCGTTCCTGCTGTCCCGCTTGGGCGAGGTCACCTACGTGTGGCTGGCATTCCCAATCGCAGAGATTGTGGGCCTGACGTTCTCGATTATCTATTCCCGCAAAATTCACCGGGAGATGATCGATGTACTATAATCAATAAGATACAGGAGAAAGGTGCTATGAAAAATACGGCAATTTACCCGGCCGCCTTGGAACACCGGCGATGGTAACCCGGCAAAACGGTAAACTATGACAATCGCAACGTGTTTTTATGAGGAGGAAAAAATTATGGCAGGTAAAGTTATGCTGACCGGCGACAGACCGACCGGTAAATTACATATTGGACATTACGTAGGTTCCCTGAGACAGCGGCTGGAGATTCAGAAGGATCCGGAGTTCGACAAGATGTTCATCATGATTGCGGACGCCCAGGCGCTGACGGACAACGCGGAGAATCCGCAGAAGGTGCGGGAGAGCGTGATGGAAGTGGCCATGGATTATCTGGCTGTGGGCATCGATCCGACAAAGACTTCCATTATGATTCAGTCCCTGGTGCCGCAGCTCCACGAGCTGACCATGTACTACATGAACCTGGTGACCGTGTCCCGCGTGCAGCGGAACCCGACCATCAAATCCGAAATTCAGATGAGAGGTTTTGGGGATAATATCCCGATGGGCTTCTTCAACTATCCGGTGAGCCAGGCTTCGGATATCACGGCTTTCATGGCCACCACCGTTCCGGTAGGCGAGGACCAGGAGCCGATGCTGGAGCTGTGCCGCGAGATCGTGCGCCGCTTCAATCACGTGTACGGCGAGGTGCTGATCGAGCCGGAAATCTATCTGCCTCCGAACCAGTCCTGCATGAGACTGCCGGGCACGGACGGCCAGGCGAAGATGAGTAAATCCCTGGGAAATACCATCTACCTCTCGGATCCGGAGGACGTGCTGAAAAAGAAGGTGATGGGAATGTACACCGACCCGACTCACCTTAAGGTCAGCGATCCGGGCCACCTGGAAGGCAACACCGTATTCCAGTACCTGGATGCCTTCTGCAGTGACGAGGATTTCGAAAAGTTCTTGCCGGAATATAAGAACCTGGACGAGCTGAAGGAACACTACACCCGAGGCGGTCTGGGGGATGTAAAGGTAAAGAAATTCCTGTTCAACGTGCTGAACGAGTTCCTGACCCCAATCCGGGAAAAGAGAGCGTACTACGAGCAGCATCCGGAAGAAGTCATTGAGATTCTGAGAGCCGGCACCGCAGATGCGGTAGCCACCGCGGAGAAGACGCTGGCTGCGGTAAAGCATGCGATGCAGATCGACTACTTCGAGAGATGGGATAAAGAATACAAATAGAAAGCACGCAAGTGTGCAAGTGCAGACCCGCCGGGAACGCCCGGCGGGCCTTTTGCGTGCGCCGAATGGCAATGGGGCGCCCTTGGGACAAGGGCGGACCTTACTTTGGTGATGGCGCCGACCGGGCGCCTGGGATGCGCCGGTCGCCCGGCGGCCGTCCATGTTGGCGCCTTGCCGCCGGCAAAGCCTTAATCCACCGCCGGGCCACGCCAACAGGCCGCCCCGAATTCTGCCTGGCGGCCGCCCATGTTGGCGCCTTGCCGCCGGCAAAGCCTTAATCCACCGCCGAGCCACGCCAACAGGGCGCCCCGAATTCCGCTCGGTGGCCGTCCATGTTGGCGCCTTGCCGCCGGCAAAGCCTTGAAGCACCGCCGAGCCACGCCAACAGGGCGCCTCGAATTCCGCTCGGCGGCCGTCCATGTTGGCGCCTTGCCGCCGGCAAAGCCTTAATCCACCGCCGGGCCACGCCAACAGGGCGCCTCGAATTCCGCTCGGCGGCCGCCTATGTTGGCGCCTTGCCGCCGGCAAAGCCTTGAAGCACCGCCGGACCACGCCAACAGGCCGGCCCGAATTCCGCCCGGCGGCCGCCCATGTTGGCGCCTTGCCGCCAGCAAAACCTTGAAGCACCGCCGAGCCACGCCAACAGGGCGCCCCGAATTCCGCTCGGCGGCCGTCCATGTTGGCGCCTTGCCGCCGGCAAAGC
>CAKQHH010000044.1 GCA_934234035.1 uncultured Clostridia bacterium | reverse complement strand
GGGAATTCGTGCACCAAGTCTGCGCCGGCCAATCGCCGAAAAGGCACCCGGACTTGGTGCAAAGGAAACGAAGGAACGGGTTTTGCGGGAATACGTGCACCAAATCCACGCCGGCCGTTCGCCAAAAAGGCTCCCAGACTTGGTGCAAAGGGAACGGAGGAACAGGGTTTTGCGGGGAATCGTGCACCAAATCCGCGCCGGCCGGTCGCCGCCGCGCAAAGCCCTCCGCCGCCCGGCCCTCCGTCGCGCAAAGCCCTGCGCCGGCCGCGCCAAAAAATAACAAAAAGCGTGAAAGCACCCGGAGCCTCCGGGTCCGTTCCGCTTTTGTCGGGTCTTGCCGCCAGTCAATCTTTCCTCGGTTTCGATGGGTTTAAATCCGCCAGTTCATCCTATTTCTCGGAACTGTCGATTTCTTCCTGGATGTCCTGAACCCTGCGCTGATTCATATCGGTGTAATCCTCGCTGATGCAGGTGTATTCCCGGTTGAAGAAATCACTGTGGATCATGAAGTCCGCCGTGGACCGGTTGTTGGCAAAAGGCACATCGTACACGTTTGCGATTCGAAGCAGCGCCTTGATATCCGGATCGTGAGGCTGGGCTTCCAGCGGGTCGCTGAAGAAAATCACCATGTCGATTTTCCCTTCCGCGATGCGGGCCCCCACTTCCTGGTCGCCGCCCAAAGGACCGCTCTTCAGCGCTTCTACCGGAAGACCGGTGTTCTCGGAAATCAGCCGCGCCGTGGTTCCGGTTCCGCAGAGGAAATGCTGCCCCAAAATGTCCCGGTTCTTCTGGCACCACCGGATCATCGCTTCCTTCTTGTGGTCGTGAGCAATCAGCGCAATCCGCTTTTGCAGGCCGAGTTTTCTTGTAATGTCTGCCATATTCTTCACCTCCTTATTTGCGTTCAGTATAGCACTTTTCGGAAAATATGATATCCCGAAATTGTATTTTTGCAGAAAAATTCCTGTAAAAAAAGCATCGGCAGAGGCGGAGGCGACCGACATATTTCTGTGGAAAACTATTTCTGTTCGTCACATCATTTCTTCACAATGCGACCATTTACAAAACGCGGGATGTGGTAAAATTCTAGTGTATAGAAATGTAGAGTATTGTTTTTTTTATAGGGAGAATCCATGATTAATAAAGTTGTGGGATTGTATTTCAGCCCCTCCGGCGACACCGCGAGGCTGACCAAAAGAGTAGCAGAGGAAATCGCGGCGCGCATGGACGACGCCTGCATCGAGAACCTCTCTGTATCATATATTGATTTGCTGCGCAATCCTCTGATGGAGGACTGCACTTTTGATGAGGAAACAATCGTGGTGATGGGGATTCCGGCGTTTACCGGACGGGTACCCCTGCCTTGTGTTAAGATGATTCAGAAAATGCACGGCAAGAACAACATGACGGTCTGCCTAGTGGATTACGGCAACAGCTCCTACGGAGATGCGCTGTACGAGTTGTACACCTTTATGAATGACCAGGGGTTTTCCGTGCTCAGCGCCGGGGCCTTTGTCTCCCAGCACGTGATTTTCAAAAAAATAGCGGCGTGCCGTCCGGACGTCCGGGATCTCCAGAAGGTAAAGGAGTTCTGCGAGCTTACCTCCCGCAAGCTGCACCGGTTCTGCGGCACCATGATTCAGGAACTGCGGGCGAAGCCGGCCCCCCTGGATATCAAGGGATCCATCCCCAACAAGGCCCCGCTGCGCCTGCCGCTGCACCCGACGCCCAACAAGCACTGCACCAACTGCGGAGCCTGTGCACAGATTTGTCCCATGGGGGCCATCAATCTGAGAGATGTGCGAAAGGTGGATGTGCGGAAGTGCATTTCCTGCACCGCCTGCATTCGGGTATGTCCGGAAGGGGCCCGGGATTTTCACGGACCGATGTGTGCGGCTTCCGGCCTGGCGCTGGAGAAGCTGTACAGCAAGAGAAAGGACCCGGAGTGGTTCCTGTAAATATTGAATACAATCTGCGGTGATCGGAAACCTCCGGCGCTGCGGATTATTTTTTTATTCAGTATTTTTACAAAAATGAACACAAAGCGTTGTTTAAAAAACCATTGACAGGAGGAAAACGGGGGTTTAGAATACAAGTATACAATTTAGGAGAAGGGGGCGCATGGTGCCCGAACAGCGTAAGAGGTAAGAGATATGAATGAAATTAAACTGAACGAGCGGACCCATCTTTTGCAGGAAGAGCCGTACAGCTATCAGCTGCAGGATGTGGCAGAGCCGAATTTGATGCGGGAATTCTTCGAATACACGGAGATTCCGAAGGTTTCGTTCAACTTCCGGCGGAGCCCGTACAACATGCCGGAGAATATATGGATTACGGATACCACCTTCCGGGACGGACAGCAGTCTCGGGAGCCGTATACCGTGCAGCAGATTTTGGACATCTACAAAATGATTTCCAAACTGTCCGGACCGAAGGGGATTATCCGACAGACGGAGTTTTTTGTATACAGCGACCGGGACCGGGAGGCCATCGAGAAGTGCATGGACCTGGGACTGAAGTTCCCGGAAATCACCACGTGGATTCGGGCGAAGAAGGAGGACTTCAAGCTGGTGCACGATATCGGCGTAAAGGAGACCGGCATCCTGGTGAGCTGCTCGGATTATCATATTTTTACGAAACTGGGAATGACGAGACGCCAGGCCATGGAGCACTACCTTTCCGTTATCAATGATGCTTTTGAGGCCGGCGTGGTGCCGCGGTGCCACCTGGAGGATATTACGCGGGCGGATTTCTACGGATTCGTGGTGCCGTTCGTGAGAGCCATTCAGGAGATGTCGGAGCAGGCGAAGATTCCGGTGAAGTTCCGCATGTGCGATACGTTGGGATACGGAATCCCGTACGTGGGAACGGCGCTTCCGCGAAGCGTGCCGGGCATCGTCTACGGCATGCAGAACTACTGCGATGTGCCGAGCGAGATGCTGGAGTGGCACGGCCACAACGACTTCTACAAGGCGGTAGCCAATGCGGCCAACGCGTGGCTGTACGGATGCGCATCGGTGAACACCACCCTGTTCGGCATCGGCGAGCGGACGGGAAATGTGCCGATGGAGGCCATGGTATTCGAGTATGCACAGCTGAAGGGAACCCTGGACGGAATGGACACTACGGTAATCACCGACCTGGCGCGATACTACGAGAAGAAGATCGGATTCAAGGTGCCGCCGCAGACTCCTTTTGTGGGAGAGAATTTCAACGTAACCAAAGCGGGCATTCACGCGGACGGACTGCTGAAGAACGAAGAAATCTACAACATTTTCGACACCAAGAAATTCCTGAAGCGGCCGCCGCTGGTATCTCTCAACCAGAATTCCGGCGCTGCCGGCGTAGCGCTGTGGATTAACGAATCCTACGGCCTGGAGGGCGACCACCGGGTCGGCAAGCACAGTCCGGTGGTGAAATACGTGAAGAGCTGGATTGATGAGCAGTACGCCAACGGCAGAATGTCCATCATCAGCGGAAAAGAAGTGGATAAGAAGATTGATGAATTTATCGCCTCCGATATGGGGACAGAAGGAGAACAGTAAAAATGGGTAAGACAATTGCAGAGAAGATTATCGAACAGCATCTGCTTTCAGGGGAAATGAAGACCGGGGAGGAGATCGGTCTTCGAATCGATCAGACGCTGACCCAGGATGCCACCGGAACCATGGCGTATCTGGAGTTTGAGTCTATGGGCGTGGACCAAGTTCGGACAGAGCGGTCTGTGGCCTATATCGACCACAACACGCTGCAGTCCGGTTTCGAGAATGCGGACGACCATCGATACATTCAGAGCGTTGCGGCAAAGCACGGCATCTGGTTCTCCCGTCCGGGAAACGGCATCTGCCATCAGCTGCAGTATGAACGCATCGGAAAACCGGGAAAGACGCTGATCGGTTCCGATTCCCACACACCGACCGGCGGCGGTCTGGGAATGCTGGCCATGGGTGCCGGCGGAATGGACGTGGCGGTTGCCATGGGCGGCGGTGCGTATTACATTCCGATGCCTCGTATGATTCGGGTGAATCTGAAGAACCGGCTGGGTGACAATGTGAGTGCCAAGGACGTGATTCTGGAAGTACTGAGACAACTGTCCGTAAAGGGCGGCGTGGGCGCCATCGTGGAATACGGCGGGGAAGGAATTCAGTCCCTCAGCGTGCCGGAACGCTGCACCATCACCAATATGGGTGCGGAGCTGGGCGCCACCACCTCGATTTTTCCGTCGGATGAAGAGACCCGGAAGTTCCTCAAAGCCCAGAACCGGGAAGAGGATTGGATTCCGCTGTCCAGCGATGAAGATGCGGTATACGCAGAGGAGTACACCATCGATTTGAGCGAGCTGAAGCCGCTGGCTGCCTGCCCGCACAGCCCGGACAACGTGAAGTCGGTGGACGAACTGAAGAAAATCAAGGTGGATCAGATTGCCATCGGATCCTGCACCAATTCCTCCTATGCGGATATGCTGAAGGTGGCCAGAATGCTGAAGGGAAAGAAAATTGCCGACGGCGTCAGCCTGGGAATTTCCCCGGGATCCCGCCAGGTGCTTTCCATGCTGGCGGAGTGCGGAGCGCTGACGGATATGATCGATGCCGGTGCCCGGATTCTGGAGTGCACCTGCGGTCCGTGCATCGGAATGGGATTCTCTCCGAATTCCGGCGGCGTGAGCCTGCGGACCTTTAACCGAAACTTCCTGGGCCGTTCCGGAACCAAGGACGGACAGGTGTACCTGGTGAGCCCGGAAACCGCGGCAGCTTCCGCGCTGACGGGATATATCACGGATCCGACGACCATGGAATCCGTCGGAAAGGTAGAGATTCCGGAACAGTTCCGGATTAACGACAGTGGTTTTATTCCGCCGCTGCCGCCGGAAGAGGCGAAGGATGCGGAAGTGCTTCGGGGACCGAACATTAAGCCGTTCCCGGAAACCCACACGCTGGAAAACGAAATTCAGGCGGAGGTCATCCTGAAGGTGGGGGACAACATCACTACGGATCACATCATGCCGGCGGGCTCCAAAGTCCTGCCGTACCGTTCCAACATTCCGAAGATTTCCACCTTCTGCTTTGGCGTGGTGGACGAAACCTTCCCGGAGCGGGCCAAAGCGGCGGGCAAGGGCATCATCGTGGGCGGTTCCAACTACGGCCAGGGATCTTCCCGGGAGCATGCGGCATTGGCGCCGCTCTACCTGGGCATTCGGGCGGTCATCGTGAAGAGCTTTGCCCGGATTCACATGGCCAACCTGGTGAACGCAGGAATTCTGCCGCTGGTATTTGAGAATCCGGCGGACTACGATCGGATCCGGCAGGGTGACGTGCTGACCCTTTCGGATATCTTCGAAGGATTGAAGAAGAACCGGGTGATTCTTCACGCCGGGGAAAAAGAAATTCCGCTGCGAATGGAGCTGGCGGAAAGGCAGAAGGAAATGCTCCTGGCCGGCGGATTGCTGAAGTACGCGGCGGCAACGGGAAAATAAAAGGAAAGAAGGAAAGACAGTGGACTGTGGAGTTGAAAAGGATATTCAGAAAGCAGTAGCGGAATTTGAAGTGCTGCTGCGGGAGCAGGTAGAGCGAAACGAGCGGATCCGGAAGAGCCGGGAATCCGCCGGAAACGGCAAAGAGGAGGGCCGAGGCGTGACCATCGGTCTGACGGCGGGAGACGGCATCGGTCCGGTCATCATGAAGGAAGCCCGGGCGGTGCTGGAAAAACTGCTGGCAGAGGAACTGGCATCGGGCAAGGTGAGCCTGCGGGAAATCGATGGCTTTACCCTGGAAAACCGCCTGGAAAAGGGGCAGACCGTTCCGGACGAGGTGCTGACGGAGATGCGGCAGTGCGATGTTCTGCTGAAAGGACCCACCACCACGCCGAACGCATCCATGAATACCAAGAACCTGGAAAGCGCCAACGTATACCTGCGGAAAACCTTTGACCTGTACGCCAACGTGCGCCCGGTATCCATTCCGGAGGAGGGCATCGACTGGACCTTCTTCCGGGAGAATACGGAAGGGGAATACGCTTTGGGAAGTCGCGGCATTCGAATCGGAGATTCGCTGGATGTGGATTTCAAGGTGACCACCCGGGAAGGAACCCTGCGAATCGCGCGGGCGGCTTTCGATTTCGCCCGGGCCAACGGAAAGAAGCGGGTGTCCATCGTGACAAAGGCCAATATCATGAAGAAAACCGACGGCGACTTCCTTCAGATCTGCCGAGAGGTGGCGGAAGAATATCCGGAAATCGAGACGGACAACTGGTTCGTGGACATCATGGCGGCCAACCTGGTGAACAAGGACATTCGAAACCAATTCCAGGTGTTCCTGCTGCCGAACCTGTACGGAGACATCATCACCGATGAAGCCGCCCAGATTCAGGGGGGTGTGGGCACTGCCGGAAGCGCCAACATCGGACGGGATTATGCCCTGTTCGAAGCCATTCACGGAAGCGCTCCGCGCATGGTGGAAGAAGGCATCGAAGGCTACGCCAATCCGGCCAGCCTGATGAAGGCCGCTGCCATGATGCTGTCCCACATCGGATATGTGGAAAAAGCGAATCGCTTGGAAAAAGCCCTGGATGCGGCAGATGCGAAGCTGGGACCGAAGATGACCGGACTGCCGGGGGGCGGAACCTGCCGGGAGTTTGCGGACGAGGTGCTGGCGGCGCTGTAGGAAAGGTGTCGGAAATGTTCGCCTTCCAAAAACCTCTTTTTGTGGTACAATATTCCTCGTAAATGAAAGAGGAATGGGAGCAACTGATGATACATAATTTTATCGTGTGCTTAAATGCGGTCATCCCGCTGGTGCTGTACCTGGCAGTGGGTATGCTGGTGCGGAAATACAGCGTGCTGACGGAAAAAGACGTGCGGAAATTCAACAAGATGGTGTTCGTGGTGTTTTTTCCGGCGCTGATGTTTGAAAATCTCTATTCGGCGGATATTTCGGAAGCCTTCGACGGGCGGCTGATTCTTTTTGCCTGCCTTTTCGTGCTGGCGGTGTGCGGAATCACCTGGGCCATCGTGGTCCGCATGGACATACCGGACCGAACCCGAGGCGCCATGATTCAGGCGGTGTACCGGAGCAACTTCATCCTTATGGGGCTGCCGGTGGCGGAGAACATCTACGGCAAGGGAAGCGTGTCGGTGACGGCGGCGCTGATCATGTTCGTGGTGCCGCTGTACAACTTCCTGGCGGTCATCGTGCTGGAATACTTCCGGGGCGGCCGGGCGGATCTGAAGTCCGTGCTGAAAAAAATCCTGACGAATCCGATTATCCTGGGTGCGGTGGCGGCGATTCTGGCGCTGACCCTGAACATTTCGGTGCCGTCTGCGGTGAACCAAACCATCTCCGGAATGTGCGATGCCACCACACCGATTGCCATGATTCTGCTGGGGGCATCCTTCAACAAGGGCAGTGTTCACACAGGTAAAAAAAATCTTGCGATATGCGTTCTGGGCCGGCTGGTGATTGTGCCGGCGATCGGCTTGGGATTTGCGGCGGTGCTGGGCGTCCGAGACGTGGCGCTGGTTTCCCTGATTGCCATGATGGCGGCGCCGCCGGCGGTTTCTTCCTATACCATGGCGGAGGCAATGGACTCCGACGGCGAGCTGGCGGGAAATGCGGTGATTTTTGCCACGCCGCTGTCCTGCGTGACCATCTTCCTGTGGCTCTTCCTGTTCAAAAGCTTGGGAATGTTCTAAACAAAAAGTGAAGGTCGCAAAAAGTCGGTTTTTCACAGGCTGCCTATTGAAAACTGCATTTTTGGCGGAATAAAACGAGACGAAGTCAACGAGATGAAAAGAGCTGCTGCGGCAGCTCTTTTTCTATTCCGATTCCGGCCGCGCGTGACCGGGCATGTTGGAGCCTTGCACCCCGCAAGCTCTTGTTCCTTCGTCGGACCGCGCCAACCCCGGCGCCTTTTTCTCGGCGCGCGGGCTTCCATGTTGGCGTCGTGCATCCCGCAAGCCCTTGTTTCTTCACCGGACCGCGCCAACCCCGACGCCGCGCTCTGATTCGGTTCGCGCACGCCAGCCGGCAAAGCCAATGAATTCGGTTTACGAGCGCGAACCCTGGAACGGAAAGAGGCGGAAAAGCAGCCCGCGCTCTGGT
>CAKQHH010000043.1 GCA_934234035.1 uncultured Clostridia bacterium | reverse complement strand
TTGTGGTTCGCTACACTTGGCGGTAAATACCCGTGACGGGACTTTCACCCGTAAGACTTGTACCATGCCTGGCACACGAAAACAACCCCCTGTATCGGTCAAGCTTCTGACCGATGCAGGGGTTTTCCTTTGGGGGCGCCGGCCGCCGGACACAATCTTTTACGGCCGGCGGACAAAATGCGCCTGTAACTTGGTGCAAAGGAAACGGAGAATCAAGGCTTTGCGGAAGTTCGTGCACCAAGTCCCCGCCGGCCGCACGCCAAAATGCGCCTGTAACTTGGTGCAAAGGAAACGGAAAATCAAGGCTTTGCGGGTGTTCGTGCACCAAGTCTTCGCCGGCCGCGCGCCAAAATGCGCCTGTGACTTGGTGCAAAGGAAACGGAGAATCAAGGCTTTGCGGGTGTTCGTGCACCAAGTCTTCGCCGCCGGCAGTTGAATTTCTCCCGCCGCCGTCCCGCCATATAAAAACAGTGCCGGCGATGAATCCGTTCATCGCCGACACCACTAAGCATCACTTCTTATTCCAGCTATTCCGCATCCGGCACCCACATCAGGTAAATTTTGCCCTCTGCCTGCACCATCTGGAAGGTAATCGCATCGTCCTTCCGCAGGCCGAAATCCTGCTTCGGCGCTTCCAGCAGTTCGCCGTAAATCTCCGTCTCGCCGAAGCCGGTGCACTTCACCCACACGTATTCCGGGTACAGCCCCGCCTTCTGCACGATGACGCTGACGTATTCCGGGCACTCCACGTTCCGGCTTCCGTCAATCAGCTCCAGATCGTAAATCAGCTGGCGCAGCTTTTCCTTGGTTTCGAACTGCTCCCGCGTCTGCGCCGCAATGCTGTCAAAGGCGCTCCAATCCACATCCAGCTCGCCCTGATCCAGGAATTTCTTGTAGCACACGTCGCCGTAGCGCACCCGCGCCATCTGCTCCGTCACATCCGGTCCGGCTTCCAGCTCGGTTCCGTCCATCTTTGCCGAGCACAGGATGTAGAAGCTGAGGCCCAGTCCCTCTTCGATATAGCAATATGTCAGAATTCCGGTAGCCCCTTCCATGACGGTAAAAGCACTTTTCAGCGCATCCATATCTTTCGGGCATTCGATGTATTGATACCGGTGATACAGTTCCCGAAAATTCGCTTCTTCCATTACTCTCAGCTTCGCCGTCTGCGTATTCTCCGCCATTTAATCGTCCATTCCTTTCTCTAACTGCGCTATCATATCATCCGAGGACACGGACAGTGCCGAATCCATATCGAAACAGGACCAGATGGATGTTTCATCGTAGCCGCTGAACAGAATCGCTTTGTCCAAATTCTGGAAGGATTCGTGGAACAGCTTCTTGCCCAGTTTCACCGTGATTTTCTTTCCGTTACGGGAATACTCATCGGAGATTTCATTGGTATTGTCCTCCGACGGTCCGTATTCATTTTCCAGCATGCCTTCCTGCTTCAGCGTGGTTCCGTCCACCGTGTAGGCGCATACCCGGTAGGTGATGGAAGAATCTCCGCTGGTGCGGTAGATATAGAACTTGCCATCCTTGCCGGTGAACACCACGTAGTTCACTCCGGCGCCGGCCTGTACGTCCGACAGCAGCGCCTCCGAGCCGTTGGCATCGCTCTTCATCTCCACCGTTTCGCCATCCTTCACCGTATAGATGTGCAGATCCGCCTGATGATTGTTCACCGCCTCCATCAAAAACAGTTCCGGCACGCCGTCCGAATTGATATCGCACAGCGCCGCCTGGCGGTCGATGGTCACCAAATCCGAGCTCACCGCCCGCTGCCAATTGTAATTGTCCACCGAATATTTCTTGTCCTGAATCAGGGTATCGTACAAGGTGTACACCTCACTGAGATCCACATCCGTCTTCTGCTCCGTTTCCACCTGCTCCGTCTTCTGACCGTCATCCGCAGGTTTGTCCTCGTCTGCGGACTTGCTGCAGGCGCTCATGCCCAGCACCAGCATCGCCACGCAAAGGCACCCAATCCATCTTTTCATTTTCATGGCGTTTCCCCCTTTCCGGAAGGTCATTTTCTTATATTATATCGGAGAAAAACGCCCCCTGTGTGAAAACACCGCACATATTTCCCCAAAAACATTTTTCTTTCTCCCCGATGAACCGGGCATTACCAGTTGGTGGCGATATCGATCTGCGTCGGATTCCGGCTGGCAAAACCGCCGGTATCGCAAACGATGGCCAAGCCCAAACTTGTTTTTACAATGGATCCTCTCGGATGCCGGCTGAGGTTCGCCGCTACCATGATGTAGTTCCCCAGCATTTTGCAGCCGTCCTTCCGCTCCCAATAGGCGTCCGTATTTCCCATTCCCCGCATGGTTCGAACCACGCCGGACATGTTCAGGTTGTAGTAGGTTTCTTTGCCGTTGGGGCCGCTGGCCGTTCCGCTGGACCGGGAGAGCCGGCCGCCGCTGTAGCTGTAGGCACTCTGCACGATGTCGTAGACTTCCGACGACCCGATATTGGTGTCAGTGGACGCCGGCACGTATTCCAGATTCTCCGCCTTCTTGGCAATCCGGCGAACGTAGGCCTTTTCGATCAGGTCCGCCCCTGTTTTTTTCGTTCTCTTTGCGGTTCCGGTAACCTCACCGGCAATCTGGTTCTGCACCAGGTCCACGGCAATCGCTTCCGCCTGCTTCTGCAGCCGGGCGTTCTGCCGGGTAAGATATACGGTGTAAAAAATATCCAGCACCATTCCCGCCGCCGCAATCAGTTCTGCGGCGAGGATCATCGCCATTATTTTCTTGCTGAGATTTTTTAATCGATGCATAGTCACTCCTGTCTCGTTCCCTTACGATAGCTGTATTATACCACAGGAGATTTCCAATCCAAAATTTTCTACAACTCCTCCAGCACTTCTCGGATTTCCTTTTCCGCCTCTTCCAGTCTTTCCAGAAATTCTCGGGAGGAATACCGGTCGGCTCCGTGGCCCAGCGCGTTCTGCTGCACCAGTGCATCCGAAGAGATGACCCGGATGGAGCGGGTGCCCTTGGCCTCATCCACCATCTTGCCGATGAGGATGTCCGCCGGCTCCTCTTCCTTTGTATAGATTACCTGCACGCCAAAATGCTGTTCCGAAGACCCCACGCCGTACGGGACTTTATAGGCGTCAAATACCACAATCAGCTCGCACTGCATATACCCCTGATAGTTCACCAGCCGGTCGATGAGCTGCTGCCGGGCCGCCCCCAGGTCTTGGTTGGCCAAGCCCCGCAGGGATTCCGAATAGTTGATCAGGTTGTACCCGTCGATGATGATCAGGTCGGATTTCGCTTCTCCGGCGCCCTTTGCGGGACGCATGTGTTTTTTTCGAATTTCTTCGTTGCGGGCCAAAGCCTCTGCCGACGCGATGTCGTCCTGCTTCGTCCGGCGCTCCACCGGACCCTTGTGCATGACTTTTTTGCTTTTACCGTAGGTGCGTTCGAAAATCGCCCGAAGCTCTTCGTCGGAAGCCATGGTTTGGCGCAGCCTTTCCCGGCGCATATCCCGCACGCTTTCCTCCGGGGCGCTGCTGCGAAGGGCGGATGGCAGGTGCATGTGCTCTTCCACCTCGTCCCAAGGAACGATGTTGCCGGCGCCGTGGGACACGAACACCGAATCCGCCGGGTTGTCCAGATCCCGCTCCGGCTCGTAGGAACTGTGGGACAGCACCTCCTCCGGATTGTGACACACGTCGTAGCCCTTTAGGGAACAGAGAATTCGTCCCTGGCCGCCGGTGTAGGATGCCAGCGTCACCGGGTAATCCATCAGGCCGGCCGCCGGTGCTTCTCCCGGCACCACGGAACGGTCGCCGGACTGCTCCAGATCGCCGATTTTTCCGCCCATCTGCTGGATATCCGTCATGGCTCTGCCCACATAGCCGGTGGGAACCTCGATGCGGAATGTGAACCAGGGTTCCAGAATCACCGATTCCGCCTTCATCAGCCCGTTTCGAACCGCCCGGCAGGCCGCCTCCCGGAAGTCTCCGCCGCTGGTGTGCTTCTCGTGGGCTTTGCCCGCGGCCAATGTTATTTTTACATCCGTTAAAGGCGCCCCCAGCAGCACGCCCCGATGCTCTTTCTGTTCCAAATTCCCCAGAATCAGCCGCTGCCAGTTGCGGGCCAGCAGGTCTTCCGACAGGGTGCTGTTGTACACGATGCCGCTGCCCCGCTCTCCCGGTTCCAGAATCAGGTGCACCTCGGCGTAGTGGCGGAGGGGCTCGAAATGGCCCACGCCTTCCACCGTATTCGTGATGGTCTCCTGGTAAATCAGGCTTCCGGTACCGAATTCCACGGTGTACCCGTACCGCTCCTCGATCATGGTGCGCAGCACCTCCAGCTGAATCTGACCCATCAGCCGGATGCCGATTTCCGACGTCTCGCTGTTCCAGGTGACGTGAAGCTTCGGGTCTTCCTCTCCCAGCTCCCGGAAATGACGCAGCACGGTGTGCACGTCCATGCCCTCCGGCACGATGACGCTGTAGGTCATGAAGGGCTCCAGTACCTCGCCGCCGTCCGGGTCCGCGCTGCCCAGCGCATCGCCGGGAATCACGTGGGACAGGCCGGTGACCGCGCACACGGCCCCCGCCTCCGCCTCATCGGCAGAACGGTATTTCATCCCGGAATAGAATCGAATCTGATTCACCTTCTCTTCCCACGGCTCCCCATTCTCGTCGGTACCGTGCAGCAGGGTGCGCACCGCCAGCTTTCCCCCGGTAAGCCGAAGGAACACCAGCCGTTCGCCCCGCTCATCCCGGCTCACCTTGAACACCTTGGCGCCGAAGCTCTCGTCATAGGCCGGTTCTTCCGTATACCGATCCAGGCAGTCCATCAGGTATTCGATTCCCTGCATTTTCAGGGCAGACCCAAAAATACACGGGTACAGCCGCCGCTCCCGAACGGCCCGGGCGATATCGGCATCTTTTACCGGTCGGTCCATCAGCACCTGCTCCGCCAGCTCCGGCACCGCCAAAGTCAGGTCGTCCAGGAACTCCTCGCTGTCCCGGTTCCGGCTGAAATTCACGAAGCCTTCCCCGAAGGCTTCCTCTAATTCTTCGATAATCGTCTCCCGCTCCCGAACCGCCAGGTCCATTTTGTTGACGAACACCATCACCGGAATGTTTCGCTGCCGCAGGAGCTTCCACAGGGTTTCCGTATGGCTTTGGATGCCATCCGGCGCCGAGATAATCAGCACGCCCAGGTCGATGACCGACAGCACACGCTCCATCTCCGCCGAAAAATCCACGTGTCCCGGGGTATCCAGGAAGGTCACCTCCGTGTTTCCCGCTTGGAACCGGGCCTGTTTCGAGAACACCGTAATGCCTCGGTTTCGCTCCACGGAATTTCCATCCAGATAGGAGTCCCCGTGATCCACCCGGCCCAGCCGCCGAATTTCGCCGGATCGGTAGAGCAAGCCCTCCGACAAAGTGGTTTTACCCGCGTCAACGTGAGCCAATATTCCCATAATCAATTTCTTCATGAATGGAATTCCTTTCGCCTTTGTGATATTGTAATGATACCATGAGTGATAGAATTTGTGTAAAATTTCCATAAAAAAAGGCCGGATTGGCGGAGATTTCCGACTTTACACGGATTTTACAAATTCATGATAATGTTCCTTACATTGAAGCGTTAAGATTGTAGCATAAGGAAGCAGAGAAAACGAACACGAGGAGGTTTCGGTATGATATATTGTGTGGAAGATGATCAGAGCATCAGGGATCTGATGCTGTATACTTTGAACACGGCGGGTTTTTCCGCCAACGGTTTCCCGGACAGCGTGCCGTTCTGGGCCGCAATGAAACAGGAGACGCCGGAACTGATTCTGCTGGACATCATGCTGCCGGGGGAAGACGGCATCGCCATTCTCAAGGAGCTGAAGGCCTCCCCGCTGACCCGGAACATTCCGGTGATCATGGCAACGGCAAAGGATTCGGAATACGACAAGGTGATTGGATTGGATCTGGGCGCCGACGACTACCTGGCAAAACCCTTCGGCATGATGGAGATGATTTCCCGCATCAAGGCGGTGCTTCGCCGGACCACCCCGAAGGAGGATGCGCCGGTGCTGATGTGCGGAGGCATTACCCTGAACACCGTCAAGCATCAGGTTTCCGTGCACGACCGGCCGGTCACCCTGACCTTGAAGGAATACGAGCTCCTTCGTACTTTTATGGAAAATCTGGGCAAGGCATTCACCCGGGAGCAGCTTCTTTCCTCGATCTGGGGCATTGACTTCGTCGGGGAAACCCGGACGGTGGATGTCCATATCGGAACTCTGCGGACCAAGCTGGGAAGCTGCGGCGGGATGATTGCCACCGTCCGCGGAGTGGGTTACAGAATGGAGGATACCGGTGAGTAAGAAAATTTTTCGCTCCATCTGGATGGTTTCCATCCTGGTGCTGACCGCCTCCCTGATTATCATCATGGCGGCATTGTACGATTACGTGGATACCACGCAGCGAGAGCAGCTGGTGGACGAAACCCATCTGGCTGCCAAGGGCGTGGAACTGAACGGCAAAAAATATCTTCATAAATTAGATTCCGACAGCTACCGAATTACCTGGGTCGCTGCGGACGGCGCAGTGCTCTTCGACAACCGGGCGGACGTGGATTCCATGGGCAATCACAAAGGACGTGCGGAAATTAAAGAGGCGGAGAAGAACGGTTTCGGCCAAAGCGTTCGCTACTCCAACACCCTTTCCGTAAAACAACTTTACGCCGCGGAGCGCCTGTCCGACAAGAGCGTGCTCCGGGTGTCCATCGACCAGGAACCGGTGTGGATGGTGCTCCTGGGCATCGCCCCATCCATCGCATTTGTAGCAATATTCGCCATCCTCATTTCCTTGTGGCTGGCTTCCCGGCTTTCCTGGAAAATCGTGGAACCGATCAACAAGCTGAACCTGGACGAGGCTATTCAGCACGTGGATGAGGACGATTTCAAGGAAATCGCTCCCCTGATTCGCCGCATGACCCAGCAGCAGGAACAGCTGCGGAAGGACCGGGACGAGATTGCCCGGTCGGCACAGATTCGTCAGGATTTCACCGCCAACGTATCTCACGAGCTGAAGACCCCGCTCCATGCCATCTCCGGATACGCGGAGCTGCTGGAAAACGGCATGGTTCAGGAAAAGGACATCCAGCCGTTTGCGGCAAAAATCCGCTCGGAGTCCCTGCGGATGGCCAAGCTGGTGGAGGACACCATCGGCCTGAGCAAGCTGGACAGCGGCGCCCCGGAAATGAAGTGGGAGGATACGGATCTCTTCACCATCGCCGAGAATGCGGTGGACTGCCTGGAAATCCCGGCGGAAGAAGCGGGCGTGTCCATTTCCCTTCAGGGAAAATCCTGCCCGATGTACGGAATTCCGGAAACCCTGTACAGCATCGTTTACAACCTCTGTGAAAACGGCATTAAATACAACCATTCCGGCGGCTACGTGCACGTGCACCTGGAGCCGACGGAGTCGGAAATCCTTCTGACGGTATCCGACTCCGGAATCGGAATCCCGGAGGACGCCCAGAGCCGCATCTTCGAGCGGTTCTACCGGGTGGACAAGAGCCGCTCCAAGGAAGTGGGCGGCACCGGACTGGGCCTCTCCATCGTAAAACACGCGCTGATGATCCATCACGCGACGGTTCACGTGGACAGCGTCCCGGGCAAGGGCACCACCTTCACGGTGCGCATCCCGCAGCGGCCGATGTAGACGCGGGATGTGCAGGCGACGCCGGGCTTGGCGGGGCGCCGCCTGACTTGGCGAGGACGCTGCCGATTAGCAGACTTCGTCTGAGTGGCGAGGGCGCTGCCGGGCGGATGGGGCGTTGCCCAAGCGGAAAGGGCTTCGCCGGACTTGCGGTCTCCGTACGAGTGGCGAGGGCGCTGCCTTTGAACTTGCAACCCCAAAAAAAGCATAATATAGGGAAGAAGCCGCTGTGCACTTGGTACAGCGGCTTCTTTCATTGCGAGAAAATAGGGGCCCGAGCCGGGCGGCGCCAGATTTCTGTGTCCGGTTTCAGTGGTGCGTCGCTCTGCGGATTCAGACTTGGTGCAAGGAATCCCGCAAGCCCTTGTTCTTCCGTTTCTCTTGCACCAAGTCTTTGGCCCTTTTCGGAGCTTTATCACTTCGAACTTGGTGCAAGGACTCCCGCAAAACCTTGTTCTTCCGTTTCCTTTGCACCAAGTCTTTGGCCCTTTTCGGAGCTCCAACCCTTCGGACTTGGTGCAAGGACTCCCGCAAAACCTTATTTCTTCGTTTCCCTTGCACCAAGTTTTTGGCCCTTTTCGGAGCTTCAACCCTTTGGACTTTGCTGATGTGTGATAAAGAAGTAGTAGAAGTGTAAAAAATTTTGCCGTTCCTATCCGGCGTTTGCGCATTGC
>CAKQHH010000042.1 GCA_934234035.1 uncultured Clostridia bacterium | reverse complement strand
GATGCGCACCCGCATAGCGGGTGGTTTATTTGTCTCGGACTCTTCGAGCCCTCGACGGGGCTCATAGCCCCACAAAAGAAAAACGGTATGCGATGCATACCGTTCATGGTGCCCAGACTCGGAATCGAACCAAGGACACAGGGATTTTCAGTCCCTTGCTCTACCAACTGAGCTATCTGGGCATATTACCTTATTCAATAAATGGTGGGCCATCAGGGACTTGAACCCGGGACCTGCCGGTTATGAGCCGGATGCTCTGACCAACTGAGCTAATGGCCCATATGTTGGGTAAATGGTCGGGGTGGCAGGATTTGAACCCGCGGCCCACTGGTCCCAAACCAGTTGCGCTACCAAGCTGCGCTACACCCCGATATTTAGTACAGTCCTTAGTGAATTGGCAGGGGCAGTAGGATTCGAACCCACGGCACGTGGTTTTGGAGACCACTGCTCTACCAACTGAGCTATACCCCTAAAAATTGTGGCGGAGAAGATGGGATTCGAACCCATGCGGCCCTAATAACGAACCCTAACGGTTTAGCAAACCGTCCTCTTCAGCCTCTTGAGTACTTCTCCAGATCATGTGCATTCTTGGCGGAGAGGGTGGGATTCGAACCCACGGTCCCTTTCAGAATCACTGGTTTTCAAGACCAGCTCCTTAAACCACTCGGACACCTCTCCGGATGTTTTAAGAGTAATGGTGACCCATCGGAGACTCGAACTCCGGACACCTTGATTAAAAGTCAAGTGCTCTACCACCTGAGCTAATGGGTCGCAATGGCTGGGGTAGCAGGACTCGAACCTACGAATCACGGAGTCAAAGTCCGTTGCCTTGCCACTTGGCTATACCCCATAATCAAGTCGGTCTGCTATACTCTCTCTGTTTCTTTTAAAAAAATAGTGGTGAGCCCACAGGGATTCGAACCCCGGACACACGGCTTAGAAGGCCGTTGCTCTATCCAACTGAGCTATGGACCCACATGGAGCGGATGATGAGAATCGAACTCACGCTATCAGCTTGGAAGGCTGAAGTTCTACCATTGAACTACATCCGCATAAAAGATGGAGCGGAAGACGAGATTCGAACTCGCGACCCTCGCCTTGGCAAGGCGATGCTCTACCCCTGAGCCACTTCCGCATATTGGTCGAGGGAGATGGATTCGAACCATCGAAAGCACAGCTAACGGATTTACAGTCCGCCCCCTTTGGCCACTCGGGAATCCCTCGATAAAATTATTGGAGCTGATGGAGGGAATCGAACCCCCAACCTGCTGATTACAAATCAGCTGCTCTACCGTTGAGCCACATCAGCTTATTGTTATAAAAAATGGCGACCGGGAACGGGCTCGAACCGTCGACCTCCAGCGTGACAGGCTGGCATTCTAACCAACTGAACTACCCGGCCAAAATGGTGGACGCTATAGGGCTCGAACCTATGACCCTCTGCTTGTAAGGCAGATGCTCTCCCAGCTGAGCTAAGCGTCCATACATCAGTCTGTCACTCATTATAGCAAACTTTCTTGCTGAGTGCAACTCTTTTTTTCAGAAACTTTTGAAAAGTTTTTCGTTTTCTTTACGTTCCTGACGACAAGCAATATATTACCACAGCATCTAATTGCTGTCAACGATTTTTTCGGAAATTTTTTCGTTTTTTTTCGACAGCAGCTCGCAGGTACCCGAAGTGATATCGTTGAAAGTCTTTATTACCAAGCCTTCCGCCTCGGTTTTGCACCCTACGGTGACCTTCACTTTATCCATGTATTCCGTATGGATAATATGGAAGTCCCCCTGCTGCTCCGCATTATTTATTTTTGCCAGATGAGAATAGTCCAGCAAATACTCCATTACGTATCCGTCGGTTACGGTGCAGATGCCGGCTGCCTCCAACCCCAGCTTGGCGGATCCGGAATACGCCCGGACCAAACCGCCGGTTCCCAGCTTTACACCGCCGAAATATCGGGTCACCACAACCACCAGATTGGTCAGGCCCTCTTCCACCAGCATGCGAAGAATAGGCGGCCCTGAGGTGCCCTGAGGCTCCCCGTCGTCGCTCATCCACTGCAGTTCCTGTTTTTCCCCGATTACCACGGCAGGGACGTTGTGCGTGGCATCCTTGTATTCTTCTTTTATCATGGCAACGTACGCCTGCGCCTCCTCGTAGGAATCTACGGGAGACACATGCGTAATAAAGCGGGAACGTTGGATTACCTGTTCCGCTTCTGCTTCTTTGTAAACGGTTTTATAGCTCATAATTACAAAATATACTTATCTACATCCACTTCGCGGATTTTTTCTTTGAACTTTTCCTGTACCATTTCCCGGTCTACCAGAACGTGGGTGATGTCCGGATTCGGGAGCTCGTAGGAAACATCCTCCAGAAGGGTCTCCATGATGGTGTACAGCCTTCTGGCACCGATATTTTCCGTCTCCTCGTTCATCAGGAAGGCCATTCCGGCGATTTCGTCAATGGCATCATCGGTGAACTCCACCTGAACGCCTTCCGTCTCCAGAAGGGCTTTCTGCTGCTTGATTACGGCGTTTTCCGGCACCGTAAGAATCTGCTTGAAGGCTTCCTTGTCCAGGTTCTTCAGCTCCACTTTAATCGGGAAACGGCCCTGCAGCTCCGGAATCAGATCCGACGGCTTGGATACGTGGAACGCACCCGCACCGATGAACAGCATGTGGTCCGTCTTAACCGGTCCATGCTTCGTATTGACCACGCTGCCTTCTACAATCGGCAGAATGTCCCGCTGTACGCCTTCCCGGGATACTTCGCCGCTGGCGGTCACAGAACTGCCGGAGGCGATTTTGTCAATCTCATCGATGAACACAATGCCGTTCTGCTCCGCATTCATCAGCGCCTCGTCCACCACCTGATCCATATCCAGCATGCTCTGAGCCTCCTGCTCCCGCAGGATCTTTCTGGCTTCCTTTACCGGCAGCTTCTTGTGCTTGGTTTTCTTCGGCATCATATCCCCGAAAATATTTCCGACGGCGATGCCCATACCTTCGTTCTGCATGTCCAGCTGGTTGGTGTTCGGCGTCACTTCCACGTCGATTTCCACCAGCTCGTTCTCCAATTTTCCGTCTCTCAGCTCACGGCGAACTTGCTCCCTTGCCATGGCAATATCGTCTGCCGGCTTGGCGTTCTCCGCATTCTGCTTGTTCTCGTACTCCTCCTTCTGGCTGGTATACCCGCCGCTGTTGAGGATGAAGTCAAAGGGATTGCTGCTCTCTCCGGACTTCTTCTTTTTCTTTGCATCGGGAACCAGCGCTTCCAGAATCAAATCCTCTGCACGCTGATCCGCGATATCGTATTTCTCATCGATGTGCTTCTGCTTCGTGATGCGAACAGAGGCTTCCACCAGATCCCGAATCATGGATTCCACGTCGCGGCCCACATAGCCCACTTCCGTGTACTTGGTCGCTTCCACTTTAATAAAAGGAGCTTCCATAATGCGTGCTAACCGTCTGGCGATTTCCGTCTTACCCACACCGGTCGGTCCCATCATCAAAATGTTCTTCGGGGTAATCTCTTCCCGCATCTCATCGCTGAGCTGGTTCCGACGGTACCGGTTCCGCAGTGCGATGGCAACGGACTTCTTGGCCTCATCCTGTCCGATGATGTATTTATCCAGTTCCGCTACAATTTCTTTCGGTGTCATATTCTTGATATTCATAGTACCGGGCACGCCTCCTTACAGTTTCTCCACGGAAATGTGGTCATTGGTATATACGCAAATGGAGGACGCGATTTCCAGGGATTTTCGCACGATGGATTCCGCATCCAGTTCCGTATTGTCGTACAGAGCCCGTGCGGCGGAGTACGCAAAATTTCCGCCGGATCCGATGGCAACCACATCCATATCCGGAACAATCACTTCACCGTTTCCGGAGATGACCAGCAAATCGTCTCGATCCATTACAATCATCAGCGCTTCCAGGCTGCGGGCCCCTTTATCGGAACGCCAAATCTGAGCCAGGTCTACCGCGGCCCGTTTCAGATTTCCGCTGTGCTCTTCCAGCTTTTTTTCGAACTTATCCGTAAGGGAAAAAGCATCCGCCACGGAACCGGCAAACCCGGTGAGTACGCGGTCGCCGTATATTTTTTTTACCTTCTTGGCGTTGTTCTTCATGATGGTGGTTTCACCCATGGTCACCTGTCCGTCTCCGCCGATGCAAATGTCTCCGTTGGGACGACGCACTGCGCAGATGGTGGTGGCATGAAATTCGATTTTACCCATTGTTGTATCCTTTCTGTACCCCTAAAATTATTCTTCTCTGTAGTCGCATTCGCTGTTGGAACACTTGTACCGATACTTTTTCGTGGTGTTTTCCATCAGCAGGGAGCCGCACTTCGGGCAGGTCCGGTCGATTGGCTTGTTCCAGAATACCACGTCGCAATCCGGATAACCGCTGCAGCCGTAGAAAATCCGACCCTTTCGGGAACGCTTCTGCACGATTTCCTTTCCGCATTTCGGACATTTTACGCCGGTTGGAATCACGATGGCTTTGGTGTTGGTGCATTCCGGATAACCGGTGCACGCCAAGAACTGACCGAAACGGCCTTCCTTAATTGCCATCGGTTTTCCGCAGAGTTCGCAGACCTCATCACTGAGCACCACTTCCTGCTCGATTCGCTCCACCTCCGCATCGGCCCGGTCCAATTCCTTTCGGAAATTGCCGTAGAACCCGTCGATGGTGTTTTTCCACGGAAGCTTCTGAAGCTCCACGGAGTCCAGGTTATCTTCCATCTGGGCGGTGAACTGGGCGTCCACGATATCGGAGAAGTATTCCGACAGAATTTTTGTGACATCAAAACCCAACTGAGTCGGCATCAGGGATTTCTTCTCCTTCTTAATGTACCGCCGGGTCCCCAGGGTGGTGATGATGGTGGCGTACGTGCTCGGCCGGCCGATGTTCAGCTCTTCCAGGGTTTTTACCAGGCTGGCTTCCGTGAAACGCGGCGGCGGCGTGGTGAATTTCTGTTCCGTAATCACGTCCTGTGCCTGCAGCTCCTCGCCTTCTTCCAGCGCCGGAATATTCATACCGTTCTCGCCGGAGGATGCCGGATAGATTTTCTTCCACCCGTCAAACTTCGGCGTGGAACCGCTGGCCTTCAGCTCGTATTTGCCGTTTTTGATTGCCACCGAAACGGTATCGCTTACCGCCGGTGCCATCTGGGATGCCACGAACCGCTGCCAGATTAGCCGATACAGCTTGTATTGCTCCGGCGTCAAGGATTCCTTCAGCATCTCCGGATCCAGCGTCACATCGGACGGACGAATGGCCTCGTGGGCATCCTGAATGTCCTTGTTTTTCTTGTTGGTGAACTTTCCGGAACCGATATATTCTTTTCCCATATTGGCTTCGATGAACTCGTGGGCCTGGCTTCTGGCACCCTCCGCCACACGAACGGAGTCGGTACGGATGTAGGTGACCAGACCGCGGGAACCCATGCCTTTGATGTCCACGCCCTCATAGAGTTGCTGTGCCACCTGCATGGTGCGGCGAGTCGGGAAGTTCAATTTAATGGATGCATCCTGCTGTAACGTACTGGTGGTAAAAGGAGGATACGGGTTAGTCTTCTTGTCCTTCCGGGTCACCTTCTCCACATGGTACGGGTTCTCCTGCAGTTCGATCTTCACCTTTGCGGCGGCTTCGCCGTCCGGAATATGGATCTTCTTGCCGCTGCGCTTTGCCACCTGCGCCTTGAAGCCTCCGCCAAAATCCGCGAAGATGTTCCAATACTCTTCCGGGATAAAGTTCAGAATCTCCGTCTCCCGGTCGCAGATGATCTTCAGGGCCGCCGACTGCACTCGGCCGGCGGAAAGTCCCCGGCGCACCTTTTTCCAGAGCAGCGGGCTGATCTGATAGCCCACCAGACGATCCAGCACTCGCCGGGCCTGCTGAGCATCCACCAAGCCCATGCTGATAGCTCTCGGGTGTTTCAGGGCTTCTTTTACCGCCTCCTTGTTGATTTCATTAAATTCAATTCTGCATTCCGAGGTTGGATCGATACCGAGAAGATGGGCGATATGCCAGGATATGGCCTCCCCTTCCCGGTCCGGGTCCGTTGCCAGAAGGACGCGCTTCGCACTTGCGGCTTCCTTCTTCAGTTCCCGAATGGTCGGGCCCTTGCCCCGGATGTTGATGTACTCCGGCTCGAAATGGTTGTCCACATCCACCGCCAGCCGGCTCTTCGGCAGATCCCGAACATGACCCACGGAGGCGATGACTTTATAACTGGATCCCAGATATTTTCCGATAATCTTCGCCTTGGATGGAGACTCCACCACCAGCAGAGTTCGGGCTCTGGCTTTGGTTGTTTTCTTTGTTGTCTTTTTGGTTGTTTTCTTCTTTGCAGCTGTTGCCATTCACTATCTCCTCAAAAATATTTTACAACAGTTTATAGCATACCCCCAAGAAGGCTAATTTGCAAGGTGTATTTTTCCTCCGTGGCTGATGACTATGCCTTTAATTTCAAGCACGGTTATTATAGCACTGATTTTTCCAATGTTTTTGTTCATTATATGAGCAATTTCATTCACATGAATTCCATTATTCCGCTTCACGATTTCCAATATCGCCATCTCATCGCCGCCTAATGCAATTTTCTTTTCACTCTCTTCCGGCAGTTCCAAGCCCATATCCAGGAGCACGTCCTTCACCACCACCAAGGGCACTGCGCCGTCCCGAATCAGCAAATTCGTTCCGATGCTGAACTGGCTGTTGATGTTTCCCGGCACCGCATACACCGTCCGTCCCTGTTCTCCGGCGAACTGAGCGGTAATCAGGGATCCGCTGGAGGACCCGGCCTCCACCACGACCACGCCTTCGCTGAGGCCGCTGATAATTCGGTTTCGCGCCGGGAAGGAGTATTGGTTCCCGCTAAAATCATTCTCGTATTCGGAAATAATCAACCCTTTTTCTGCGATTTCCTCCTGCAGGGGTTTGTTTTTCACCGGGTAATTCCGATCCAATCCGGTGCCCAGCACGGCGATGGTGCTACCCCCCGCTTCCAGCACCCCGGTATGGGCAAAAGTGTCGATGCCGCTGGCCAGTCCGGACACCACCGCCAGCTCCGTCTTCCCGAAATACCTCCCGATCATCAGCGCAGTCTGCTTTCCGTACAGGGAATAGCGGCGAGACCCCACCACTGCCACCTTCCGGCAATCCAGCAGTTCCGGGTTTCCTCTGCAAAAAAGCTTTTTCGGCGGATTCGGAATCTGCCGCAGGAGCTCCGGATACAGCCGGGAATCCCGGTCGATTTCAAAATCTTTTTTTATCATATTACGCCTCCTTCAATAAATATCCTCCGGCGCCGTCCGGTAGCTCAGGGCTTCCAGAATATGCTCGCCTTCAATGCATTCCGACTGCTCCGCATCCGCGATGGTGCGGGCCACCTTCTGCACCTTTATCCAGGTGCGAGGCGACAGTTTCAGGTTGGTATATGCATTCTGAAGGATTTCTCGGCCCTCCGCCGAAATCTCCAGCTGCTGCACCTCCCGGTCCTCCAGCAGGCCGTTGGGCTTTCCCTGCCCCCTCGCCGCCGCAAAATCAATCGCTTGCATCACCATTTTCCGCATCTCTTTGGAGGAAAGGTTCTCATCGGGTTTTCTATTCAGCTCATCGTAATGCACCTTCTCCATCTGAATCAGCATATCCATGCGTTCCAACATGGGGCCGCTGAGCCGCTTTCGGTAATTCTCAATCTCCCCCGGCGAGCACCGGCACTCTCGCTCCGGATCTCCCAGATACCCGCAGGGACAGGGATTCGTTGCCATGACCAGCCGAAAATCGCTGGGAAACCGGTACGCTCTTCCATGGCGGAAATGGGTGATTTCCCCTTCTTCCAGAGGAATGCGCAGGGCCTCGATGTTTTCCCTTTTGAATTCGCCCACTTCGTCCAGAAAAAGCACCCCGTTGTGGGCCATGGTGATTTCCCCCGGTACCGGGTAGCTACCACCGCCCAGCAGTCCGGCCTTGCCGATGGAATGGTGAGGACGCCGGAACGGCGGCATCGATATGATTTCCTGCCCCTTCTCCAGTTTGCCCGCAATGGAGTAAATCATGGTGGTTTCCACAATCTGCTGCCGGGTCAGCGGCGGAAGGATGGAGGGAATGCGCCGGGCAATCATGGTTTTGCCGCATCCGGGGCTTCCCATCATCAGGAGTCCGTGGTGACCGGCCACCGCAATCACGGCCGCCCTCTTGGCGTTTTCCTGGCCGCTGATATCGCTGAAATCCTCATATTCCGTTTCCCGGATTGCCGGACGGACGCGTTCGCCCTGTGACGGGATTTTTTTACCCTGAACCGCATCCAGGCATTCTTGAAGATTTCGGACCGCCAAAAGCTCCGGCCCGGCGCTCCCGCCTTCCCGTGCCAGCTCCGCTTCCGCCAAATTCTCCGCCGGCAGAACGACCCGCCGAATCCCCGCTTTTTCCATCCCCAGAATCATGGGCAGAACGCCTTCCACGCGGCACACGTCCCCCTGAAGGGATATCTCTCCAATAAAACCAATTTCACGAAGGGCCTCGGTGTCCGCGTATCCCATGGCCCCCAAAATTCCCATGGCAATGGCCAAATCCAGATGGCTCCCGTTCTTTCGGATGCCCGCCGGAATCAAATTCACGGTCACCCGCCGCCGGGGATACTCGAAACCGGAGTTCAGGAGGCCGGACTTGATGCGCTCCCGGGATTCCATCACCGTGGTGGATGCCAGCCCCACAATGTTGATCTGAGGAAGTCCCGGACCGATATCAGTCTCCACTTGCACCGGAATTCCTTCGATGCCCTCGCAAACTGCTGTATATACTACACTTATCATTTTGTCCTCCTTTGTTGATTTGAATGATTTGAGCGCTGCTGCAATTCGGGCACTCCGCGCGATTTGGTGCGATTTGAGTAATTTGAGTGATTAGAGTGCTTCGAGCGACTTGAGCGACTTGAGCACTCCATTTAAATTATCCACTATATGCAATTTGCAATCTGATTCACTTCGATTTCTACTACATCAAATTGGACCCGTACGTTCTCCAATCGGTTCATATGCATGTAGCATCGGGCCGCCGCCTGCATGCGCCGCTGTTTCATTTCATTCACTGCCTCTGCCGGATATCCGAAATCATCACCCCTCCGGGTTTTCACCTCCACGAAATGAAAGCAAAAATCCTTTTCCGCAATAATGTCAATCTCTCCGGAGCGGCATCGGAAGTTGGTTTCCAGAATCTGAAATCCATCTTCCGCATACACTCTTTCTGCCATCTGTTCTCCAATATCTCCCAGTTTTTTACTGCCAATCATATTCTCCTCCTGTCGGGCCGCCGGCTGGTCCGCCGCATGTCCCGTCGGTCTTCCGGTTAGGCCACCACTGCTTGATTCGTTTGATTCTTGCTGCCTGTTGGTTCTTCCTTTGTACCATATTCCGGGCAGGGGATGTGGCGTTTCGAACAAAAAGGACTTTTCTCCCGGGAAAAAGTACCAAAAGTGGGCATTTGTAAACCGGGCGTCCGGCGGGCCGGTCGGGAGGAAGGCGGCCGGGCCTTGGTTTGCGTACGAAAACCGAATTCATTGGCTTTCACGGGAGGCGAGCGCGAACCAGAGAGGCCCCTGAGGCCGGGGTCAGGAGGGGCCGACCGGCCTTGGTTTGCGTACGAAAACCGATTTCATTGGCTTTCAGAGGAGGCGTACGCAAACCGGGAAGCCCCTGAGG
>CAKQHH010000041.1 GCA_934234035.1 uncultured Clostridia bacterium | reverse complement strand
TTTGCGGGAAGTCAGGCGCGAACCGCGCCGGCACCCGGGCCCCTTTTTCTGGAATTCACGGCCCGGGGTTCGCGCAAGGAAACCGAATTTATTGGCTTTGCGGGAAGTCAGGCGCGAACCGCGCCGGCGCCCGGGTCCCTTTTTCTGGAATTCACACCCCGGGGTTCGCGCAAGGAAACCGAATTCATTGGCTTTGCGGGAAGTCAGGCGCGAACCGCGCCGGCACCCGGGCCGCCTTTTCTGGAATTCACGCCCCGGGGTTCGCGCAAAGAAACCGAATTTATTGGCTTTGCGGGAAGTCAGGCGCGAACCGCGCCGGCACCCGGGCCCCTTTTTCTGGAATTCACGGCCCGGGGTTCGCGCAAAGAAACCGAATTTATTGGCTTTACGGGAAGTCAGGCGCGAACCGCGCCGGCGCCCGGGCCGCCTGTTCTGATTTTCAGGCCCGGGGTTCGCTATTAGTACGCCTGGCGGATGGCTTCCATGATGTTTTCCGCTCCCACAATGGAAATGCCGGCCAGGGTAAACTTGCTGTTCTTCTTCGGTAAGATAATTCTCTCGTAGCCCAGGCGCACCGCCTCTGCCGCGATTTTTTCCGCATTCCGCACAGACCGCAGGTTTCCGGTCAGTCCAATCTCGCCGATAGCGATGGTTTTAGCGGCGGCGCACTTTCCACGGAAGGAGCTGAAGATGGCCAGGGCCACGGCCAGGTCCGTCGCCGTGCTGTCCGGCCGCATGCCCCCCACCACGTTCACGTACACGTCGTAGTTTAACAGGGAAATGCCCGCTTTCTTCTCCAGCACGGCCAGAATCATATTCAGCCGGTTCTGATCGATGCCCAGGGCGGTACGCCGGGCGAATCCCACATTGGAGGGACTCACCAAAGCCTGAATTTCAAAGAACACCGGCCGGCTGCCCTCGTAGATAGCGGATACCAGAGATCCCTCTTCCTGCACGTCCGGATTCTCCAACAGGCTTCCGGAAAGGTCGGTTTCTTCCTTCATCCCCTCCGGGCCCATACGAAAGGCCCCGATTTCTTCCGTCGTACCGAAACGGTTTTTCAGGGAGCGGAGCACCCGCAGGTCCCGATCCCGTTCTCCGTTAAACTGCAATACGCAGTCCACCATGTGTTCGATGGTCTTCGGTCCCGCCAGCTCGCCGGATTTGGTCACGTGAGCCACAATCATCACCGGCACGTTCTTGGTCTTCGCAAAATTCATCAGCAGGTTGGAACAGGTCCGAATCTGAGAGACGCTGCCCGCCACGGAATCGATTCCGCCGGAATACACGGTCTGAATGGAGTCGATGATCACAAAACACGGCTGCAGGTTCTCGCAGTGGGCCAGCACGTTCTCCAGGTTGGTCTCCGGAAAAATATACAGGTTCTCGGAAATTTTCCCGCAGACCCGGTCTGCCCGGAGCTTCACCTGCTCCTCGGATTCCTCGCCGCTGACGTAAAGCACCTTTCCGTAGGTGCCGGCAATGTGGTTGGCCGCCTGCACAATCAGGGTGGATTTCCCGATGCCCGGCTCTCCGGAAATGAGAATCAGAGATCCCAGCACAATGCCGTCCCCCAGCACCCGGTCCAATTCCCGGCTTCCGGAGTGAATCCGGCTGTAGTTCTGTGTACCCACCTCGCTCAGGGGCACCGGTCTCGCCAGCGGCGTCACCCGGCGGCGGGTATCGTCGGATTCCTTCGGCGCCGGCGCCACCTTCTGTTCCACGATGCTGTTCCAGGCGCCGCAAAAACTGCACTGCCCCTGCCAGCCGTTGCTTTCATTTCCGCATTCCGTGCATATGTATACTGTCTTTTGTTTTTTTGCCATATCTTATCCTTTTGTTTTCCCCGCCTGCCGCCTCGGACGCCTTAGCCCTGCGGGTTGTTGTTTTTATCGGAATCTCCGTTGTGAATTCGCTGAACGGCTTCCAGCAGAATCGGGAATTCCTCCATCTTCGGCAGCCGAATCCGGACGGAATTTCGCTCCATGCCGGCAAAATCCGCACCGGAAACGCACAGCACCTTGTTTTCCCAGAAAACCTTCTGCAGGTCCACCGCCGGGTCGTCGTGGTACAGCACGAAAATCGACACCATATCGTCGGTCTCCGCCATGGACAGGTGTCCCGCCTTCTTCAGCGCCTCCCGAATTTCCCGCTTCATTTTGGCGAAATCCAGCATGTTGTTCCAGAAATGGTACGGGTACATCAGCGCTTTTCCCGCCATCTCCCGGGCGAACTCGCTGACCATGTACGGGTCTCTCAGCTTCTTCATGTAACGGATGATCGGCTTGCCGGCGATGATGTATCCCACCCGGAGGCCCGCCAGACCGAAAGCTTTGGACATGGTGCGCACCATAATCAGGTTCGGATATTCCTCTGTCAGGGTCATTGCGGAATTCTGGTTCGGCATAAAATCACCATACGCCTCGTCAATAACCACACCGGCCCCCACTTCCAGCGCACGATCCAGGATTTTCTCGATGGCGTACAAGTTGATCACCTGCCCCGTCGGATTGTTGGGATTGTCGATGTAGATCATGGTCACATCGTCGGTAATCTGCTCCACAAAAGCATCCGGGTCGAACCGGTAATTCCGGTCGGCATTCAGCGCCACCGCCCGCCATTCCATGCCCAGCATCCGGGCAGCCATTTCCGCATCGCTGAAGGTAGGCGCATTGCCCAGCACTACAGCACCCGACGCCTGGAACAGCCCAAAAATAACATACAGCGCGCTGATGCTTCCGTCCGCCAAAAGCACGTTCTCCGGTTCGATGTCGGAATAGCCCTTCCAGTATTCCCGCAGACCGTCATAAATCGCATGGCTGTGGGGATACGGTCCGAATCGCTTGATATCAAAATCCGCCATGGCCTCTTCCAGGGCCGGCGGAAATCCGTACGGGTTGCAGCCCTCGTTGCAGTCGATGCCGCCTTCCGGCACGTGGATTACATCCGACGCGTAGCTAATCTTTTCCTGTTCCCGCAGGGACGGGCTGATTTTCAATTCTTTCTTTAATTCTTTCATCGCATTCTACCTCTGTCAAAACCAATATTGGATGCAGGTTACATGCTTCCATTATACTCAAATATCCGCCGGGATGGAAGAGCGGGAACCGAGCGGACGACGGTAAGAAAAAGAGCGATTCGCCGGGCGAATCGCTCTTTTTCTTATCCGATGAAGGATTCTAGCAGTTGCATCCTGCATCTTCTTCGAATGTGTAATTGAATGTAAAATGTGGATACTCTGCTGCGAGTTTCTTGTACGCATGGTTGAATTGACCGTCGTATTCCACATACGGATAGACGAAGTAGTTCAGCGTACCGTCGTCGTTCAGCCCGGCCAGACGCTGCGGCCATTTTTCAGGATATTTGTCCGTCGGATATTGATCCTCGGCGGTGGTAGCGCTCTGTCTCGGGGACAGTTCGATGTCGTCTCCGGTAGAGAGCATAATCCACTGCTCACTGCCGTTACCCCAGTACCGATTCTTGATATCATCCCATGCTGACTTCATTGATTTATCTTTTCGGAACTTATCTTCTTCACCTCTGATTTCTTTCAGAACTGCACTGGTATCCGCTTCCGCCCAGCCGTAGCCCGGGAGGTAGTACTGCGGCTTACACTTCTGAATATATGTTCCCGGTTCTCCATTCAGTTCATCCAGGGACAGGCCGTAGACGCCTCTGGCCGGAACGCCGGCTGCGCGGCACAGCGCAACAAATACGGAATTCGTATCGGTACACTTGCCGCCCTCGTTCGGGTGGTTGAGAATGTATTCTGCGTTTCCGGCGCCGATTCCCGGAGTATGATTGGACGTTTCCCGGGAGATGTTCTCACAGACCCAGTTGTAAATAGCATGGGCTTTCTGGAATACCGTCTTTGCGTTAGCATCCTTGACGATTTTATCTGCCGTGTCCTTCACGATTCCCTCGGTCAGGGAACCGCTTCTTTTGCTCTCTCTGAGGTACGGAGCCATTTCCTTCGTATCTACTTTTCCCTTCTCCAAAGCGGCCAGGTTGTTCGGGCGGACGATTTCCCGTCTGGAGATGTTATAGGAAAGGGTTACGGTCCGATCCTTCGGTTCCGTGTTTTCATCCCACACTACGTAAAGCGCCTTGTTGCCGGAGGAATCATAAGTTTCTTCTTTTTTCGACGGTTCCGCTCCGAATGTGTAGTTAATTGTGGAAGGGGCCACGGTCTGATCCCGATCCGTCTGCGGAACCGGAATCCATACCCGCGTTACCTTTCCCTTCGGGAATTTGGTCTCGTCGGTAACGGAAGTGGTCATCGTGACCGTTCCGCTCAGGGTTTTCAGTACCCGAATCTTCACGGAGCCCTTCTTGGACTTGCTCATCTTGGATGTTGCCGTAATTGTAGCGACACCCGGCTTTACCCCCTTCACCAGTCCGGAGGCATTCACGGTGGCAATCTTCGTATTGCTGGAAGACCAGGTTACGGACTTGCTTGCGTAGGAAGGCGATACCGATTTCACCTTAACGGTGCAGTGATTGCCCACTCCGATTCCGGTCTCCGTGCTGACCACATTGATCTTTGTCGGCACCTTGCTGCGGACGGTGATGCGGATTTTCTTTGTTTTCTTTCCGTATTTTGCTTTTACATAAGCCGTTCCGGCCTTGTACGCTTTGACGGTGACCTTCTTGTTCTTCTTGGATTTCTTCGACGTAATCTTTACGATCTTCTTTTTGCCGGAAACCGACCACTTCACCTTCTTGTTGGCTTTGATGGTGACCTTGCTGCCCACGTAGACGGTTTTGCGGGTCGGGCTGACCTTCAGCTTCGATGCGGCCGAGACGGACTCGGTTCCCACGGCGAATGTCCCCAGCAAGAACGCGAAGGCAACCAGCAGCGCGGTCAGCCGCTTCTTGGAAGAGATCTGAGTGTACATATGCATTTCCTTTCTTTAATAAAAATACACAGGTTGCGAAAAGGGAGAGCTGAGAACCCCCAACTCCCCCTTCTTGTCTAAAATATCAAAACTCCAAGAGTCTTACTGTGCTGCCGGTGTCTCTACCTTCTCAACATCGTATCCGGCATCTACCCATGCGGAGATTCCGCCACCGTAACGGTATACGTTGGTGTATCCCTGCTTAACCAGGTATGCAGCGGCAACGTGAGAACGAGCGCATCCGATGTGACCGCAGTATACTACAATCTTGGTGTTCTTGTCTTCAACAACGGACTTCTTCACAACCTTCTTGTAGTAATATACCTTCTTCTTAATCTTCTTGGTCTTTCTGTTGGACTTCTTCAGCTTCTTGTAGGTCTTCTTGGAAACCTTTACCCAAGTGGTCTTCTTTACAGTCTTCTTGGACAGCAGCGGCTTTACCTGCTTCATCAAGTCGGCCTTCTCCGCGGAAGTGTATTCCTCCTCGTGCATCGGTGCTACAGAGTTAATCGCACCCGGTACGTGCTGCTTGTTGTAAGAAGCGGCTGCCGGCATGGTATCTACGACAATCATCTTACCTTTTCCATCCACCCAGGTCTTCAGGGTATCGGTATCAACCAGCTTGTATTTGCCGGCTTTGGTCTCGTTCATGAAGTTGTAGGTAACCTTCTCGACATCATTTTCCTTTGGGGTTTTGTCCCATGTTGCAGCAAACACGCTGGAGCTCATGCCAACGCTCATTACGAGAGCCAGAGCAAGAGCTAAAACATTTCTCTTCTTCATAATTCCTCCTAACATTTATGAAAAGCATTTTGCGTTTTTATTATAATCCCCTCGAAATCTATCTTCAATAATCGAACTCCAATTCGTGTATTCAAACATGTTATACCCATAGGTGAACAAATAGAAAAAAACTATAAAAGCGCCGCACCTTGATTCGGTGCGGCGCTTTCTTCGTCGTTTTCGATATTAGTATTCCAATCCCAGGCCGTCGGCGACGTTGCACACGAAGTCCTGCACATTGGTGATGATGCCCTTGGAGGACAGGCTTCCCCGGTCCGCCAGCTTGTTCACCGTGAATTCGGAGATATCACAGATGTAGAAATAGGTCTGGCGCACGGTTCCATCCGCCATCACGCGGTACGACGGTGTCATATTGCCCACTGCGATGGAGTGCAGCATGGTGGCCATGGTGATTACCGTGGTGGCCTTCCGCACGCAGTTCCGCATGGCATCCTGTGCCTCGTAGCAGTTGCCGTACACTTCCGGCAGCGGTCCGTCATCCCGGATGGATCCACCCAGCACAATCGGAATTCCTTTTTTTACTGCGGTGTAAATGATTCCATTATCGATGTTGTATTTCTCGATAAATTCCGGAATGGAACCGGCCTCCCGCACTTTGTTGATCAGTTCCAGATGGTTGTAGTGACCGTTCGGTGCGTTCTGCTGGGTGTAGATGTTCTGGCCCAGCGCCGTATTCATGTAAGCACCCTCCAGATCGTGGGTCGCCAGCGCGTTTCCGGCCAGCACCGCATCCGCATATCCCGCGTTAATCAGCGCGGAAAGGGCTTTGCGGGCCTTCAGGTCAAAGGAAAATGCCGGTCCCAGCACCCAGACCACGTTTCCGTGCTCCTTCTCGTGCTTCAGCAGCTCCACGATTTCATCCACGTCCTTGGAGAAAGCCGTCTCTCTGGAGCGTCCGGTTCGGAATGCGAAGGTGTCGCCGGTTTCGCTTTTCTCATCGAATCCATTGGCGTGCATAAAAATACCTTCTTCGCAGTTCTCGGTGCGACCGCAGATGACCCGGTCTCCCGCCTTCAATCTGCGCGCTTCCACTGCCTGAACCTTCTCACCGTCAAACATCGGAACGGTGTCCATCCGGCTCTCTTCCACCATGAGCCATTTTCCGTCAATCTTGAAATACTCCGGGAAAATACTCAGCGCATGGAAATTATCCGGTGCGATGCCGTCCCTCGGCGCCTCGACCAAAGTCGCGTTGGGAGCGTTTACGAATTTCTCTTCGGTAAAATCGGGATGTGTATACTTTCTTAATTCAAATGCCATGACTGCCTCCTACTATAACAACTAAAAGGTGTCTCTGTCCAAATCCCCTATGTATTTTCTACCCTTTTCGTTTTTATTTTAACACATCTTACTGGCAATTCATAGCATTTTTTGTGTTGTCTTTATACCAAATATTTCAGCAGCCGCTTCACCGCAATCGGAAGGCGTTCCCGATCCTTCATGATGATGCCCATCTCCCGGATGAACGGTTCCTCCAGGGATTTGATTTCGATATCATAGGCGCAGCGTTTCAAAATCAGCTCCGGAAGCACGCTGATGCCCAGTCCGCTTTCCACCATGGACATGATGGCATAGTCGTCCCACGTTGCAAAATCCACCCTCAGATTGATTCCGTTCTTCAGGAAAAATTCCCGGCTGCTGGTATTGTTGTCCTTCTCCTGCAGGATAAAAGGATATTTCTCGATTTCTGCCAGCGGAATCCGTTCATACTCGCACAGCGGGTGGCCCTTCGGCAGTACGATTTTCATCTCATCCGTGCCGTAGGTAATCGTATCGAAACTGTCTTTGGTCGGCATCAGCACGAATCCGATATCCACGCGACCGGATTGCACCCATTCCTCAATTTCGTTGTAATCGCCCAGAAGCAACTCGTATTTCACGCCCTTATAATCGGTTTTGAATTTCTGAATGACCGGCGGCAGCACGTGGGTGGCCACGCTGGAAATGGTTCCGATTCGAATCAGACCGGTTTCCAAACCCTGCAGTTCCTCCACATCCGTGGTGAGTTTCTGGAACTCGTTGCATACCGCCCGAATCTGCGGAAGCAACCGAACACCGTCGGAGGTAAGTTCCACCCCGTACTTGTTCCGCTCCAGAAGCGACATCTGCCAGTCCTTCTCCAGATCGCCGATCATTCGGCTGATTCCGGACTGAGAATAGTTCAAAATCTCCGACGCCCCGGTAATGCTCCCATTATCCACTGCCGTTATGAACGCAATGTACTTTTGCAAGTTATAATCCATTATATCCCTCACTGTCTACAATCTGATAATCTGGTTGTCGCTGTCTACGGAAGCCATCAGGCCCCCGGCCATCTCCCATTCACCGTACACCAGCACCGGACCGTTGTATCCGTACAGCCGGCGAAGAATTCGGTTAAAGGTCAACGGGTTATTCACAAAAATCCGCGCATCGAAGGTGCAGGCGAACTGCCGCTTCTCTGTGTACGGGAACTTAAAGAAAATAATATCCGATTCCGGATCGCAGTCGTAGTACCGCAGTTCCATCATTCGGAACCCTTCCCCGTCGTACTTGTTGGTGTAGAATTCCGCCGTTTCCCGGCCGCAGTACATGTCCTTCACCTTCAAGGTTTCCGTCAGAGCCGTATCCGCCGGATTTTCCCGGCACACGGCCAGCAGCTCGTCTAAAGTGCCCGGCATTTTTTTACCGGCACAAGGTTCCGCTTCATCCGTCCGCTTCTGCACTTCCTCCAAGAATCTTCTCGGGGTAAAATCAGACCAATCGTAGTCCGAAAGGTTTCCGCTGCAGATTTTCAGTTCCGGTTCTGCAGCGGTATTGTCAATTTCCGAAAAATTAAAATATGCCATCTTCGCTCCTTACTTTACGCTGATTTCACCGGCCAGAACTTTCTTGTAATCCTCATAATTTCGCTTCAGCAGTTCCGGCGTATCCAGATTGTACGGACAGCGGCTTACGCACTGGCGGCATTCCATGCAGTTCTCAATCTGCTTCATGTTCTCCTGCCATTCCTCCGTCAGCCATGCATCGGACGGCGCCCGCCGAATCATCAGGGACATTCTGGCGCAGTTGTTGATCTTGATGCCCGCCGGACATGGCAGGCAGTATCCGCATCCCCGGCAAAACTCGCCGGACAGCTCTTCTTTTTCCCCGTCGATGAACGTCCGGAGCTCCTCCGTCATTGCCGCATCGCCGCTTTCAAAAAATGCCAGCCAGTCCGCCAGCTCCGATTCCCGCTGGATGCCCCAGATTGGAAGGACGTTGTCGAACTGCTGCGTGAACGCCATCGCCGCATCGGCCCGGTTAATCAGTCCGCCGGCCAGCCCCTTCATGGCAATAAAACCCACGTTGTGCGCCTTGCAGCTCTTCACCAGCTCCAGTTCCTGCTCCGAACTCAGATAGCTGAACGGGAACTGCATGGTCTCGTACAGACCGGACTCCACGCACTCCATGGCCACTTTGATTTTGTGGGCGGTTACGCCAATATGGCGAATCTTCCCCTGCGCCTTGGCCTCCTGCATACATTCATACATTCCGCTTCCGTCTCCCGGTCTCCAACACCGGTCCACCATATGGAACTGATAAATGTCCACGTGATCCGTCTTCAGGTTTCTGAGGGAAGTCTCCAAATCCTTCCAAAAATCCTCCGGCGTCTTGGCCGCGGTCTTTGTGGCGATGTACACGTGATTGCGAATGGTATCGCCGTCCGGAAGGCTTCCTTCCCCAAAAGCAGCGCCCACCTTCTCTTCACTGTCCGAGTATGCCCGGGCCGTATCGAAAAATCTCATGCCGCCGTGATACGCTTCCCGAAGAAGCTTCACCGCTTCCTCCTCGGATACCCTTTGAATCGGCAGCGCGCCAAAAGCATTCTGTGGGACGGTAATTCCCGTATTTCCCAGTGTCACTGTTCTCATTATGTTTCTCTCCCTTTAAAAAGCACTTATTGCAATATTTTTCATTTAATCACTTACAAATTATCATATCTACTATATCATTTCTGCCTAATACTAGCAATGATTTTTCAAATCTTCATATTTTAATTGGCGAGTGGTGGCCTTCGCAGCAGATAAGCCTTCGGCGAGCCGGAGACAGGCTCCGCCGGTACCGGAGCAGCCTTCGGCGACGTGGACGTGGTGCTCCACCGCCCGCAAAGCCTTGTTCCTTCGTCCGGAAGCACCACGTCTTTCGGGTCGGATGGGCCTTCGGCGACCGGGAC
>CAKQHH010000040.1 GCA_934234035.1 uncultured Clostridia bacterium | reverse complement strand
CATTTTCTTGGTGCAAGGCCTACGCAATCAATGGTTTTCCCGGTTTGCTTGCACCAAAGCCGCCGTTTTCGAGCGCCGGCGGCTTCGGTCGGTGGGGTACAGGCTATGGCGGCGAACCGCCGGCCTGCGAGCTACTTCTTCCTTGATCTTCCCTTCGCTTTGGTGCGCTTCCGGAATTCCTGTCTCCGCTTTCCGGCTTCTTCCCTGCGCTTCCGTTTTGCGGTTTTCGGCTTCATCACCGAGAAACCGAAGAAGCCCAGGGGTTCCTTCTTGAGGGCGTAATACTTGCCGTGGTTATAGGCAGTGAGCTTCATGCGCTCGAACTCGAAGGCGCCGTTCTCGCCCACGTATTTCTCATCCACATGAACGGCCACGATTTCCGCCAGGAACATATCGTGGGAACCCAGTTCCGAGACTTCTTTCACCACGCATTCCAGGCTCACCGGGGATTCTGCAATCATCGGAACGTCCACGATGGATGCTTTTTCCCGGTGCAGATTCATCTCTTTCCACTTATCCAGGTTTTCACCGGAACGGACGCCGCAGAAATCCGCCGCCTTCACCAGGTCCTCGTTCACCAGGTTGATGACGAATTCTTTTTTTGCCTGTATCAGATGATGGGAAAAACGGGATTTTCGCACGGACACATAGGTCATCGGCGGCTCGCTGTTCACGATGCCGGACCAACCGATGGTGATGATATTGTCTTTTTCCCCGTCGCTGCAGCTCACCATCACGGTAGGGACCGGATAGAGCATGGTTCCGGGTTTGGATGTGACTTTGCTCATGGTCTGCTCCTTTCAATTCGTTCCAATATGTCTTTGAAATAATCCGGCAGGGGGCTGTCGAATTCCATGTATTCGCCGGTGGACGGATGGATAAAGCCCAGGGTTTTGGCGTGGAGAAGCTGTCCGTCCAGCCCGTAGATTTGCTTCTTCGGCCCGTAGGTGGTGTCCCCCACCAGTGGATGTTTGATGTGGGAGAGGTGCACGCGAATCTGATGAGTCCGGCCCGTTTCCAGCCGGGCGGCGATCAGGGTGTATTTGCCGTACCGCTCCAATACCTTCACATGGGTTACGGCCTCCTTCGGATTGCTTCCGTTCACGGCGCGCCGCAGGCGGTTCCGCTCGTCGCGGCCGATGGGAATATCGATGGTCAGCTCGTCCTCCCGAATGTTGTCGTAGACCAGCGCCCGGTATTCCCGGGTCACGCTGTGCACCCGGAGCTGCTCCGCCAAAGACTCGTGGGCCTTATTGTTCTTCGCAATCATAAGAAGGCCGCTGGTGTCCTTGTCGATTCGATGCACGATGCCGGGACGGATGGCCCCGTTGATGGAGGACAGGGAGTCCCCGCAGTGGTACATGATGGCATTTACCAGGGTACCGTCCCAATTGCCGGCGCTTGGGTGCACCACCATGCCACGGGGTTTGTTCACCACGATGACATCTTCATCTTCGTACAGAATGTCCAGGGGAATGTTCTGAGGCTCCACGTCGATGGGACGAGGGGCCGGCATATCGATTCGAATTCGGTCCCCTTCCCGGACCTTGTACTTCTTGGCCTCGATGCCGTCATTTACGTGAACCCGTTCCTCGCCGATCAGGTTTTCCGCATAGTTTCGGGAAAGGTCTTCCACCGCCGAAGCCAGGTAGGCATCCAGCCGCTTTCCCGCTTTGTCCGGTGTCACCACGCAGAGAATTTCACGCTCCATTACTGTTCCCCCTTTCCCCGGTCCTCCGTCTTGAGAATCCACAGTGCCAGCAGGACGCAGCCCACCGTCACGGCAATGTCCGCCACGTTGAAAACCGGAAATACCCTAAAATCAATCATATCCGTCACGTATCCCAGCATCAGCCGGTCGATTAGGTTTCCCATACCCCCGGCAGCAATCAAGGCACACAGAGCGGCCGGAATTCGTTCCTTCCGGCGATAAAAATAAACGGCCGCTGCCAGGCACAGGATGACCATCAGGATTGGAAAGCCGACGGTCACCACCGGCATATTCCGAAACATACTAAAAGCCGCCCCCGTATTCCGGACATACGTCAAATGAAGTATGTCCGGAATCATCGGGAGCGTCTCACCTACAATAAAATTCGCCCGTATCAGGAATTTCGTAATCTGATCCAGTGCCAGGACCAGAATAATAATCGTTCCAATCATCATTATTTCAGAATAATGGTTCCTTCCTGCTGAGTCTTATCTTCTGCAATTTTCTTCAGGCTGTCGGAAAGGTCTGCCACCGTTGCGTGAGCCGGATCGGTCACCGGAGCGGACTTCACTGCCGGAACTTCCTTTTCCTTTTCCTGCTTCTGAGAAACCACCAGTGTCTCCTGGGTTGCTTCCGGATCCGGTGCATTGGAGAATGCTTTGTCGATATCCGCGATATCGCTGCGGTCCATATCCGGGTTCAGACCGTACTCGTCCGCATCCAGATCGTTCAGTTCGTTTTCCAGCATTCTTCTGTAATTGGTTCTCAGTCTCTCCACCTTGTTCTTCAGAAGAACGTGTTCATCGTTCAGCTTGCGAACGGTTGCCTTGGCATCCAGAACCATGGTCTCCGCTTCCAGCTCTGCGTCGCGAATCATCAGCTCCGCTCTCCGCTCTGCACTGGCGGAAATATCTGCCATCAGGCGCTTTGCGGTTTCCAGCGTGTCCAGCATCGCATTGTCGGACTTCTGAGCCTCTTCCAGCTGCTTTTCCAAGAACTTAATCTTGTGCGCCATGCTTCTGTTGTCGTTGAGGCATTTCTCATAATCCACGATAATCAGGTCCAGGAATTCATCTACCTCTCTGGAGTTGTATCCCTTCTTATCTCTGGTAAACTCTTTCTTATCGATATCAATTGGCATAATCATAATGATAGTACCTTCCCTTTCTATATAGCTACAGCAATAAGTTACTGATCAGCAGCGTTAAAATCTGTTCCGCGAACTCAATGGCAAAGAATGCCAGCAGCACGGAGAAGTCGAACATTCCCGTGTTGACGTTGGACAACAGCTTTCGAAACGGTGCCACAAAAGGATCCGTCAGCTGCGTCAGTATCCGATACGCATTGAACAGCGGGGATGCCGGCGACTGCACGAACCAGCTGAGGATGCACTGTATGAACAGCATCATAATCAATATTTCGGCAAACCAATGGATTGCTCGAATCAGTACCAAACCCATGCACTACCTCCACGGACTCTTGGTCTCTTGGGACGGATAGTTTCCGGCGGCCGGCTGTGCTGCGGTTTCCCGATTGTTCATCTTCGCTGCAATGTCCACATTGGCCGGTGCGAAGATAAAAATATTTGCGGTTACACGCTGAACGTTTCCGCTCAGGGCGTAGGTTGCGCCGCTCATGAAGTCGAACATCTTCTTTGCCAGATCTGTCTCCACCCGCTCCAGGTTGATGATGACCGGCTTTCTGGATTTCAGATTGTCCACCAGCTTGGTGCATTCATCAAAGGACTTCGGCTCCACCACCAGCATCTTGAACGGCGCGGAACCGTTCATGGAATAATTCTTATTCACCTGTCCTCTGGAAAGCTTCGGTGCGATGCTTTCGTAGGAATTATCCATCTTATAGCTGTTTCCGGCAGGCGTCGGTTCTACCTTGTCCACTTTAATACCTTCTCCGGATCGGGAGGAGGCGGAGATTTTCTTCTTCTCTTCCTCGATTTCCTTTTCCGTGATTACTTCATCATCATATTCATCGTCAATGCCCAGGACGCCATTCACAAAGTCCTTAATGCCCATTACACTTCCTCCATTTCCGCACGTTCATGCAGTCGATACCATTTAAAATCAGCGATAATTTCTCTTTCCGAAGATGGAGCTTCCCACCCGCACAATCGTGGCGCCTTCTTCCACCGCCACTTCGAAATCTCCGGACATGCCCATGGACAGGGTATCCGGCAGGAATCGCTCCTGCCGGAGGTCCAGGGTCTTCAGGTTATCAAAGATTGCCTTTGTCTTTTTAAAATAAGGTCTGGAATCTTCCGGGGTCTCTCCGATCGGCGGCACACACATCACGCCTCGAATTCGGACGCCTTCGCATTCCGCGGCGATTTCTTTTACCAGAGACTCCACGTCCTCCGCCGGTACGCCGGATTTGGATTCTTCCATCCCAATATTGATTTCAATGAGGATGTCCATCACTTTGTCCGCGGCAATCGCCCGTTTGCTGATTTCCTTCGCCAGCTTCAGCGAATCCACGGAGTGGATCAGGACAACCTTATCGATAATATTCTTTACTTTGTTGGTCTGCAGATGACCGATCAGGTGCCAGCGCACCGGTTCTGTCGTGCGGTCGTACTTCTCCAGCAGTTCCTGAACCCGGTTCTCGCCGACGTCCGTTGCCCCTGCCGAAATAGCCTGATTGATCTCTTCTACGGTGTGCAGTTTGGTCACTGCCAGGAGCAGGACATCCTCCGGATTTCTTCCACTCCGGACAGCTGCTCTGTTCTTGCGTTCTACAATTTCCAGATAATTCTCTCCGATGCTCATTTCATCCGCTCCTCTTAATTGAGATTCTTTTTTGCTTCTTTAATATCCTTCTTGCTGGGCGACTTGACGACTTCATCGTAATTGTTGACGGTCTCCACGAATTCGCCCTTGCTGTTCATGTACAGATCTTCATAAACCGCGGCGGTCTCGCCGTTGGAGGCTTTGATCTGAATCGGGGTGAAGTGCTTCCGCCCCACCTTGTCCAGAACCAGAACGCCCTCCCGATCCTTAATCTTTACAATGCTTTGGGTTTCCACCAGCAATCCGGTGTCGCTCTCCGTCACGTTCTCCAGGGAAACCTTTCGCTCCGTCCGATAAGACGGGTGGTATTCCTTGCAGGAAAGAACAATTCGCTGACGGTCTCCGTCCTTCTGAACGGACCGCACCGTCGTCTCCAGGGTCTTGTCTTCCAAAGTGGTCTGCACCTTTCCGCCCACCGTATACTTCTTCGCCTGATCCGCATCCGCAAAAAATACGAGCCACCAGATTCCGTTCTTAGTAATACGGAAAATCGGCTGTCCGGCGGCACAGGATGAGCCGCTAAGGTCCAGGCTGTCGTTGCTCACAGACTTCAGGGTTTTCTCCGTCACCTTATCCAGCACGGAAGAATTCAGAGTGCCTTCATAGCCATCCGCGGAATAGCTTACGTAACCGCCGGAGGAAATGGTTCCATCCGTGGCCTTCATCGACTTTCCCAGCTTATGGCTCAGCTTCATATATTTCGGTCCCAGGGTTTGGCTTCCGCCGGCCTTCAGCGCAGCCACGCGGCTCTTTCCCTTCACCAGGGTGCCGTCCTTCACCAATGCATCCATGGATGCATCTTCCTTTGCGCTGTACACCGTGTCGTCCCGGATAATCCAGGCATCTTCTACAGAATCTTTCACCTGTACCGTTCCGCTTTCAATCGTATATGTGGTGTCCAGAAGTCCCATCAGCGACGGAACCACGTATATAATCACCGCTAATAAAATTACGGCGATTATGTATATTCCCCACCAAATCCACTTCTTTTTCATACGCACTCCTACTGATTAATTCTACACGAATTATTCCCCAAATACAATAAATTTTTATTTGGAAACGGCGGTGAAAGCCGTTCCCGTTCTACTTAATTTCTTCCAGAATTTTCTTCTCTTTCTTGGAGAGGGAGGGCTCGGATTCCAAGTATTCTCGGAAAAGATCCGGCCGCCGTTCCTTGGTGATTTCCAAGGATTTCTCGTATCGCCAGAGGTCGATTTTTTCATGGTTTCCGCTGACCAGCACCTCCGGTACGGTGAGGCCTTCCACCTCCCGCGGCTTGGTGTAGTGGGGATATTCCAGGAGTCCGGAATAGACGGATTCTTCTTTTACCGATTCCTCTCCGGCCAGCACTCCGTCCAGAAAACGAGCCACCGTATCCACCAGAACCATGGCGGGAAGTTCTCCGCCGGTTAGAATATAGTCGCCGATGGTCACTTCCTCTGCCTGCAGCAGGTCCAGGGCGCGCTGATCCACCCCTTCGTAGTGACCGCACAGAATGGTAATCTCCTCCTGCCGGGACAGGGATTCTGCCATCTCTCCATTCAGCATTTTGCCGCGAGGGGACATGTACAGACACGGTCCCGCCAGGTGATTTTCCCGGTAGGCCGACAGGATGGGCTGCACCTGCATCACCATTCCCGCACCGCCGCCGAATGGGGTATCGTCCACTCGGTTGTGCTTATCCTCCGTGTAATCCCGAATGTTGATCAGGTTGATGTCCAGGATGCCCTTCTCCCGGGCTCTTCCCAGCATGCTCTCCTGCAGCGGGGTGAACATCTCCGGAAACAGGGTCAAAATATTGATTTTCATTCTAGTCCTCCAGAAATCCCGGAATCAGTTCCACTTCAATCACGCCTCGCTCGAGATCGATTTCCCGTTCGAAGGCTTCTACCGCCGGAATCAGAATTTCTTTGCCGTTCTCGTCCAGCACCCGATACACGCTCTGGGCCGTGTTCTGAAGCACATCATCCACCTTTCCCAGGGTCCGTCCGCTGGCCCGGTCGTACACCTCACATCCGATCAGATCCCGGATGTAGTATTCTCCCTCCGGAAGCTCTTCCAGATCCTCCTCGGAAATGTAAATTTCCACATTTCGCAGCGCCTCTGCGCTGTTTCGATCCGTCACGTTCTCCAGGCGAATCACCGGGCGGTTCTTCTGGTACCGGATTCCGGTAACCTCCGCCGTGGTTATTGTACCCCCTTTTTCCATGTAAAGCACCGTGCCTTCGTGAAGATTCTCTGAATCTTCCGCATAAGTCAGCACCTTGATTTCGCCTTTCAGTCCCACCGCCGAGGTGAGGCGGCCGATGTTCACCATCGTGTTGTCATCTTTTAAAGCCATTTTTTTCTCCTATTAGCAAACAAGCATGCAGAAATCTCTCCTGCATGCTTGTATCTTTCAGTTCGCCAGACTCTGATATTAGTCTTCTACGATCTCCACCGAGACTCTTTTGTTCTGCTTGATGGCTGCCGCTTTGACCACTGTTCGAATGGCTTTCGCAATCCGTCCCTGTTTGCCAATGATCTTACCCATATCATCTTTCGCAACTTTGAGGAATACGGTAATGTTATCTTCCGTTCCTTCTGTGGTTACAACGACTTCGTCAGGCTTAGATACCAGTGCTTTGGCAATTGCTTCAACTAGACTAGCCATGATTTGAAATTCCCTTCTCTTAGAGTTCTACGCCGGATTTTTTCAGAAGAGCTCTTACTGTATCGGTCGGCTGCGCACCGTTGGAAATCCACTTCTGAGCCTTTTCTGCGTCAATCTTGATTTCTGCAGGATCCTTCAGCGGGTTGTAAGTTCCGATTTCCTCGATGAATCTGCCATCTCTCGGGGTACGGGAATCCGCTACTACTACTCTGTAGAAAGGTCTCTTGTGTGCGCCCATTCTCTTCAGTCTAATCTTTACCATTTTGTCCTCCTGTTTAATAAAAAAAATAAATTAGTTACATCGTAAGCTGCCGACACGGCATATTACATCAAACCGCGAAATAGCTTGTTTCTCTTCATAGCCTTCGGGTTATTGAACATTTTCAGCTGCTTCTTCATCTCCGTGAACTGCTTGATCAGCGCGTTCACTTCGGTGACCGTTCTTCCGCTTCCCGCAGCAATTCTCTTCCGCCGGCTGGCGTTGAGAATGGAAGGGTCTCTTCGTTCCGCTTTGGTCATGGACTGGATAATCGCCTTCATCTGGTTCAGCTGCTCCGCACCTCGTTCGAAGTCCAGCTGCTGCTTGTCCTTCTCGGAAATGCCCGGAATCATGCCGATTATTTTTGCCAGGCCGCCCATCTTATTGATTTGCTCCATCTGTTCGAGGAAATCGTCCAGGTCGAACTTGTTTTTCCGAAGCTTCTCTTCCATTTTCAGAGCTTCTTCTTCGGTATAGGAATTCTCCGCATGTTCGATCAGGCTCATCATATCGCCCATTCCCAGGATTCGGGAAGCGATTCGGTCCGGATGGAACGGCTCCAAAGCGTCGTACTTCTCGCCGGTACCCATGAACTTGATTGGTTTGCCCGTGACGCTCTTGGCCGAAAGTGCCGCACCGCCTCGGGAGTCACCGTCCATCTTGGTCATCACGATGCCGTCCACACCCAGGGCTTCGTCGAAGCCGGAGGCGATGTTCACCGCATCCTGACCGGTGAGGGCGTCTACCACCAGCAGAATCTCGTGAGGGCGGATGTTCTTCTTGAGCTGTTTCAGCTCGTCCATCAGCTTCTCATCGATCTGCAGCCGGCCGGCAGTATCCACAATCAATACGTTGCAGCCCTTGCGCTCTGCCGCTTCCACCGCGGCTTTGGCAATTTCCACCGGGTCGCCGGATTCCCGCATGGTGAATACCGGGGTATTCACTGCTTTTCCAACCACTTCCAGCTGATCGATCGCCGCCGGACGGTACACGTCGCAGGCACAGAGCATCGGTTTCTTTCCATTCTGTTTCAGATAATTGGCTAATTTTCCGCAGGTGGTGGTTTTACCGGTACCCTGAAGTCCTACCATCATGTAGACGGTAAAACCGCTCGGGGAATAGGTGAGCTTGCTGTTGGCGCCGCCCATCATGTCTACCAGTTCATCTTTGACGATCTTGACAACCTGCTGTGCCGGGGTCAGGCTCTTCATCACGTCCTGTCCCATGGCCTTTTCCTTCACATCCGCAACGAACTTCTTTACCACTTTGAAGTTGACGTCCGCTTCCAGCAATGCCAGCTTCACTTCCCGCATCGCCGAATCGATGTCTTTCTCCGTGAGAACGCCCTTGCCGCGCAGATGTCTGAAGGTATCTTGCAACTTATCCGCTAATCCTTCAAATGCCATCTTCTACTCCATTAAATCTTTAATCATGTCGGTGAGCACCCGGATATCCTGCCGAACCCCTTCATCCAGGGTGTCATCCTTCCGGTACTTCTCCGCAATCTCTTCCACTTGTTCGTACTTTCGCAGGTTCTCCAGATACTTTCGAACCAGTCCCAGCCGCTCTTCATATTTCTCCAGGGACTTCTCTGCCTTCTTCAGGGTGTAGTGCACGCCCTGACGGCTCTGTCCCAAATCCTCTGCAATCTCTGCCAGAGAAAGGTTATCCTCATGATACAGGTTCATGATTTCTTTCTTGTTCTCGTCCAGCAGTTCGCCGTAAAAGTCGTACAGCAGACTTGCATATTCTACTTTGGATAAATTCTCAATCATACTTGCCTAATATACCATAAGAAGGAGACGGTGTCAAGAATTTTCTTTGACACTGTCTCCTTCTTTTTCTCTGACTCATTCTGTGGGTTCTGCCCGTGTGTGAGGGCTTCGCCGTACCGGCCGGAGCTTCGCCCGCCTTGCGCTAGTACGCCAAAATCTCGTACCCGTCTTCGGTGATGAGCACCTGAATCTCCCACTGTGCCGACGGCTTTCCGTCTCTGGTGTATACGGTCCAGCCGTTGTCCTTATCCGTGTAAACCTGCGGTTTTCCCAGGTTGATCATCGGCTCGATGGTGAAGACCATGCCCGGTGCCATAACCATCTCCGTGCCTTTTTTTGTGGTAAAACCAACCCACGGATCCTCGTGGAACTCCAGGCCGCAGCCGTGACCGCCGATTTCCCGAACCACGCTGTAGCCCTGAGATTTGGCAAAATCATGGATGGCCTGTCCCATATCGCCCAGGTAGCCCCACGGCTTCACCTGCTCCAGTCCGATTTCAATGGCTTTGTGGACATCCTCCACCAGCTTGCGGTTCTCCGGAGCCACATTTCCGATGCAGAACATCCGGGAGGAATCGGAATAAAACCCATCCAAAATCGTGGATACGTCCACGTTGATGATATCTCCGTCCTTCAATATTACATCCTCGGAAGGGATGCCGTGGCATACCTCCTCATTGATGGAAGTGCACACGCTCTTCGGAAAACCTTCATAATCCAGCGGCGCCGGAATTCCGCCCCGCTTGGTGGTCTCGTCGTACACCCATTTATCGATTTCCGCCGTGCTGATGCCTTCCCGAATATGTTCCGCCACATAATCCAACACCGCAATGTTCACCTGCGCGCTCTTGCGAATTCCTTCAATTTCATCCGGCGTCTTGATAATGTCCCGGCTTGGAACCACTGCGCCCATGTCGTATAATTCTTCCAATTTACGATCGAACTCGTAATGGCATTTCTTGTATTTCTTTCCGCTGCCGCACCAGCACGGATCATTTCTTCCCCAATCCGTCATCTTGTTGTCTCCTCTCAGTTTTTTACATGTATAATTGTACACCAATTGCAGTTTTTTTCAAGGTAGATATGTCTAATAAAGAGAAAAAGAACAGCGCCGGCCGCGAGGCTCGGTGCTGTTCCTTCATCATTCATAATTCATAATATGTTTTCCAAAAAAAGAAAAAACCGGCGACTTCCTAATTTCCCAGGCAGCTTCCCGCCAAGTATCTTCAGCGCTGGA
>CAKQHH010000039.1 GCA_934234035.1 uncultured Clostridia bacterium | reverse complement strand
GAATAAGGCTTTGCGGGAGTCCTTGCACCAAGTCCGAAGCTGCAGAGCGCGGGAAAGGGCCGAAGACTTGGTGCAAAGGAAACGGAGGAATAAGGCTTTGCGGGAGTCCTTGCACCAAGTCCGAAGCTGCAGAGCGCGGGAAAGGGCCGAAGACTTGGTGCAAAGGAAACGAAGGAATAAGGCTTTGCGGGAGTCCTTGCACCAAGTTCGTCCCGTCCCGGTCAGAAGGCCTCCGCCGTCCCGGCGCCCAGACCTGCGCATCCCCTTCCAATCACCGGTTTTTCACACAGAAAACCGCATAATATGGTAAAATATTAAGTCATATAACGGGACGGCGGCAGCCCTGCCCAGCACCCGGAGGGCCCCGCACAACCAAAGAAACGAGGTACACATTATGCAGTTGAGAGGAGAGCCTAGGTCCCTTCGCTCAGAATACATCCGATATATCATTCCATCCATACTGGCCCAGTGGGTGTACACCCTGTACACCGCAGTGGACGGGCTGTTCGTGGCGAAGGGCGTTTCCGTAACGGCCATGACCGCCATCAACATCGCATCGCCGTTTGTAACGGCGCTGTTTGCCCTGTCCCTGATGTTCGCGGTGGGCACCTCCACGGTGGTTTCCATCTCATTGGGAGAAGGCCGGAAGGAAAAAGCCAACGAGATTTTCAGCCAGAACTTTGCGTTCCTGATCGTGCTGTCCCTTCTGATTTCCGGGCTCCTGTTCTGGAAGCTGGAGGAACTGGCTCTGTTCCTGGGGGCCACCAAAGCCACCCTGCCCTATGTGACGAAATACATCGGAACCATCGCTCCTTTTGCGGTGGTATTTATCGTGTCCTATTCCTTTGAGATTCTGCTGAAGGCGGACGGGCACCCGAAGAAAGCCACCAAAATCGTGATGGTGGGCGTCATCCTGAACTGCATCATGGATTACCTGCTGGTCATCGTTTTTCCGCTGGGCGTCTTCGGTGCGGCCATCGCCACGGCACTGTCCCAGGTGGGGGTTACGGCCCTGTACCTGCGGCACTTCCTGTCCAAGGAAGCCGTGCTGCACTTCACCCGCTTCCATTTCAGCGGCGGCACCATCCTGCGGGCCATGAAGAACGGCCTGTCCTCCGGCATTACGGAACTGTCCGCCGGGCTGACGGTGTACTTTTTCAACCACGCCATCGCGACGTACCTGGGGGACGAGGCTTTGGTCAGCTACACCATCATCAACTACGTGAACGCTTTGTACATCTATTCCATGACGGGCATCGCTCAGGGCAGCCAGCCGCTGATCAGCTTCTATCACGGGAAAAAAGAAAAATCCGCCACGGCCAAGCTGCTCCGGTACGGCCTGATTACGGCGGCGGGTTTTGCGGCGGTCACCGTGATGCTGTCCGTCTTCGGCGGAGGCCTGCTGGCGAAGCTGTTCATTCCGGCGGATTTGACCCACCTGCGGAACTACACGGTACATGCTTTGCGGATTTTCTGCATCTCCTTTGTGCCGGCGGGATTCACCGTGGTGCTGGCCGGATATTTTGCATCCATCGAGCATGCGGGGAAAGCGGTTTCCATCACCGTCGGCAGAGCCATCGTGGTGATGCTGGTAGTGCTGGTATTGATGACGAGAATTTTTGGCGGCGAAGGCATTTGGTGGACCACCCCGATTTCCGAGAGCCTGTGCCTGGTATATGCGGTAATCCTGTTTCGGATTGGCAAACGGAAGAACGCGGGAATCGAGATTCCGGAAGACTAGAGCCGGAAATCTTTAGACTAGAGCCGGAAACATTTGGACGAACGAGAATATTTTTAGGGAGAGATTGAAAGGGTAGAGAAAGGCGAGAGATGCTGCAGATTAAAGACATTCGAAAAGAGTACCGCACCGGGGGTCTGGTGCAGAAAGCGCTGGACGGCGTGAGCCTGAATTTCAGGGACAGCGAGTTCGTGGCAATTCTGGGACCATCCGGCTCCGGCAAAACCACGCTGCTGAACGTGCTGGGGGGACTGGACCGCTACGACAGCGGGGACCTGATCATCAACGGGACGTCCACCAAGAAGTACACGGACCGGGATTGGGATTCCTACCGGAACCACACCATCGGATTCGTGTTCCAGAGCTACAACCTGATTCCCCACCAGACCATCCTGTCCAACGTAGAGCTGGCTCTGACCATTTCCGGAATCGGGAAGGAAGAGCGGCGGAAGAAGGCGGCGGAGGCCCTGGCCAAAGTGGGGCTGGGGGACCAGCTTCATAAGAAGCCCAGCCAGCTTTCCGGGGGACAGATGCAGCGGGTGGCCATCGCCCGGGCGCTGGTGAACGATCCGGACATTCTTTTGGCGGACGAACCGACGGGGGCGCTGGACAGCGTGACCAGCGTTCAGATTATGGATATCCTCAAAGACGTGGCGGAGGATCACCTGGTAATCATGGTGACTCATAACCCGGAACTGGCCCGGCAGTACGCCGACCGGATTGTGGAGCTGAAGGATGGGAATATCATTTCGGACTCCCGGCCTTTTGACGTGAGCGAAAAGGAAGCGGGAAAGGCGGTGCACCGGAACCTGGGCAAAGCGGCCATGAATTTTGCCACCGCGCTGCAGCTGAGCTTCAACAACCTGAAGACCAAGAAAGCCCGCACCATTCTGGTGGCCTTTGCGGGATCCATCGGCATCATCGGCATTGCCATGATTTTATCCCTGTCCAATGGAGTGAACAACTACATTCGTGGCGTGGAGGAGGACACCATCCGGGAATACCCGCTGACGGTGGACAGCTCCGGCTTCGATATGTCCGCCATGTTCACCCGGGGCGGCGACGAGGAGGCCGGTAAAGGGGCGAAGAAGGGAGAGATTCGGGAACTGCAGACGGTGACCAATATGGCCTCCGTTATGGAATCCAACGACCTGAAATCCCTGAAGAAATACATCGACAGCGGCAAAAGCAATTTGGAGAAGCACACGAGAGCCATCGAATACAGCTACGACGTGAAGCCTCAGATTTTCCGGAAGGTGGACACGGAATACCGGAAGGTGAATCCGGATGAAACCCGGAAGAAGATGGGCATGTCCATCAGCTCCTCCATGGGATACAGCAGCATGATGAGCACCGACGTGTTCCACCAACTGCCGTCGGATCCGTCTCTTTACCGGGACGAGTACGACGTGAAGGCGGGGCACTGGCCGAAGAAGTACAACGAATGCGTGTTGGTGCTGTCCAAGGACGGCATGGTGAGCGACATCGCCCTGTACGCCATGGGCCTGAAGAACATGGACGACCTGGACAAAATGTTGAAGGATTTCTCCAAGGGAAAGGACGTGCATCTGGACGAGAATCAGACGGAAACCTTTAATTACAACGACTGCATGGGCATCAAATTCAAGATGATCGGTAGCTCGGACTACTACACCTACGATTCTTCCCAGGGCGTATGGGTGGACCGCTCCGAGGACGACAGCCACATGGACAGCGTGGTGAGCAAGGGCGAGGACCTCAAGATTGTGGGCGTGGTGAAACCGAAAAAGGATGTGGATTTCACCGTGCTGAACGGGGACATCTACTATCCGGCCTCCCTGACGGACCACATGATTCAAAAGGCGGCGGACAGCAAGGTGGTTCGAGCCCAGAAGAAGAGCCGGGACACCAACATCCTCACGGGAAAGGAATTCGGGGAGGAGAGCGACGGACCGGACTTTGAGTCCATGTTCTCCTTCGACAAAAACGCCTTTGCCAAAGCCTTCCAATTCGATCCGTCCCAGATCGGCAAGGCCATGAAGGCACCGTCCAAGAAAATGGACATGAGCGGCCTCATCGATCCGAAAGCCGTGACCCAAATGCCGGGCATGAGCCAAGGGGACATTCAGAAGCTGATGCAGAGCACCAAGCTGAACTTCACTCAGGAGAGCATGCAGGAGCTTTTCGGCGGCCTGATGAAGGGCTTTCTGGAATATTCCGCGAAAAAGGGCACCGACTATACCAAGATGAACACCGCCTTTCAGGATTACATGAAATCCCCGGCGGCCCGCAAAATCCTCTCGGACAACATGAGCCGCATCCTGAAGGCCCACGTGGAGGAGCAGCTGAAGGACGAAAACCTGCAGGACACCATGAAGGACGTGCTTCAGGACTTCCCGAAATACCTGAAGGACAAGGGCATCACCGACCCCGACGGCATCACCGACGAGACCATCGACGATTTCCTGGCGTCTCAGGGTGTGCAGGACAAACTCTCTGCCAAAATGACTTCCCTAAAAACAAAACTCGAGAACGTGGAGATTTCCGACGAGGATGGGGAGCGGATCATGACGGAGTTGATGGAGGGCTACGCAAAATTTGCGAAGGAGAACAACTACCCTACCACGCAGCAGATGCAGCAGGATTTTCAGGAGTATCTGTCCACCCCGGAAGCCCAGAAAATAATCAATTCCACCGTGGCAAAGAGTATGGACACCTCGGCGCTGGAGAAGAATCTGGCGGCGGCTATGTCCGGATACACCGCCAAGGCGGTGGCCTCCATGTCGGAAAAACTGGTGTCCGGCATGATGACCAATTACATGAAGAGCATGGGCAGCCTGGATTTCTCCAAAGCCTTTAAGATTGACCCGGATGCTTTTGCGGATGCCATGGGAATGAATATGAGCGAAAGCGAGATTCAGTCCCTGATCACATCCCTGATGAACACACAGGCCAACACCTACGACGGAAACATGAAGAGCTTCGGCTATGCGCAGAAATCCAATCCGACCCAGATTGCCATCTACGCCAAGGACTACGAGAGCAAGGCAGAGGTGAAGGATATTCTGGACGGATACAACCGGAAGATGGAGAAGGCGGGCAAAACCGATCAGGAAATCACCTACAACGATCTGGCGGGTGCCTTGATGGGTTCTGTGACCAACATCATCGATGCCATCAGCTACGTGCTCATCGCTTTCGTGTCCATTTCCCTGGTGGTATCCTCCATCATGATTGGAGTCATCACCTACATCAGCGTGCTGGAGCGGCGAAAGGAAATCGGAATCCTCCGGGCTATCGGCGCCTCCAAGCGGAACGTGGGCCAGGTGTTCAACGCGGAGACCTTTATCATCGGCGCATTGGCCGGACTCATTGGAATCGGCGTGACGGAAATCCTGATTATCCCGACGAATATCATCATCGGCCATGTGACCAGCGTGAGCATGCACGTGTCCCTGCCGGTGGTGGGAGGAATTGTGTTGGTAATCCTCAGCATCATCCTGACCTTGATCGGCGGAATCATCCCATCCCGCAAGGCGGCCAAGAGCGATCCGGTTACCGCCCTGCGAGTGGACTAAGTAATAAACAGAAGGAAAAAGATTTTGAATACAACAGATCAGAACCAACAAGCTGCAAAACTATCGGATATCCTGTTGTCCTGGTACGACAGTGAGCGTCGGATTCTCCCCTGGCGGGAGGATCCGACGCCTTACCATGTGTGGGTTTCGGAGATTATGCTCCAGCAGACCCGAGTGGACACGGTAATTGAGTATTATCAGCGGTTCCTTCGGGAACTGCCGGATGTGAAAGCACTGGCGGAAGCGGAGGAGGAGCGGCTCCTGAAACTGTGGCAGGGGCTGGGCTACTACAGCCGGATTCGGAACATGCACAAGGGAGCCATTCAAGTGATGGAGGAATACGGGGGCGAAATCCCGGGAACCCCCAAAGAGCTGCAGAAGTTGTCCGGCATCGGGGAGTACGTGGCGGCGGCCATCAGTTCCATCGCCTTCGCCTATCCCATTCCTTCCGTGGACGGGAACCTACTTCGAGTCTACGCCCGCATGACCGGCTACGAGGAGAGCATCCGCACCACCGCCGCCCGAAAGGCAGCCACGGCCTATTACGAGAAAATCCTGGACCGCACTCGTCCCGGGGACATGAATCAGGCCCTGATGGACCTGGGAGCCACCATCTGCCTCCCCAACGGAGCACCGCTTTGCGAAAAATGTCCATGGCAGATGCGTTGTGAGGCCCGCCGGACGGGGAAGGAGCAGCAGCTTCCGGTGAAGGAGGAGAAGAAGCAGCGGCGAAAAGAAAAGCGCACTGTGCTTCGAATCCGGTTGGAAGACCGGGTGGTGATCGGGAAGCGCCCGGAACGGGGGCTTCTGGCGAACCTGTACGAGCTGCCAAATGCGGAAGGCTGGCTGACGGAGGCGCAGGCGGAGGAGGCCTGCCGGACGCTGGGATATGAGCCGAAGGCCATCCGGAAGCTGAAGCCGTCGAAACATATTTTTAGCCATGTGGAGTGGCACATGCACGCCTTCGAAATTGAAGCGGAGGAGCGGCCGGACGCGTCGGCGGCAGAAAACAGTTTTTTTGCGGCGGAGAAAAACGCTTTGCAGGAGGAGTATTCCATTCCAACGGCATTTAAGGCGTACATGGACTTCTGATTCGGCGCCTTCCTTTGGAAGGGCGGATTTTACTCGGATTTTGCAGGGGGGCGCGGACCCGCCGGGACGGAATTGTGGTACAATGGACAGCAGTGAAACAGAAAGGAGATGGGGCATGATTAAATATTTCTACACGCAGAACGGCCGGACGAGTTCGGTGCCGAATTTCTGTCACGACTGCTGGGTGAAGATGACCAACCCCTCCAACGAAGAGGCGGAGCTGATTGCGGAACGGATGGGCGTCGAGGTGGACGACCTGATGGCGGCAATTGACCTGGAAGAAAAGACGCGAATTGAACTTCCGGAGAACTACACTTTAATCGTGGTGGACATCCCGTCGGAGGAATACCGGAACGGGGTGCGGGCTTACGTGACCATTCCGCTGGGAATCATTATCACTAAAGAAGCCATCGTGACCATCTGCTCGGAGGAGTCCTTCGTGCTTCGGAATTTCGAGAAGAATCGGATGAATGATTTTTCCACCCGGAAAAAACTGCGGTTCGTGTACCAGATTCTTTTGGAATCCGCCTTGCTGTACCAGAAGGCGCTGTACGCAATCGACCGGAAGCGGCAGGAAATCGAGGAAAAGGTGCGGGACGATGTGGAAGAAGAAGATCTGTTCAGCCTCCACGAACTGGAGCAGGCGCTGGTGTACTTCGCCACCTCCATTCGTGAGAACGGCAACGTGCTGGACCGCCTTACCCGGTACTCTCGGCTGGAGCGCTTCCCGGAGGACCAGGAGCTGCTGGACGATGCCATCGTAGAAAACCAGCAGGCGGTGGAGATGACGGACATCTACCGCAGCATCGTGGACGGCACCCGCCAGCTGATGTCTACGATTTTCGATAACCGGCTGAATAACGTGATGAAAATCCTCACCTCCATCACGCTGATTCTGGCGATTCCGACGGTGATTTCCGGAATGTACGGAATGAACGTGCTGACGAAATACATGCCTTTCGCCCAGACGCCTTTCGGCTTCGGCATCATCAGCGGCATCGTGGTGGCCATCTGCCTGGGCCTGTACGTCGTGCTGAAACGGAAGAAGATGTTGTGATATTGCATGAAAAATGGTACACTTGCTGGGATAGAATTCGTAGATTCGTGTTAATTAAGGAGAGTGGTCTAATGCGAAAGAAGTCCGTTATAATCTTGCTGTGTGCTGTTTTAGTGGTTACATGTCTTCCACTGAATGGGTTTGCAGGTACTAAGGAAATCGGTAAGTCGAAAGAGAAAAATTTCATCGAGAACCGGAAGGAAAAAGGCCATGATGAACGAACATTAGATGTTTCGTCAAGTGAAAAGAATTTGGCATTAAAGAAAAAAGTAAATCGCAAGGGGGTTCAAGCCAGAGGGTATGAAGCGGATGTAGACGAGAAATATGTTCGCATTAATCTTCGAAATAATTTCACCGTATATCGAGGACAGCGGGTTTGGCTTGACTTCACCATGTGGGATACCTGGGAGGATTATTATACGATTCCTTCGGTGGATGTGTATGATTCGAAAATAAGCCGCACATTCTATTCATTAACATCTGGGGATCCAGATCTCATTGTGGAAGAGGATGACTTTACGGACTATTCCGGATATCTGCCCGTAAAGCTAAAGAACGGTTCCTATGTACTCGCAGTAAGTGCTATGCCTTGTGATGTTTATGGACAATGGCCAAGTGATGTGTATGATTCTTTTGATATTCCAATGAACTTTGTGCAATTTAAGGTAAAAGATCTGCCGAAGCCGACAAAGCTAAGCGTTTCCAGAGGAAAGAGAAAATGTACCATCAAGTTCAAGAAATCTTCTGCCGCAACGAAGTGCATGATTTATCGCAGCACAAAGAAATCCAGCGGTTACAAGAAAGTCGCAACGGTTTCCGGAACTAAGTATACAGATAAAAAAGTAAAAAAAGGTAAACGATACTATTACAAAGTAAAAGCACTGCGCGGCAGCAACGGAAAATCCGGAATCGCGTACAGTGCTTATACCGCACCAAAGAGAAGCGGAAAAGTAAAGTAGTAAAACTTAATCGGATTATGAAGAAAAAGTAGCGGTGCGATGGCGCCGCTACTTTTTCTGTCGTGTGCCAGGCATGGCGCAAGTCTTACGGGTGAAAGTCCCGTCACGGGTATTTACCGCCAAGTGTAGCGAACCACAAGCCGAAGACAGCAATGTTTAGGGGGAGGAAGTGGTGTAGCAAAACCGTTGAGCCTACGAACAGAAACTGGATATGAGGCTAAATGGCGGGCGAGATTGCGAGACAAATCGAAGCCCAAAAGGTAAACGTAACGCCAAGAGAGTAAATCCAGAGGTTGTGCGGTGAAAGACTTGTGTCTTACCCTGGGAGGCCTGGGTAGCGTACAGCAAGTACGTGCGATAAAAAGCTCATACCCAGGAGTCAGCTGAGACCATAGTATCCCTAAGCACCAATGGGAAAAGGGTCTAATGTCAATATATTGCAAATCGCTGTAAGCAAGGCTAGAATAATCCGAAATCGAGGATATGCTTAACAAGTGGAAACGTATGTCCACGGAAGCAAAAGGTAGATGGGATGATTTCTAACATCTTTACAAGCAGAAAGAGAAGCAACAAATGGAATTAATTGAATGGATACTACAAGATGAAAATATCGATAAGGCTATCAAATCAGTCAAGAAGAACAAGGGTGCATACGGAATTGATAAGATGTCCGTAGAGGAACTTGACGGATATTTTGCCAAGCATAGGGAAGAGATTAAATCCCAAATACGTGACGGCAAATACAAGCCAACACCAGTAAGAAGAGTCTACATACCTAAATCTAATGGTAAGAAGAGACCTCTGGGAATACCAACGGTTGCAGATAGAGTGGTACAACAAGCTACAGCGCAAGTTTTGTCGCTTGGATATGACAAGTACTTCTCAGAACACAGCTATGGATTTCGCCCAGGCAGGAACTGTCAGCTGGCAGTAGAGGAAGCTCTAGCATACCTCAACGAAGGATATGAATGGGTAATAGACTTGGATATCGAGAAATATTTTGACACTGTAAATCACGACAAATTAATTTCGATACTCAGGGAACGTATCAATGATGCGAAAACACTACGACTCATTCGCCAGTTTCTACAAGCAGGAGTGATGGAGAATGGACTTACTAGTCCAAGTAGAGAGGGGGTACCTCAAGGTGGTCCTCTCAGTCCGATATTGTCCAATGTATACCTGGACAAATTAGATAAAGAGCTGGAAGCAAGAGGACTCTGTTTTGTCAGATACGCCGATGACTGTAATATCTTTGTCAAAAGCGAAATGGCAGCAAACAGAGTAATGAAGTCTGTCACAAATTGGTTAGAGCGAAAGCTTAGACTAAAGGTAAGTGCAACTAAAACAAAGGTTGTCAGACCAATGAAAAGCAACTTTCTTGGATTTACATTTTGGAAATCCAAAGACGGATGGAAATGCAAGCCGGCAAATGACCGAAAGAAAAGGTTATACGCTAAAACTCGTGCAATACTTTGTAGAAGGAAGGCTGTCGCAAGACCTGTGAAATCCACATTCGAGCAACTTAACTGGTTGATTCGGGGATGGATAAACTACTACCGAATTGGCAGTATGAAGATGTTCTTAGAAGAGTATGGGCAATGGCTCAGACACAAAGTGAGAGTGGTGATACTCAAGCAATGGAAGAAAACGATGCGCATATATCTGAATCTTCAGAAACTGAACCGAATCATAGGATGTAGATTCACGCACGAAGAAATCTACAAGGTTGCGAACAGTAGATTAGGATGGTACAAAAGAAGCGGAATGTATGTAGTGAATTTTGCAATCAGTCCAGAGATACTTGGACGTAAAACAAAGAGCCGACCAGGATTGGTCGACCCATTGCAGTATTATCTGAGAAATATTTGATTCTATATTGATGTAGCGCCGTATACGAGAACCGTACGTACGGTGCAATGGGAGGGTGAGAAAAAATATTATACAGAACAGAAGTGGAAGGAAGTGCAGTCGAATGGCAAATTCGTCCGCACTTCCGTTTCCAATCCCATCCGGACCGGGGGACGTGGTGCCCCTCGACGAAGGAATAAGGGATTGCGGGTGATGAGGAACCACGTCAGTACCGGCGGAGGTTCATCTTGGGCGGGGGACTTGGTGCAAAGGAAACGGAAGAACAAGGTTTTGCGGGAGTTCTTGCACCAAGTCCGAAGGGTTGAAGCTCCGAAAAGGGTCAAAAACTTGGTGCAAGAGAAACGGAAGAACAAGGTTTTGCGGGAATCCTTGCACCAAATCCGAATGGTTGAAGCTCCGAAAAGGGTCAAAAACTTGGTGCAAGGGAAACGGAAGAACAAGGGCTTGCGGGAGTCCTTGCACCAATGCTCATGTACGGTAAGGAAGCAAGCAACCGAAAACAAGAGATAGACCGCCAGCACTACACTATTCCGAACC
>CAKQHH010000038.1 GCA_934234035.1 uncultured Clostridia bacterium | reverse complement strand
GCAAAGCCAATGAATTCGGTTTCCGAGCGCGAACCCCAGGCCGGAAGAAGTGGAAAAGGCGCCCTCGGCGGCGTCACGGTTCGCGCTCGCCTGCCCGCAAAGCCAATGAATTCGGTTTCCGTGCGCGAACTCCGAACCGGAAGAAGTGAAAAAGGAGCCCCCGGCGACGGCAAGGTTCGCGCTCGCCTGCCCGCAAAGCCAATGAATTCGGTTTTCGAGCGCGAACCCCGGTCCGGAAGAAAGGGGAAAAGTGAATATCTTTTTATAGGAAAAATTTATTTGAAAGCCCGTGCCTTCATGGTAGAATAAGGCAAGTATGTGTGTGACTTAGCAAAGAGAAAGGGGTGCAGCAATGAGAAAGCGGAACCTGCTGATATTTACGCTGGTTGTTGTACTGATGACCGCAATGTCCGCGCCGGTTTTCGCCGGCAGTCAGGGTGGCCGGCCGGAAAATAGAAAGACTCATACGGATAAGGTCTATGCGGCAAAAAAAGGCTCCATTTCGGTGGATACTCGCCTTCGAATTCGGGAGGACCGGGCGCATGTTCGGGTTCGGGTGAATCAGAGTGCTGCAAAGAAGACCACGCTGTACACCACGGTGTACCTGCTGAAATCCTCGAAAGGGCACTGGACCACCGTGGCCAGATGGACCGGTCGGGCCAATGGGCGAACTTTGAACCTGACCCGCAATCGGAAGATCGCAAAGGGGCGGTATGTGGTAAAAAGTGTTTCCACCGTCCGAAGCGGCCGGGGCAGCGATACCTTGGTGGACTACAGCAAGGAGCGGTCCTGCAGAAAAAGATAAAAGACAACCTAAAACCCCCGGCAGAGGGCTTGCGATTATGCAAGGTCCTTGTTGCCGGGGGTTCGTATTTTATTGGAAATATAGATTAGTCATCCGTCATGCGGTCGATGGAGTTCTCCGCATCCAGCATTCCGCCGGACAGGATGTTCAGAGCGGCTTCGTTCTCGTCGTCGTCCATGTCTTCCACAACCCATACGCCTTTTTCCTTCGTCAGGTGGAAGGTGGCGGTTTTCTTGTATTCCTTCTTGTTCAGTGCGGAAATCTGCTTGTGCAGCTTCTCGCTCATCACCTTGCTGACCTGCTCGTCGGAAGCGTTGGAGTTGTACAGATCCATGGCTCCGGCAAAGAAGTCTTTGAAACCGGCCACGAAGGCGTCGCCCATCTTGTAGGTGGTGATATCTACTTTTACCGTGGCCTCGTCGCCGTTAACCTCTTCCTCACCGATCTTGTACTCGAAATCGATCAGTCTTGGGTAGAAGTCGTCGGTGAGCACCTTGTTCATTGCGGTGTCCATACCTTCTTCGTCATCGTCGTCGTCCCAAGCTTCGGCGCCCAGATCAAAAGTGTTTTCTTCGTATACCTTCTTAATGGCATCCTGATCCTCGTCCTGAATGCCTTTGAGGAACTGATCCACCGTCTCCGATGGGGTGACTTCCGGCTTCGATGCGGAAGAGCTGCCGCAGGCACATAGCAGTACCAGTGCACTCAGCAGAATCACAGATATGAATCTCTTCTTCATATAATACTCCTTTCGTTATTAGAAATGATATCTCATTCATGTTCAACTTGAATTGATATAACCTTACACTATTGCCGGGAGGATATCAAGAAAGGCGGGTGAAAATTAAGAAAAGCTTTCGGAAATCTTAAGAAAGTGACAAAAAACGAAACCGGCATTTGTATGCCGGCCTCGCCAAAGAAAGGAAAATATATATATATCCATGGGGGTTGCCGCCTGTGCACCCCCGAATGGAAAGCTAGAATGTGGAGAAGAAATCCTCGATGGAATCTTCCCAACTGTCATCCTGATCTGGAACGCTGCCGTGGTGGCTTCCGGAGGAATCCTGCGACTGTCCGCTGCTGCTGGAGCCGGAACGGGAAGCCGATGAGGAATCGGAGCTTCCGGAAGAGCCGGAACTGCCGGACGAATCGGAACTGTTTTTGGTGCCGTCCTTGATGATTTTCTTGATGATGGAATTCACCTCGTCAATCGGAATGGCGAACCCGATGTTGTCGATGGAAGCCTCCGAGGAGGAACTGTTGGAAGAGTATTTGGCATTGGTGATGCCGATGACCTCTCCGTACAGGTTGAACAGCGGGCCGCCGGAATTGCCGGAGTTGATGGCCGCGTCGGTCTGAATCAGGTTCATGGTGTTGTTCTGAGAAAATGTCACTTCCCGGTTCAGGGCGCTGATGGCGCCGGAGGTCAGGGAGAAGGTGAGCTCGCCCAGCGGGTTGCCGATGGTCACCACTTCGTCTCCCACGTTGGCGTCGGAGGATTTGCCCAAGGTTACCGCCTGAAGTCCGGTGGCGTTGATTTTCAGCACCGCCACGTCGTAACTCTCGTTGTAGCCCCGCACCGTCGCCTCGTAGCTTTTGCCGTTGTTGGTGGAAACCGTGATGGAATCCGCCCCTTCAATCACGTGGTAGTTGGTGACGATATAGCCGTTGGAGGAAACGATGAAGCCGGAACCGGATGCCGCGGACTCCGTGGAGTAACCGAACATGTTCCGGGTGGTGGATTTGGTGGAGATTCCCACCGTCGCATCCACGTTTTTGGCGTAGACCTGCGCCGCCGTCATCTTCTTACCGGTATTCACGCTTTTCACGCTCACCGTCCGGTCCCCGCCGTTCCCCTCCAGGAGGGTTGCAGCGCCGGTGCGCTCGGCAATCATGGCACCCCCGAAGCCGGAGGCCCCGCCGATGAGCACGCAGCTCAGCACCGTGGCGATGGTCCGTTTCCTAAAAGTATGTTCGTTCGGCCGCTTCTGCCGAGGCGGTCGGTTTTTTTTATGGTCGTCCCGATTCTCGTCGTTTGGATTGATCAGGATGAAATCGGTGTTGGATTCGTTGAAATTATTATTCATGGGGAATCCTCCTTCATTATCGTGTTGCATTTGATACTACCAATATACTGAAAAAAACTTAATGAAAGCTTAAAGCAATATAAAAACTTTGAAAAGGAAATTGCCGGTTCAATCATATTTTCATCATAAAAACCGCCTCATGTATGCTATAATAGTGTGGTCATTTTTTAGGAAGTCACTTGTAGGATAGAAAGGCAGTGAATGTTGAGAGGATTTATCGGAACAATGAAAGCGGGAAGAATTGCTGTTGCTGTGGTCGTAATGATGATCATGGTCTTTTCGACTCTTCCGACCTATGCTCTCCCAACAAAGGACACCGTGCGCCAGCCGGGCAAGGTGTCGTCTAACCGCGCTTTCTATGGAATTGACGTTTCCGTATGGCAGGGAAACATCGATTGGCAGAAGGTGAAGCATGCCGGAGCGGATTATGCATTTGTCCGTGCCGGAGCCACCGGACAGAATTCCTTTGAAATGATTAAGGATCGCACCTATGAAAAGAATATGGACGAGGCGGCAAAGGCCGGAGTGGCCCGAGGCGTGTATTGGTACTCTCAGGCGACTACCACGGAAGAAGCGGTAATCGAGGCGAAGGAAGTGTGCAAGTATGCCGAGGGCAGAAAGCTGGAGCTTCCGATTGTAATGGATATGGAGTTCTCCAACGGCAGACTGGATGCGGCATATGCAGGCTGGGTTGCGGAAGGCGGTTCCGCCAACGCCCGGAAGCAGCTGACTCTGATCGCCGATGCGTTCCTCAACTACTGCAGGGATCACGGATACACCACTTGCCTGTACGTGTCCCAGAGCTTGACGTCCAAGACGTCCGGCGTGGATGTGGCGAAGCTGGTGAATGACGGCCACGAGCTGTGGATTGCGCAGTATAATATTAACAACACTTCCTCGGAAGACTATACCTACTGGCAGTACAGCAGCATCGACCGAATCTCCGGAATTCGGGGCAGAGTGGACTCCAACTACATGTACATTCCGAAAAATAAAAACACCAACGGCAACAAGAAGATGGAAGCTACCATGGATTACGAACAGCTGGCGTATACCGGCAATCCGGTGGAGCCGGAGGTGACCGTTCAGGATGGCGTGACGAAGCTCACGGAGAATCGGGACTACACTCTGGTGTACGCAAAGAACATCCGGAAAGGTACAGGCTATGTCATCGTAAAGGGCAAGGGCAAGTATCGCGGATATACGGAATGCGTTCCGTTCCGAATCGGCAGCAAGACCATCGAGAAAGAAGAGAAATCCAACGAGGTAACGGATGTGGTGACTTCGGAGGTCAACGGAAACACCCGGGTAAAGTTCACCGCAGCGGAGAGCAACGCAGGTAATTACCGAGTATTCTACAGAGATTCCAACAGCGAGGAATGGAAGCACGTGGACACCAACCGGACGGAGATTTTCCTGGATGGAGAACAGAGTCAGGTGAAGGTTGCTACGGTGAAAGAAAACAAGGTCATTGCGACGGCGACCCCGAAGAACAACAAGAAGACCGATATTATCGATAAGGCCGTTCAGGACGACACCGAACTTTCCGGTGTAAGCAAAGAGAAGACGAACAAGGTGCGACTGATTGATAAGGAGGTAAGCAACGATGTCACAACAAGTTCCGGAAAGAACTAGCCTTCGTGACCACCTTTCATCCGCACACGAGAAATGGCGAGAACATTCCCGTTTTCGCCGGCTTTCCAAGAAGAAGAAAATTATAGTAGGAATGCTGGTGTTTCTGGTATTCCTTCTATTTCTTTTGAGCGCAACGCTGAACCGCTACAACGGATACAATATTCTGTTGCTGGATCGGTACGTATCCTTCGACATGCCGGAGGAAGATACCCTGACGGCGAAGGAATGGAAGAAATTGGTGAAATCCGCAGAGGTGAGCAAGTATCCGGAAGCGCAGCTGAAGCGGGAAGAGAAGTACATCACCAGTCAGTACCACAAGCGGATTCGGGAATACGGATTGACGTATAAGGAATACCTGAAGGAGTCGGATTTGACGGAATCGGAATTCCAGGCGCAGGTGGAGAAGCTGGCAAAGGAGAATGTGAAGGAGAAGCTGATTCTTCATTCCATTTCCAGAAAAAAGAAGATTTACGTTTCTTCCAAGGAGATGAAGGCGGCAAAGCAGCAGCTGATGAAAGACCGAGGGGCAACCAGTGAGGCGGATTACAAGAAGATCACCGGAGAGACTCTGGATGAGCACGCAGAGGAGATTGACTTGGAATCGAAGCTCCTGTACGGAAAGATTGTAAAAAACTAACAGGGAGACGGAGAGGTATGAATCATTCCTCATTCACCGGAAATACAAATTTAGACGAACAGCAGCGAGCGGCCGCAGCGGATTGCAGCGGAAGCTCGCTGCTTCTTGCTGTGCCCGGAAGCGGGAAAACCACCACGCTGCTGGCCCGCCTGGAGAACCTGCTTCGTTCCGGCGTGCCGGACACCTCCGTGCTGGTAATTACTTTTACCAACAATGCGGCGGAGGAAATGAAAGAGCGGTTCCGGCGGCAGTACGGAAGCAATCGGGTGGATTTCATGACCATCAACAGCTTCTGCTACCGTGTAGTTTGCTTTTATGCGGACAAAACAGGACGGCAGAAGCCGGAAGATTTGACGGACACCGGGCTGCTTTTGCGCCGGATTCTCGTGAGCGTGGCGGGGGATTCTTTTCCCGGGGAGAGCGATATTCGGGAGTTTGCGCAGAAGATTACCTACATCAAGAACATGCAGCTTTCGGAGGGGGAGATTGAGAAGCTTCGAATCGGGGATTACCCGGCGAAGCCCTTGTACGACGCTTACGTCCGGAGTATGAAGGCGCAGAATGCCATGGATTACGACGATCAGCTGGTGTACGCCTGCAAATTCCTGGAGAAGGTGCCGGGGGTGCGGAACCATTACCGGCGGAAATATCCCTATGTGATGGTGGACGAGGCGCAGGACACCTCGTGGCTGCAGCACCGGATTCTGCAGATTCTCACGCAGGACGGGGGAAATCTGTTCATGGTGGGGGATGAAGACCAGAGCATCTACGGTTTTCGGGCGGCATACCCGGAGGCCCTGCTGGATTTTCCGCGCTACTATCCCGGGGGCAAAGTGCATCGGCTGGAGACCAACTACCGGTCCGGAAAGGATATCGTGGCCCTGGCGGACCGTTTCATCCGGCACAACCGAAAGCGCTACGATAAAAACATGAAGCCCGCGGCGGAGTCTTCCGGCCGAGTTCGAGTGGAACCGGTGGAGCGGCGGTCCGATCAGTACCGACAGATTGCCGACTGGATTCGAGAAGACCCGGAGCGGGAAACGGCGGTGCTTTACCGAAACAACGACAGCGCCATTCCTCTGATCTATCACCTGAGAAATGCCGGAATTTCATTTCGAAACCGGGGGCTGGACACCCTGTTCTTCAGCAGCCGGGTGGTACGGGATGTGAAGGATATCCTGGGATTCGTCATGCATCCGGCGGACAGCGAGCTGTTCTGGCGGATTTACTATAAGTTGAATTACCGAATTCCGAAAAAAGCGGTGGGAGACGCGGTGCGGCGAATGGATTTCCGCCGGGAGGATTCCATTCTGGCGGCGCTGACGGAGTCTCCGCTGATGGGCCGGCAGAAGAAGGAAGACCTGCAAATCCTTCGGGACAACCTGCGGGATATGCGGTGCCGGAACAATGCGAAAGAGGCGCTGGAAATGATTCGCACCGGCATTCGGTACCGGAACGAGAAGAGTGAGAAGCTCTTCGTGCTGGAAGCGCTGGCGGAACCCACCGACACCATTGCGGATTTCCTGCAGAAGCTGTGGGAAATGGAGCAGATGATTTCCGCCGGCACCGAAAGTGCAGCGTCGGCGGATGCCAAAGTGATTCTCAGCACGATTCACGGCAGCAAGGGAATGGAGTACGACCGGGTGATTCTGGTGGACGCCGTGCGGGATGTGCTCCCTTCCTCGGAAAACGACCGGGAGGAGGAGCGGCGCATCTTCTACGTGGCAATCACCCGTGCCCGGGAGGAACTGATCCTTCCGGATTACGGAGACTGCACTTCTCCGTTCCTGCGGGAATGTTTTGGAAAACTGCCGGACCGCAGTGGAAAACAAAAGGAAGTGTGCCGGATGGATTCCAAGGAGCTCCGAGAGAAGGCGACGGAATTCGTTCCGGGAGCCGAAGTCCGGAGCCGGAATTTCGGCGTGGGCACCATCCGCTCCAGCGAAGGGGATTTCCTGGAGGTGTACTTCCCGAAGGACGGAAAGACCCGCAAATTCGTGAAGAGCATCTGCATTGAGAAGGGCTCGTTGGAAATCGTGAGGTAAGCTTCGCTGCTGCCTAGAATTAAGTGTGTAAATAGAAAAGCTGCGGTAATCCGGATGGACTACCGCAGCTTTTTACCATATCAAGTTTCCTACGCTTTTTTCTTTGCCAGTCCGTTCTCCAGTGCAGCCGGCAGGAAAATGCTCAGCAGGATTAATCCGCAGCCGATGATTCCCAGGAAGGTGAACCGCTCGCCCAGGAAAATCACGCCCAGAACAACCGCCGCCAGCGGGTTGGTCGCCACATACAGGCTGGCCCGCTCCGGCGTGGTGTATTTCTGCCCCACCGGCTGAATTGTGAAACCGATGGCGCCGCACACCAGTGCCAGGTACAGAATCGCACCCCACTCCGGCGCGGATGTCGGGATGGTGAAATCCTCGAAGATAAACGCCGCCAGCAAGCTGAAGAATCCGATGAAGAACAGATGGAAAACTCCGATGTTCAGCGGGTTGTCATCTACCGTAACCATATCCATGACCACAACGGTAATCGCATAGCTTACCGCACCGCCGAAGACCAGCAGCTCTCCCGGCGTAAATGCCAGCTTGCTGCCCTTCAATGTCATGAGTGCGATGCCGGCGAGGGCAATCAGCGCACACAGGATATCCATGCGTTTCGGCAGCCGGCGATATACGATGGCCGCCAGCAGCGGCACGATAACCACCGACGTATTTTCAATAAAAGCAGTTGTGGAGGAAGGCGTCGTCCGAAGTCCCAAGAGTTCAAACGCCATGCAGCAGAAATAGAAGAAACCCACAATTGCGCTGTGCAATACTTCCTTTTTGGTAACACTGCGAATCTGCTTGTGAAAAATCAGTGCCACTACTGCAAATGAAATCAGGAAACGAATGCCGCACAGCGTGAACGGACCGATGGTTTGCATGGCCAGTTTGCTGAACAGCAGCGACGTTCCCCGTAAAGTAAGTCCCAGCGCAATCAGCGCTTCCGCTTTTCGTTGAGTCATCTCAATACCCCCTGTAAATCCTCCGAAAAAAATATTTTCTTTTAACCCTAGATGTTCCGTTCATCCCCTTATGAACTGTAACATCGGGTAAATTATACCACCGCTGGGGAATCGAGGGCAATATTTTGCGCAGTGAATTATTCCCGAGAAACCACCAGGATTCCGCCGCACACCAATACCAAAGCGATGAGGACGGAGCCGTTCAGCACACCGTGTTCCGACAGGATGACAGAGGAGAGCAGCACCCCGGCCACCGGGGTGACGAAGTTGAACACCGTCACATGGCTTACCGGGTGGTACTTCAGCAGAACACCCCACAGGGTGTAGGCAGCGGAGGAGATGAAGGCCATGTACAGGAGTAGCAGCAAGGATGTTGGGGCTCCCACCGTCATCCGGCCGCCGAAGAGGAAGGCCACGACCGCCATGGTCAGTCCGCCGGTGAAAAACTGCCAGCCGGAAAGCAGCACCGGGTTGTGGTCCCGGGAGAAGATTTTAATCAAAATCGACGCCATGGAGGAGGCGAACACGGAAAGGAGGATGAACCCTTCCCCGTTCCAGGCGAAGCCGAAATCCACCGTCTGACCGACGGTCTCCACCAGGAGCACCCCGGAAAACCCCAGGAAGCAGCCGATGAATTTTTTTATCGTCATTTTCTCCAGCCGGAACATGTACACCGCCAGCAGAATCGCCACGAAGGCGCCGGTTCCGTTGATGATGGAGGAGCGCACCGCCGAGGCGCGAGCCAGGCCCATATAGAAGAAGATATATTGCAGAATCGTCTGAAACAGGGCCAGCGCAGCGATAGGCGTCCAATCGGATTTCTCCGGTAAAAGCAGTTTCTTCTGCGGCAGACTGCCCGCCAGGATCACCAGGATTCCTGCTAGCGCAAAACGGCAGCCGGCGAAAAACAGCTGTCCGGGAACGTCGCCGGAGGCGATGGAGAACAGGCGGTAGCCGACCTTGATGCACGGATAGGCGCTGCCCCACAGGGTGCAGCAGAAAATGGCCGTGATGACCAGCGTGGATGTTTTGGACCAGAATTGTTTCATGAGATGCTTCCTTCTATATATGTATGCGTTTTTATAATCTTTCGGACACGATGAACATTATACATCAAAGAGGGCACCTTCGGTAGTGGCGGAGGGCATTCGCAAAATATGATTTTACAAGGGCTCCGGTTCGGCATATAATAGAAAGGCCGCTTTGCGAAACGGGCGGCATAGGACGAATTAAGGAGAGTAAAATGAGTAACACGATTAAAGAAAAAGCCCCGGGCTTTGCGGTTTGCTTCCTGCTGGCGCTGCCGGCATGGTTCATCGGAAAACAGTTTCCGGTGGTGGGAAGCGCGGTAATCGCAATTCTGCTGGGCATGATCATCGCCCTGTTCTGGAAGGACCAGGGAAAAGCGAAGAAGGGAATTAAATTCACCTCCAAGTACATCCTGCAGACGGCGGTAGTGCTGCTGGGTTTCGGCATGGACCTGGGCGTGGTTCTCCGCACCGGCGGACAGTCCCTTCCGATTATCATCAGCACCATCGCCACCTCGCTGATTCTGGCGTGGGTGCTCCACAAAGCAATGCATATTCCGGGAAACATTTCCACCCTGGTGGGCGTGGGTTCCTCCATCTGCGGCGGATCGGCCATCGCCGCCACCGCACCGGTCATCGACGCCGACGACAAAGAGGTGGCTCAGGCGATTTCCGTCATCTTCTTTTTCAACGTGATGGCCGCCATCTTCTTCCCGATGCTGGGCGCCGCCATCGGCTTCGACACCCACAGCGGCGAAGCCTTCGGCATTTTCGCGGGAACGGCAATCAACGACACTTCCTCGGTTACGGCGGCCGCCGCGACCTGGGACAGCATGTGGAACCTGGGCGCCGAAACCCTGAACAAAGCCGTCACGGTGAAACTCACCCGGACACTGGCAATCATCCCGATTACTCTGGGCCTGGCCATCCACCGCGCCCGCAAATCCTCCGGCTCCGGCAAAAACAATTTCAGCCTGAAGCGGGCCTTTCCGATGTTCCTTCTGTATTTCGTAATTGCTTCGGTGATCACGACCCTCGCAGGTATGGCGGGTGTCTCCGCGGAAGTCTTTGCTCCGCTGAAGGAATTGAGCAAATTCTTCATCACCATGGCCATGGCCGCCATCGGTCTGAACAGCAACCTGGTGGAACTGGTAAAATCCGGCGGCAAGCCAATCGCTCTGGGTGCCGTGTGCTGGGCCGGCATCACCGTCGTGAGCCTGCTGATGCAGCACGTGACGGGTATTTGGTAAGGTGAAGTGAAAACCACAATTGAAAAACGCAAACGCAAATCGAAGCGGACGTCTCCGGATGTCCCGCTTCTTTTTTTATTGGAAAATTAAACTGCGAATCGAATGACAGAAACAGTAGTGTGAAGAACTGATTGAAGAATTAAATGAATCGAAATATGACTCCGGAAATTACAATCAATGTAAACAAGGAGCTGGAAGAGCTGAACAAGAAGATAGACACACTTCAGAACTCTCTGAAAGAAACACAGGATAAGCTGAAGAAGGTCAGCGACAAGTCTTACACCGGCAAATGGTCCGCCGTTAAGAAGGTGAAAGTAAAATAACACAGTTCTCAGGTAACCGAGAATATGCAAATCAAGCGAGATGCCGAGGTATATACTTCGGCATTTTGCGTTCCGTTCCGTGAAATTACTTTTACAACTAACCTTTTTAAAAAAGTTTGAAAAAGTTGTTGACAAGTGCCTGAAATGCGCGTATAATTCTATCTTGTCGTCACCGAAAAGCGAACGCTTCTCGGAGGCGCAGCGTGCAGGCTCCAAGCCT
>CAKQHH010000037.1 GCA_934234035.1 uncultured Clostridia bacterium | reverse complement strand
GGAGTCGAGCGCGAACTGTGCCGGCCGCCGGGCCTCCACCCCCGAAATTCCCGGTCCAAGGTTCGCGCCCGGAAACCGAAACTAATGGCTTTGCGGGGAGTCGAGCGCGAACCGGCGCCGATCCCGGGTCTCCAATTCCGAAACTCCCGGCCCGGGGTTCGCGCCCGGAAACCGAAAATAAAGGCTTAGCGGGGAGTCGAGCGCGAACCAGGCCGCCCGTCGGGCCGGCTTTTTCAAAACTCCCCGAACCGGCTCGACCACTCCCCTGGCCGGCCGGCCCCGGGCCTCTATTTTCTGATTTCGCGAACCATACCGGAATCCGGCCGGCCGCTTGTCCTGTTCCCCTTTCGCCGGCCCCTGGCTTTTCGGTCCTCACCGCATCAAATAAATTGTATTGTACCACAATTTATACAGTGTAATTTCTGTAAATAGTACAAAAAACATATTGAAATCCCCCATCGAACAGAGTATAATTCAGATATTCGGATGAAGCTCGACGGAGCCCACACGGCGGCAACGCCCCGACAGCTCGGCGGAGCCCCAACAGCTCGGCGGAGCCCCGACAATTCGGCGGAGCCCCCGCAGCGGCAGCGCCCATCCGGCAAGAAACCAGACAAACCAAAAACAAATATAATGAAGAGAGTAGGGGAACAGAAATGAAAGAGTTATTATCCAAAGCGTATGCGAAAACCGGCGAATCCTTTATCAGCACAATCCTGACCGCGGCAGCGGATCCCAATGTGATTTCTTTCGCGGGCGGACTTCCCAATCCGGCGTCCTTCCCGATGGAAGCGCTGAAGGAATCCTGCAACAACATTATCGATAAATACGGTTCCGCCGTATTCCAGTATGCGAAGACCGAAGGTCTGCAGGCATTCCGTCAGTACCTGGCAGAGGACTACAACAAAACCTACGGCGTGAACCTGGATGCGGACAACATCGTTGTTACCACCGGCTCCCAGCAGGCACTGGATTGTTTTGGAAAGGTATTTATCAACGAGGGTGACGGAATCCTGGTAGAGAAGCCAAGCTACCTGGGTGCGTTCCAGGCTTTCGATCAGTATTGTCCGGAGTACTATCCGGTCACACTGAACGACGATGGACTGGACATCGAAGAACTGGAAGAGACTTTAGAGAAGTACGGCGACAAAATCAAGCTGGCGTACCTGATTCCGGAATTCCAGAATCCGACCGGCCTGACCTACACAGAGGAAAACAGAGCGAAAGTCACCGAAATCCTGAAAAAATACAACGTTGTCCTCATCGAAGACGATCCGTACGGCCAGCTGCGTTTCGAAGGAACCAAACCGCCGTACATCGGCCTGGGCAAGCTTCCGCAGGCAGCGCTCCTGGGCACATTCTCCAAGGTGGCAACCCCGGGAATGCGCGTAGGCTACGTGGTAACCGAGAACAAGGAACTGGCAAAATACATCGCAATGGCTTTGGAAGCCACTTCCCTGCACACCAATATCTTCTCCCAGTACCTGCTGTTGGACTACCTCCAGAACAACGACCAGCCGGCACACGTTAAGGAGATTCAGGACCTGTACAGAAAGCAGTGCCACTGCATGTTGGATGCCATGGACAAATACTTCCCGGAAAACGTCACTTACACCAGACCGGAAGGCGGTATGTTCATCTGGGCAACCCTGCCGGAAGGCGTCAGCGCTATCAAGCTGTTCCCGAAAGCAGCGGAGAAGGGCGTGGTATACGTTCCGGGCGATCCGTTCTACGTAGGCGTTCAGGATGCCAACACCCTGCGCCTCAACTTCACCAACGCTTCCCCGGAAGCCATCGACAAAGGCATTCACCTCCTGGGTGACATGCTGAAGGAAGAATGCGCCGGAAAATAAGCCTAATATTTTCATAAAAATACATTCATGCATGCAGAGACGACCGACCCCAATGGGAAGGTCGTTTTTGCGTGCAGATATTTTCTCGGAACGCTGTAATTTATTTTCATCTGAGGTACAAGGGTGATATAATCAAGCCATGAGCAACAAAAAAGAGAGTATACAACAGAATCCATCCCGGTATTTCCGGGTGATGACGGCGGTTCTCTTCCTGGCGGATGTGGTGCTGGCACCATGGCTTCGGGACGGGAGCCGAAGTTTTTCGGTGCGTCTTTTTATTCAGGACGTGAAGGCCGCCGGCGGAATTGAGAAATTTGCACTAACGGAGGCCGGAAAGGGAAGCACTGTGGGCATCGCCAATCTCACCATGAGCTATTGGTGCATCTATTTGATCATCGCTTTGGGGGCGGTGCTGCTGCTTCGGGCGGTATGGCTTCTTGCCGGGCGAAAAGGGCGAATCCTCAGCGGGATTGCGTATGCCTTGGGGCTCCTGTATCTGTGCGCCTTCATGGTTTTTAATTATTACGGGTACTCCGGCGGAATGATTGTGGGCATGCTGCTGGTGTTCCTGGATGCCATGGTTGGAAAATACCTGGATGAGCGGCAGGCGCTGCGAGAAGCGGAAGCGGCGCTGCGGGCGAAAGAGCAGGCGGAAAAGGAAGAGAAAAAGCGAAGAGAGGCGTTCCCGGGACGGTACGGGAGCGAATTCTATCGGGTGATTTTCAAGAATTTCCGGGCCAACATTCGGGACTTTCTGCTGTTCCTGACGGGAGCGGTCCTGACCATGACGGTGCTCCTGGTCATCTGGGGAATGGAGCAGGGCTGCGGCGGAATTCGTCTGCTGGGGGCATCGGCGCTCCAGCAGCAGATTGCAAGCAGCCTGAAACAGCTGCTGCCGGTGTTCATGCTCCTGGCGGTGCTGATGCTGTCCCTGATTATCAGCGGATACCTGCGCACCCGCATGAAAAATTACAGCATGTACATCGCCCTGGGAATCCGGAACAAAACCCTGATTCGAATCATCGGGCTGGAATACGGCACTTGCATCCTCACCGCTTTGGCGGGGGGAATCCTCCTGGGACTGGGCACCCTGAAAATAATCGGGGTAACCATGAGCGGAAAGCTGCTGCGGATTCTTCCGGCGGCCATGCTCTGCTACCTGCTGGTGGTGCTGATTTCCACTTTGGTGAACTATCATATTTTTGAGTTCAAAAATGTCCTTCGCTACAACCGGTCCGCTGCCAACGAACCGGTGCCTCGTTACGGCGCCGGCGTGATGATGGGGCTCGGCCTGTTTGTCATGCTGGGAAGCGTGGGCCTTTTCGCCCGGCGCGGCTCCGGGGAGGACCTGTACATCTTGGCCGGCCTGATTGCCGGCTTCGGCCTGTTCCTGTACGGCGCAGCTACCCGACTCCTGAAAAAACGCGTCGCCCGGCTCCAAGTGACGGAAACCGGCTTCCTGACCGTCCTCCCTTGGCGCAACCGGTTTCGCACGAACGTACGATTTTTATTTTTACTGACGGCGCTGCAAATTCTGCTGTTCGGCATTTTTCTGCCGCGACTGGCGGCACAGGGAATTCCCCCGGAAAAAACCCCGCCCTACGACTACACGGCCATGGTGTACGATACGGATCTCCCGGACCTTCAGGGGCTAAAAAAAGAATGCACCCTGCAGGAGTTTCCGATGCTGCGGGCGACCACGCCGTTGGGGGCGGACGTTTCCTGGCTGAAGAAGGATTACCGGACGGTGCTTTGGCCGCAGGGACAGCACATTGCGGTGTCGGAAAGCAGCTACCGGAAGCTTTGCCGGCAGGCGGGGGAAACCCCGCGGAAGCTGAATCTTAGCGAGGATGGCCATCGGGTGCATATCGTGATGCAGCAAAACGCCGCAAGCGAGGCGCACAACCTGGAATGGTACAGCGGGGGCGGCGGCAACCTGTTCCGGCTGGGACAGCCGCTGGTGGCCTACGACCGAAACCAGGTGACTCGGACCTACATCCCTCACGACGCGACCTATGAGCGGACGAATTTGGTGGGCGCTTTGCACGCCGGAAATAAGGAGAACATTCTGGTTCTGTCCGATTCATTTTTCCGGTCCGTGTATTCGAAGAAGCGGGAAGCGCGAGATCCGTCGGCAAGCATTCCGCCTTCTGCCGTGAAGGAGGGGCCGGACCGGCTGGTGCTGATTCGGCTGAAGAAAGATGGGGCGGAATCGCGAAAAGATGTCGAATTGGTGCTGGGGCGGATTCAGAAGCGGCATTCTTCCGACCGGCAGTACGACGAATCCATTCGGACTTGGTACAGCGTGGCGAAGGCGGAGAAGAACAATGGGGCGGCCCTTGGTTTTACCCGTCGGATGGAAGAAATGACCGCGGTGGGATTGGTGTTGATGGTGCTGTTCACTTTCTGCATTCGATACAGTTTGGCGGGGGCGGAGCAGCGGAAGGAGTACCGATTGCTGGGCACTTTGGGGATGAACGACCGGGAGCAGGAGAAGCTGTTCAGCCGGGAGGCCCGAACCTATGTGGTGTGCAGCATGGGGGCAGCCCTGGTGCTGGCGGCGCCTTTTGCCGCGTTGCTTCCGGTGCTGCGGATGTTCCGCCGGAGTCAGAGCCTTCTGTACCTGCGGAATCTGATGGGACTCGGGGGCGGAACGATAGCCGTTCTGCTTCTGGCGCTGACGATGCTGACGAGATATTACAGACGAGTGAACCGATAATTGCGCGGCGGTGAGCAGCCGCCGAGACACGATGGAGAGGATAGAGAATGAGCAGTGTGATGGAGCTGAAGGGGCTCCGGAAAAGATACGAGGAGAAGGGGGATTGGATTCTGAAGGGAATCGACCTCCGAATTGAAAAACAGGATTTTATTGCGATTATGGGGCGGTCCGGATGCGGAAAAACCACGTTGCTGAAAACTCTGGGGCTGATCGAGGCGGCGACGGAGGGGGAATACTTCTTCGAAGGCAATGCGGTTTCCGGACTGTGGGGAAGCGAGATCGCGGATATTCGCCGGCGGAACATGGGGTTTATTTTTCAGGATTACAATCTGATGGGCAGCCTGACGGTGCGGGAGAACATCATGCTTCCGGCGCTGCTGGATAAAATGGACGAGCAGCAGCGGAAGGACCGGACGGAGGCGCTGATTCAGCGCTTCGGAATTCAGGCGTATCGGGATAAGTATCCCCATGAAATGTCCGGCGGACAGCAGCAGCGGGTGGCGCTTTGCCGGGCGCTGATCAACGATCCGGATGTCATTCTGGGAGATGAGCCAACGGGAAATCTGGATTCCGTGATGGGCCAGCAAGTTATCGAGACCCTGGCGGAGTTCAATGAGACGGACGGTAAAACGGTGATCCTCGTTACCCACGACCCGAAAATCGCTATGTATTGCCGGAAAGTTATTTTTATGAAGGACGGGCATCTGCTGGATTTCCTGGAGCGGGGAGACGCCGGGAAGGAGGCGTTCTACCGGGAAATCGCGGCGAAGATGGAAGAATTGTAGCGCAAAATGAAGAAATCGCCGGATTTATATTGAAATTCCTGCATTTAAGTGCTAAAATTTATGCGTATTTTTTGGAACTAGGATGAATTAATGGGGGAATAATGAAGAAACCGGCAAGAAGTGAGTATTTTTTTGGATGTGTATTGCTGATCATCGGCGTGATGGTGGGTCACATGAGCATGGATTTTTTGGATGACGGAGAGATTCAGTCCATGTCCGTGGAGATTACGATGAGTGCAATTTTCATCCTGTTATTCACGGTGCTGATGGAAATTCTTTACGTTCTGTGGCGGCGAAAGAAGAAGCAGGATGAAGGCCGCCTGGATATTCCGGCCACCACGATTATTCTTCTGCTGGTCATCGGTTTTCTGGCGTCCATTTGCATGCGCCTGATTAACGATGTGACGGGCATGAGGGAGTTTCTCCTCAGCGAGGATTTCAAGAGCTTCGTGGTGAATGCGATAAAGAGCAAATTCTAAATTAAAATATGTGGATTCATATATGAATTCGAAGTGAGAACCGGATTGTCGTACCGAAAGGCGCGGCAGCTCGGTTCTTTGTTTTTTGGGTGGGCCGGACACAGCTCCTGTTGTCTGCGGTTTCTGCCGGACACCCTTGAGTTCACGAAGCTGTTTTTATGAGCAGATTGAAGTCGGCGAAGTCGTGAAGCTGTTTTTCCCGTATGGCCAGGAGGGATGTGGTCGGGACGGAATTGTATAAATATTCAATTTGGTCGGAGAGCCATTCCAGGTCCAGCCCCTCGTCGGTTTCGAAGGACATCCGGAGGTTGATGCCGGGAATAAAACCCAGCTCCCGGTAGATGTCGGTTTTCCAGCTGAAGCTATCCCGGTACTGGCGGGAATTCTCCGTGTGAAACCAGAGTCCCAGGTGTTCCCAAAGAATGACCTGGCCGGTGACCGGGTGAATCAGCAGGAAATCGGGGCAAAGGTATTTTCCCGGGGCGTATTCGATGGGATACTCGTAGAGGACGTAGAAACCTGCGGCACAAAAACGCTCATACAGCAGTGCTTCCACGCGGCTCCGCACCAAAGTCCCGTCAAAGGTGGTAATGCGAAGGGCCTCCGGGTGCCGCGGAGAAATTGCAGCCTTTCGTTCCCGCATCGCTTGAACGCGGGCTTCGATGCTACCGACGTTCAGATCCAGGATGTCGGTCAATAGAGGCATGTACTGCTTCGGGAGGCGCTGACGAACGGATTCCACGTCGGTATCGCAATACCGGTCTGTAAAATCCCGGAGGAGGCGGATGTTGTCATCCAGAATTTCCACCATTTTCTTGCAGAAGCGCAGGTCGCGAATCTTGCGGACGACCTCGTGGGTCTCCCGTCCCAGGTAGCGCCGCTTCCCGCCGCTCTTAAGACAATAGTAGTAAGGTGTTCCTTTACGAAGACTGGATTGTAAGAGCATTCCATCGTAAGCGGAGAGGCTTCGAATTTTCTTTTGATATTGTTTTTTGAGTTGCCGGTGATCTTCCAAAGCCAAGAGACAGATTCTTTTGTAATCATTCATAGTTGGACCTTCCTTTCCTGTTTCAGAATTATTCTCTTATCATTATGGCAGAAAAAAATTTCCCCTTCAGTACACATTTATCGAGAAAAATCGAGAAATCTAGGTTAGAAAACAAGAAATTGACGATAACCCACTGGTTTTTTAGTGATTATCGTCAATGCTCATGAAAGAGCAAGGCGGTATTAGAGTTGAGAGCTAAATAGAAACGGAAGAATTGACGATAAGAGGTTCTTTTATGGGGTGTTGACGTCAATTACTTTCGTCTTGAAAAGCAGTGAGCGGAGATTTTAATGGAAAAAAAGAGAGAATTGACGATGAAGACTTGATTCTGAGGGCTTCATCGTCAACTTTTCAAAAAAAGTATTACTTTGTTAGAGCGACTAAAACGCCATTGAATTAGAATTGACGTTGGGAGGCGGTTTCCCGGAGTTTTATCGTCAATTTTCACGAAGATCACCGGGTGAACAGCGAAAGCCGCCGGGTGCAGCGGCAGAATCACCAGGTCCGTCCCCCGGGCACATCACCGGCTGTTCATGGAACGCACATGAAACAGTTACGGTTTCCGGAAATTCAGATGATACAATGACCGTACCGAAGAGGGACCGCGGGAGGCATTGGAGCACCGGAGCGACGGAAATTCCGGCAGAAGTCGCCTCAAGGGGAAAGGAGTAAATGGAGAAGATGAATAATCTGAACATTTTGAAGTTGGAAAACGCCGTGCTGCAGAAGCAGATTGATGTGGTACGGAGAAATATACGCGCCGGGCAGAACCGGGATCTTACACGGGAAGAGGTAGAACTTCTGCGAGGTGTGGGAGAACACTATGCCAAGAAGTGGGAGGTTCTGTATCCGATGCTGAAGCAGGGGTATGGGGCTGCCGGCTGGGTGAAGCAGATGAAGATGGAAGAGGATGAAATCGTCGCGGAACTGCGTTCCCTAGTGCGCTTCCCGGATAAGGATGAGTGGGAAGAGAAGGTGGAAGCGGTGCTCCGAAAGATGGAGCGGATGATTTACGAGGAAGAATACATGCTCTATCCGAACTGCCTGCAGTTTTCCCGAAGAGGAGAAGGCATTTGGATGAACCGGAGCGACCGGAATGGGTATGCGAACTATCGGGCGCTGCGGGCCAAAGCCGGAAGGTACCGGAGGGCGCTGCAGCAGCGAAGCTTCCGATAATAAAATTCGTCTAAAAAAGTTCGGTAAAAAAAAGCTCAGCAAGGCATTCGGCGTCCGGGCGGGCAGCGGATGAGGCGAGAATCCGGCGGGGAAACCCGCCGGATTTTTCAGTTGGAGCGAGGGTGCGTCCGCCTTGTTAAAACGTAAAATCTTGGGATTCATGCAAAAAGTTCAGATAAAAAAACAGAGGTAAACCAATTTTTAATGCAAAAAATCTTTAGAATTACTTGAAAAATAAGGAATATATGTTATCCTTAAGACAAATGTTTTTAAATATTGGAGGAGCATGATGAACGAGGAAACCAAACGTTCCTGTGTGGACTGCGGTGTATACAACTGCCACACACGGGACAAGGAGTATCCGGACTTCTGCCTGACCACGGAATTGACGGACGAGGAGAGAGCGGAAGTGTGGAAGCTGTACGAGGAGCCGGAGAATCAGAAGGCGTCGGTGGTGTCCGCTCAGATTGAATCGGATTTTTATCTGCGATACACTCGGGTGCAGGAAATCGTGGCTTTTGCAAAGCGGATGGGCTATCACAAAATCGGAATCGCCACCTGTGTGGGACTGATTGAGGAAAGCCGGATTTTTGCCCGGATCCTTCGGAAGAACGGATTCGAAGTGGTAGGCGCCGTGTGCAAGGTGGGTTCTTTTGAGAAGACCAAGGTGGGCGTTCCGGAAAAGGACACCCGGATTACCGGTCCGATTATGTGCAACCCGATTATGCAGGCGAAAATCATGAACCGGGAGAAGACGGATTTCAACGTAATCGTGGGACTGTGCGTGGGACACGACAGTCTTTTCTATAAATATGCGGATGCCCTGTGCACCACCCTGGTAACCAAGGACCGGGTGATGGGTCACAATCCGGTGGCGGCGCTGTACCAGGCGAAAGCGTACTACAAGCGTCTCAGCAACGAGCCGATTGCGGCGTACCCGGAGGACGTGAACCCGGAACAGCCGGAAGCTTCCGCGAGATAGCGATTTTATTTTTGGAGGAGAGAGGATGCTGACAGGAAAGCAGAGAAGTTATTTGAAAAAACTGGCGCAGACCGTGCAGCCGGCGGTAATCGTCGGCAGAGCCGGAGTGACGGACACGGTGATGCAGACCATCGATGAATATCTGACCGCCAATGAGCTGCTGAAAGTGGCCATTCAGGAGGGTGCAGAATTGGAGGCCAAGGAGACCGCCAATCAGATTGCGGATGAGCTAAAAGCAGATTTCGTCCAGGCCATCGGCCGGCGGTTCGTGCTTTACCGGAGAGCAAAGGATCCGGCGAAGCGGAAGATTACACAGCGCATGCAAGACGAGATGTAGTTTCCCGGCGGAAACTGCGGGATCGTTGCAGGATATTTTTACTTGAGGAAGGAGTTAGAGATGCACAAGATTGTACTGAAGAAACAGCTCAGCCACGATATGTTCTGGATTGAGTTCGAGGCACCTTTTGTTGCAAAGAAAGCGAAACCGGGACAGTTCATTATTTTCCGCGTGGATGAATACGGGGAAAGAGTTCCGATCACCATGGCGGGAACCAATAAGGAGACGGGAACCGTAACCCTGATTTTCCAGGCAGTGGGAAGAAGCACCATGCTGCTGTCCCAGCTGGAAGTGGGCGATTACATTCAGGACGTGGTTGGACCGCTGGGAAAACCGACCCACATGGAGGGCCTGAAGAAGGTCTGCGTGGTTGGCGGCGGTACCGGAAACGCACTGGCATACCCGGTGGCAAGAGGTCTTGCGGAAGCCGGCGTGAAGGTGGACATGGTTTCCGGATTTAAGACCGAGGAGCTGATTGTGCTGAAGGAAGAGTTTGAAGAGGCGGTAGACAATTTCTACCTGATGACGGACGACGGTTCTGCCGGCGAGAAGGGTTTCACCACCACAAAGCTGGAGGAGCTGATCAAGGCCGGAAACGATTACGATGAAGTCATCACCGTTGGACCTCCGATCATGATGAAGTTCGTCAACGAGGTGACCAAGCCTTACGGAATCAAGACCATCGCATCTCTCACGGCGCTGATGATCGACGGAACCGGAATGTGCGGCGGATGTCGAGTTTCCATCAACGGCGAGACCAAGTATGTCTGCGTGGATGGACCGGAATTCGATGCGGCAGCGGTAGACTGGGACGTACTCATTGCCCGCAACGCATATTACCACGAAGAAGAGAAGGAAGAACGGGATCATATCTGCCGACTGACAGGAGGTGTAAGACACTATGAATAATCAGATGACAAAGACACCGATGCCGTCTCAGGAACCGGATGTCAGAAATAAGAATTTTAAGGAAGTAGCTCTGGGATATACCGAAGAGATGGCGGTAAACGAAGCGCAGCGCTGCCTCAATTGTAAAAACAAACCTTGCGTAGCAGGATGTCCGGTAAACGTACGGATTCCGGAATTCATCGCAAAGGTGGCCGAGGGGGATTTTGCCGGTGCCTATGAAGTAATCACTTCCACCAACTCCCTGCCGGCAGTGTGCGGCCGTGTATGCCCGCAGGAAACCCAGTGCGAAGGAAAGTGCGTTCGCGGAATCAAGGGCGAGCCGGTTGCCGTAGGCAGACTGGAGCGTTTCGTAGCGGATTGGCACAGAGAGCACATCGGCAACGATAAAGTAGAAAAAATCCCATCCAACGGCAAGAAGGCTGCCGTTGTCGGTGCCGGCCCGGCCGGACTGACCGCAGCCGGAGACCTGGTAAACAAGGGTTATGAAGTCACCGTTTTCGAGAGCCTCCACAAAGAGGGCGGCGTGCTGGTATACGGAATTCCGGAATTCCGTCTGCCGAAGGATATCGTGGCATACGAAATCGACACCTTGCGGAAGAAGGGCGTTACCTTCTACCACAACGTGGTAGTGGGCAGATCCCTGGACATCCAGGACCTGTTCGATGAAGGATACGATGCGGTATTCGTTGGTACCGGTGCCGGCCTTCCGAAGTTCATGAACATCGAGGGCGAGAACCTGGTAGGTGTATACTCCGCCAACGAGTACCTCACCAGAATCAATCTGATGAAGGGCTACCTGGACGAGTATGACACCCCGATCAAAAAGCACAAGCAGGTTGCGGTTGTAGGCGGCGGAAACGTTGCCATGGACGCTGCCAGATGTGCAAAAAGAATGGGCGCCGAGGTCCATGTAATTTACCGGAGAGGCAGAGATGAGATGCCGGCTCGTGCCGAGGAAATCGAGCACGCAGAGGAAGAGGGCATTCAGTTCCATTTGCTGAACAACCCGGTTCGCGTTCTGGGCGACGAGAACAACTACGTAAGCCAGATCGAGTGCATCAAAATGGAACTGGGCGAGCCGGATGCTTCCGGACGTCGCAGACCGGTTGCCATTGAGGGTTCCGAGTTCACTTTGGACGTAGACGGTGTCATCATGGCTCTGGGTACCAGCCTGAACCAGCTCATCGTGGATACCACCGAAGGTCTGGACGAGAACGATTGGGGCGGCATTCAGATCAACGATGAAACCGGTGCCTGCACCAGAGAAGGCGTGTTCGCCGGCGGCGATGCGGTAACCGGCGCGGCTACTGTAATCAAGGCCATGGGCGCCGGCAAACTGGCGGCTGCTCACATGGACGAGTATATGCAGAAATAGAATGAAGAGTCCTTTATGAGGACTTCGAAGGCTGCCCCAGGGGACCCGGGGCAGCCTGCTTTTTTTTGTCTCGGCGGGCCGTTGGGCATTCGGGCTCAGGGGACGTGGTGCTCGTCGACGAAGGAACAAGGGCTAGCGGGGAGAGGCGCACCACGTCCGGCCCGACGCAGGTCCCTTAGGTTCGGGGGACGTGGTGCTCGTCGACGAAGGAACAAGGGCTAGCGGGGAGAGGCACACCACGTCCGGCCCGGCGCAGGTCCCTTAGGTTCGGGGGACGTGGTGCTCGTCGACGAAGGAACAAGGGCTAGCGGGGAGAGGCGCACCACGTCCGGCCC
>CAKQHH010000036.1 GCA_934234035.1 uncultured Clostridia bacterium | reverse complement strand
GGAAGAACAGAAAAGCCGGCCCGTGCACCTGTAAAGTTCGCGCCTGATTCCCCGCAAAGCCAATGATTTCGGTTTTTGAGCGCGAACCGGTGGGCCGGGAATCTGAAATAGCCGGCCCGGCATCAAGATATAAGAACAATCTATAACCCACTATCTATTTTTGAAAATTGACGGGAGCCTCATATAGAGTTATTATAATGCTACCAACCAACCTAGTAAGTAGGCAAAAGAAAAAACGCCATAGGCAAAAGAAAAAACGCCGGCCGGGCAGAGCCCGAGCAAACAGAAGACGGGGCGGACGGAAAACAAATTTTCACCGAGAGGAGGACAACATGGAACGAAATTTTTTCGAGAAATTGGTTAGAGAAAATTTCCGGTTCGGACGAATGTGCCGGGACCGCAAGAGCGCAGAACTGAACCGTGAAAGCACACAACAACATAAGGAGAATGTGCGAATGTGTTGCCGCCTGTCGGCAGGAATATAAACAACTAGAAAAAACAGCCGAAGGCCACCCACAGAGCCGGAGGCCCTCAGGACCGCCGAAGACTTTACCACAGATAACAGAAATAAGGAGAAAAAACAATGGCTAACAATAATAATTACAAATTCGAAACACTGCAGCTTCACGTAGGACAGGAACAACCGGATCCGGCCAGCGATGCGAGAGCCGTTCCAATCTACGCCACCACATCTTACGTATTCCATAACAGTCAGCACGCGGCAGACCGCTTCGGTCTGGCGGATCCGGGAAACATTTACGGCAGACTGACCAACTCCACTCAGGGCGTTTTCGAAGATCGAATCGCCGCATTGGAGGGAGGCGTTGCCGGACTGGCAGTTGCTTCCGGCGCCGCTGCAATCACCTACACCATTCAGGCACTGGCACAGAAGGGCGAACACATCGTTGCTCAGAAGACCATTTACGGCGGCAGCGTCAACCTGCTGGAGCACACCCTTCCGCTGTACGGCATCGAATCCACACTGGTGGACGTGCACAAGCTGGACGAAGTAGAAGCGGCAATTAAAGAGAATACGAAAGCACTTTACATTGAAACCCTGGGAAATCCTAACAGTGATATTCCGGACATCGAAGCATTGGCGGAAATCGCTCACAAGCACGGGCTGCCGCTGGTCATCGATAATACATTCGGCACACCGTATCTGATTCGTCCGATTGAACACGGCGCAGACATCGTGGTTCATTCCGCTACCAAATTCATCGGCGGCCACGGAACCACCCTGGGCGGCGTCATCGTGGACGGCGGAACCTTTGACTGGGCCGCTTCCGGACGCTATCCATGGATTTCGGAACCGAATCCAAGCTATCACGGCGTTAAATTCACGGAGGCAGCAGGTGCGGCAGCATTTGCCACATATATCAGAGCGATTCTCCTCCGGGATACCGGGGCGACCATTTCTCCATTTGCGGCATTCCTCCTTTTGCAGGGCACCGAAACGCTGTCCCTTCGAATCGAGAGACACGTGGAGAACACGAAGAAGGTCATCGAATATCTTCTGAACAATCCGAAGGTAGAGAAGGTCAATCACCCATCGCTGCCGGATCATCCGGATCACGCGCTGTATGAGAGATACTTCCCGAACGGCGGAGCTTCCATTTTCACATTCCGGATTAAAGGCGGAAGAAAAGAGGCATTTGAATTCATCGACAACTTGGAAATTTTCTCCCTGCTGGCCAATGTGGCAGATGTGAAATCTCTGGTCATCCATCCTGCAACTACCACTCATTCTCAGATGACACCGGAGGAGCTGGAAGACGCCGGCATTCACGAAAATACCATTCGTCTGTCCATCGGAACAGAGCATATCGACGACATCATCGCGGACCTGGAAAAGGGCTTTGCCGCAGTGAAATAGGGGTGTTTCGTATAGGGGTATACGAGAGATTAGGGAGCGGGGAAGGTTGATTCGGTCAGCCTTCCCGATTATAATAATTTTAAGATGAATCATGAGAGAAAGGATCGAATCATGGCAAAAGTATATACATCGGCCGACCAGCTTGTCGGCGGCACACCGCTTCTGGAGCTCACCAATCTGGAGAAGGAATTGGGACTGAAGGCGCGCATTCTGGCAAAATTAGAATATCTCAATCCGGCAGGTTCCGTAAAGGATCGGGTGGCAAAAAGAATGATCGAGGATGCGGAGGCGCGCGGCGACCTGAAAGAAGGTTCCGTCATCATCGAGCCGACTTCCGGAAATACGGGCATCGGCCTGGCAGCCATTGCAGCGGCAAAAGGATACCGGATCATCATCGTGATGCCGGAGACCATGTCCGTGGAACGGCGCCAGCTGATGAAAGCATACGGTGCGGAGCTGGTACTCACCGATGGCAGCAAGGGCATGACCGGAGCCATCGAGAAGGCCAATGAACTGGCAAAGGAGACGCCGGGCGGATACGTTCCGGGACAGTTTGTGAACCCGTCCAATCCGGCGGCCCACAGAGAGACCACCGGTCCGGAGATTTACCGGGATACCGACGGAGAAGTGGATTACTTTATTGCCGGCGTGGGCACCGGTGGCACCATCACCGGCGTGGGCGAATACCTGAAGAGCCAAAAGCCGGAGGTGAAGGTCATCGCGGTGGAACCGGCATCTTCTCCGGTGCTGACTACCGGAAAGGGCGGCCCGCACAAGATTCAGGGAATCGGTGCCGGTTTCGTACCGGATGTACTGAACACAAAGGTATACGATGAAGTCATTTCGGTATCCAACGAGGATGCCTTTGAATACGGCCGCAAAGTGGGAAGACACGAAGGCGTGCTGGTGGGAATTTCTTCCGGCGCGGCAGTGGCTGCGGCAGTGGAAGTGGCAAAGAGACCGGAGAGCGAAGGAAAGACCATCGTGGTCCTGCTGCCGGATACGGGAGACCGCTACCTGTCCACACCGCTGTTTTCGGAATAACGAAAGCCGAGGCGAAATTATTTTTACGAAAAAATGAAGAGGGTCGCTGTTCTGCACGGAGGTTGCGGGACAGCGGCCTTTGTGGTATATTTCCAATTGAAACGGATTAGCATTGATAGGAGGGCGTAAAATGTTGGTCTCAACGAGAGGGCGTTATGCCTTGAGGGTGGTTATCGATCTGGCGGAGAATGCCAACGGGGGATATATTCCCATGAAGGATGTGGCGAATCGCCAGCGTATCTCTCTGAAGTACATCACGAAAATCATGCCGCTGCTGACGAAGGGCGGCTTGGTGGAAGGGGTTCACGGAAAGGGTGGCGGATACCGGCTGCTGAAGGAGCCTCAGGACTGTACGGTGGGGGAGATTTTGCGGCTGACGGAGGGAACTCTGGCGCCGATCAATTGCGTGGAGCTCTGTTCGGAGCCCTGCGACCGGGTGGAAGATTGCCGAACTCTTCCCATGTGGCGGAAGCTGGACGAGTTGATTGAGAATTATCTGGACAGCGTGACCGTTGCGGATCTGATGCAGCGGAATCTGGCAGATAATTACATTATATAAATTTTAATACGATGTTTTGTGGAAAGGAGACGTCATGGCACATTGCCTTACTCTAAAGAAATCCAATTGCAAGAATTGCTATAAATGCATTCGGAACTGCCCGGTGAAGGCCATCCGGTTTTCCGGGGATCAGGCCCATATCATCGCCGACGAGTGCATCCTCTGCGGAAGATGTTTTGTAGTCTGTCCGCAGAATGCCAAGGAAGTTGTCAGCGAAGTGGAGAAGGTCAAGGTGATGATTCAGAGCGGAGAGCCGGTTATCGCCAGCATGGCGCCTTCTTTCATTGCCAATTACGACGGTGTGGGCATCGATGCGATGCGGGAAGGGCTGCAGAAGCTGGGTTTTGCCGATGTGGAAGAGACGGCAATCGGAGCGACCATGGTAAAAACAGACTACGAACGCCTGGTGCACGAGAAGCAGAAACCGGTGATCATCAGTTCCGCCTGCGCGTCCGTCAACCTGCTGATTCAGAAGCATTATCCGGAGATGATTAAATATCTGGCGGATACCCTTTCGCCGATGCAGGCTCACTGCCATGACATCAAGCGCCGGAATCCGGAGGCCAAGACCGTGTTCATCGGACCGTGCGTGGCGAAGAAGGACGAGGCGCAGCGGTATCCGGGAATCGTGGACGCGGCCCTAACCTTTGAGGAACTGACGGAATGGCTGGAGAAGGAAAATATTCAGCTGGAGAAAAAGATGGACAGCAATCCGGAGAGTTTGGCCCGCATCTTCCCGACGGTGGCGGGCATCCTTCGAACCATGAAGGACCGGAATCCGGAGTACGAATACGTGGCCGTGGACGGAATCGAGAACTGCATCGCCGCCCTGGAGGATGTGGCGGCCGGACATGTGAGCAATTGCTTTATGGAAATGTCTGCCTGCAAGGGAAGCTGCGTGAACGGACCGGTAATGGAGAAATATCATCCGTGGTTCATCACCGATTACCTGTCGGTGGCTCGGTATGCGGGAGATAAGGACTTTCCGGTGGAGCAGCCGGAAATCAGTGAACTTTCCAGACGGTACGATATTCTGGAGGGCATGAAGGATATGCCGACGGAGCGGAAGATTCAGGAAATTCTCGGCAAGATGGGAAAAAAGAAGCCGTCCGACGAACTGAACTGCGGTACCTGCGGGTATGATACCTGCCGGGACAAAGCCATCGCCATCTATCAGGGCAAGGCGGAAATCGAAATGTGCCTGCCGTACCTGAAGGAAAAGGCGGAGAACTTCTCCAATATCATCTTTGACAACACGCCGAACGGGCTGCTGGTGCTGAACGAGCGCCTGGAAATTCAGCAGATTAACCCGGCGGCCTGCCGAATCATGAACATCCGCAGACCGTCCGATGTGCTTGGATCTCAGATTGTGACCCTGCTGGATCCGAAGCCGTTCCTGGATGCCCTGGAGAGCCGGAAGAGCGTATTCCAGTGCGCGTACCTGGCAGAGTACGACCGGTACGTGGAGGAGCAGGTGCTGTACGACCAGAGCTACCGGATGCTGTTCTGCATGCTGGAGGACGTGAGCGACGAAGCGGCAGAGCGGGAAAAGAAAGCGGAAATGCGGCGTCAGACCACCGAAGTTGCGGACAAGGTGGTAGAGAAGCAGATGCGTATCGTTCAGGATATTGCATCCCTGCTGGGAGAAACGGCAGCGGAGACGAAGATTGCGTTGACGAACCTGAAGGAGTCCATGAAAGATGAATGATTTAAGCGTTGACATCGGATACAAGAGCATCAACCATTACGGAGAGTATCTGTGCGGGGACCATGTGGATGTGGTGCAGCAGGAGAACAGCGATTCCAAAGTGGTGGTGCTGGCGGACGGACTGAAGAGCGGCGTGAAGGCCAGCATCCTGTCCACCCTCACCGCAAAGATCATTTCCACCATGATGGCCCAGGGCCTGTCCCTGGAGGAGTGCGTGCATACCATCGCCGCCACCCTTCCCATCAGCTCGGAGTACGGGGTGGCCTATTCCACCTTCACCATCATGCACATCATCGAGAACGAGACCATGAGCCTGATTCAGTACGATAACCCGCTGGTCATCATGATTCGGGACTGCAAGGTGGTGGATTATCCGAAGATCGAGAGCATCATCGACGGAAAGAAAATCTATCGGTCGGAAATCCCGTTGCGGGAAAATGATATTTTTATCGCCATGAGCGACGGCTGCCCGGGGGCCAACGACACGCTGAGCTACAACAAGAACTGGACGGAAAAGGAAATCGGGGATTTCATGGAGACCATTTCTCCCATCGGCTATACCGCCAAAACCCTGGCGTCCATCCTGATTGAGGAGTGCAACAAACTGTACGACGGCAAGCCAATCGACGACACCACGGCCTGCATCGTTCGGGTGATCAAGCGGTCTCAGGTGAACCTGATCTTCGGGCCGCCGGCGAACCGGGACGACTGCGACCGGATGATGTCCCTGTTCTTCTCCAAAGCGGGCAAGCACATCGTCTGCGGCGGAACCACCGCGTCCATTGCGGCGGAATATCTGGGAAAGAGCATTCGCACCAGCACGAAGTACAACGTGAAGGGGGCACCGCCCATGTCGGAAATCGACGGGGTGGACCTGGTGACGGAAGGCGTGGTGACTATCGATAAGGTGCTGAAATACGCCAAGGACTACGTCTCCCGGGACGAGTCCTACATCGAATGGAGCGTGCAGCACGATGCCTCGGCGCTGATTAGCCGAATCCTCTTTGAAGAGGCGACGGATATCAACTTCTTCGTGGGTCGTGCAGTGAACCCGGCCCATCAGGATGTGAGCATTAATTTTAACGTGAAGATGTCCCTGGTGGAGGAGCTGTCCCAGTGCCTCCGGAAAATGGGAAAGAGCGTAAAGGTCAGTTATTTCTAAAAACGAAAGGAATTAGAGATTGAATCAGATTTCGATGTTTGACAATGTGGATACGACGGCGAACGAGCCGCTGGCGGAGCGATTGCGTCCCCGGACGCTGGAGGAATTCGCCGGCCAGAAGCATCTGATTGGAAAGGGCAAGGTGCTCTCCAATCTGATTGCCAACGACCAGGTGACCTCCATGATTTTCTGGGGGCCGCCGGGGGTGGGAAAGACCACCCTGGCAAAAATAATCGCCAATACTACCCAGTCCCGGTTCATCACCTTCAGTGCGGTGACCAGCGGAATTAAGGAAATCCGCCAGGTGATGCAGGAAGCGGAGCAGAGCCGGAGATTCGGCGAGCGAACCATTGTTTTTATCGACGAGATTCATCGCTTCAACAAGGCGCAGCAGGATGCCTTCCTTCCCTTTGTGGAAAAGGGAAGCATCATCCTCATCGGCGCCACCACGGAGAATCCGTCCTTTGAGGTGAACGGGGCGCTGCTGTCCCGATGCAAGGTGTTCGTGCTGAAGGCACTGCAAAAAGAAGAGGTGGTGGGCTTGCTGAAGCGGGCCATCCGGGATCCTCGGGGCTACGGGGACAAGGACATCGTCATCACCGATGAAATGCTGGGGGCCGTTGCCGTGTTCTCCGGGGGCGATGCCCGGTCGGCGCTGTCCACCCTGGAAATGCTGATTCTCAACGGAGACTACTACACGGAGGCGGACGGGCGCCAGCGCATTACGGTGACCCAAGACACCTTCGAGCAGTGCACCTCCAAGAAAATGCTTTTGTACGATAAGGACGGGGAGGAGCACTACAACCTGATTTCCGCCCTGCACAAATCCATGCGGAATTCCGATGCGGATGCGGCGGTATACTGGCTGGCGCGCATGCTGGAAGCGGGGGAGGATCCCCTCTACGTGGCGCGGCGGGTGACCCGTTTCGCCGCAGAGGATGTGGGTCTGGCGGACCCGCGGGCCATGGAGATTGCCATCGCGGCCTACCAGGCCTGCCACTTCATCGGCATGCCGGAGTGCTCGGTACACCTGACGGAAGCGGTGATTTATCTGTCCCTGGCACCGAAGTCCAACGCCATGGAGACGGCTTATTTTGCCGCTCGGGACGATGCCCGGAAGCACCTGCAGGAGCCGGTGCCGCTGCACATCCGGAACGCACCCACCAAACTCATGAAGGAGCTGGATTACGGAAAGGGCTACAAGTACGCCCACGATTTCGAGGAAAAAGTCACCGCCATGCAGTGCCTGCCGGATTCCCTGAAGGATCGGCAGTACTACAATCCGACGGAGCAGGGAAACGAGGGGCGGTTCAAGGCTCGCTATGAGCAGCTGAAAGAATGGAAGGAGAACCACCGGAAATGACAATTTTACTGCTGGCAGCGCTGCTGCCGCCGCTGTTTCTGATGATTAAAATCTACAAGCTGGACAAGGTGGAAAAGGAGCCGGGCGGCCTAATCGTAAAGCTCTTGCTCTTCGGCGTGCTGACCACCGTCCCGGCGGCCTTTCTGGAAAGCGTTCTGATTGGTACGGTGGGAAGCGTCATCTCCCCGAAAACCACCCTGTTCATCCTGGTGGAAAATTTCTTCTGCGTGGGCTTGGTGGAAGAAGGGGTGAAGTACTTCGCCCTAAAGAAGGGTTCCTGGAACCACCCGGCCTTCAACTACACTTTCGACGGCATCGTCTACGCGGTAGCGGTATCCATCGGATTTGCCGCCGCGGAGAACGTGCTCTACGTGATGGAGTATGGACTGGCCACGGCGGGGGTTCGTGCGGTCACCTCCATCCCGGGCCACTGCATCTTTGCCATCTACATGGGCATCTCCTTCAGCCTGGCAAAGTACTACGAGGTGCACGGGAATCTGACCCTGCGGAAAAAACACCTTCGCAACGCCATCCGGATTCCGATGCTGCTGCATGGATTTTACGATTTCTGCGCATCCATGAAGGAGCCGATTTGGACCATCATTTTCCTGGCATTCATCGTGGTGCTGGATGTGGCGGCCTACAAGAAGGTGAACGAGATGGAACGGCAAGACCGGCCGCTTTAGTATGGATATGAAAAAAACTGCACCGGGAAGCAACATTCGCTTGACGAGTCAAGCGGTTGCTGACCGATGCAGTTTTTTCTATAAATGGCGCAATTACAGACACTTGAAACCGACTCCAAGTCTCAATCCATCATTATATGTTTTTCGACTTCGACTGTCACAACCGTCCATATATTTCGCCTCCTTTGCTTGAGTTTATTGACTTTGAAAGTACAGCATCCCGAGAAATGATGTTCAAGTAGAATTTGTCATCGGTTTCGCTAAAAATATTGTAAATTATGGTATGTACAGCCGCCCTTTTTATATAGCTAAAAAATAGGCTCTATGTTATAATCATAACTGGAAGCTTAAATTTATGTAAGCAGACACAATACGATTTATAATTAGGAGGGGAATATACCCATGAAGGATATTGAAATCAGGGAATTATTCAGAAACAAGGAGAAGTACGGCGATCAGGAAGTGGTAGTCCACGGATGGGTTCGAGGCAACAGAAGTTCGAATCAGTTTGGATTCCTGTCCATCAATGACGGAACGTTCTTCACTCCGCTGCAGGTGGTATACGAAGCGGACAATCTGGCTAATTTTACCGAAATTTCCAAGGTGCATCTGGCAGCCGGCGTAACGGTACGAGGAACTCTGGCGCTGACTCCGGAAGCAAAGCAGCCGTTTGAAATCAAAGCGAAAGAAATCGTGGTGGAAGCGGACTCTCAGTCGGATTACCCGCTGCAGAAGAAGCGCCATACCATGGAATTCATGCGTGAAATCGCGCACCTGAGACCGAGAAGCAACACCTTCTCCGCCGTATACAGAGTGCGCAGCATCGTTGCGTATGCAATTCATAAATTCTTCCAGGAACAGAATTTCGTCTACGTTCACGCGCCAATCATCACCGGAAGTGATGCAGAGGGTGCCGGCGAAATGTTCCAGGTAACCACATTGGATCCGGACAATCTGCCGAGAACAGAGGACGGAAAGATTGACTACTCCCAGGACTTCTTCGGAAAAGAAACCAATCTGACCGTATCCGGACAGCTGGAAGCGGAAGCCTTTGCGCTGGCGTTCCGCAACGTATATACTTTTGGCCCGACATTCCGTGCGGAGAACTCCAACACCGCGAGACACGCATCGGAATTCTGGATGATCGAACCGGAGATTGCTTTTGCGGATCTTCAGGACGACATGGACCTTGCCGAGGCAATGGTTAAATACATCATCACCTATACGCTGGAGCACGCACCGGAGGAGATGAACTTCTTCAATCAGTTCATCGACAAGGGTCTCTTGGAGCGCTTGGATCACATCGTGAACTCCAGCTTTGAACGGGTAACTTACACGGAAGCGGTTGAAATCCTGCAGAAGTCCGGTAAGGAATTCCAGTATCCGGTTGAATGGGGACTGGAGCTTCAGACGGAACACGAGCGTTATCTGACAGAGGAAGTGTACAAGAAACCGATTTTCGTAACGGATTATCCGAAGGACTGCAAGGCGTTCTACATGCGCCTCAACGATGACGGAAAGACCGTTGCAGCGTGCGATATGCTGGTGCCGGGCGTAGGCGAAATCATCGGCGGAAGCCAGAGAGAGGAACGTCTGGACGTGCTGGAAGCGCGGATGAAAGAGCTGGGAATCAGCGAAAACGGCTATGAGTGGTATCTGGATCTTCGTCGTTACGGCGGCGTGAAACATGCCGGATACGGCCTGGGCTTTGAGAGAATGATCATGTACTTAACGGGTATGAGCAATATCCGCGACGTGCTGCCATTCCCAAGAACTCCAAAGAGTGCGGAGTTCTAAAAACACTGCCTGCGGCTTCGTATTTAAATATACCTGTATTGATGAATGCCGGCAGGCAATCAATATGAACCGACTTGCCCTCGGGCAAAAAACATATCGGTTGTAAATTACAGGAGGATACTATGAAAGGTTATTCAAGTGACAAAATCAGAAACGTTGTACTGCTGGGACATGGCGGATGTGGTAAAACGACCTTTCTGGAGGCGGCATTACTCGCGACAAAAGTAATCAACCGCCTGGGCAAAGTGGAAGACGGAAATACCGTGTCCGACTATGACAAGATGGAAATCGAGAAAAAATATTCCATCAATACGACGATGGTACCGGTAGAGTACAATGGTTATAAGTACAACTTCCTGGATACCCCGGGATTCTTCGACTTCGTTGGCGAAGTAGATTCGGCAATGAGTACGGTCAGTGCGGCTATTATTATGGTAGACGCATCCGAAGGAATTCAGGTGGGTACTGAGAAGGCATGGGAGCTTTGCAGTGAAACGGATACACCTAAATTCATGGTCCTCACAAAAATAGATAAAGACAATGTTGACTGCGACAAGCTGATAGAGCAGATTCGCGAGAAGTTCGGCAATTCTGTGGTTACCGACGAGGACGAGGATGCGCTGAGAGAAGCGGTTGCAGGTACCGACGAAGCGCTGATGGAGAAATTCTTCAACGACGAACCGTTCACCGATGAAGAATTCACCAACGGTCTGATGGATGGTATTGCCAACGGTGATATCGTTCCGATCATCAAGGCCTCCAGCCTTACCGGCGAAGGAATCGATGAAGTACTGCGTTCCATCTCCAGATACGTGCCGACTCCGTCCAAGCACGCGCCATATATCGGAAAGAACAGCAAGGACGAAGACGTGGAGGTCATCACCGACGTCAGCGCCGACCCGGTAATGTATGTCTACAAGACAATCGCAGATCCTTTTATGGGAAAAATCTCCTACGCAAAGGTTCTCTCCGGAACGGTTAAGCTGGGACAGGAGCTGTACAACCCGAGATCACAGAAATCCGAGAAGCTGGGTTCCATGTTCTTCGTAAGAGGTAAGCATCAGGAGAACGCGACGGAAGTTCCGGCCGGCGACATGGTGGCTCTGGCAAAGCTGCAGCACACCAAAACCGGCGATACGCTGTGCCTCAAGGCGAAAGCGGTAACCATGCCGGGAATCAACTTCCCGAAGCCGAACTACTTCGTTGCTGTTGAGCCGGCAGAGAAGAAGGACGAGGAGAAGATGGCACAGGGTCTGCACAAGCTGATGGAAGAAGATCCGTCCTTCGTACTGGAAAGAAACGTGGAGACACACCAGTCCCTCCTGGGCGGCCAGGGCGATATCCAGATCGGTATCATCCGTGCAAAGCTGAAGGAGAGATACGGCGTATCCGTAAAGGTAATTCCGCAGAAGATCGCATACAGAGAGACCATCAAGGGCTCTTCCGATGTACAGGGTAAGCACAAGAAGCAGTCCGGCGGTGCCGGTCAGTACGGCGACGTATGGATTCGGTTCTCCCCATCTCAGCAGAACTTTGAATTCTCCGAAGAGCTGTTCGGCGGATCCATTCCGAAGAACTACGTTCCGGCGGTTGAAAAGGGATTGCTGGAATGCATGGACAAGGGTCCTCTGGCAGGATGCAAGGTTCAGAACGTAAAGGCTGTTCTTTACGACGGTTCTTATCACGACGTGGACTCCAACGAAGTATCCTTCAAGATTGCCGCTTCCCTGGCATTCAAGAAAGGTATCGTAGCGGCAAATCCTTGCCTGCTGGAGCCAATCATGAAGCTGGAAATCACCGTTCCGGAAAAGTACACCGGCGATGTGATGGGCGACATGAACAAGAGAAGAGGCCGCATCCTGGGCATGGAGCCGACGGACAACGGCAAAACCAAACTGCTGGCAGAAGCACCGCAGTCCGAGCTCTTCGATTACGCAATCGTTCTGAGAGCAATGACTCAGGCAAGAGGAACCTTCACCGTGGAATTCTCCAAGTATGAAGAGCTTCCGGCTCACCTGGCAGAAAAGGTCATCGAAGCTCACAAGGCCGAGGTGGAAAAGGAACACAAATAGAATCATTGAGACAAATAGGATCATTGAGAAGAGAGGCGCATTGCACGGTACGTGCAATGCGCTTTTTGCTTTTTGTGGGGAGCAGAAGGAAACGGCCGAGCCGTTTCCAACGTCTGTGTAAGTGCGGCCGGCTCGGGGGCGTGGTGCCCGTCGACGAAGGAACAAGGGTTTGCGGGAGGTGAAGCACCACGCCGGATCAACGGAAGGCCGGTTCGTGCCCGAGGGCGTGGTGCCCGTCGACGAAGGAACAAGATAATATGAAATGACCTCACATTTGTAATATCGTGGATTCGCCACTATACTGTAATTGAGACT
>CAKQHH010000035.1 GCA_934234035.1 uncultured Clostridia bacterium | reverse complement strand
AAATGTGGCTTATCGAGAGATGAAAATTTCTTGTTATCGTCTCTTGACAACGGTCACTTCATAACAGGGTTTGCGGGAGGTGAAGCACCACGCCGGATTAGAGGAATGCCGGTTCGGACCCGGGGGCGTGGTGCCCGTTGACGAAGGAAGAAGGGCTTGCGGGGAGCAAAGCACCACGCCAGATTGGAGGAAGGCCGGTTCGGACCCGGGGGCGTGGTGCTCGTCGACGAAGGAACAAGGGTTTGCGGAGAGAGAAGCACCACGCCGGATTGGAGGAAAGCCGGTTCGGACCCGGGGGCGTGGTGCCCGTCGACGAAGGAACAAGGGTTTGAAGGGAGAGAAGCACCACGCCGAGCCGATGGAAGGCCGGTTCGAGCCCGGGGTCGTGGTGCTCGTCGACGAAGGAACAAGGGCTTGCGGGAGGTGAAACACCACGCCGAGCCGGCCCGCTCCGCCGCCGGATGGCATCAAAAAGCGGAGCTGCTACAGCAGCTCCGCGACATTATAATCCTTTCCGATGAAAACCGGGATTTGATCTCGAAAAATCCTTCCCGAATAGGCCTCGTGAGGGAAATCCACGAAGGTGTTTTGTTTGGAATCGTGGGGGATGGTTCGGTATAACGGATCCCCGATGATATACCGGGATTTTCGAATCAGTTCCGCCAGCACATCTTCCGGAAAACCGTGGTCCACATCCGGCCAGACGGCGAAGGCCTGGAGTCCGTGGCGGCAATCCGGCGGCAATTGGTTGATTGCCGCAGCCAGGGACTGGGCAAATACCTCTTCTCCGATAATCAGAATCTGACCGTCCGGGACGTCCCAGCGATCGTGCGCCGGATTGCCCTTCCAGAGGTAGATTCCTTCGGAATCTCTTTTTTTCTTTGCCAGCAGCATCCGAAGGGAACCGGAGGCTCCCTGAGCGGAAGTGGAAGCTGCCGTGCCGGTGGCTCCATCCGAATCTTCCTCCAAGGAAGCCTGCTTCTTCTCATACGCTTCTTTTGCCAGTTCCGGGAGGCGGGCAGCGCCGTAGGCGCCGATTGGCGCTCCTTCCACGTAAGGAATGCCGGCGGTCTGTTCCATGTAGCGGGCGAGGCGCCGGCCGCAGGAAGAAACCACCACGTTCACCGAAGCGCGGAAGATGTGCCGTAGGGAATCAAAGGATTCCCCCATGGCGGCACAGCAGTTCACCGGGATGCCGGCATCTTCGAAGACTTTGCGCAGGGCGTTCACATTTCCGTTGATGGAGAAATCCAGGGGAGTTACGCCCAGAAGGTTCACCGAGAAGGCATCCGAAGGAGCCGCGCGATACGGGCTTTCCGTCGGATCGGCGAAGCGCTTGACCCATTCCGTTAAGGCGGCGCCCACACCGGCTACGTAGGAACGGTTTCCCGTGGTGGCTACCGGGAGCATGGGAACGCCGGTGCGTTTTTCCAGCAGGTGGGCCACCCCCTTGCAGTCAAAGGCGATGATGTGGGGGATGGAGCCGCTGCACAGGGTGACGAAGCGGGGCTTCAGATCCCGAACGGCATGGGTCACGTCGTCAATCAATACGTTGTCGTCCCCCAGAACCGCCGTCATTTCATCCAGTCCCGACACGAACATCAGGCTGTCGGTGTCAAACCACCGCGGCTCGTCATGGGTGGAGTAGGTGGAGTTGCATCCCGAAGGGTCGTGGATGACGGTCATTCCACCCAGCTCGTAGAGTGCCGAGCAGACACCGGAAACGTCCGCCGTATATGTACTGGTAAAAACATGTGTCTGATAATCACTCACCGCATTCACACTCCCATCCTTTTACTTGAACCAGATCCCGCATCGGCTTCGGGTTCCGGCAGGCATCGGAAATCAGATCCATCAGCCGGCGGAGGCCCCGGTAGCCGTACATTCCGGCGTTTTCCACCTCGTTGACGAAGTAATCCGAGTCCATAAAATAAGCGCTCTTCTGTCCGACGCACAGGATTTTGCCCGCGTGGCCCCGCTGCATCTGCCGAATGTTCCAGCCGTAGGTTTCATAGATGCGAAGGGTTGGCTTGGTGTCCCGAAGCTTCCGGAACACATCCTCCGACTCGGTGAAGTTGTCCACCATCACGGATTCCACGTTGAACCCGTGATCCAGCAGGAACTGAGCCAGCTCCAGCGGGCAGTCCACCGCCGTGTAGTCGATGGAAATCGGCGTGTCCCCAAGAAGGTTTTGGGTTTCTCGGATGCACTCCTCCGTCCGCGTTTTCTCCGAATCCAGGAAGGCCCGGGACGGAGCGGGAATGCCTAGCATGGACGCTGCTTTCCGCAGGTCCTCGTCGTATTCGTCGTAGGCGTAGCCCGGGCGCATCCGGTACCACGGCTGCTTCTGGCGAATCTCCAGATCCTTGGCGGCGGCGATGCCGCTCTTGTGGAACAGGAAATTGCAGGCGGATTCCGCCATGGTCAGGTACTCATCGTAATCCTTGCAGCTGCAGGCTTCCAGGACCTTAATGCCGTTGGCTTCCAGCAGGGAGACCAGGTCGCAATAGTCCCCTTCGTGAGGGAAGCAGTTGCCCAGAAGGGTGACCTGTTTCGGATTTTTCTCTTCGGTATAGCGGAGCACTCGGTGCATCTGCCGCCACAGAGACGGAACCACCGGATTGGTGCGGCGCATGATCGGGTCCATGTAGCAGTCCACGAAATCGATTTCCGGAAATTCTTTTGCCAGAATCTTGTACACCCGCTGGTAGTTGACGGCCATAAAATGATGGATGCAGCTGGTAAAAATCATCATCATGCGGGGTTTTTCCGGCAGTTCCCGGATGACCCGTTCCACCCCGTGCTGCAGCATTTCTTCCATGTCCCCTTCCAGGATGTTCTCTTCTCCTACGGTGATGGTGGACATTTTGTCCATGCGTCCCAACTCCGCGGTGGTGAGCACCACGCCCCGGAGGCAGCTGGTAGGGCAGACGAAAATCTGGTGACCTTGAGGTACCAGGGTGGCGATGTGGACGATGTTCCACACGCCCCGAACCGGGGAGGCGTAGGCCAGCCCGATGTCGGCGGAATATTCGTAATCCATATCCCGAATCTCACGAAATGCTCCTTCCATGCGGGTGCTGTGGAGGGCGGAATTTCTTTTTGTGAGATTGTCCTTCTGAATATCACTGAGCTTCTGAATCATGGGCGTTCTCCTTGTCGTAATCCGCCAGCATTTTGCGGGCCAGATCTCGAACGGCGTTGGCGTAATCCGAATCCGGTGCGGTCTCGAACACCGGCAGGCCTTGAACTTCCGCATCGGAAATGGCGTTGTCCCGAGGCAGGTCGGCGGCGATGTCCGTGTGAATGTCCGATGCCAGGGTTTCCACTTTGGCCCGCTCGTCCGGCACGTCTCGGCGGTTCAGAATCAGGCCGCCCAGGGACGCGTACCCCCGCTCTCGGAAGTTCTCCACCGCCATGGCGATGTTGGCCGCCGCATAGATGGCCATGTTCTCTCCGGAGGTGACGATGTAGACCCGATGGGCGTAGCCCTCCCGGATTGGCATGGCGAAGCCGCCGCACACCACATCCCCCAGCACGTCGTAGAGCACCACGTCCGGTTGGATGATGTCGAAGGCATCCCGGGCTTCCAGCGCCTCGAAGGCGGCGGCGATGCCCCGTCCGGCGCAGCCCAGCCCCGGTGTGGGACCGCCGGCTTCCGCACAGACGATATCCTTATATCCTACGTGTACCAGATCCGCCAGCTCTGCCGAATCCCGCTTCTGCCGAAGCACGTCCAGCATGGTGTCGATGCGCTGACCGCCGTGAAGGTACAGGGTGGAGTCCGCCTTCGGGTCGCAGCCCACCTGCAGCACCCGCAGCCCCATTTCCGCAAAGGCACAGGACAAGGCGGTGGTAACCGTGGACTTTCCGATGCCTCCTTTTCCGTATATTGCAAAACGATACATTGTTTTTCTCCTTCCGATTCCGGTACAAGATAGTTTTTTCAATCTGTAAAATCAATCTAATCATAGCACAAACGGACTTCCGATACCATGGGGGCCAAACATGAAGAAGTGTTGGGGCAAACATCTTTTATTCTTCACATTGGTGTGATATTATGTCAATCTGTGATTAAAGAAAGGGAGAAAATGGTTAAACAGAAAAAAGGCAAGAGGAAAACCGTTTTGATGATAATAAAAATTCTGGTGATTTTGGGCATTCTGGGACTTCTAATCGTCCTGGGAATGGACCGGCAAGTGAAGAAGGAGGGCGGCAAGTACCTCACCACTTTGGAGGAGAGCCGGTATACGAAGGACAAGCCGGCGGACTGCGCGCTGGTGCTGGGGGCTTCGGTGTACGTGAACCGGAAGCCGTCGCCGATGCTGAAGGACCGGCTGGACCGGGGAATTGAATTGTACAAGGCCGGCATCGTGAAGAAACTGCTGTTCAGCGGCGATAACGGTCAGGTGGAATACAACGAAGTGGAAGCCATGAAGGAATACGCCTTGAAGGCGGGTGTGAAGAAGAAGGACATCTTCCTGGATCATGCGGGCTTCTCCACCTACGAATCCCTTTACCGGGCGAAGAGCGTTTTTGCGGTGAAAAGCATGATTGTGGTGACGCAGCAGTACCACGAGTATCGGGCGCTGTACACCGGCGAGAAGCTGGGCCTGGAGGTGGAAGGCATTCCGGCAGAGGATGTAAGCTACCGCGGGCAGACCATGAGAGATTTGCGGGAGGTACTGGCCCGGGCCAAGGACATGGGCAAGTGCGTGTACGAACCGGAACCCACCTTCCTGGGAGACGTGATTCCCATCAGCGGAGACGGACGGAAAACCTGGTAGTGCCGGAATATTTTTGCAATACGATGCGGGGCTTCGGGGAAGCCCCTTTTGTTTTACTGAAAAAACAAAATGACGAGGCGAAAAACAATTGCGGGGGCGGCCGAATTTTGGTATAATCAGTACGTGTTATTTTTAAAATATATTTGCGCGAATATAAGGAATTTTCGAGAAGGTGGCGATGAAACGGGACCTGGGTTCTTCATCACTCTCCGGACGGAAAAACCTTATCTTTTTTATTTTTTGGAAGATTTTTTAGGCACCCGCGGGGCGCGGGGAAAGAAAGGGAGGGCATGATGAAAAAGTACATTTTTGTGACCGGAGGCGTTATTTCCGGACTGGGAAAGGGAATCACGGCGGCGGCGCTGGGGCGGCTGCTGAAGTCCCGGGGGTACAAGGTGGCCTCCCAGAAATTGGATCCGTACATCAATATCGATCCGGGAACCATGAGTCCGTACCAGCACGGCGAGGTGTTCGTCACGGAGGACGGCGCGGAAACGGACCTGGATCTGGGCCATTACGAGCGTTTTATCGATGAGAATTTGAACCGCTATTCCAACCTCACCACGGGAAAAGTGTACTGGAACATCCTGAACAAGGAACGGAACGGGGAATATCTGGGCAGCACCGTGCAGGTGATTCCGCATGTGACGGATGAAATCAAGTCCTTTATCTACACGGTGGGCCGCACCACGGATGCGGATGTGATCATCACGGAAATCGGCGGCACCGTGGGAGATATCGAGAGCCAGCCGTTCCTGGAGGCCATTCGTCAGGTGGCCATCGAAGTGGGCCGGGAGAACAGCATGTTCATCCACGTTACCCCTCTTCTGCATGTAAAGAGCAGCGGGGAGTACAAGACGAAGCCGACCCAGCATTCGGTGAAAGAGCTGCGAGGTCTGGGCATCGCGCCGAATGTGCTGGTGCTTCGTGCCGAGGGAGACATCGACGATGAAATCCGGGAGAAAATCGCCATGTTCTGCAACGTGAAGCCGGACTGCGTCATCTGCAACAAAGACGTGCCGGAGCTGTACTACGCACCGGTAATGCTGGAGGAATCCCGCTTCAGCGAAATCGTGTGCCGGGAGCTGGGACTGGATCCGGGGGTTTTGGACATGCACGAATGGAACGAGATGCTGCAGCGGATTGAATCCCGCCGGGGCCATGTGACCATCGGACTGATCGGAAAATACACCAAGCTTCACGACGCTTACCTTTCCGTGGCCGAGGCGCTGCACCACGGCGGCTATGAGAACGGCGTACACGTGGACATCCGCTGGATTGAATCGGAGGACCTGGAGGAACAGGACCCGGAAACCCTTCTGGGAGATGTGGACGGCATTCTGGTGCCGGGCGGCTTCGGCGTCCGGGGCGTGGAAGGCAAAATGCAGGCAGCTCGTTATGCCCGGGAGCACGATGTGCCGTATCTGGGCATCTGCCTGGGCATGCAGACCGCAGTGATGGAATTTGCCCGGGATGTGCTGGGCTATGAGGATGCGGATTCCGCCGAGTTCAACGAGGAGAGCACCCACAAGGTTATCGACTTCATGCCGGATCAGCGGGGCAATATCCCGAAGGGCGGTACCATGCGGCTGGGAGCATATCCTTGCGTCATTCGCAGCGGAAGCATTCTGGAACAGGCATACGGGAAAAAAGAAATTCAGGAACGCCACCGTCACCGGTACGAATTCAACAACGAGTACCGGGAGGCGATTCAGCTGGCGGGAATGGAAGTGACGGGCTCTTCGCCGGACGGCCGTCTGGTGGAAGCGGTGGAAATTCCGTCCCTGCGCTTCTTCGTGGGCGTGCAGTACCATCCGGAATTCAAATCCCGTCCGAATGCCGCGCATCCGCTGTTCCGGGAACTGGTTCGGGCGGCCATGCAGAAGTAGGGAAAATTCATTTTCCTTTTCTCGTTTGATGCCATAGAAGTATTGAATAACCGGGGATTCTAGACTACAATAGAAGTCTGAAAAGGAAGCAATTCCGGAATCAATAATGAAAGCAAAGGAGTGGGAAAAATGGAAATTAGAATTGAGGAAATCATCAATGCAATCGCCACTTCGGCGAAGGATACAGAATACTATTACGACACCGAAACCGGAGATCTGGAAATGACCATCGACGGGGAGATTCTGGGAAACCGGGATATCGATCTGAATGATGATGAGCGGTACATCCGCCTGCCGGATCGGTACGAGCTGGACGAGCAGAAGATGGTAACGGATTTCGCCCGCCATGCGGACGATCCGGTGCTGCGGGCAAAGCTGCTCCAGGTAATTTCCCAGGATGACAGCCTGAATCTGTTCCGGGAGACGGTGCAGGATCTGAACGTCTCCGTTCACTGGGATCACTACCGGGAAGCGGCATTCCGAAAGGTGGCGATGGAGTGGTGCGACTACAACGGCATCGAGTACGTGGACGAGAACCGGGATCGGGTCATTGAAGGGGCGGTATATCGCCATTTCAAGGGAAAGAAATACCGCGTTCTGGGCGTGGCAAAGCACAGCGAGACATTGGAGGAGCTGGTAATCTACCAATCCATGGATGAGGACAAGATGCTGTGGGCACGCCCGAAGAAAATGTTCTGCAGTAAAGTGACTGTGGACGGCGAAGAGAAGGAACGGTTCGAACTGGTTGAAAGGCCTTAAAACATTGACATTTCGGCGTTTTGATGATAAAATACTATGCTACAACGAAGCCTTTGGCAGGAAGTCTGCCACGGGCTTCGTCCTTTGACTGCTTAAAGATATTCAACGGCGAACCGAAGGGTAGAGGGACAACGAATGAACAACAAGAAGTATGACGGCGTTTATTATGAAGGGCCGTATGTGGAGACACTGAAGGAAGTTATTGAGAACACGGTGGCGGAATATCCGGACCGAGTGGCCTACATGTACAAGGATGTGCATAAGGACCCGTTCCAATCCATCACCTATAAGGAATTTGACGTGCAACGCCGGGCGCTGGGAACCGCACTTCTCGATATGGGCCTCAAGGACAGCAAGATTGCGGTGACCGGAGAGAACTCCCATCGCTGGGCGCTGTCTTATTTTACCGTCGTGACGGGTGTGGGCGTCATCGTTCCGATTGACAAGAGCCTGCAGATTGGAGAAATCGAGAACCTGCTGCGCCGCGCCGATGTGGAGCTGCTGTTCGTCTCTCCGAAGATGGTGGATTCCCTGATTCCGTGCCTGGATGCAGTGGAGTCTCTCCGTTATCTGGTAATTACGGATTCCCCGGATAAGGATTATTCCAAGTATCGGGAGGATTCCCGAATTCTGCTGCAGTCCGAATTGATCAAAGCGGGTAAAAGAAAACTCCGGGAAGGTCACTGCGAGTACGAAGAGGCGGAAGTAAACGCGGACGATTTGTCCACGATTCTGTTCACCTCCGGCACCACCGGCTTGGCCAAGGGTGTGATGCTTTCCCATCGGAACCTGGCACAGAACGTGTACAACATGTCCAAGTTCTTCCACATTCCGGATGGGGGACGGGTGCTGTCGGTACTGCCGATTCACCATGCTTACGAAATGAGCTGCACCGTGATGACCAGTTTTTACCAGGGTGCCACGGTGGTGGTCTGCGAAGGCCTGAAACACATTCAGTCCAACTTCGCCGAGGCGGAGTGCAGCGTCATGCTGGGCGTTCCCCTGATCTTTGAGAACATGCACCGGAAGGTGTGGAAGCAGGCGGAGAAGAGCGGCGCTCTGTCCAAACTGCAGCGCGGCATCACCCTGTCCAAGAAGATGAAATTCCAGAACCACCCGAGGGCAACCCGGAAGATGTTCCAGACCATTCACAAGCTGTTCGGAAAGAACCATTACATGTTCATCGCCGGCGGTGCGGCAATCGATCCGGCGGTAATCGATGATTTTGAAGCCATGGGATTCCCGATGTTCCAGGGGTACGGAATGACGGAATGCTCCCCGATTATTGCCATGAACTCGGATCGGTACCGGAAGTCCGCGGCGGCAGGCAAACCGCTGCCGGGCACCGAAGTTCGAATCGTGGATGAGAATGAAGAAGGCATCGGCGAGATTATCGCAAAGGGCCCGTCGGTGATGCAGGGATATTACAAGGATCCGGAGAATACGGCGAAAACTCTGCGGGACGGATGGCTGTACACCGGCGATTACGGATACTTCGACGAGGACGGCTTCCTGTTCATCACCGGACGAAAGAAGAACGTCATCGTCACCAAGGGCGGAAAGAATATTTTCCCGGAAGAGGTGGAATACTACCTGCAGCTGGATGAGCGGGTTCAGGAAGTCATCGTCTACGGCAAGCATGACGATGTCAAGGACGACCTGATCTGCACGGCAATCATCTATCCGAACTACAGCGTCCTTCGGGAACAGGGTATTCAGGAAGATGGAGAAATCTACCGCGTCCTTCGAAAAATCGTGGACGACGCCAACGACAAGATGCCGCCGTATAAGAGGGTAAAGCGGATTGAGGTTCGAGACGAGGAATTCATCAAGACCACCACCCTGAAGATAAAGAGATTCGAGGAGCAGAACTATGAATACAAATTTGATGATCGGTCGATCCATTCCGGCAGAAGAGTATAAGGAAATCCGCCGGCAGGAACGGGAGGAAATGGACCGGATTCAGGAACAGATCGACAACTGGTCCAACCCCCGCGTGCAGTACCGAGGACACCATATTCCGGTAGACCTGAAGGATATGCTGGAGACCACGGCGGCACGCTTTCCGGCGCGGGCCCTGTTCAAGCAGAAGTTCCACCGAAATGAGCCTTTCCGGGAAATCACATTCCGCCAGGTTCTGGACGATGTGTATGCCCTGGGAACCGCATTCCTGGACCTGGGACTGCGGGAGAAGAAAATCGGCGTTATCGGAAAAAACAGCTATCAGTGGTGTGAAACCTACCTGGCAGTGACCGGCGGCGTGGGCGTCATCGTTCCGCTGGATAAGGAACTCCACGAAGAGGAATTAAAGCAGCTCACCGTTAAGGGCGAGCTCAGCGCCGTCATTACGGTGGAAAATAAATATTACGAGACCTTCAAAGCCATCAAGGAAAGCGGAGAATCTCAGCTGGAATACGTAATCAACGCAGCCATGGAAGAGGATGAGTCGCCGAAGGACGGATACATCTCCTGGAACAAGCTTCGGGAGACGGGCCGGAAAGCGGTGCACAACGGCGATCGGAAATATATCGATGCCCCGGTAGTCAATACGGACCTGTCGGTCATTCTTTTTACCTCCGGCACCACCGACGTATCCAAGGGCGTAATGCTGAACCAGAAGAATCTGGTGCTGGACACCTATCTGGCGCAGACCCTTCTGGAGGTTCGACAGGGAGAAGATACCTTCTTCTCCATCCTGCCGCTGCACCACACCTATGAGTGTACGGCCACCTTCCTGGAGTGCGTATACAACGGAGCCACCATGGCAATTTGCCAGGGCCTGAAGTACATCGTAAAGGATATGCAGGAAACTCAGCCGAACCTGCTGCTGGGCGTTCCGGTCATCTTCGAAAATCTGTACAACAAGATCACTCGAAACGTTCGAAAGAGCGGCAAGGAAAAACAGCTGAATGCCCTGTTCCGAATCAACCGGGTGACAAAGAAAATCGGCCTGGACATTTCAAAGCAGGCTACCAAGCAGATTACGGAGCTCTTTGGCGGAAAGCTGCGCACGGTCATCTGCGGCGGTGCGGCGGTGGACGGCGACATCCTGGACTACTTCGGTAATCTGGGATTCCGGAGCGTGCAGGGATACGGCCTGACGGAGTGCTCTCCGGTTATCGCTCTGAACCCGGACAGCGCCAAATTCATCAACAACAAGTCCGCCGGATACCTTTTCCCGCTGAGCGAATGCAAGATTGTGGATAAGGATGAGGACGGACGCGGTGAGATCTGCTTCCGCGGCCCGACGGTGATGATGGGATATTACAAGGATCCGGAGCGGACGGCAGAGGCCATCGATTCCGACGGTTGGTACCACACCGGAGACCTGGGGTACATCGATGAACAGGAGTACGTCTACATCACCGGCCGAAAGAAGAGCATTATCATCACCGGAAACGGAAAGAACGTGTATCCGGAGGAACTGGAGTACTACCTCCAGAAGAGCGAATACATCAGCGAGAGCATGGTGTGGGGCGACGAAACCAATGAGAACCCGACCCGTCGGGGCATCTACGCTACCATCCGGGTGAACAAGGAGGCCATCGAAGATAAGTTCGGAACGGATTACTCCAAAGAGCAGGTGACGGAATTTATCAACCGAGAGGTGGATAAAGCCAACGAGAACCTGCCGCTGTTCAAGAAGATTACCCACGTGATCATTCGGGACCGGGAATTCAACAAGACCACGACGCACAAAATCCTGCGCCGGGACGAAGACAACAAATGGGCATAGGAGGTACGGGGATGACAGAGAGAAGATATCCCGCGATTGTGATCGACCACGAGAGCCTGAGACATAATGTAAAAACAATTTGCGATTGGTGCGAGGACACCGGGATTTTTGTGGCCGGCGTCATCAAAGGGGCCAACGGCATTCTGTCGGTGGCGGAAGATTACGTGGCCGGCGGCGCAAAGATGATTGCCTCTTCCCGTATGGAGCAGCTGAAGCGCTGCCGCGAGGGAAACATCGGCGTTCCCCTGCTGATGATTCGGGTGCCGATGCTTTCGGAACTGGATGAGCTGGTGCAGGTGGCGGATTACAGCCTGAACAGTGAGCTGGTTACTCTGCGGGCGCTGGACAAGGCGGCGGAAGCCCACGGCGTGGTTCACAACGTGGTGCTGATGGCGGATCTGGGCGACCTGCGGGAAGGCTATTTCAACCACGATGAGCTGGTGGAAACCGCAGAAACCGTGGAACGGGAACTGCCGCACCTCCACTTGGCGGGAATCGGAACCAATCTGGGCTGCTACGGCTCGGTCATGGCGACAGAGGATAAAATGCAGGAGCTGGCGGACCTGGCAATCCGGGTGGAGAAATCCATCGGCCGGGAACTGGAAATCGTGTCCGGCGGAGCCACCTCCAGCTTGATGGGCGTGTTCGGCGGATATATGCCGGAGAAGATTAACATGCTTCGCATCGGCGCAGCCGCGTTGGCGGGACCGCTGGAGGACATGAAGACTTGCTACGGATATTCGGAAATGGACGCACTGAGAGATGATGCTTTTACCCTGGAAGCCCAGGTGATTGAAGTCAAAAAGAAGGCCTCTCACCCAATCGGACAGCTGGGCGTGGACGCCTTCGGCAAGAAGCAGACCTATGTGGACCGGGGCGAGCGAACCCGGGCGCTGGTGGCTGTGGGCCGTGCCGATTACGGAGAAATTTCGGATTTGGTGCCGACGATCGAGGGCATGGAAGTCATCGGGGCTTCCGGCGATCACACCATTCTGGATATTGAAGATGTTAAAGAACCGATTGAAATCGGAGATATAATTACGTTTAAACTGAAGTATTCCGCGATTCTGAGAATTACCGGAAGCGAAAATGTTCGAAGATATGAAAGGAGCAACTAGAACATGGCAAATGCAATGCATGAAATGACGAAGGTCGGTTACGATAACCTGGTGAAAGAACTGGAGAACTGCACCGGCCCGATGCGGCAGGAGATTGCGGCAAGACTGAAGGAAGCGATTTCCTACGGAGATATTTCCGAGAACTCGGAATATGACGCAGCGAAGGAAGCGCAGGCAGAGAACGAAGACCGCATCAAGGAAATCGAGGAAATCCTGAGAACCGCAAAGGTTGTGGATGCCGAGGACCTGGAATCCGAGGGAACCGTGCAGACCGGTGTTACGGTTCGCGTAAAGGACCTGGTATACGATGAAGAGATGACTTACCAGATTGTAGGCAACACCGAGGCGGATCCATTTAACGGAAAGCTGTCCAACGTATCCCTGGTCGGCGAGCACCTGATCGGCACCAAGCAGGGCGACGTAGTGGAATTCTCCGTACCGGAAGGAACCGCTAAATACGAGATTTTGGAAGTTTTATAGGAAGTTTGTACGCGCAGCACATTACAGAAAGGAAAAGAAAAAGGAAACGACATGAGTAACGATAATCACAATGCTCCCGAGACCGTGGAACTGACCGCAGAAGAAATCAGCGAACAGAGAAAAATCCGCAGAGAGAAATTGCAGGAACTTCGTGATATGGGCAGAGACCCATTTGTACAGGAGAAGTACAACGTAACTGCACACAGCAAGGACATCAAGGACAACTTCGAAGCCATGGAAGGCGAGGAGGTTGCCATTGCCGGCCGTATTATGAGAAAAAGAATTATGGGTAAGGCGGCGTTCTTCGATGTACAGGATAAACAGGGCAGAATTCAGTGCTATATCAAGAGAGATGATATCGGCGCTGATGAATACAAAATCTTCAAGAGTTACGACATCGGTGATATCGTGGGCCTGCGCGGTTTTGTCTTCAAGACCCGTACCGACGAGGTATCCGTTCACACGCAGGAGCTGACCCTTCTGTCGAAATCCCTGCAGGTATTGCCGGATAAGTGGAGCGGCCTTCAGGATATCGACCTGAGATATCGTCAGCGCTATGTAGACCTGATCATGAATGAAGATGTTCGGGAAACCTTCTACAACCGTGCGAAGATTGTAAAAACCGTTCGGGAAGTATTGGAAGAGGATTACGGATTCCTGGAAGTGGAGACCCCGGTTCTGCAGACCATCGCCGGCGGTGCAAACGCTCGTCCGTTCAACACCCACCACAACGCCCTGGACTTCGACCTGAAGCTGAGAATCTCTCTGGAGCTTCCGCTGAAGAGACTGATTGTCGGCGGACTGGACAGAGTATACGAGCTGGGCAAGGTATTCCGTAACGAAGGTATGGACAAGAACCATAGCCCGGAATTCACCTCCATGGAAGCGTATATGGCATACGGCAACCTGGAAGATATGATGGATCTGATGGAGCAGGTTGTGTACAAGTGCGCGATGGCGGTAAACGGTTCTCCAATCATCACCTACGAAGGAAAGAGCTTTGATGTTACTCCGCCGTGGAACAAAATCGATATGACGGAAACCGTTATCAAGGTAACCGGAATTCCGTTCGACAAAATCGACGGGGACGAAGAAGCTCGTGCCGCAGCAATCAAGTATGGCATGAACGAGGAAGATGTAAAGAACTGGACGCGCGGCAAGATCATCGCTGAGATGTTCGAAGAATACTGCGAGGACCTGCCGGGCCTGCTAGACGGACCGGTATTCCTCACCGGACATCCGGTAGACGTATCCCCGCTGTCCAAGAGAGACCCGAAAGACCCGAGAATCACTCGTCGTTTCGAGGCATACATCAACGGATGGGAACTGTCCAACGCCTTTTCCGAGCTGAATGACCCAATCGATCAGTACGAGAGATTTGCAGAGCAGCAGAGAGAACTGGACCTGGGTATCGACGACGAAGCCCACCCAATGGACACCGACTACGTCAATGCACTGGAAATCGGTCTGCCTCCAACAGGCGGCATCGGAATCGGTATTGACCGCCTGGTAATGCTCATCACAGATTCCACAACCATCCGGGACGTACAGCTCTTCCCGGTTATGAAGCCGAGTCAGAACTAGCGAGCTCCGCAGGAGCGAAGATAGTTCTGGAGCGGGAAAAGCGGCACCGGGGTGCCGCCCCGCGAACGAGGCGAATGCAGCGGAACGCGAATCTTGTCCACAAGGCGGAACGAGAAGATTCGCGGGGAGTCGCGAAAGCCGAGTCAAAACGAGTAAGCTTCGAAGAAGCGCCACTTGCCTGCGCCGAGGAAAAGCGCAAACGGGTTTGCGCCCGAGGCGAGCGGCGAATGCAGCGGATGGAGCATTGCCACGACTGGGCAGAAAAAGAGCAATGCGACAGGAGTCGCGAAAGCCGAACAGAAAACAAAAAATCCGACCTTCAAACATTCATTTTGAGGTCGGATTTTTGTTTACCGATTAGGAGAATTGACAGAGCCGGGCCCGGCTCTGATCCTTTCCGAGTGGCGTGGTGCCTCCGGACGAAGGAACAAGATAATATGAAATGACCTCACATTTGTAATATCGTGGATTCGCCACTATACTGTAATTGA
>CAKQHH010000034.1 GCA_934234035.1 uncultured Clostridia bacterium | reverse complement strand
GCTGCAGCGGGAAAAAAAGAAAATCCCGGCTCCGGGTTTGCGCATCAAAACGGAGAACAAAGGGTTTGCGGGGAGCCGAGCGCAAACCGCGCCGGCGCTGCAGCGGGAAAAAAGGAAAATTCCGGCTTCGGGTTTGCGCATCAAAACGGAGAACAAAGGGTTTGCGGGGAGCCGAGCGCAAACCGTGGCGGCGAGAAAAAAGCCGCCGCCTTTCGTTAGTAAATGGGGGAAGGCGGCGACGGCATATACGCATCATTCAATTTTATGGTGCCCCGGAAACCTGTGGCCGAGGCGAATGTGTTTTTTTATGGGGTGTTAAGCGATGACCTTTTTGAGGCGGCCGGCTACCAGATATGCCAGGACCATTTTCACCGCGTCGCCCGGAAGGAACGGAACGACGCACGCCATCAGCGCGGTCTGGATGTTGCTTCCGGCCTGGAAAATAAACCATGCACTTCCCAGGGCGTAAAGAACGACTTCGCCGATTACGGTGAACAGGATGTAGTTCCGAACCGGATGGTCGGATTCTTTTGCGGCGAGCCCGGCGAAGAAGGCCAGAGCAATGTAGCCAATCAGGAAACCGCCGGTGGGACCGAAGACGATTCCCACGCCGCCGGTGAAGCTGTGGAATACCGGAACGCCGATGGCGCCCAGTGCCAGGAATACCAGCATGGCGATGGCGCCGTCCCGGGAACCCAGCATGAGGCCGGCCAGAATTACGGCGAAGGTGGCCAGGTTGATCGGAACGGATGTGCCCGGAATCGGAATGGAAATCCAGGAACATACGGCGGTGACGGCGATGAACAGTGCGGACCGGGTTAGCACCTGTGTGCGAGTAATGGTGTTATACATAATAATCTCCTTTTTTCATTGTATCCCATGTAAATGCTGTCAACCTGTTAGCTGTAAAAGTTGACAGAAAGAATGATACAACATAATTGCTCAATTGTCAACCTTTGGTTTTGAAAGGGTGACGAATGGCGCAAGCGCCGGCGGCGGCCGCGGGCCCGCCGCCCGGCCCCTTCAAAAAAAGGCAATAAAAAATGGAACGATGGTGAGACAAGTCCATCGTTCCGGCGCACTTAACTGGTACGCAATGTGGGGACGGGTGAGAATTAGTTCTGTGCTTTCAGAGCGTTCAGTCTTGCAGCCATTCTGCTGACTTTTCTGGAAGCGGTCTTCTTGTGGATTGTGTTCTTAGAAGCAGCCTGCATCAGCTCTTTCTCCAGAACAACAAATGCCTTGGTTGCGTCATCAACGTTACCTGCAGCGAGAGCCTTCAGGTAGTTCTTTTCAGCCTGCTTCATGTGACCCTTGATACGAGCGTTGCGAGCAGTCTTCTTGTCGATAACTCTAATTCTTTTCTTTGCGGATTTAATGTTTGCCATTTTGTTTACCCCACTTTTCTCTAAAATAGTATTAATTCGCAACGCTCATTATATATTAGGAATGGCGAAGTTTCAAGGATTTTTTGCAATCCGGGGAAATATTTTTTTGTATCATTTTCGGGGCAAATTGCGTATAATATAATATGAAAAAATGTAAGAAGTAATCGGAGGAAAAATGGATTATCTGAAGAATATAAGAAATTTCAGTATTATTGCTCATATCGACCATGGCAAGTCCACTTTGGCGGACCGGCTGATTGAAAAGACGGGACTGGTGCAGTCCCGGGATATGAAGGAACAGTATCTGGACAACATGGATATTGAACGGGAGCGGGGTATCACCATCAAGCTGCAGACCACCCGCCTCCACTACAAGGCCCAGGACGGAGAAGAGTACATCCTGAACCTGATCGACACACCGGGACACGTGGACTTCAACTACGAGGTGTCCCGCTCTTTGGCTGCCTGCGACGGCGCCGTGCTGGTGGTGGATGCCACCCAGGGCGTGGAAGCGCAGACTTTGGGAAATGTCTACCTGGCCCTGGACGAGGACCTGGAGATTCTGCCGGTGCTGAACAAAATGGATCTGGACAGCGCCCGCCCGGATGAAGCCAAGGAAGAAATCGAAGATATCATCGGAATCGACGCGGAGGATGCACCGCTGATCTCGGCAAAGACCGGCATGGGAATCGACGACATGCTGGAGAAGCTGGTTCAGGTAATTCCGCCGCCACAGGGAGATCCGGACGGCCGCTTGAAGGGCCTCATCTTCGATTCCTATTACGACAGCTACAAGGGCGTGGTTATCTATACCCGCATTTTCGATGGCTCGGTAAAAAAAGGAGATTTCATTCAGCTCATGAATACCGGCAAGAGTTACGAGGTAACGGAAGTAGGCTACTGCATTCCGGGCATGGTTCCGTCCAAAGAGCTGAAGGCCGGTGAAGTAGGATACGTGTGCGCCAGCATCAAGCGGGTGGCGGACGCCCGGGTGGGCGACACCATCACCCACACCGACAAGCCGACGGACAAGCCGCTGAAGGGATACAAGAAAGCCCAGTCCATGGTGTACTGCGGCGTGTACCCGGCAGAAGGCGAGAAGTACGAGAATATCAAAGATGCTCTGGAGAAACTCCAGGTAAACGATGCGGCGTTCCAGTTTGAACCGGAGAACTCCGCCGCCCTGGGCTTCGGCTATCGCTGCGGTTTCCTGGGCCTCCTGCACATGGATGTCATCGTGGAGCGGCTGGAACGGGAATTCGGTCTGGACGTCATCACCACTTTGCCAAGCGTAATCTACAAGGTCATCATGGCCGACGGCACGGAGCGGATGATTCAGAATCCGACCAACCTGCCGGATCCGGCGGAGATCAGCCGCATCGAGGAGCCGATCGTAAAAGCAGAAATCATGACGCCGAAGGATTACGTGGGCAGCATCATGACCCTGTGCCAGAGCCGCCGGGGCAACATGACCCACATGGAATACCTGACGGAGACCCGCGTGCTCCTTACCTACGACATTCCGCTGAACGAAGTCATCTACGATTTCTTTGACGCACTGAAATCCCGTACCCGGGGCTACGCCTCCTTGGATTACGAATTCCAGGAATACCGCCCGGCGAAGCTGGTGAAGCTGGACATCCTTCTGAACAAGGAAGTAATCGATGCCTTCAGCTCCATCGTGCCGGAAGAGGAAGCCTACGCCAAGGGCCGGAACATCTGCGCAAAACTGAAGAAAATCATTCCGATGCACCAGTTTGAGGTGCCGATTCAGGCTGCCGTGGGCCGCAAAATCATCGCCCGAGAGACGGTACGCGCCTACCGGAAGGACGTTATCGCCAAGTGCTACGGAGGCGATATCTCCCGGAAGAAGAAGCTGCTGGAGAAGCAGAAAGAAGGAAAGAAGCGGATGCGCCAGTTCGGTACCGTGGAAGTGCCGCAGGAAGCATTTACGGAGGTGCTCAAGTTTGACGACACCGAATAAGGCGGGAATTTACATCCACATTCCCTTCTGCGTAAAAAAATGCAACTACTGTGCATTCTTGTCCGGCCCTGCGGGGTCTGAGGTTCGGCAGGAGTATGTGAATCATCTGATAGAAGAAATCCGTCTTCGGAGCCGAGAGGTTCCGGAGGCGGATACCATCTATTTTGGCGGGGGGACGCCGTCCCTCCTGACGCCGGAACAGATTGGACATATTCTGGAAGAAGTTCGAAAAGCCTTTCGGATTACGAAGGGGGCGGAGGTGACCCTGGAAGCCAACCCGGGAACCTTAACGGAAGAAAGTCTGGCAGGATATGGGAACGCCGGTATCAATCGGCTTTCCATGGGAGTTCAGAGCATGGATGACCGGCGGCTCCGGTATTTGGGGCGGATACATACGGCGGAAGAGGTTCGCCGGGATGTGAAAATGGCCCGGGAAGCTGGATTTCATAACATCAACTTGGATCTTATTTTTGCCATACCGGGAACCGATGTCTCCGATGCCATGGAGGATCTGGAAGCCATCGCCGCTCTGGAGCCGGAACACATTTCCTTCTACAGCCTGCAGCTGGAGGAGGGAACATCCTTTTTCCGAGATTTTGAAGCGGGAAAACTTCGGGAAGTGCCGGACGAAACGGATCGGGAGATGTATCACCGGGGGATTCAGGTTCTTCGGGAGAAGGGTTACCGACATTACGAGATTTCCAATTTCGCTCGGCCGGGCTATGAGTCCCGGCACAACTCCAAGTACTGGAACATGGCGGAGTACGTGGGTCTGGGCCTGGGGGCTTCTTCTTATACGGGACACCGGCGGATGGTGAACGAGACGGATTTGAAGGCCTACTCGGAAATGCTGGACCGGGGCGAACTTGCTTTTATGGAAGTGCACGAAAACTCGGAAGAGGACGATATATCGGAGGCTGTTTTTACCGGATTGCGGCGGGAAGAGGGCGTTCGATACCGGGACGTTCTGGGAAGCGAGGAGGCTTTCTGGGAATACTTTCGAGAGGCGCGGCCGGAAGCGAGGGAGTACGAGGCCGGCGGGTTCCTTGAGATGACCGACGAGGGATTGAGACTGACGGAACGGGGAATCGATATCAGCAACGGAATCATGGCGCTGTTCGTGTGACGGCGGGTTCCGGGAAAGTGTGAGGTGAAAGATGAAGAAATATATCATGGCGATGGACGAGGGGACGACCAGTGCCCGTTGCGTGATTTACGATAAGCAGGGCAACACCATCAGTTCGGCGCAGCGGGAGTTTCCCCAGTATTTTCCGAAAGAGGGCTGGGTGGAGCACGATGCCACGGAGATTTGGGCGACGCAGATTTCGGTAGCCCAGGAGGCGATGCTGAAGCACAATCTGAATTATCGGGATATTGTGGCTTTGGGAATTACCAACCAGCGGGAGACCACGGTGGTGTGGGACAAGGTCACCGGGAAGCCGATTTACAACGCCATCGTGTGGCAGTGCCGGCGAACCTCGGATTATGCGGAGGCGCTGAAGAAACAGGGGCACGAGGAGATGATTCGCCGCAAAACCGGCCTGATCATCGATGCATATTTCAGCGGGACGAAGATTAAGTGGATTCTGGACCACGTGGATGGCGCTCGGGAGCGGGCGGAGCGGGGCGAACTGCTCTTCGGAACCATCGAAAGCTGGCTGATCTGGAAAATGACCGGCGGCGAGGTGCACGTGACGGATTATTCCAACGCGGCCCGCACCATGCTGTTCAATATTCATACGCTGGATTGGGACGATGAAATCCTGTCGCTTCTGGACATTCCGAAGTGCATGCTGCCGAAACCGGTGGAGTGCTCCGGCCATTACGGGGAGACCATTCCGGAACTTTTCGGCGGTCCGATTCCCATCACCGGTTCTGCGGGGGACCAGCAGGCGGCCCTGTTCGGGGAGACCTGTTTCGAAGTGGGCGAGGCAAAGTGTACCTACGGCACCGGCAGCTTCCTTCTTCTGAATACCGGTGACCGTCCGGTGTTCAGCAATTCCGGACTGCTCACCACCATCGCTTGGGGTCTGGACGGCAAAGTAAGCTACGCTTTGGAAGGTTCCGCCTTCGTGTGCGGCGCCGCCATTCAGTGGCTGCGGGATGAGATGAAGTTCATGTCGGATTCTCCGAAGTCGGAGCAGATGGCGCTGAAAGCCGGTGACTCGGAAGGGGTGTACATGGTGCCGGCCTTTACGGGAATCGGTGCTCCGTACTGGGAACCGGATGCCCGGGGTGCGATTTTCGGAATCACCCGGGGAACGGATCGAAACCAGATTGTCCGGGCGACGTTGGAATCCCTGGCATATCAGAACGAGGATTTGCTGTCTGCCATGGCAGAGGATCTGGGACAGCGCATCGTGGCCCTTAAAGTCGACGGCGGCGCCTGCCGGAACAATTTCCTGATGCAGTTCCAGGCGGACGTGTCCGATACGGAGATCGTTCGGTGCAAATCCATCGAGTCCACGTCCCTGGGTGCGGCGTACCTGGCGGGCCTGGCGGTGGGTTATTACGATTCCACCGACGACATCATCGAGAACAAGGAAGTGGACCGTGTGTTCCGCCCGGAAATGGACGCGGCGATGCGGGCGGCTCTCCTAAAGGGCTGGCATAAAGCGGTGAAAGCCGCCATCTGGCTGGCAGAGGAATAGGAAATACTTAACCGTAAAAGCTATATCAAGAGCCAACTGTAGTCCTGCCTGCAATCGAGTACATATTCCACATATACTCTGTTATCTTTTATTTGATATATTACAAGGCAGTATTTGGAAACAGGCATTTTATGATACTTGTTTGGCGGAATATAAGAATCGTTCATAAAAGGAAATCGCTGGGGCATATACTCTAAAGAGCGGATGGCTTTCATAAGTTCATCTCGCTCTTTTGCTGCGGCCTGCTTGTTTACTTGAGCCACAAACCGAATATGCTTTCCCAGCAATCTTTTGGCTTCGTCTGATATAATGACTTCATATTTTAATTCTGCCATAAACTATACCTCTTCGATCAATCCATCAAGGAATATCTCCAGGTCATCAACGGAACAACCGGTCCGTCCTTCTAATCGGTCTTCTTCAATAGACAGCAACTTTTCTCTCAATGAAATCATTTTCTCGCGCCAGTTGTATGTCTCAATATCCATAACAACCAAATCGCCTTCTCCATTTTTTGTTAAGAAAATCGGTTCTTTTGTTTTGCGGCAAAGTTCGGCAATTTTATTGTAATTCTGTCGAATTGCGGCTGACGGTCGAATCTGCATAATACACCTCCCGTGCAAAATTTTAGAATTGCTTTATTTGCCTACATAATAGCACTTTTCTACTATTATATCAACATTAAACAGCTATTTACACAGCTGGTTCGGTCGTGTGTGAAGTTGGCGTGAAGTGTTATGCATTTCGAGGGTTTTCGATGGGTTTTGCACAACATTTCTTTCGAAATTCCAGTTTTCCCAAAAACAAATTCGCCCCGGTCGGGGTTTCTGGCGGTGTCATTCATCGCTTAGGAGAAACGGTTGTGCAGATTCTCTCTCAAACACCTCATCTGCATAACTTTTCACACCGGATTCTCAATTCCGCCGGGCCTACTCCGAAAGATGTGGGAAGATGTTGTGCAGATTGCCCCTTAGGAGGTGGTTCTGCATAACACTTCACGCCAACTTCACATTTGAAGGTATAATTCGTACTTGCATATATTGATTGATTAAAATTAGAATCCAATATTTAGAAGCATGAAGAATAAAAATCGCTGACAGAGGCAAGGTGTACGCAAACAACAATCGTTCTATGCAGTGCAAATTAGGGGGAAACTCTAATATAATGTTGTTGACAGTGGGGGGGTAATTATATAATTAAACTAAAATTATACAATTAGGAGGAGAGAATCAATGCACAAAATTCTTATGATCAACGAGGAAAAAGTTGCCCTGGGGGATGAAAACAATAATTTGGTGACGGTGCCAAGAACGGCCATCAGCTATGAAAACCCTGCGGTGGGAGATTCGGTGGATTTGTTCCAGAATGATTCTGTATCAATCGTGGTGAAAGTGGAGAATGACAACAAGAATTCATCTAAGAGTTCAGAAAATGCAGTCGCACAGACGGAGTTGGCTAGTGCACAAAATGAAGCAACAAAGGAACTTGCACCGTCAAACGTAACTGTAAATGTACAACAGACATCCGCATATGTAGCACAGGAAAAGAAAATTAACAAGCATGTATTTGTTTGGGTTGGAGCTTTCCTGTTTGGAGGCCTTGGAGTGGATCGTTTTATGCGAGGACAGGTTGGTCTCGGAATACTTAAAATTATCACCGGTGGTGGATTGGGAACCTGGGCCCTTGTGGATTGGATTATTGCTTTAACGAAGGTATACGGAAATGCGTTCAGTGATGATGAAATGGTGACATTTATCAACGGAAAGTATGCAAGATAAGTAAGCTGCGCTTAGCGGTTATAAATGAAAAGAGGGGGAGTAAACGATGTATAAGGTTTTAAAGGTAGATGGAAGCACGATTTATTTGGGTGGTGCAAATAAGGAAATAATTACCGTTGACAAAGATTCCTTTAATTACGATAATCCGAAGGTTGGAGATGTGGTGCAGGTGTTCAAAAATGACGATTCAGTGATTGCTGTAAAAACAGATTCTGCACCGGAGCAGAACCGAATGCCTGAAGTAATTATGAGAAGTGATGATAATGCTCTTGGAACATCTGCGGGAAAAGTGAAAACAGAAAAACATGCAAAACCGCTATATAAGAAACCCTGGTTTATTGTATTGATGGTAATATTGGTGCTCGGGATTATAGGAAGCTCTGTGGGGGGCGATGAAAATGCATCTTCATCATCCTCTAATGAAAAGAACAATGCAACTGAAAAAACGCAGGAAGTAAAGAAAAAAGAAGTTCCTCAAGAGTATAAGAATGCGTTAAACAAGGCTCAATTGTATTCGGATACGATGAATATGTCAAAACAAGGAATTTATGAGCAATTAACATCTGATGCAGGAGAAGGCTTCCCGGAGAAGGCCGCTCAATATGCTATTAAACATGTTAAGGCAAACTGGAAAGAAAATGCACTACTAAAGGCGAAAACATATTATGAGGATATGTCAATGTCAAAAGATGCGGTTTACGAACAGTTGGTTTCGGAATATGGCGAACAATTCACTGCTGAACAGGCAAAATATGCGATAGAACATTTGGATTAGAAGATAATTATAATTTAGATTTCAGTTATCGTTTTTGAGAAGGACAATGACAATTCACTTACAGTTAGGTTGTGGTGAGGGGGAGCAATGTACAAAATTATCAATATTACTGATGAACAGATTGCTTTGTGAAATGAAGAGCACCAACTGGTAATGGTTCCAACGACTGAGGCAAATTACGAAAACCCAAAAGTGGGGGATGTCGTTGAATTGTTTCAGGATGAGGATACTTTTATTGTAACAAAAGCAGAACCGGAATACGAAAGCGAAGAAAGCGCGGCCTTAAGTGCAGAGTCATCTCAAAAGAAAGAAGTGGTTCCTCTTGAGATGATGCCAAATAGTGCAAAGGCAAAATGGACCTGTTGTTTCTGTGGGGATGCGATTAAAATCATGAAAAGAAAGTATCTGACGAAAGACGGTTTTTTCATTTGCCCTAAATGCGGAGACAAAATTTGTTCCACTAAAGTAAAAATGTTTCCAGTATTGTATACAAAGAAGGAAATTGAGGAAATGGCTCATTCACAAGCTGTATCTGAAGTTGCAGTGTCTGAGATCGATTCGGTAGCAAAATATGATGTATTCTCACCTACAATAAATATTCGCGTTGCTGATTTCTTTGAAGAATATGCTTTTCGAATAGATGAGCAAAACCGGCTGTTCTCATGCAAAGCCTTCCGCAAGAACATGTCCGGAGCCGGAAAAGGATTCCTTTCTGCTTTGAAGAAACCTGCTGATGATGGGATATATTCTTTTGATGAAATTTTGCAATTTGAACTTTTAGAAGATGGCAAAACCGTTGCGGAAGGTGGACTTGGAAGTGCGCTTGCCGGCGGTTTGTTGTTTGGTGGTGTGGGAGCCATGGTAGGAGCCTCTGTAGGAAGTAAAACAATGAGAGGAGCGTGCACTACGCTGCAATTAAAGTTGGTGATGAATGATTTAAACACTCCTGTGTTATATCTTGAGTTTATGTCTTTTCCCGGGATTGGGATGTCAAGAGAAACTGGTACATACCGCAAAGCATTGGATTCAGCTCATCGAATTGTTTCAATAATTCAAATTATGTTAAATCAATCTCGGGAAGAATAAAACAGCATCTCGGGATGTAGCTCTTACAGAATTCTACTTTTATGAAATATCTATGAAACATCTTTTACAAACGAAAAATCCTGCCGCTTCATCCGAAGTGGCAGGATTTTCACTATCTAGCTTATATATCCCGGAAACCCGGTTGCTTCTTAATGGAAGCCGATTCCGTATGCCAGCGTTCCCAGACGCAGTGCAAACAGGAAGAATGCAACCCACATAACCGGAGCGATGTCCTTTGCCTTCTTGGTGATGACCTTGAGGAGAACCCAAGTGATCATTCCGAACATGATTCCGTTAGCGATGGAATAGGTGAACGGCATCATGATGATGGCCATGAAACCGCCGGCTGTGTCGGCAATGTCGGACTCGAAGTTCATGTTTTTAACCGAAGTCAGCATCAGAAGACCAACGTATACCAGTGCCGGAGTGGTAGCGAATCCTGGAATCGCCAAGAAGATTGGCGAGAAGAACAGGGAAATCAGGAACAGCACGCCGGTAACTACAGCGGTGAGACCGGTTCTTCCGCCGGCAGCAACACCTGCGGTGGACTCTACGTAACTGGTTACGGTAGAAGTACCGAAGCAAGCACCCAGGATGGTACCGAATGCATCGGAGAGCAGAGCGCCTTTTGCACGAGGCAGGTTTCCGTTCTCGTCCAGCAGACCGCCCTTGGAAGCCACGCCGATCAGGGTTCCAACGGTATCGAACAGGTCAACGAACAGGAAGGAGAAGACGATTACCGCGAACTCCACGATGTTCTTTCCCACCCATCCGAAATCAAAGGCGAACATGGTCGGTGCCTTCGGGATGAAGGATGCGCCGGTGAGGCTTGGAATCAGAGAATATACTCCGTTTTCCGGGTCAATGTGGTACCAGCCGGTGAGCTGTGCAACGATGCCCAGAATCCAAGTGAGAAGGATGCCCCAGAGTACGGCGCCCGGAACGTTGTAGTGAACCAGTACGCAGATGATGATGAAGCCAACCATGGCCAGAACGAACTGCGGAGTGGATACGGAACCCAGATCCACCAGGGTGGATTCGCTTCCGATTACGACGCCGGCGCTCTTGAGACCCACGATGGTGATGAAGAGACCGATTCCGGCGGTGATGCCGTACTTCAGGTTCGCCGGTACATCGTTGACCAGCTTTTCCCGGAAATTGGTGAGGGACAGCAGGACGAAGATGATACCTTCTACCAGTACTGCGGTAAGTGCGATTTTCCAAGGGTCCTGGATTCCCGCCTGTGCCATCGGAATGCATACGGAATATGCGAAGTATGCGTTCAGACCCATTCCGGAAGCCAGAGCAACCGGGTAGTTGGCGAAGAATGCCATGAACAGTGTGCCGAAGAATGCGGAAACGGCGGTAGCGGTGAATACGGCCGCGGAATCCAGTCCGGCAGCGGACAGGATGCTCGGGTTAACTGCCAGGATGTACACCATCGACAGGAAGGTGGTGACACCGGCGATGACCTCGGTGCGGACATCCGTGCCGTTCTCCTTAAGTTTAAAATACTTTTCCATTAAAACAGCTCCTTAAAATTAAATATAAAAAACGTAGTGATTTGAGGGGGTCCCTCAAAAAAAGACACGACTATTATAATTGAAAAAAACCTTGCAATCAAGAACTCTTTACAATATAATATATGAGCGTGTTTCCGCACGCCGGCTTTATGCCGCAATATTTTATATTTTGCACATCGTGAGGATGCCGCGGTGCCTTCTTTTATAAAAGAAGGAAGGTTGAAGGCAAAGACGCACGATGGAAGAAACGAAACCGGAGGTATTATAATGTCAGTAGTTTCTATGAAACAGTTACTTGAAGCCGGTGTTCATTTTGGACACCAGACCAGAAGATGGAACCCTAAGATGGCTCCGTACATCTTCACAGAGAGAAATGGAATTTACATCATCGACCTGCAGAAGACCATCAAGATGATCGACGATGCTTATGATTTCATGAGAGAAGTTGGCGCAACCGGTAAGCCGGTACTGTTCGTCGGCACAAAGAAGCAGGCTCAGGCTGCAATCAAGGACGAAGCAAACCGTTGCGGTATGTACTTCGTTAACGAGAGATGGCTGGGTGGAATGCTGACCAACTACAAGACCATCAGCAAGAGAATCGAACGTCTCAACGAGATTAGAGAGATGGAAGAGGATGGCACTATCAACAAGTATGCGAAGAAGGAAATCCTGAAGATCAGAAACGAAGCTGAGAAGCTGGAGAAGTTCCTGGGCGGAATCAAGGACATGAAGGGAATGCCTGGTGCAATCTTCGTTGTTGACCCGAAGAAGGAAAAGATTGCCGTTAAGGAAGCTCGCATTCTGGGAATTCCGGTTGTTGGTATCGTAGACACCAACTGCGATCCGGACGATGTAGACTACATCATCCCGGCAAACGATGACGCGATTAGAGCGGTTAAGCTGATCACATCGGTAATGGCAGATGCTATCGTAGAAGCTAAGCAGGGCGAGAGCTTTGACGAAGGCGCTGCAGAAGAGACAGCAGAAGCAGAAGAAGCTGCTGAGGAAGCTGCAGACGAAGAATAATTAACCGACAGGTGGCGGCTTCTTCAGATGTAATCCGGGGGAGCCGCATTTTTCAAATTGCATATTTATAACAGGAGGACAAAGACATGGCTGTAACAGCTGCACTCGTAAAAGAACTGCGTGAGCGTACCGGCGCAGGAATGATGGACTGCAAGAAGGCACTGGTTGAAACAGACGGTGATATTGAAAAGGCAATCGATTACCTGAGAGAAAAGGGAATCATGAAGGCTCAGAAGAAGGCCGGCAGAATCGCTGCAGAAGGTCTGGTAAGAGTTGCTTTCGGTGAAGGAAACAAGACTGCTTCCATCGTTGAAGTAAACTCCGAGACCGACTTCGTTGCAAAGAACGAAGAGTTCATCGAGTTCGTTGAGGACCTGGCAAAGGAAGTTCTGGTAAAGGGAAATATGCCGATGGAGCAGTTCATGGCAGAGCCTTTCGCAGAAGGTACCGTACAGGAAACTCTGACCGCAAAGGTTGCTAAGATCGGTGAGAACCTGAGCATCAGAAGATTCGCAAAGGTTGAGGAAGACGGCGTGGTATACGTTGGTTACACCCACGGCGGCGGAAGAATCGGCGTAATCGTTGGTATCAAGACCGACGCTGCTGCAGATGAAATTGCTGCTGTAGGTAAGGACGTTGCAATGCAGGTTGCTTCCATGAATCCGAAGTTCGTCAACGAAGACGGCGTTGATCCGGAATATCTGGAGAACGAGAAGAAGATCCTGACCGAGCAGGTTCTGAACGAAGGAAAGAAGCCGGAAATGGTAGAGAGAATCGTTGCCGGAAAGATCAAGAAGGAACTGAAGGAAGTATGCCTTCTGGACCAGCCGTTCGTAAAGGATGGCGATGTTTCCGTACAGCAGTATGTTGCTAATGCGGCTAAGGAAATCGGCAAGGATATGGAAGTTGTTTCTATGATCCGTTACGAAGTTGGTGAAGGAATCGAGAAGAAAGAAGATGACTTCGCTGCAGAAGTAGCTGCCCAGGTTGCCGGCAACTAATCGGAACAGAAGAGAAAATGAAGGCCGGGTGCAATGCATCCGGCCTTTTGTCCTATTATATCGTGAGGGACAGCAGAGGGGAGAGAAAAGATGGATAAAGTATTATTGCTGAACGGCAGCCCGCATCAGTTCGGATGCACGCACACGGCACTGCGGGAAGTGTCCGATGCCATTGAAGATTCGGGACTGCAGACAGAAATTCTTCATGTGGGCGCAGTCAACATCCCGGGCTGCAAAGCTTGCGAATATTGCAGCCGAACCGGCCGCTGCATCATGGACGGAGATCCGGTGAATACGGTAATCGAGAAACTGCGGGACTGCTCCGGTCTGGTGGTGGGTTCTCCGGTATATTACGGCGGACCTTCCGGAGCGATTGTCTCCCTCCTGGAGCGGGTGTTTTACGCGTGCGATTCCGCCTACCTAAAAGGAAAACCGGCGGCCGCCATCGCATCCTGCCGGCGTTCCGGCACAACGGCCACCTTCGACCGGCTGAATAAATTTTTTACCATATCCCAAATGCCTGTCGTATCCTCCCAGTATTGGAACGGCGTTCACGGAAACAATCCGGACGAAGTGCTCCACGACCTGGAGGGGATGCAGACCATGCGGACCCTGGGTCGGAACATGGCGTGGATGATTAAGTGTTTTGAAGCGGGAAGAGCCGTCGGCATCGAATTCCCGGAACCGGAAAAACCCATCGCAACTAATTTTATCCGCTAGAAATCAAAGCTGGCGCGGTGCCCTTCGGTGTGCAGCGGATGCCGTAGAGCGGCGCGGGTCGGTTGAAATGGGCGGTTGAAAATGGTAATATTACAGATATTAAAAGTTGGAAGGAAGTAAAACATGAGATCATTGATGATGCTTGTAAGCCTGCTGGTAGTGGGCGTCGGAACATTCTGCATCGCAAACGCCAGCGTGCCGTTTGTGGGAGTTGCCTTTATCGTGGGCATGGCGATTCTCCTGATGGGCATCTGCGAGCTGGTGGTGAACAGAGTGACCAATATGAGTTCCTATGAATCGAAGAAGGAAGTGAACGTGGAAGGATTTACTTCCGTGATTTTGGGCTGCGTATTTCTGTCCGGACAGGTGACGGAGGACGTGGCAATCACGGCGGTATTCGCCCTGTGGATGACTCTGGAGGGCTTGAAGGCAGTTTCTTCGGTAAACTTCAACTTCCGGACGCAGTCGCCGCTGGACCGCTTTACGGAGGCCCTGGGCCTCGTGATGACCCTGTTTGGCGTATACATGTTCTACAATATGATGCTCCTGGATTTCAAAATCCTGACGCTGGTGGGCACCGCTCTGTTCCTGCTGGGCATGTGCCGCTTCCGGATTGCCCTTTCCATCGAGTACCGGACGCCGGATATGCTGACGGGAAATAAGGAGCGCCTGGCGGACGCTAAGCGCGACGAGAAGCGGGCGATGCAGAAGGCGAAGGAAGGTATTCGGGAGACCAAAGAAGCCAGAGAACGAATCGTAAAGGCCAAGAAAGCCATCGAGAAGGAGGAATCCATGATGCGCCTGGCCGAACGCCGCCGCTCCAAAGATCCGGAGAAGAAGTAGCCGATAAAAACAAATACGAAATGCACAGACGTCCGGCCGGTGCCGGGCGTTTTTGTATGACAAGAGGAGACCGTATGCATCGCCAACTAAAGGGCTGTAAGCGAAAAAAAGAAATTTGCGTAAAAAAGTTTTAAAAAGTTGTTGACAAGTGCCTGCAATGCGCGTATAATTCTATCTTGTCGTCACCGAAAAGCGAACGCTTCTCGGAGGCGCAGCGTGCAGGCTCCAAGCCT
>CAKQHH010000033.1 GCA_934234035.1 uncultured Clostridia bacterium | reverse complement strand
CGAAATCAATAGGTTTCAGAGGAGTCGTACGCAAACCGAGGGGCCCGGCGTGCCGGCAATTTTCATTTACCCGGCACCCGGTTTGCGTATGAAAACCGAAATCAATAGGTTTCAGAGGAGTCGTACGCAAACCGAGGGGCCCGGCGTGCCGGCAATTTTCATTTACCCGGCACTTGGTTTGCGTACGAAAACCGAAATCAATGGGTTTCAGAGGAGTCGTACGCAAACCGAGGGGCCTGGCGTGCCGGCAATTTCCATTTTCCCGGCACCCGGTTTGCGTATGAAAACCGAAATCAATGGGTTTCAGGGGAGTCGTACGCAAACCGAGCAGCCCGCCGGCCCATTTGTTGTCACCTGGCGGGCCGGTCGCCCTGCCGGAAAAAGTAAAGCGCCGAGCGGGCAGAATTATGTAAAGCCATTCACAAATATTGTTGAATCTGATATAATATATTATAAAATTTAGTATCAAAACATAAAAATACATACAAAAAGGGAGATAGAACAATGGGAACACTATATCGTTTTGATTCAGATGTGGATACGGACCAGATTATTGCATCGCAGTACCTGCTGTATCCCACCATTGAGGAGATGAAGGGACATACCTTTGAATCCCTGGATCCGGAATTTGCCAACAAAGTGAAGCCGGGGGATTACGTGGTGGCCAACGAGAATTTCGGATGCGGCTCTTCTCGGGAACAGGCACCCGGCGTGCTAAAGGCTCTGGGAGTAAAGGCGGTTATCGCCAAATCCTTCGCCCGGATTTTCTACCGCAATTCCATCAACATCGGTTTGCCGGTGATTGTGTGCCGGGATCTGTACGACTGCGTGAAAGATGGGGATGAAATGGAACTGGACCTGGATGCGGGAACGGTGACCAGCGGTGGAAGCACGTATGAATGCACCAAGCTGCCGCCGTACATGCAGAAGATTTTGGATCAGGGCGGTCTGATCGCTTCTTTGGATGAGGCGTAGCGCCGGAAACCGCAGGACGAGACGAGAGTATTTTTAGCAAAAGCAGACAGGGAGACAGAGAAAAATGGGAATGACGATTGCAGAGAAAATCATCGCCCGGGCAGCCGGGGTGGACGCCGCAAAGGCCGGTGAAATTCACGTGGTGACTTTGGATTACATGCTGAGCAACGACGGCACCACACATCTGACCATTGATAAATACAACAATTTGAAGAATCCGCACATTGCAGATCCATCCAAGCTGGTGTGGGTGGTGGATCACAACGTGCCGTGCGACAGCGTGAAGACGGCGCAGTCCCAGAAGAAGATGCGGGATTTCGCCCGGGAGCACGGAATCGATTTCTACGAGGGCGAGGGCATTTGCCATCAGGTGATGGTGGAAAAATACGTTCGGCCGGGTCAGCTGATTTTCGGGGCGGACAGCCACACCTGCACCTACGGGTGTCTGGGGGCTTTCGGAACCGGCGTGGGGTGCACGGATTACCTGTACGCCATGGTGACGGGCAAATCTTGGGTGATGGTGCCGGAGACCCTTCGGTTCAATCTGACCGGCACGCTGCGGAAAGGCGTGACCGCTCGGGATGTGATTCTGACGATTATCGGAAAAATAGGCGCCAACGGCGCCAACTATAAGGCCATGGAGTTCGCGGGGCCGGGACTGGCGGGGCTGTCCGTCAGCGACCGGTTCGTCCTGTGTAACCTGGCAGTGGAGGCCGGGGCCAAAACCGGACTGATGCCGGTGGACGAGGTGACTTTGGAGTACCTGGAGGCGCACGGCCGGGAGCCGGTGGCCTGCTATGAGAGCGACCCGGATGCGGAATTCGCCGAAGTGTACGATATCGACCTTTCGGAGATTCAGCCGGTGGTGGCAAAACCGCATTTTGTGGACAACCTGGCGCCGGTATCGGAGGTGGAGGGAACGAAAATCCACGAAGCGTTCCTGGGTTCCTGCAGCAACGGACGGCTGGAAGACCTTCGCCTGGGAGCCGAGGTTATCAAAGGAAAGAAAGTAGCGGAGGGCGTTCGCTTTCTGGTGGTGCCGGCCAGCCGGGATGTCTATAATCAGGCGGCGAGAGAAGGAATTCTGGATACCTTCATGGAAGCCGGTGCAATTGTGATGAATCCGAACTGCAGTGTGTGCTGGGGCAGCTGCCAGGGCGTGATCGGCGAAGGGGAAGTGCTGATCAGCACGGGAACCCGGAACTTCAAGGGCCGGGCCGGAGACCGGAATTCCTTCGTCTATCTGGCGAACGCGGCGACGGTGACAGCATCGGCGGTGGCCGGTGAGATTGCGGAAGCTTGTTTTTAGGGAGAAGGAGAGTAACAAAATGGAACATTTTAGCGGAAAAATATACACCATGGGGGATGATATCGATACGGATATCATCATGCCCACGGAATACTTGGCCCTCCCTTCCGTGGAGGACATGAAGCCCTACGCTTTTTCGCCGCTGCGGCCGGAGCTGGCGGGAATGCTGGAGCCGGGAGACTGCATCGTGGCGGGAAAAAATTTCGGCTGCGGCTCTTCTCGGGAGCAGGCGCCGGAGGTGATCAAGGCCCTGGGCATTCGGTGCATCGTGGCCAAATCCTTTGCCCGGATTTTCTTCCGGAATTCCATCAACAACGGACTTCTGCTCATCGAAAGCGATCTGATCGATCACGTGCAGGAAGGGGATGTGATGGACGTGGAAGTGGGCCGACAGATTCGGGTGAACGGGGCGACGTATCCCATTGCGGATTTGCCGGAAAACCTTCTGGAAATTCTGGATGCCGGCGGGCTGGTTCCGGCGATGAGAAAGCGGAACGGGCTGGAATAGGAGGAGAGCATGGCGACATTAATTGAGAAAATTCTCCGGAGAAATACCGGGAAAAAAGATGCGAAACCGGGAGACATCGTGACCGCGAAGGTGGACCGGGTGATGGTGCACGATATTTTCATTCCTTTTGTGGCGGACAAATTCGAAGAGATGGGCTTTACGAAGGTGTGGGATCCGGACCGCATGGTGCTGGTGTACGACCACATGGTGCCGGCCAGTCAAGTGGACGATGTGCGGCATTTCCATCGAGGGGATGCGTTCGCCCGGAAATACGGAATCAAAAACGTTCACCGCACCGACGGAATCTGCCATCAGCTGATGGCGGAGAAGTATGTGCAGCCGGGAGATGTGGTGTTCGGAACGGACAGCCACACCGTTACCTACGGGGCTCTGGGCGCCTTCTCCACGGGAATCGGCTACACGGAGATGGCGGGAATCCTGGGAACCGGTGAGCTGTGGCTTCGGGTGCCGGAAACCATCCGGGTGAACATTCAGGGAACCCTGCCGGAGAACGTGACGTCGAAGGATGTGATTCTTACCGTCATCGGCGATATCTCTGCCAGCGGCGCCACCTATCAGTCCCTGGAATTTGCGGGGAGCACCGTGGACCGCATGTCGGTGGCCAGCCGCCTCACCATGTCCAACATGACGGTGGAGGCCGGCGCAAAGTGCGGGCTGTGCTATCCGAACCGGGAGACGCTGCATTTCACCGATGCCCATCCAATGAGCAAGGGGATTTTCGGAGACGACTATAAAGATGCTTTTGACGAGATTTTCCGGACGGTTCTCACCGGGGATGTGGCGGCCAAAGCGGCGGATTCCGTCGAAGCGGGACCTCACGTTCCGGGGACGCCGGGTTTCCTAAAAGGAGAAACGGACAGCCTGTGTTACGAGTCGTCGCCGGAGGGCACGGAGTTCGCGCGGGTGCTGAATTACCGGGCGGAGGATTTCAGACCGGTGATGGCTTGTCCGTCGCAGGTGGATGCCGTTCGGCCGGTGGAAAAGGAAGCGGGCATCAAGGTGGACCAGGTGTTCATCGGTTCCTGCACCAACGGCCGCTTGGAAGACCTTCAAGCAGCGGCTGCAATTCTGAAGGGCAAGAAGGTGGCGCCCTTCGTAAAACTAATCGTAACGCCGGCCAGCCGGGATGTGTACCGGGCGGCATTGGCAGACGGCACGCTGGAAACCCTGTCGGAGGCCGGCGCCATGATTACCACGCCGGGCTGCGGCCTGTGCTGCGGAAGAGCCGGTGGAATCCTTTCCGATGACGAGGTGGTGGTGGCCACCAACAACCGGAACTTCCTGGGCCGAATGGGCACCAGTAAGGTGCAGATCTATCTGGCGTCGCCGGTCACCGCCGCGCACTGCGCTTTGGCCGGGGAAATTGCGTTATAAGACACCCCCCTACATAACCTTCTCGTAGAAGGTATCCAGGGAATCCCGGATGGTCTGGAAGAAGTCCGTGGCACATCGGGCGTAGTGCCGGTTCCGGGAGGTCATTAAGCTGATGTCCACGGTATGGCCCAGTCCCTCCAGCTCCAGGGTCCGCAGGCCGGCCTGAACGATGGAGCCTTCTTTATAGTATGCAAAGGATTTGGCGCAGAACATGGCGGCATCGAATCGCTTGCACAGGGAGGCCTGAACGGCGTATTCGCTGACGTTGATGATATTGTTCAGTTCGATATTCCGGCTCTCCAGGAATGGGTCGATAAGAAAACTGGTGGTGCTGTCGGACAGATCCCGGATGAATGGGAGATCGGCATAATCGGCGATGTCCACCGCTGTGGCGTCGCCGGTCCGCTCCTGAGCGATGTGGTCCGGTACGGCCAGATACACCGGATCCTGGAAAAGCAGTTCCTTCTGCAGGTTCCGATGCGGGACGGCGTTCACCGCAATGATGCCGTCCAGCTTGTTGTCCAGCAGCATGGATTCCAGCTTCATGGTGATGTCGGAATACAGGTGGATTTTCACGTGGGGATGGGCGATGTGGTACCGGGTGATGATGTCGGCGGCAAAAGCACGCACTCGGGAGACGCTGATGCCGATGGAGACTTCGCCGGCGTCGCCGCTGTTAATTTCCGAAATGGTCTGGCGCACGTCTCGGTCCATGGCTTCCTGCCGGAGAAGCATATCCCGGAGCACTTCACCGGCCGGGGTCAGCTGCACCTTCGGCTTTCGAATTACCAGCGTGGTTCCGTAATCCTCTTCCAGCTTCTTGATGTGCTCACTGATTCCCTGCTGGGTGATGAAAATTTTGTCCGCGGCACGAGTGAAATTGAGGGTTTCACTGAGCGCCAGAAAGGCGCGTTCACTGTTGGTCATAAGGACCTCCTTTTTTGTGCTTTTTAACTAAATGAATCTGTTAATGATTAAACATTATACCACAAGTAAATACTTGTTTAAATACAAAAAATTACTGTTTTTCAATTGTCCGAAAATAGAGTATATTATAGTTGCTAAGAGATAGAGCTTAGCTGTGAAAAAGCCAACCATTAACCATAAACCTTATAGATTCAGGAACGGAGCGTATCCATCGGATACGTTCTTTTTCTGTTTTTGGGATACTTTTAAAATAGAAGACGGCGGTGGAATTGCATTCAGATTTAATTGAAGTTTGTGAACAATAGGACATTATTTCACAATTGCATCGGGATGCGGGACTGTCTATAATGAAATCAAGGATTTTTTGGAATGAGGATTTAATGTATGGAAACAAAAATAAGAACGGAAGAAACTTCATGGAGCCGACTGCAGCACCGGCTCTTTCGAATGGTATCCATCGGCACGGTGTCGGACCCATTGAGCCTGGGCTACGACATCTTCAGTTCTCTGGCGCTGATTGTCAACCTGACCGCCGCCTTCATGATGACCTACGACCATCTGGCACAGGCCTACGGCGCCGGACTGACGCCGGTGCTGGAAGTGACCACGGCCTTCTTTGGCCTGGACTACGTTCTTCGGCTGCTCACGGTGGAGTGCCTGTATCCAAATGTAGGAAAGGGAAAGGCCATGGGCAAGTACGCGATGTCCGGTGCCGGCCTGATTGATCTGCTGTCCTTCCTCCCGGCCTACCTGCCGATAATGTTTCCGGGGGGCGCCACCGCATTCCGGATGTTTCGGGTGGCGCGGATTCTGCGTCTCTTCCGCATCAACCGGTACTACGACTCCCTCAATGTCATTTCTCAGGTGCTCGTGCGGAAACGCCAGCAACTCCTGTCCTCTTTTTTTATCATATTGGTGCTGATGCTGGCCTCCAGCCTGTGCCTCTACAGCGTGGAGCATGACGCCCAGCCGGAGGTGTTCCGGAACGCCTTTTCCGGAATCTGGTGGTCCGCCTCCACCTTGCTCACCATCGGCTACGGCGACATCTACCCCATCACTGTGCTGGGCAAAACCTTCGGCATCCTCATCGCTTTCCTGGGCGTGGGCATGGTGGCCATCCCGACAGGTATCATTTCCGCCGGTTTTGTGGAGCAATATCAGCGGGTTCAGAAGCTCAGCGAGTATGGGCTGGAGGCGGACATCCATTTCGTTCAGGTGATGCTGAAGCCGAAGGATGAGTGGTGCGGGCGGCTGGTTCGGGAGACGGCGCTTCCGTCCGGTCTGATGATTGCGGTGATTCTGCGGGGAACGGAGACGAAAATGCCCCACGGCGATGTGCGCCTCCGGGCCGGCGACCGCCTGATTCTCAGCGGCGAATCCCCTCGCAGCAATGAGAACATGGAGCTGAAGGAAATCGTGCTGCACCGCAGCCACCCGTGGGTGGGGGAGCGGATTCGGTCCCTGGACATTTCCCGCCGCAGTTTTATCGTTCTCTTGAAGCGCCACGGCCGGGGTATCGTGCCCAAAGGCAATGTGACACTGATGGAGGGCGACCGGCTGACGATGTATACCATAAAAGAAGGGGCGGAAGAGTCGGAGGAATTGCCGAGCCCCATCGTGTAGCGGCGAGACGGAGGAACCGGAATTGCCTAAAATCGCTCGAAGCTTCTTTTAAGAAAAGTAATCTGTCGTGACAAGAAATTCAATTTTTTGTTGTGTTTCATTCATAAAAACGATTGCCTTTACCGTGTTTATAATGCTAAAATTATTATGTTGGGTGTTTTGAGGAGGCCAAGGACTTCAAGAAAACCACATAAATGTGCCACCGGAACACCAGAATTCAGATATAGTATAAGGACGGTAATGGTCAGCAGGCAGAAAGGAGCACTATGGCAGGAAAGGTTGTTACATCTTATCTGAATAAATACGGAAAGAAAATCGTGGACTCTCCGGAATTCGAACAGGCAATGAATCAGCGGCACCACTTGAGAAGCTCGGTGGGAATGCACACCATGCGCGTGGTGGCAGCCAGCGTTTGGATTTGCTATCTGCTGAAGAAGATTCACGTGCAGACGGACAGCGAATCCGTGGTGAAAGGAGCGCTGTGCCACGATCTGGGAATTCTGGACCGGGACGAGAAGTTTGATAATAACAAGGAATGCTATCGGGAGCATCCGGTGGAATCCGTGGAAGTGGCGAAGAAGTTGCTGCCGGATTTGAGTGAGAAGTCGGAAGAGATTATCCGGACCCACATGTGGCCGGTGACTTCGGAGCTTCCAACTTGCCGGGAAGGCGTCATCGTCTCCCTGGCGGACAAGGTGGTTGCCGTTCGGGACTTCCTCAGCTTCGGCGAAAGCCGTTTCACGGAGGGGGAAAGCTATTCCGCACCGGCACTGCAGGGCATGGAAAACCGGAACCGGTATTCCGCATAATGAGGTAATATAAAAAAGGGATTGGACGCGGCGTCCAATCCCTTTTTTTTCGCATTAACAATGGAGCGAAATCACATCCAAATCCTCCGGCACCAGCAGGTTTCCAGAGAAGTACTTCCGCCCTTCCTTCAGATATAGCTTTTGTCGTTGATCCCCGTGGGACTCCTCCGTGTGGTACAGGATGAGGTTCGGGACGGAATACCGCTCCGCCAGCTCGCAGGCATCCTTTACCGTGGAGTGGGCGATTTTGTGCGGGTGGAAGATGTCGCTGTCCGCTTCCAGGCAGAAGGCTTCGTGAAGGAGCCATTCGCTGCCCGCCACGTATTTTTCCCCCTCCGGGCGGCAGGATTCGTCTCCCAGGCAGGTGAGACGTTTTCCCGGTTCATATTCCAGGGAAAAACCAAATTGAATCGTTTTTGGGTTTCCGATGTCGAAAAAGGTGATGGGATGGCCCAGCACCCGGGCGGTTTCGCCGTCTTCCACCGGAATGAGGTGGATGCGGCTGCCGATATGGCACAGCTCCTGCGGCCGGAGCAGCAGGTGGGCTACTTTATCGATTTTGTCAATCACCGTCCGGGAAGAGTAGATGCGAACTTCTCCCTCATAATCATTCAGTTCCATTCCGTAACCGATTCGCCGCATCATCCAGATGATGCCCATAAAATGGTCCACATGCTGGTGGGTGACGAAGATGTCGTGAACATCCCGCCAGTCCAGGAAGGATTGTTCCAGCTGCCGGAGGATTTGATTTCCGCCGCCGCCGTCCACCAGGAAGAGGCTGCCGTTTTCCTCCAGGGCAAAGCAGGTATTGTAATTCTTTGTGGCCAGCGCAAAGCCGGTCCCCAGTACGTTCATTTTCATAAGAATATCCTTTCGTAATCTCCGGAGTTCTCCCGGACACCCTTGCCGTCCGGATTCTTTTTTTATGACATATTCTACCATAGAAAAAGGGATTGCGAAAACCGCAATCCCTTTTCCGTGCTGTCAGTTCCACAAGTTGTCAATGTACCAGCGACTTGATTACTTCTGGATTGCCTTGAAATCTTCGGTCTGAGCCTTGATGCCTCTTTCTGCGGCGAATCTCTCGATGGAGGAAGCACCGAAGAAGCCATCCAGTTCCGGAATGTTGCTGATGATGTACTGCGCATCCTTTGGCTCTGCAATCGGGCCGCCGTGGCAGATAACCATAACATCCGGATTTACGTCTCTTGCTGCTTTGATAATATCCTTAATTCTCGGAATGCAATCGTCCAGGGACAGAACGGTCTTTGCACCGATGGTTCCCTTGGAGGTCAGTCCCATGTGGGCAACGATGATGTCCGCACCGGCTTCGGCCATTGCAGCGGACTGCTCTGCATCGAATACGTATGGGCAGGTGAGCATATCCAGCTCGTGGGCTTTGCGGATCATGTCAACCTCCAGGCCGTAACCCATGCCGGTCTCTTCCAGGTTCTGACGGAATACGCCGTCAATCAGACCAACGGTCGGGAAGTTCTGAACACCGCTGAAACCCTGATCCTTCAGCTGCTGCAGGTAAATGTCCATAACGCGGAACGGGTCGGTACCGCATACGCCGGCGAGAACCGGAGTTTCCTTTACGACAGGCAGAACCTCGGCACCCATCTCTACTACAATCTGGTTGGCATCGCCGTAGGACAGCAGGCCTGCCAGAGAACCGCGGCCGGCCATTCTGTAGCGTCCGGAGTTGTAAATAATCAGGATGTCTGCACCGCCGGCTTCACTGCTCTTTGCGGTGATTCCGGTTCCGGCGCCAACGCCTACCAGGATTTTGCCGCTTGCAATCTGTTCCTTAAATTTTGCGATATTTTCTTCTCTTGTAAGTCTATTCATTGTGTACCCCTTTCGTCATAAAAATAGATTTATAAGTCCGACTTTTCCGATTCTGCTTACAGAAGGGAAATGAGCTTCTTTGCTGCTGCAACGGCGAATTCTTTGTCGTTGATATCCGTATCCAGCTCTACGATTTCCACGTCGGAGCCTTCCAGCTCGGTGCGGAGCGTATCGAATAACACCTTGTCCGCCTCTGCATCGTAGAACGGCTGGCCTTCCACGTCAATCATGGACACGCCCTTCAGCGGAAGCATCAGCGTGGTTTTGCCCGTGGCATCTGCCAGGCGGGTTGCAATCTCATGGCCGATGGACTTCAGCTCATCGGCAGTGGTGCGCATCAGGGTAACCGTTGGATTGTGCTTGTACAGATTCCGATCCTTGAACTGCGCCGGAACCGTATCCATCGGTCCGAAGTTCACCATATCCAGTGCACCCACGGAAACCACCTGCGGAATGCCGTTCTTGCCCGCTGCGGTGAGACGATCCGGACCTGCGTTGAGCACGCCGCCCACTACTTCGTCGCACCATTCGGTGGTGGTGAGATCCAGCACACCCTTGATGAATCCCTGGTTGATAAGGGCTTCCATGCACTTGCCGCCGGTACCGGTTGCGTGGAATACCAATACGTCGTATCCCTGTTCATGAAGGTAATCTTCCGCTGCCTTTACGCACGGCGTAGTTACGCCGAACATGGTAGCTGCCAGAAGCGGCTTGCCGTCGCTTTCGATTTCCTTCCGGTTCTGAACCATGCCCACAACAGCGTTGGCTGCGTTGCTGAAAATTACTTTGGAAATGTCATTCAGACCTTCCGCATCCACAACGGATGGAATCATGACGATGTCGCTGGTTCCCACATAAGGGGAAACGTCACCGGACGCCATGGTGGAAACCATCACTTTCGGAACTCCCAGCGGAAGCTGCCGCATTGCCGGAGTGGCCAGTGAGGTTCCGCCGGATCCGCCGATGGAAATGATGCCGTCGAATTTGCCCTCTGCATAGAGCTGAGGAATCAATTTCTCCGTTCCTTTTGCTAAAACTTCTGTGGCGGTAGCCCGGTCGCGCTTCTCCACGATGGCGTTGATGTCGGCACCGACTGCCGCCGCAACCTCCGCGCTGCTGATATCCGGTTCTACCACGGGTTCGAATACACCGGTGTTGATGCAGAGGGTTTTCAAACCATGCTCTTCGATGCACTCTTTAATGAACTTGAGCTCCTTGCCTTTGGTATCAAAGGTTCCGAGTACTGCAACTGTTTTCAATGTTGTATACCTCCTTGTCCGCCTTTTCTTAATTGTATTCTAGCACGAACGAAAAAGTAAAAAATATGTTTTGATTGCTAAAAAATGTGTTTATATAACATTTTTGTTGTAAGAAAAACTTATGGTTGTTTTTGCGTGACTCCCGCGTGTTGTTTCGACCGCAGCATGGTTTTGTAGTTTCGCGGCGCCATTCCCTTATACTTCTTGAAAATCTTGCTGAACTGGACCGAATCCGGATACCCCACCCGAAGGGCGACTTCCTGAATCGGCAGTTCGCTGACCTCCAGCAGTTCGCAGGCCTTGTTGAGTCGGAAGCGAATCAGGTATTCCGTAAAGCTGATGCCCATTTTCTTTTTGAATAGGGTGCTCAAATATGGGGTAGAAACGTGCAGCACCGTGGAGAGCGCCTGCAAGGTAATGGGTTGCTCGTAGCTCTGGCGAATGTGCTGTTGTACGAACTCGATGTAGTTTCGGGAAGATTCCATTCCCTCCATGGCGGCCTCCCGCTTCTCGTCCAGTGCGCTGTCCATGGGATACTTGAAAGCGCGAGTGGAGGAGATGATCGCTCGCTCCGAGGGAATTCGTTCGAAAGAGGATCCTCCGATAAAACCCTGCGCCGCCGTGTTCTCGTAGAAGTACTGGAGGTCCATCGGTGACTTAATCGGACCGGCGTAGACCATGCGAATCCGGTCCGGTGCCTTCTCCAGGCATGCGGAGAACACCTCGTCCGCCAGGAGCTTTGCCTTCTCTATGGATTGGGCTTTTTTCGGACCCATGGCGCCTCCCGGCGTGAGTCCCAGGTGGGCGCAGATGACGTCTGCTCCCGCATCAATCATGGCTTCCGCCTGCTCTTTGCTGCACACAAAGGCTAAGGTGAAAAAATCCATTTCATGGGCAATTCGGATGGCTTCCACCTCATTGTCAAATCCCAGGCCTTCTTCCTCCAGCGCTTCCCGAAAAATACCGTCAATCAGTGCCACCGACGGGAAGTTGACGATGCCGGAAAGTCCGGAATTCTGAATCTCTTGGATGTAGTCCCGGAGTTCGATGGTGGGATCCGAACAGTTCAGCCCGAAGAGCACCGGGGTGTATGGGAGCAGGGTCAGCAGTTCCCGCGCGGCAAAGGATTCCACCAATCGATTGCTGTTTCCGTAGCACAGGTAGCTGGCGAAAGAAGGCCGCCCGGCCGCCCGGAAGCAGCCGGCGCTGAGGGCCAGCACCATATCGGCCCCGCCGGTAACGGAAGACAGCGCGGTGTGTCCGCAGCCGGAAGACGCACCGATTACGTGCCCGTTGGCCCGGAGATGGTTGTTCAAATGTCGAATAATGTTTTTACGATTGTTCAGCATGGCATCCTCTCTATTGTTCTGTCTGTTGTTCTGATTCTTCTTGACCGTCCGAAATGTCTCGGGCGAATTCCTCCGGGGTGCATCCCCCGTTCACACGAATTCGCGGCAGCAGGTAGGGGTCGTCTCCCGGGTGCACTTTTCCGTATTCGGTGGTAAAAGCACAGAGGAAGCCCGCTTCCTCCACCGCCGCCTCACAGGTGTCCGTGTAATCTCCGAAAGGATAGGCGAAGGCCTCGCCGCTGCCCAGCATGTCGATGGATTTCTTCAGGTCCTCCACGCCCTCTTCCTGAGACAGGGCGGTAAAAACACCTCCGTGGCCGATGGTTCCGCCGGGGCGGTGCATGTCGTAGGAGTGGGACTGGAAGTTGATGTGCTTGGCATCACCGTATTTCTGAAGCACCTCTTTGCCGTTCTTGGCACAGATGACGAAACTGGTAGCGGTGATGTCGTATTTTTCCAGCACCGGAATTCCGTACTTCTGGAAATCCTTTGCGCAGTCGTCGAAGGTGAGCACCACGGATTTCACCGGCAAATCAATCTTTCCGTCAATGTAATCCCGCAGTTCCTGCCAGGAGGGAAAATAATAATCCGCATCAATCAGGTACTGCAGGATGGCGGACAGCTCCTCCGTGGACATGTAGTTGGGGTTCAGATCTTCTGGAGGGTTGTTCGCATCGTAGATATTGTGAAACATGCAGACCGCGATGCCGTGACCGTAGCTTGGAGAACTTTGGTCCGGCTTCCGGTATGCCGTGCGAACCTTCCGGGTCTTCTTCACCCGGTTGCCGTAATCCTTCAGCGTGTAGGTGATCTTTCCGTTGTAGGCCTTCCACAAAGTGCCGTCTTTCCGAAAACTGCTTTGATCCAAATCCGTCTGAATGTGGGAGGAAATATTCTTCCCTCGATAATCCTTCGCCGTGACCCCGGGCTCCGCGAATTTCTCACCGGGATACAGCTTTAGGGTTTCGTCCCCTTTCAATGTAATGATGGGTTTTCGGCTGAGTCCGCCGATCTGGTGGTGGGCCTGATAGCGAATCAGCAGCACTCCTCCCAGGAGGAGCAGTATCATGATAATTATGATGAGAAGAATACGGGAATTCTTCCTCCGAAAACGTTTCTCTGTATGATTCATCGATGTTCCTCTTGTGTTCCATTTATTCGATACATTACATATAACTGGATATATAACGTACTTTCGATATGTAGAAATATTATACCGCTATCATATCAGCATTAAAGCCGGAGTTCAACCGGACGGACTATTCGAAAATCGGATAACGGAAACCCGTGGACCGGACGAAACTTTTCTTTTATGGGAAATTGAGATATAATAATAATTTATGGAAGAAAACAGTGTGGGCCTGCGGCAAAATGTTGCCGGGGCGCCGATCGTGTTGTTATCATTGACAAAAAGATTGAAATAGAAAGAGGGACTTTAAATGAAGTATTTAATTGATTTTGAAAACGTGGCCAGCAATGGGTTTGAGGGGCTGGAGCTTCTGGACGACGGCTCGGAGCTGCTGATCTTCTATTCGGAGCAGCACAGCACTATCAGCATTACGGTGCATCAGGAGCTGGAGCGAAGCCGGATTCGGAAGACGTACATGCCGATTAAGACCGGCGGCAAGAACGCCCTGGATTTTCAGCTGGTGAGCTGGCTGGGGTATGAGATCGCCAAGAACGGCGGGGAACAGTTCGTTATCATCAGCAAGGATACCGGATTCGATGCGGTGGTGGATTTTTGGCAGAAGCGGAATGTGAACGTGTCCCGGCATCCGGACCTGCGCAAGGCGGTGAAAAAAACCATTCTCAAGAGGGCGCCGGAGGCGGCCGTCGAAATCCCGGAGGAACTGCCGCAGCCGGAAGAGGCGAAGATCGGGAAGGACAAGAAGAGCAAGCTGAAGAAGAAGGAGAAGCGGGGCGAAAAAAAGAAAAACGCCGCAGCCAAGGAGAATCGGGTGTTTCAGGGGGATGTGAAGAGCTTGATTCCGGAGTTTTCCGGTGAGGCGAGCCGAATCGCGGAGACCCTTCGGGTGCATAAGACGAAGCAGGCGGTGAACAATGCCCTGGTGAAGATTTACGGCACCGAAATGGCGGGAAAGATCTATAAAGGCATCAAGCCGCTGCTGAAGGGACGGAAGGGTGAGTAGATGGACGTACTGGATTATCGAATGGAGCTGAACCCGAAGCAGACCCGGGGGACCCTGACGGTCCGGAAAATTACGGACGTGGAGGACATGAACCACGGATTCTATTTTTACCCGGAAGGAGAGGCGCTGATGGCGGTTCCCTATGGCGATATGGGGCAGGTGCTGCGTTTCACGGAACCGAATACCTTTCACCTGTACCTGTTTCGGAAGGATGCAGCCTATGCCAAAGCGGCGTTCCGGAAATTTCTGAAGGAGAACGGCCTGGAGGAGGCGTCGAAGGCGGTGGCCAAGAAATCTTTTGAGCCGGCGGAGGACCTGATTCCGATGCCGCTGGACAAGGAGATTCGGGAGCAGATTCGGAAGGACGACCGCAGCAAGTTGATTCACCGAGGAAGCTCGGCAAACTAGACCGGGCGGGACGGATTCGGGCAGACCGGAGAAAACAGCGGGGGATGAGACGGAAAGAGGATGAGTGGAGAGAAGAAAATGAGAAATGAGAAGGCAGCCGGAAAGAAAAAACGGAAAAACCTGTATCAGATTTTCAATCGGGATCGGCACACCCGAACCATGGGCATGATTCTGCTTTTGACTCTGGGAATTCTGCTGTGGCAGGAAATCAGCTGGCTGATACCGGAGCAGGTCACCGTTTCCTATGCGGGGATGGACGGAAAGACGAAAACCGTCAACACCCTCACGCGACAGACCACCGTGGGGGCCGTGCTGAAGGAAGCGAAGATCGGCGCTTCGGAAATCGATACGGTGCACCCTTGCCGGGAGTACCCGGTGTCCAACAAGATGAAAATCACCGTGGAAGAGTGCATTCACACCCAAATGGAAATCCACGGAAAAATGAAGGATTTCACTCTGAAATCCGGCACCGTTCGGGAGAACCTGAAGCTGAACGGTATCCGTTACGATAAGGACGATCTCATCTCCCCGGATTTGGATTCTCCGGTTCGGGCGGACACGAAGATCACTGTGGACGAGGTGCACCGAAAAGTGACCGAGGGCACCAAAAAAGTAAAAGCCGGAGATAAGGTGGTGCTGGACCCGGGCCTGTCTTCGGGCACGGTGCAGGAAACCGGCGGCCGGGACGGCGAGGGCCTCTATACCTACACCACCACCTATATCAACGGAAAAAAATCCGGCACCAAGACAAAGCTGAAGAAATGGATCACAAAGCCGGAGGACCACACCCTTCGATGCGGCACCTCGGAAACCGGGGAGAAAGGGGAAGTGAAAGTAAAAAGCACTTTTACCGCCAACACCACCGCTTACTATGCGGGAACCAATGCCCACGGATCTACGGGACAGCGGGTCCACTACGGGACCTGTGCGGTGGACCCGTCCGTGATTCCTTACGGAACGCGCCTGTACATCGAGGGCTACGGAATTGCGGTGGCCAATGACTGCGGCGGCGCGGTGCAGGGGCACATCGTGGACCTGTATATGCGCAGCACGGCGGAGTGCATCCGCTGGGGCCGCCAGAACCGGAAAGCCTACGTGTTGGCGGAGTAGAAGAAGTAAGAAGTCGGGAAAACCCGGGCGATGTTGGGAGAGGCGACGCCAACCGGCCTGCCTGCGCGCTCGCCTGCGCGTCGGTTGGCGTGACCCGGCGAAGAAATAAGGCTTCGCAGGGAGGAAGGCGCCAACAAAGCCGGCGGCCGGCCGGGAAAACTCGGGGCATGTTGGCGTGACCCGGCGAAGAAATAGGGCTTTACAGGAAGGCCGGCGCCAACATGAGCGGCGACTGCCCGGGAAAACAGGGGGCATGTTGGCGTGACCCGGCGAAGAAATAAGGCTTCGCAAGGAGGAAGGCGCCAACAGGGCCGTCGACCGCCCGGGAAAACTCGGGGCGTGTTGGCGTGACCCGGCGAAGAAATAAGGCTTCGCAGG
>CAKQHH010000032.1 GCA_934234035.1 uncultured Clostridia bacterium | reverse complement strand
CATGGTTCGCGCTCGACTCCCCGCGAACCCTTTGTTTTCGGTTTTCGGGCGCGAACCTCGGGCCGGCCGGCTTTTCAGCCCCGGCGGCTATAGCCCGCACAGTTCAGCACCGCGCATAAAAAATCACCTTGCCGATGAATCGGCAAGGTGATTCCCTCTCCCCCCACACAGTTCCCCTGCGGGGCACTTTAATTAATTAAATAAGTACACGCTGGAGGACAACAGCATGAAGACGATCATGATGATGCCCAGTAACAGCGCCATGACACGGCTGAACTTTGAGATTTTCCGCCGGTCCGTCGCGAAACCGGTCGGACCGTTTTTGGCCGCTTCGTTTTTCTTCTTCTTATTGTTCTTGGAAGCCACGGTGCACTCCTTTCTATTTCCCCTGCCGGTTTTTCTTCGCCCACCGGCGCCCGGCTCAAAGAGTTTCCATTCAGTACAAATGATACAAAAGGATTATAGACCATTTGGGGAAATTTTTCCACCCCCGAGCCGGAGGCATCACCCAATGCCGAAGGCAATGCTCGACCCCGAGCCGGAGTCCTATCACACCGGCCGGAGGCCCTGCTCATACCGGAGGCCTACCTGAACAGCCCCTTCTTCTGATACTCTTCGCTCTCCATATCCAGCAGGCGATAGCCCATATCCCCCAACTTCTTCTGAAGCTCCGGCCGCGGAATATCGCGCTCCGCAACGATGATGCACTCCCCGGTGCGGTGGGAGGACTTCACTTTTTTTACCCTAAAATTCTTCCGGATCAGGTCGTTCACATGGCTCTCGCACATGCCGCACTGCATTCCGTCAATATGTGCCGTAATCTTACGCATCTTCGCATCTCCTTTTTTTACCGCAAAAACAAAATCATTCAGCAAAATTCCCCGACAAGGCTGCCGGGGAATCGCGTTTTACCTGTTATTTCTTTGGGTGGCATCCTCCGCTGCAGCCGTGCCCTCCATGGGAGCACATGGAGCAGGTGGAACAATCGAAGCCGCAGGATTTATGCCCTGCCTTCTTTTCCTTGATCAGATACCGGATTACCACGGCCGCCAGGGCCAAAATAACCAGACAGATTACAATATCAATTCCGTTCAAAGCATTTCCTCCTTTCTTGTCTTATCGGAAAAAGCCGATTACAATCCGAATAGCAATCACCATCAGAATGCCGATTCCGGCCAGTACAATCACGTCAACGCCGTTCAATGCCATTTCTCCTTTTACAATTATAACTTAGTTCTGCTCCATCGCAAGCTTTGCTTTCTTGTTCGGATCCGGACGGAACAGCAGGTACAGCACGAATGCCAGAACAGCGATTGCGAATGCCGTTGCAATGCCGAAGGACACTTCGCCCAGAATCAGTCCGCCGATCTGGTACACGATCAGAGCCACGCAGTATGCGCTGACGTTCTGGAAAATCACGGAGTACCAGAAGAATTTCCGGTTGTTCAGTTCCTTCGCGACAGTGGACAGAGCCGCCAGGCACGGGGAATCAAACAGGTTGAATACCATGAAGGAGAACGCTGCCAAAGTGGACGGGAAGAATGCGGCGAACTGTGCATGGTATGCTGCACTGTATCCCTCGATTTCGCCCAGACCGGACAGAACGCCCATGGTAGATACGATACCTTCTTTTGCCACAAAACCGGACAGCGAGGACGCAACGGCCTGCCATGTTCCGAATCCCAGCGGTTTGAAGATAAAAGCAATTGCGCCACCGATAACCGCAAGCAGCGAATCTTCAGCATCCACCAGTCCGAAGCTTCCGCCTGCAAAACCAAAGTTACCCAAGAACCACATTACCGCACAGCAGAGGAACAGGATGGTTCCCGCTTTCTTCAGGAACGCCCATACTCTTTCCCATACGCTGAGGAGCACGCCCTTTGGAGACGGTGCGTGGTATGCCGGAAGTTCCATAACGAACGGAGCCGGGTCCCCTTCGAACATCTTTGTCTTCTTCAAAATAATACAGTACACGATAACCAGTCCAATGCCCAGGAAGTACATTGCCGGAGCCACCCACCATGCACCGCCGGCAATGTAGCCCGCGATGGTAGCGATTACCGGAAGTTTTGCACCACACGGAATGGTGGTAGTCGTCATCATGGTCATGCGGCGGTCCTTCTCATTCTCGATGGTACGGGTTGCCATGATGCCCGGCACGCCGCATCCGGAAGAAATGAGGAACGGGATAAAGCTCTTTCCGGACAGTCCGAAACGACGGAAGATTCTATCCATGATAAAAGCAACTCTCGCCATGTATCCGCAGTCTTCCAGCAATGCCAGGAAGAAGAATACGATGGCCATCTGCGGTGCGAATCCGACCGGCGCACCCAAGCCGCCGATGATACCGTCGGATACCAGGGAAACTACCCAATCCGATGCACCCATATTGGTCAGTCCGTGGGACGCCCAGTCCTGAATTCCCGCAACGAATACGTCGTTGGTCCAATCGGTGACGATGCCGCCGATGGTAGTGACGGAAATGTAATATACCAGGAACATTACCACGGCAAAAATCGGCAGTGCCAGCACTCGGTTGGTTACGATCCGGTCGATTTTGTCGGACAAAGTCAGCTTCTCGTGACCTTGTTTTCTTTCAATTGCTTTTGGGACCACGCGGTTGATGTACTCGTAACGCTGGTTGATGATGATGCTCTCCGCATCGTCGTCCATTTCTTTTTCGCAGTCCTCGATGTGGCCTTCAATCTCGCTGAGAACGGAAGCGCCCAGTTTGATTTCCTCCCGAACCTTCTCGTCCCGCTCGAAGAATTTGACGGCGTACCATCTCAGGTTGTTTGCGGACACCTTGTCTTCAATGGATTCCTCGATGTGTGCGATGGCGTGCTCCACGCTGCCGGAATACACATGCGGGGTGTCGCCCATGGTTCTCTTCTTTGCCACTTTGACCGCCTGATCGATCAGCTCGTCGCTGCCGTCTCCCTTGAGAGCACTGATCGGAACGATTGGACAGCCCAGCTCTTTGCTCAGCTGCGGGATGTCGATGCGGTCTCCGTTTTTGTTCACGATGTCCATCATGTTCAGCGCGATGATGGTCGGAATGTGCAGTTCCAAAAGCTGTGTGGTGAGATACAGGTTCCGCTCCAGGTTTGTGGCGTCGATGATGTTGATGATGGCATCCGGTCTTTCGCTCACCAGATACTGCCGGGTTACCACTTCCTCCATGGTGTACGGGGAAAGGGAATAAATTCCCGGAAGGTCCTGAATTGTAATGGTTTTGTCGGTCTTTAATTTACCGTCCTTCTTTTCCACAGTAACGCCCGGCCAGTTTCCCACATACTGGTTGCTTCCGGTCAGCGCGTTGAACAGCGTTGTCTTTCCGCAGTTCGGGTTTCCTGCAAGTGCGATTTTAATTGCCACTGAATAACTCCTTTCTTAATACCCTTAATTCGTTTATCTCCAAAATTTTACTTTGCTTCCTGAATGTTCTCGATTTCGATCAGCTCCGCATCGCCTTTTCGCACCGACAGCTCATACCCTCTTACGGTCAGCTCCATCGGATCTCCCAGCGGTGCTACTTTACGAACATACACCTGCGTTCCCTTGGTCAGACCCATGTCCATGATTCTTCTTCGGGTCTGTCCCACGCTTCCGATTTTCTTGATGGTTGCGCTTTCGCCCACCGCCAAATTGTTCAATGTCTCCATCTTTTCCTCCTTAATGTTCTCTTAAATAGTGACCTGAATTACTTCATTCTCTGTCCTAAAAATAAGTCCTAAAATTCCACAAGCAGCCGGCCGGCCATGCTCGAATCTAAAGCGAGCCGCGTTCCGTGTACCTGCAGAATTAAATTCCCTTTCACCGCCTTCACGACTTTGACTTCCGCTCCCACGGCAAAACCCAGTTCCGCCAAATGGGTCCGAATGGAATCATCCCCTGTGATTCGGATGATACGAACGATATCACCGGTTTTTGCAATTGTGATTGGCATGTTCCCACCTCCTGTGTCATTCATCCTGACAAGGCTCTTTCCGTCTCGTCGTGTGTGTGCCTGCGCTTCGCGGGTCCTGTCGGTGCTTCGCGGATCCTGCAAATGCTCCGCAGCCGTTGCCGGCATTCGCGCCCGGCGCGTTAGCCATGTGTTACTTCTGTTAGTCTTGTGTTACATTTGTTAGTTCGCTTTAACTAACTTCTATATTATTATAGCGATTCTTCCCCTCTTGTCAATAATATTTCTGAAAAAAGTTATACTTCTCTAACTGAAAGAAGCGATTGCAGCAGCTTTGTTCCGATAAAGCAGGGTTGCGTAACCTCTAATTCTGAGCATTTACGGGAAAGATGCAGAAATTGACGACGCAACACCCCGGAACAGGGGTTCCGTCGTCAATTTCCCCGCGGCCGCTGCGTGGATTAGAGTTGAAATCCAATGGTTCGGGTGAGATGAGGTCTCGAAATCAGAAAATCCAAACGAGAAAAAGGGATTTGGGGGCCCTGGCTGAACTTAAAACGGAGTTAATATTGTCAGAAAACATTAGATTGACGACAGACCGTCAAAAGGCGAAGGTCTGTCGTCAATTTTTGATGTTGTGGAATGCAGATTAGAGTATTTGGCATGTGGAGGTGATTAGAATTGACGACGAAAGATGGAAGAAAGGGCCTTCGTCGTCAATTCTTTACATCTTGGGATTGTACTGATGGGAAGCGGCGCGGATTCTCTGTGAAGATTTTGCTCCCCGGGACGGTACCGCAAGGCTTTCCGGGGGGCGGGGAGCAAATCGCGCCGCGGAAAAGGCCGCCGCCGCAACGTCCGAGATGAAAAACGTAAAAGAAAAACCCCAGGAAACAATGTTTCCGGGGGTTTTGCAATACTCCTCTGAAATTAACGCTTGGAGAACTGGCTCGCTCTTCTCGCCTTCTTGAGTCCGTATTTCTTTCTTTCCTTCATTCTCGGGTCTCTGGTCAGGAAACCAGCTGCCTTCAGTGCAGGTCTGTTTGCTTCCTCATCAGCTACGCAGAGAGCTCTGGAAATTCCGTGTCTCAGTGCACCGGCCTGTCCTGTTGTACCGCCACCTTCAACGATTGCGATAACGTCATACTTGCCGGCTGTGCCTGTTACGTCGAAAGGTCTTTTTACTTCGTTCTTCAGAATATCCATTCCGAAGTACTCTTCCAGATCCTTCTTATTGATTGTGATCTTTCCGGTTCCTGGGAGTAATCTGACTCTTGCAACCGAAGATTTTCTTCTGCCTGTTGCCTGATACTGTGTATTAGCCATCTTCTATTCCTCCCTTCCTAGAATGTCCACTCTTCCGGATTCTGCGCAGTGTGCGGATGCTCCGGTCCAGCGTATACCTTTAACTTCTTGAACATCTGTCTGCCCAGCTTGCCCTTTGGCATCATGCCCTTAACAGCGTGACGGATGATTTCTTCCGGCTTCTTCGCACGGAGTTCTCTCAGAGTAGTCTCCTTCAGGCCGCCCGGATAACCGCTGTGGCTCTTGTAGATTTTCTGCTCTTCCTTCTTACCGGTTACACGAACCTTCTCTGCGTTGATTACGATAACATAGTCACCGGTGTCAACGTGCGGGGTGTAAATCGGCTTCTTCTTTCCTCTCAGGATGGATGCAACCTCAGATGCGATCTTTCCCAGAGTCTTGTCTTCTGCATCGATAACGTACCACTTACGTTCTACCTCTGCAGGCTTTGCAATGTAAGACTTCATTTTTCTTCCTTTCTACCTACTCAGATTGCTTACAACTCAATCGGTTTCGGCATTGCCTACTGGAATCTCTCGATTTGGTTCGGCATACTAAAAATAAATTATTAGTGTCGGAGTTACCGGCTCGAGGCCTGCTCCTTTTTTGCACACAAATACAGTTTCGCATTTGCAAGCTTTTAAATTATAATCCTCCGAGGGTTCTGAGTCAAGGGTTTTGGGGACTTTTTCCGGAAAATTAAGGTAGATTTCCCCGGAGCGGACGCCGTCCGGCCCGCTCCCTTTTCAAAACTTATCCGAATAAATGCAATTCGGGGGTAGTTTTTTCTCATAAAATCTGATATACTACACTGAGTGATTTGTGAATCACGCCTAGCGCCCGTAGCTCAGGGGATAGAGTAGCACACTCCGAATGTGAAGGTCGCGAGTTCGAATCTCGCCGGGCGCACCAATATGGTATACATGGTCGGACGCGGTATTGTACTCGTCTGATTTTTATTTTTAGGGAAATCGCAGAAATGAGGTAATATATGTTTGAAATTCTGAAGGCCGTGCTCTTCGGCGTTGTGGAAGGCATTACGGAATGGCTGCCGGTGAGCAGCACGGGACACATGATTCTTCTGGACGAATTCGTCAAGATGAACGTCTCCCCGGGATTTTGGGACACCTTCCTGGTGGTCATCCAGCTGGGTGCCATCCTGGCGGTGGTGCTCCTGTACTGGGGCGAAATCTGGCCGCTGAAGAGGGTGATCGTGGAGGGCAAACACGCCACCAATCCCCAGAAGGCGATTCGCCTGGACAAGGGTGTCCTGCACCTTTGGGGCAAAACCATCGTGGCTTGTCTCCCGGCGGCGGTAATCGGTGTGGCTTTTGACGACTGGCTGAACGCCCACTTCTACAACTGGCTGGTGGTTTCCATCATGCTGATTGTAGTGGGTGTGGCTTTCATCATCATCGAGAACCGCAACTCCCACAAAACACCCCGTACCGAAACCATGGCGGACATCAGTTATAAGGAAGCGTTTGCCATCGGCCTGTTCCAGGTTATCGCAGCGGTATTCCCGGGCACTTCCCGTTCCGGCGCCACCATCCTGGGCGGACTGATGATTGGCGTATCCCGTCCGGCGGCGGCCAACTTCACCTTCATCCTGGCCATCCCGGTAATGGCCGGTGCCAGCCTGCTGAAGCTGCTGAAGAACGGACTGCTGTACACCTCCACGGAATACATCATCCTGGCGGTGGGCATGATTGTGGCCTTTGTGGTCTCCCTGTTCATCATCAAGTTCCTGCTGTCCTACATTCGGAAGCACAACTTCAAGCCTTTCGGTTGGTACCGAATCGCGCTGGGTGCCCTGGTCATCCTGTATTTCGGCGTGCTGCACTAATTATTAAAAATCACTTCGGCGCTGCGATTGCAGCGCTGTTTTTATTTGGGACAACGTAAAAAGCCGCCGATGGGGGCTCGGCGACTTTTTACTACTACGAAATTATTAATTAAGAAAGAACAATTAAAGAAAATGCATTATGGTTTTTCGCTTCCGGTACTCTGTGTCATTTCCCTTCCGCACCATTATAGTACCACCCGTTTGTGTAGTTTTTGTTAACTGAATATATGCCTTCTGTGTGAACCGTCTATCGGATCTTCGCAAAAGCCCTGTCGTCTCGGCCCCCGCGAAAAAAGTACCCAAAGGCGTAATGGCATTCCTTTCCCTGTATGCTATAATAAACCAACCGTACAATTCTCGTCGTACAGACAGGAGGATCATATGAATTATAAAATTATCGGCGACTCTGATGCGCCAATCGTGGATATCACTCTCGGCTCCGGCGAAACCGTCAAGGTGGAGCGGGGCGCTATGGCATTTATGCAGAACGTGAGCCTTCAGGCGGAAACCAACAGCAAGAAGTCCGGCTTTGGCGGACTGGTGGGCGCGCTTGCCCGCAGTGCGGTGAGCGGCGAGAGCATGTTCATCACAAAAGCAGTCGGTCAGGCGGAAGGTGCCCGGCTGGGCATCGCACCGGCAGTACCGGGAAAAGTGGCGTGCCTCAACGTGGGCGGCGGAAATCAGTACCGTCTGAACACCGGCGCATTCCTGGCTTGCGATGATTCCGTATTCTACAACATCAAGCGCCAGGATATCGGCAAAGCCCTCTTCGGCGGCACCGGCGGGCTTTTCGTAATGGAAACGGAAGGCAACGGTCAGGTTCTGATCAGCGCCTTCGGGGACCTTGTTGTTCTGGACATCACCCCGAACGCACCGATGACCATCGACAACGAGCACGTGGTCGCTTGGGAGGCATCCTTGGATTACAACATCCGCGTGGCTTCCGGCACCTTCGGTTTCATGTCCGGCGAAGGCCTGGTGAATGAATTCCACGGAACCGGCAAGGTCATCATCCAGACTCGGAACGTGCACTCCCTGGCAGATGCCGTAGCGAAGTACATTCCGACTTCCAACAGCTAGATTTCAATTAAAAAACACCCGTCCTTGTCGAACACGTCCGGACTCCCGGACACGCCGCAGGGCGGGTGATTATTTTACAGCGCGTGTACCATTGTTTTCAGAAACAGAAACAGCAAGAAATAAATCGTCATTACAACGTACGCAGTCACGTCTCTTCGTTCATATTTTAAGGGATATATTCTCGAAGTTTCTGCCGTTCCGGTGTATCCTCGCGCCTCCATCGCCATCGCAAGATCGGAAGACCTGCGAACAGTTATCAGAAACAGCGGCAGCAGCAGCGTAACGACCCCCTTGCTTTTATCGATGATATTTCCTTCTCCGAATTTTGCCCCTCTGGCGGCTTGTGCATCCATCAGCAGATTCAGCTCGTCCAGCATGATGGGGATGAATCGAAATGCAATCATGACAATGACGGACATTTCATGAATCGGGATGCCCATTTTTTCAAATTTCGAGAACGCCTTCTCCAGACCGTCTGCCAACTCCTTCGGCGTGGACGTGTAGGATAATAAAGAGGCCCCTGCTATCATTAGGGCAATTCGCGCCGTCATCTGAGTTGCCTTTACGATCCCTTGATCGGTTACCGAGAAAATCCAAATTTGGCCCATTACAGTTCCCGGAGTATACAGCATTCGAAATACAAACGTGAAGAGCAAGAGCAGGATGATTCCCTTTAGCCCTTTCAACAGGTATCCGAAGGGAACTTTCGCGGTTTTATACAATGCCAGAATTACCGATAGACACAGAAGATACCACAGCGGATTTTTCACCAGAAAAAGAGTAACGATGTAAATTAGCGTCCCCATCAATTTCGTTCTCGGATCCATTCGATGAATTACAGATTCCGAATCATAGTACCGTCCGATTGTAATATCTCGAATCATCACTCTTTCTCCTTCGGCAGAATATCCATCAGCATTCCCTCCGCTTCCGATACGGAAATTGCAGTATCCGGTATCGGAATCCCCTTCTGTATCAAGGTGTACGTCAGATGCGTTATTTGCGGAATGCCGACATTCATCTCTTCCAATTCTTCCACTCGTTTGTATACTTTTGCCGGCGTATCATCCATGGCAATTTTTCCGTTATGCATGACCCACACGCGGTTCGCAAATCGGGCCACATCTTCCATGTGATGCGATACCAATACAATCGCTGCATTTCTCTGTTCCCGCACTCTCTCCAGGATTTCAAAAATATCGCGTTTCGTCTCCGGATCCAGGCCGGCAGCCGGTTCGTCCAGGACCAATATTTTCGGCTGCATCGCCAGCACCCCGGCAATTGCCGCACAACGCTTCTGCCCTCCGGACAATTCCATCGGACTCATCGAAAAACAATCCTCTGCAATCCCCACCAGCTTCAGGCTGTCGATCGCGGACTTTTCGGCATCCTCTTCGGTCATCCCAAGGTTCAGCGGTCCATACATCACATCTTTCAGCACCGTTCTTCCAAACAGCTGATGCTCCGGATATTGGAAGACCAGTCCCACATCTTTTCTGAGCTTCGACAGCGGGTATTTTTTCTCATAGATATTCCGCCCGTCAAAGAGAAGCTCTCCGCAATCTGCCTTGAGCAACCCGTTGAGATGTTTGATAAAAGTAGTTTTGCCGGATCCGGAGGGTCCGATTAATCCAATGAAATCTCCCGAATTGATTTGGAATGAAATATTGTCCAGAATTTTGACTGGGCCTTTTGCCGGATCCGAATACGAGAATGAGATATTTTTACCTTCCAGCATCATCACTCCCCCTATCCTTCTTTCTGTATAAATCCACTATCGCCTCAACCATATCCTCTTCTGTGAGAATCGGAGCATCCAACGGGACTCCATTTTCTTTCAGCCGAATGCTCAGCTCCACCACCGGAGGGATATCCATCTTTACTTCCTTCAGGAGCGGAATGTTCGAAAAAATTGCTCGGGGGGATCCATCCCCTGCAATTTTCCCGTCCTTCATTAGTACGATGCGGTCCGCATCCACCACTTCGTCAGTATGGTGGGTGATTAGCACAATGGTCATTCCATCTTTTTGATTTAATTCATGTACCAGTTCGATGACCTCTCTTCGCGATGCCGGATCCAGCATCGCGGTGGGTTCATCCAGCACGAGACATTTGGGGCTGCCCGCAAGAGCATCTGCGGCAGCCAACTTCTGCTTCTGCCCTCCGGACAGTTTCATCGGCGAGAACTTCCGCTTATTCCAAAGTCCTACTTTCATCAGAACGTTTTTAACGATTTCCCTTATTTTTTCCGGGGGGACGTTCTTGTTTTCCGGTCCAAATGCCACATCCTCTTCGACGCTCGTTCCAATAATCTGATTGTCCGGGTTTTGAAATACCATTCCAACATGGCTTCGTATCTCCCAGAGTTTTTCTTTCACACGGGTATCTGTCCCATCAATCCATACGGTACCGTCGCTGGGCAATAGCAGCACATTTAAATGCTTCGCCAAGGTGGATTTTCCGGAGCCGTTCGGCCCCAATATTGCCATAAACTGACCGGACGGAATATCCAATGATATTCCGTCCAGTGCTGTCTTTTCGCTTTTTGTATTTTCATCTTTCCATATTGTGTACTTATGGACCAACTTGCGAATCGTAATCATGCGAGTGTGTGTTTCTCTTTCTTGAAATTATCCAGGAACTTCATCGGCATTGCCTTAATCAGCAGGAATCCAATGATGCAAGTTCCAATCTTATCAACCAAGTTGGATGCTACATTTCGCAGGAACGATGCCTGGAAAATAGTTTTTCCGCCCTGTACCAGAGACATAACCAGTACGTCCGATACCGATCCGTTCAATCCTCCGTATACATAAATACCGATTGGGGTTCCGATTGCCGGACAGATGAAACTCAGTGCCAAACCGGTAATAATTGCCGGAACCACTCCAAATCCCCATTTTTTTGCAACCAGACCGACAATCAGACCCACTGCCATGTTTACAAGGCAGAATGGAATGTCGGAAACACTGTACATCAGCCCGGTGATGATATTACTCAAGGCTCCCACGATAACGCCCGGAATCGGTCCCAGAATTGCTGCGGAAAGTACGGTTCCCAGCGTATCCAGATACAGCGGAATTCCCAAAGCGGATGTAATAATTCCCAATACGATATTCATCGCAACGCACACGCCACAAAACGTGGTGACATAAACTTTTCTGTTTTTCATAATTCCTCTTTCTTCCTACAATTCTTTTAAAAGTGATATAGTTTCTTCCATCGTCAGAATCGGAACATTTAACTGTCGCTGATTGAATTCATCTTCCAGTATCTCCATAAATACTCCCGGCTGATTCGTTTCTTTTACAGAATTCTGTATCTCCCGAATTCTCTTTTCATCACTTCCAATCTCGCCTTTCCATGGTCCTACACAAGTAAGATGATATCCACAGTTCGGACTTCCTTCCACAGAAACGACGCCCTCCACGCGGAATGTCTCCGGATGCTGTGCATATTCCCGGACTTGCATTAATACGGAATTTAACAGCGTCCTGCACTGTTCCTCATAAAAGGGATGTTGAAACTGATTCTTCACATGCCCCCATCTCTGCGAACCATACATAATAAATTCCGGACACGGAAGCTGGAGCAGCTGAATATTCTTTTCCAGGATTAAATGCATTAGCTCGTTCCGAAGACGATACTCCGCCTTGAGTTCTCTTTCATCCATTTCGACTTTCGAAGCATTATTCAAGATACAATGGGATACCAGTAAAATTCTCTTCACAACACCTGTTCCTTTCTAACCATCTCATAATAACACTTTTCATATATAATGCAAATTACTATTTTTTATAGCATATATTCTGTATTTATTTTATTTATACCACGAACCTCTGCTATTGCTATTTTAAATAAAAACAGCGATTGGATTCACCTCCATCCGCTGTTTTTTGCTAAAATAACATTCTATTCTGCCCGCTCTTCCGCAGCCTCTTCCTCCATAATCTCCGCCAGAGACTTTCGCCGAAGCTCTTCGAAAAGAACTTTCTGGATTCGGCAAAGTTCCTTGTGGAATCGGCAGGGTGCATCCTCCGAGTCCAGTGGGCAATTCACATCCGGGTGCAGACAGTCGTTGAGCACCGTATCCGGATTCATGATTCTGAAAACATCGTAGAGGGTAATCTCGCTCAAATCCCGGGTTAGTTTGTACCCGCCGGAATTTCCCCGGACACTTTCAACCAGGCCGCCTCGATCCAGTTTTCGGGCAACCTTATAGGTAATGGCAGTAGTCATAAGTTCCTTGTCAATGATTTGGCTGATGCTCTTGTGCTCCTTTGCATCAAGATTCCGAAGCAGCCGTAATGCGTAATCGGTTTCTCTTGTAAAAAGCATTCGTCTTATTCCTTTCGTTCTCCAATCCCTAGAATTCTCCCATTCTCTCCTGTCGTCGTCACAATTTGAAATATTATTCATTCTCGTGCAACATTATTTAAAAATACCACATACCAAACCGGTAGTCAACTGCTTTATTCGTCAAGATTCTCTACTTCGTTTTCACTCCCCATCTCCGAAACGTTCCGCAGCTTCCGCTGAATCTGCCGGGTCCGAACGCCCACCAGCCGATCCAAATCCGCATTGGCCTGATTCAGCCGATGCTGAGTGCTCTGAAGTACGTCGGCAAAAGTATCGAATTCCGACCGCACCGACGCCAGCAGCTTCCACACCTCGTTGGACCGCTTCTCGATTGCCAAAGTGTTAAAGCCCATCTGCAGGGAATTCAGCAGCGCCGCCATGGTGGTCGGCCCCGCAACGGTCACCCTGTACTTCCGTTGAAGCATCTCAATCATCCCGTTGCGCACCACTTCCGCGTACAACCCCTCAAAGGGTAAAAACATCACTGCAAAATCCGTGGTGTACGGGACGGCGATATACTTATCGTGAATGTCCTTCCCTTCCGACGCAATCCGCGTAAGAAGCCGCTTCCGCGCCAGTTCAATTTCCGCTTTGTCTCCGGTATCGTACGCATCCTGAAGGGCACTGTAGGTGTCCCCCGGGAATTTGGCATCGATGGGAAGGTATACGGTCTCCCCCGCACCGGAACCCGGAAGTTTTACCGCAAACTCCACCCGTTCCGAGCTTCCCGGCCGGGTGGCTACGTTCTCCTCGTACTGCTCCGGGCTGAGAATCTGCTCCAGAATTCCGCCCAACTGTACCTCTCCCAGAATGCCCCGGGTCTTTACGTTGGAAAGTATCTTCTTCAGATCTCCCACATTGGAGGCGATGGTCTGCATTTCTCCCAACCCCTTGTACACCTGTTCCAGTCGCTCGTTGACCAGGCCAAAGGACTGAGTGAGCTTGGTTTCCAGAGTGTCTTGAAGCTTTTCGTCCACCGTCTTTCGGATATTTTCAATCTGCTGAGCGTTCTCCTGACGAAGCCGGCTGAAATTCTCGTCCAGCGCTTTCAGCCGAGCATCCTGCTGCTGGGCTACCGCCCGCTGCAAAGCGTCCTGCTGCTGGGCAATAGCCTTCTGGGTCTCCAGCGCCGACTGATTGTACAGCCGAAAGTATTCCCCGGTCTTGGCGCCGCTCCGCCGCACGCCTCCCGCCAACATCCACAAAAGCGCAATGATAGCGGCACTCATCAGAACCAACAATATCAGCAGCACCTGTTCCAGCATACACAACTCTCCTTTTCCCTTAATACAAAGAAGCGGAATAACCGTAGTTACATCCGCTTCTTTTCATCATCTGAAATTCAAAATCTTCCGATTGCTCAGAGATTAGCCAACGATACGATACTTCTTCTCAACGTGGTTCAGAAGTTCGTGGCCATCCTCTGTTACCAGAACCAGATCCTCTACACGAACGCCGTACTTTCCTTCGATGTAGATTCCCGGCTCGATGGAGAAGATGTTGCCGACTGCAGCCGGATTGTGGTTGATTGGGCTTACATCACCGAATTCGTGGTCGTCCTGACCGATGAAGTGACCCAGACGAACGCCCCAGTACTTGGTGTATCCCATCTCATCGATGTAATCTCTTGCCTGCTTGTCGATGTCGCAAACCGGAATTCCCGGCTTGATTACTTCTTCTGCCTTCAGAACAGCGGTACGAACGATGTCGTGAATCTTTGCCTGCTCTTCATCAACACTCTTGCAGTAGAATGTTCTGGTCATGTCGGAGCAGTAGCCCTTCCATACGCAGCCCATGTCGATCAGGATGCACTCGCCGGCCTTCAGAGTTCTGGTTTCGCTCGGTTCGTGGTGCTGGTCTGCAGCGTTCTCGCCGAAGCATACGATGGTCGGGAAGCTGTTTCCGGATGCACCTTCCTTGAGGTACTCTGCATCGATAAAGTCCGCAACCTGTCTTTCGGTCATGCCTTCCTTGATGTACTCCGCAACTCTCTCCATTACGGTATCGTTGATTTCGGAAGCCTTCTTCATGAGAGCGATTTCCTCTTCGTCCTTTTCTGCACGAACATCATCTACACAGTTGGAACCCCACACGGTCTTCAGGTTCGGGCAACGCTCCTGCAGCGGAATCAGGAAACGAGCCGCCCAAGTCTTGTCGATACCCAGGGTACCCTCTTTGTCGATGTTCTCCATAATCAGACCAATCTGGTCGTCCATGTCGGTGAACCAAACTTCCTTGTATCCTGTTTCGGAAACGAAGAACAGTGTGTTCATGAAGAATACGTGCTCACCGTTGGACTTCAGCAGCAGTGCCCAAAGTCTTTCATACGGATCTACGAAGATACCGGTCAGGAATGCGATGCTCTTCGGATCGCTGATCAGCAGCTGCTCCAGGCCGTTTTCTTTCATTTTCTCCATTACACGAGCGATTCTTTCGTTCTGTTTTGCAGTGAATTTTTCGTTCATTATTTTGTCCTCCTTATGCATAATGACTCTGCCCCTATAATATCACGATTGGTTTCCATAAACTAGTACAAAGTATAAACTTCGGTCTACTATTTTGTTTTCAATAAAAAGAGGTGTTCTCATAGATTACATGTTCCGATGATGCACATCCATCTGCGGATACGGAATCTCCAGTCCGGAGGCGATGATGTACCGCTGGATGACGGCCATGGATGCCCGCAGCATCGGCCAATGAATCTTCGGAGAGCAGTAATAGCGAATCCGATAGATCACCCCGGACGCCTCATACCGTTGAATGCCCAAGTACTCCGCCCGGGTAATCCCCTTGTTCTTGGCGATTTCCTTTGCCGCCTCGCTGAAAACTTCTTTTACCCGATCCGGATCTTCCGAATAGGCCAGCTGCAAATCGATGTCGTAGATGCCGTTCACCTTGGCCACCTGGGTGATGTTTCGATTGCACATCACCACCGTATTGCCCGTGTTCAGGTCCTGAAGCACGGTGGTCATCAGGGAAAAGCTCAGCACGATGCCCTCCACGCCGTTGATTTCCACCACTTCACCCACCACCACGGAATGGTCGTTCACGATGTGAACTCCCATGATGATGTCCTTGAAGAAATCCTGCAGCGCCAGGCCGGCAATGGCACTGACCACGCCGACGCCGGTAATCATGGACGTGATGTTGATATCGTTGGCCTGAAGCACCGCGAACAGGCAGATGACCACGACGATTCCCTTGATGGTATTGAAGACGCTCCGCACAAAAGCATTCAGGCGAATGTCTGCGGGGTCGATTTTTTCTCGATATTTCTTGGATAAATGGTTCAGCACCACGACCAAGATGAAGGCGGCCACGATGTAGGTGGCGCTGATGATCATCCCCTTGGACAGCAGCACGCTCAAAACTTTTTCCAGACTTTTCTCCACGCTTTTCTCCTTTTCTTCTCGGGCTTTCACCCAAAATACAAGCAGCATCATTATAGCCCGAACGCCGTCTCTTTTCAATGTTCATACGGTGATGGAAAAATGTGATTGTATTTTATTGTCGGTGCTTTTACCAATTGAAAAAAGTAATAGGAGTTGGAGCGGCCGGCTTCTTCCGGCCCGGAGGTTGCGTACAAAAACCGAATTCATTGGCTTTGCGGGCAGCCAGGCGCGAACCTTGTCGGCGACCGGGCCGCATTCCCTCTTTTCCCGGCCCGTGGTTTGCGTACCAAAACTGAATTCATTGGCTTTCCGGGTAGCCAGGCGCGAACCTTACCGGCGCCCGGGCCGACATTCCCAATTTCCCCGGCCCGTGGTTCGCGCAAGGAAACCGAGTTCTTTGGCTTTGCGGGCAGGCGAGCGCGAACCTTGCCGGCGACCGGGCCGCATTCCCCTCTTTTCACGGCCCGTGGTTCGCGCAAGGAAACCGAGTTCTTTGGCTTTGCGGGCAGGCGAGCGCGAACCTTGCCGGCGAC
>CAKQHH010000031.1 GCA_934234035.1 uncultured Clostridia bacterium | reverse complement strand
AGCACCACGTCGCAGCCGCCGAATGCCCGGCCGGTTCGGGCGACGTGGTGCCCCACGACGAGGGATCAAGGCTTTGGCGGAGGTGAAGCACCACGTCTAACCAGTCGAAGGACCGTCGGGCGCGGGCGACGTGGTGCCCCGCGACGAAAAATCAAGGCTTTGGCAGGGGTGAAGCACCACGTCGGCTCCACCGAATGCCCGTCCGAGCCGGGCGACGTGGTGCCCAGCGACGAGGGATCAAGGCTTTGGCGGGGGTGAAGCACCACGTCGGCTCCACCGAATGCCCGTCCGAGCCGGGCGACGTGGTGCCCCGCGACGAAGGATCAAGGCTTTGGCAGGGGTGAAGCACCACGTCGGAGACGCCGAATGCCCGGCCGGGCCGGACGACGTGGTGCCCCACGACGAGGGATCAAGGCTTTGGTGGGGGTGAAGCACCACGTCTAAGCCGCCGAATGCCCGGTCGACCCCGGCGACGTGGTGCCCCGCGACGAAGAATCAAGGCTTTGTCGGGGGTGAAGCACCACGTCTAACCAGTCGATGGCCCGCCGGGCGCGGGCGACGTGGTGCCCCACAACGAAAGATCAAGGCTTTGGCGGGGGTGAAGCACCACGTCGAAGCCGCCGAGTGCCCGGCCGGCCCCGGCGACGTGGTGCCCCGCGACAAAAGATCAAGGCTTTGGCGGGGGTGAAGCACCACGTCGGAACCGCCGAATGCCCGGCCGGCCCCGGCGACGTGGTGCCCCGCAACGAAAGATCAAGGCTTTGGCGGGGGTGAAGCACCACGTCCGCATCGTACGGGTAAATGAAGAAAGAATTGACGGCGAACTCGCCCTTCTCACCCTTTTCGCCGTCAATTTCTTCCGATTTCCTGAAAGCAGCATGAATTAGAGTCGCGCGACCGGACATGTTGGCGCCTCGCTCCCGGGCTTGTTGGCACCGCATGGCCTGAGGACCGAGAACCAAAAAAGCCTGCACCCGGACGGCAATCTCCGCTTGACGATGAGATTGCCAACCAAATGCAGGCTTATTTTTTCTTTTATGCTTCCACTATCTTTAAGCTTCTGCTAGCCCAGGAATCCCAGGGAGCTGAGCAGAATGATGATAACGAATACCGGTGCCACATAGCGAACCACTACGCGGTACATCTTCTCCATGCGGAACTTGGAGGACAGCTTGATTTCCTCGGCGATACGGTCCACACCAACGCAGCGAGCTACCAGGATGCACAGTGCGAAAGCCGCAATCGGCATCATTACGGAGTTGGTAGCGAAATCAAAGAAGTCCAGAATCTGCATTCCGAAGATCTTTACGAAACCCAGGGAGCTGTATCCCAGAGAGTTCAGGGTTCCCAGACCGAACAGCATCAGGGTTACCAGCAGAGTGGACTTTCTGCGGCTCCATCCCAGCTCGTCCTGGAAGGTGGAGGTGCTGGTCTCTGCCAGAGAAATCGCACTGGTCAGCGCTGCGAAGAGCACCAGAAGGAAGAAGAGGAATCCAACCCAGCGGCCCAAGCCCATGCTTGCAAATACCTTTGGAATCGTGATGAACATCAGGGACGGACCTGCATTCAGCGCATTCGGATCTCCGCCGGAGAATGCGAATACCGCCGGAATAATCATCAGTCCTGCCATGATGGCAATTCCACTGTCAAAGAGAATAACCTGTCCGGTTGCCTTCTCAATATCCACGTCCTTTTTCATATAAGAACCGTAAGTTATCAGAATTCCCATTGCGATGGAGAGGGAATAGAAGCTCTGACCCAACGCCGCAACCACGGACATCCAGGTGAAGTTCTTCATATCCGGAACCAGGAAGTACTTGATTCCTGCCGCAGCGCCCGGACGCGTCATGGAGTAGATTGCAACAATCAGCGCCAGGAATACCAGCATCGGCATCATGATTTTGGAGATTCTCTCCACGCCGTTCTCCACGCCGGCGAAAATTACCACGATTACCATCAGCGCAAATACCACGAACCACAGCTCTGCACTGGCGTCATCGCTGATGAATCCGCCGAAGAAGGCATCTTCTGCCGTCGCATTCACATTGCCCCGAAGGAACTCGTAGAGGTATTTCACAACCCATCCGCCGATTACACTGTAGTACGGCATAATCAGCATCGGAATCACCGCATTGAGCCATCCGCCGCATCCGGCCAATTTGCTCTTGCTAAAAGCACGGAACGCGCCCACCGGACTCTTCCGGGTCATTCTTCCCAGCGCATTCTCGGACATCATCATGGTGTATCCGAATGTAATTGCAATAATCAGATAGATCAGCAGGAAAATTCCGCCGCCGTGTCTTGCAGCGAGATAGGGAAACCTCCAAATGTTTCCCAGGCCGACTGCGGATCCCGCCGTCGCCAATACATATCCTAACTTACCGGAAAAACTTGCTCTCGATTCCGACGATACGTGCGCCGCATCATCAAAATAAGGTTCTTGCTTTGCCATTAACCTATACTCCTTTCACCCTCATCCGATCTTTATGGTTGGCCGGACAAATTTCACTCAAAATATTATCAACATGAACTATATTTTATCCTCCAATGACAAAAAAAGCAAGCTTTTTAAGGATATTTTTATAAATTGTTTTTCTTCTACCGTTGTTTCTTCCGTTTTTTTCGATCGTTTCCTCGAAGAAGGTTGAAAATCAACAGGAAAATCCCCCGCACCAGTGCGAATATCACGAAGAAAAACAGGAATCCCCCCATGCCGGCCACCACGTCTTCCATCTCCATGTTGCCGGTTCCGTAGAACCCCTGGCCGATTTCAATGGCGAACGTCAACACGATCATCACCGTGAACGCATAGATAAATGCGATTACCAACGGATGATTCTGCAGCAGCTTGAAGATGAAATACGCTGCCAACACCACAATCATCCCGATGATTCCCATGACGATAAAATGCAGTTTTTTGTCGCTGTTGTAGTATCCCCATCCGTCGTTCATACCCATGATTTCGTCATGAATGCGGGCGGTCCACATCACAATACTATAGATTAATTCAGACATAATCCCTCCTTCTCCGGCTACCGATTCCGCGTCACGATGCCTTCCTCAGTTACCACGGCATCCATGGGAACATCCAGGGCATCCACCGCCACGTTGGACAGAATCATTTTCTCCGGGCACAGTGCCATCTTGACAAAATCCGCCCCCTCCAGGTATCGGTCGTAGTATCCCGCACCGTGGCCCAGGCGGTTGCACCGCTTATCGCATGCGACGCACGGAATCAGCGCCAGGTCGATTTCTTCTCGTGCTACTGTCTCCGCATCCTCCCGTGGCTCTCGGATTCCGTACTTTCCGGAATGGAGATCCTCCGGTCCGGTGTAGCGCTTCGCTTCCATCTGATTCTCCGGAAGACACAGCGGGATGCAGATTTTTTTACCATCGGCGAGCGCTTGCGCGATAAAACCGTCGGTGATGACTTCCTTGCCGTAACTCATGTAGACGAAGATGGTTCCGGCATCCCGGTAGGCCTCGCTGGCCAGAATGTGTTTTGTGATGGCGTCGCTGGCGTCTCGGAGGTAGTCCGTACCCATCTCCTTCCGCAGGTCCCGGCAGCGGTCCCGAAGGATCCCCTTCCGGGCTCGGATGCTGTTCGCCATCATGGCATCGCCCTTTTTTGCCAATGTATCGATCATTCTCATTTTGAACACTCCATTTCCTCTATAAGATATTGATGGTGGCGGTACTGCCGCCGGATTTCATTTTGCGCACCAGCAGCTGCCGGTCGATGCGGTTCTGAAGCTCCGTCACGTGGGAGATGATGCCCACGATCCGGCCGCCATCCTCCGCCAAGGTCTGAATGGCTTTCATGGCCTGATCCAGCGTTTCTTCATCCAGGGAGCCGAAGCCCTCGTCCACGAACAGGGCATCCAGCTGAACGCCGCCGGCGCTTTCCTGAATCTCATCGGAAAGGCCCAGTGCCAGGGACAGGGACGCCATGAAGGATTCTCCGCCGGAAAGGGTGGAGACGCTTCGGGTGGTGCCGTTGTAGTGGTCCACCACATCCAGATCCAGTCCGCTCTGCTGGTTTTTCTGGTATTCCTTTCGGCGAACCAGGTCGTACTGACCGCCGGACATCACTCGGAATCGGGTGTTGGCCCGCACCAGAATCCGATCGAAGAGCTGCTGCTGCACGTAAGTCTCCAGCTGAATCCGCTGCTTTCCTGAAAGGTTTCCGTTGGCGGTGTCTGCCAGATTTTGGAGCATGGAATACTTCCGTGCCGCCTGCTCCCGCTCACCGTTCAGCTTCCGAATGCGGCCGGCCGCGGCGGAATTGGTCTCCCAGATCAGGTTGTCCTCCTTCGCCTCTGCCTGCAGACGGAACTGTTCGTCCTTTTTCTGCTTCTGATTTTCCTGCAGTTCCGCAGGTGTCATTGACTCCGCCGATTCGCCTTCCCGAATCTGCTTCTGCAGCTCGCTCATGCGCCCTTCCGCTTCCTGAATCCGGCCAGCGGCCGCCTTCTCGTTCTCTTCCGCCGACTGCACCGCCTCCCGAATTTCTCGGATTTCCCGGTCCAACAACGACGCCGCCTTCCCGGCGGACTCCCGGTCCGGATACGGAAGGGTTTCCTTCAGTTCCGAGTAATTTGCAGAGAGATTCTCAATCTGCTCCTGCAGGCGAGCGGATTCCAACTCCAGCTTGCGATAGGCTTCTTCATCATCCTCCTGCTTCTTCTGAAGCGTCTCCAGCTTCTCCCCCAAAACCACTTTCGCCTCGGCCGCCGCTTCCGATGCCGCCAGGGCTTCCGTGACCTCTTTCCATTTTGGCCGAAACCGCTTCTGCTCTTCCATCAGCATCTCTTTCAGCGACACCGGTTCCGTCGGCATGTTCAGCCCCTTTGCCTTCTCTTCCATATTCTGAAGGCTGCTGTCCCGGGTTCCCCGAAGAGCTGCCGCCTTTCGGCCGGCCTCATCCATGGCGTTTTTGCCTTCCTCCCAACGCTTCTGGGACTGTTCCACCGTTTCCCGGGTCGGCGCATCGTCGGTTTTCACCGCCGGCGACGGATGATGCAAGGATCCGCACACCGGACACGGCTGATTCTCCGCCAGTTCCGCCGCCAGGATTCCCGCCTGGTCATCCAGAAACGCCCGGTGCTGCCGGCGATAGGACTCGCCAAGTTCCTGTTCCCTTCCGCAAGCCGCCTTATAAATCGCCGCCGCCCGATTCCACTTTTCCGAAGCTTCCTCATAGGCTTCCAGCAAGGTTTTCAATTCATTGTATTCCGCCCCCTGACTCCGAAGGCGTTCCTTCTCCCCGGAGAGCGCTGCGGCCTTCTCGGCCAGCGCCTCCTTTTCCTTGATTTTCTGCCGGCAATCCTGAATTTGCTGCGCCAGAGCCTTCCGGCCCTCTTCCAACTTCTTCCGGGCCGCCTCATCGGAATCCCGTTTTTTCTCCCCTTCGGTTTTCTGCTGCTTCAATTCTTCCAGCCGGTCGTACTGCTGCAGCCGGTCCTGTTCCACGTGAAGCCGCACTTCCTTCTCCTTCGCTTCCGGTTCACGGCGCCGCGCCTTTTCCAGCTCCTGCTTTCGCTGCTCCGCCTCTGCCTGAAAAGTCTCCCACTGCTTCTGAGTCTCTTCCAGCGCCTTTTTCCGCTTTTCTTGCTCTTCCGCCGCCAGAATCCGGGCCGCCAGGACATCCAATTCCCCTCTCAGAAGCTCCTGCATCTTCTCCCCTTCTTCCAATCTTATTCCGGCCTCATCTCGGAATTTCTCAATCGCCTGAAGGTACTCCTCGTCCCGAAGCCCGCTCCGGTCCGTTCCTTCCGGAAGCCGTGCCCGTTCCTGCTCGAAGCCGATTTCTCGCACCAAGTCGTCGTACGTCTTCCGCGCCTGACGGGCCTCTTGCTTCAGGCGCTCCTCCAGCCGGGCATACCGGCCGGTGCGGAAAATACTGCTGAAAATCTTCCGCCGCTCCTCCGTCTTGGCCAGCAGCAGCTTGAGAAAATCCCCCTGGGCAATCATGGCAATCTGCATGAACTGATCCCGGGTCATCCCCAGAATCTCTCGGATTTTCTCGTCCACCTCTCCGGTACGGGTGAGAATCTCTCCCCCCGGCAGCCGCAGCTCCGCCGATGCGTTCTCCTGGGTCATGCCCTCGCCTCGCAGCTTCGGCCGCTGATAAGTCGGGTTCCGGCGAATCTCATATTCTTTATTGCGGTAGGCAAAAACAAGTTTCACCTCCGTGGGGGTATCCGGCTCCGCATAGCGGGAACGCAGCATATCGCCGCTCCGCCGGTCGCTGCTGGCGGTTCCGTAAAGTGCGAAGACGATGGCATCGAAAATAGTGGTTTTACCCGCCCCCGTATCTCCGGTAATCAGGTAGATGCCGCTGGTCCCCAGGCGGTCCATTTCTACGGTCTGTTTGCCGGCGTAGGGTCCGAAGGCGGACATCTCTATGCGAATCGGTCTCATACCTGTTCCTCCCAAATTTCACGAATCAATCCGTCCAGATACTCTTTCCGGTCCGAATCCATCTCCTGCCCGTTCTGCTGCTCATACAGCGCGGCGAACAGTTCCCCCGGCGTCCGCTCCTCCACCCGGTCCATCTGCTCCACTTCTTTCTGCGAGCGGGTTCTCCGGTTATCGTAATCCAGCAGCATGATGTTGGGATAGTACTCCCGAAGGCGGGACAGAGCGTCCACCACATCGGTCTCGTCCGTGAGAATCATATGGTAATAATCCGTCCGGGGCTCCCCCTTCTTCCGGGCTTCCTCCAGAATCTCCTCAAAGGTTCCCCGCAGCTCTATCATCTCTCTCCGAGGCTGCAGCGGAATCTGCCGAATTTCCGTCACTCCTTTTTCCCGAAGCTCCGCCACCGTCACGCTCTTCTTCTGGTGAAGCTCCGAAAAAGAATACTTCAACGGAGATCCGGCGTACCGAATCGTCTCGCTTCCCACGCGCTGCGGTCCGTGGAGGTGCCCCAGAGCGGTGTAATCGAAGGGGCTAAAAACACTTCCGTCCACCCGGTCCAGGCCGCCCACCGACAGCTGTTCCGAGTCGCAGGTTTCCGGCAGTGCCCCCGCCGCCACGACGAACTGATGGGCCAGCACCACGTTCCTTTGGGATGTATCCAATTGCAATCCTTCCAGGATGGTTCCCAGCGCATCCGTGTAATCCCCGATTTCCGCATCCGGAAAAAAGCTCCGCACCACCGACGGCCGCAGGAAAGGAATGAGGTAGATGTTCACCTCGCCCCACCGATCCTCCAGGGTGTGGTGCCGGATGGTCCCGTCGTATACCGGCGAAATCCAAATGCCGCTCCCCTGCATCAGCTGATGCCCGAAGGCCACCCGCTCCGCCGAGTCGTGGTTTCCGCTGATCAGGAATACCGGGACGTTTTTTGCCGCCACGGCGGTGAGAAAATCGTCCATCAAACGCACCGCCTCCGCCGGCGGAATGGTTTTGTCGTACACATCGCCGGCAATCAGCAGGCCGTCCGGCTGCTCCTCCTCCATGATTTCCAAAATCCGATTCAGAATGTATTCCTGATCCTCCATCATGGAAAAACCGTTTACCCGTTTTCCCAGGTGGAGATCCGCCAGGTGCATCAGCTTCATTCCTTTAATTCCTTTCCGTCACCGCCGGAACAATCCGGCTCTGACTGCTGTACTCCGGATGCTCCACCCGGATGTGAATTCCACGCTTATTGTTTCGAAGTTCCCGGGCGGAGAAATCGTGCTCGCTGATCATCAGCGGCATCCTCTTCTCTCCAAGCTCGCCGGTTTCGTTCCGCTCCAGTCCCGGGCAGAGCGCTTCCACGCCCATCTCTTTCAAGACCCTTGCCGTCTCCCGGTTCACCCCGTTCAGGCCGTAATCGCCGTACAGCCGGAGTCCCTTTCCCGCCAGCCGGTGCAGCCAGCTCAGGTTCCCCACCAGAATCGGCGCATTTTGGCCCAGTTCCCGGATTTCCGCTTCCCGGCGCAGCAGGATTTCGTCCTCCCGGCCCTTGGTCACATTGGAGATAAAAGGAACCGCTTCCGGGTCTTCCCGGTTTCCGTACGCCTCCGCTAAAGATTGGCCGGTACGGTCCGCCTCCAGGCAGAGCTCTGCCAAAGAAATTCGCGGCAGGGTATCCGGAAGAACCGGCAGTCCGGTCTCGGATTCCCCCATCGCTTTCCTCGGTCGGAAGCCTTCCGGAAGCGTCCGGCGGAACCGGATCTCCTCTTCCAGCTTGGCCAGGCACTCCCGACGAAGCGCATTGATTTCCGATGCTTTTACTCGGATATCAAAGTCCCCTCGGAAGCGGAGGCTCTCCACTTCAAATGGTGTATTTCCCGTCTTTCGAAGGGCATTCTCGTACCGTTCCTTCGGCGTGGCCCGTTCCGCATCCACTTCAAAAGGACCCGCTTCCACCACCGCGCTCTTCTTCGCCTGGCTGTCCCACAGCTCCCCCGTTTCCGGGATGGTTGTACCGGTCAGACGAAGCACGTTGTTGAAACATGTCAGGGTCAGATGGATGCCCCGGCGCCGTCCGATGCGGCGGGATTCCGGCGATGCGTCCAAGGACATGTTCCGGAAGGAGCTGCGCGCCGCTTCCAGCTGCTTCTTGGAGGAGGTTCGGTACACCGCATCCCCCACCTGCACCGGCTCCTTGAAATCTCCGATGCGCAGAACGCCCTTTCCCGGCTCCTTTCGGTAGCTGATGATGGTGCTGACCGCCTTTCCGGCCTTTCGCTCCGAACGGATTTCGATGCCGTCGCCCATATCCGGCAGGATATCGCAGGATACATCCACCAGGGTGGAGCCCGGTTTTACCGATTGTACGGTTCCGATGCGGATGCCCTGATTCTTCGGAATTACCGGGGACATCAGCTTCTCCCCCGGATTTCCATTCAAATAGCCCGAGGTAAAACCTCCTCGGTTAAAGATTTGCTGCAGCTCCCGGCGATCCTCCGGAGTCACGTGATAGCTGCCTTTTTCCATGTATTCGTCGATGTATTTCCGATAGATTCGGGTAACCACCGCCACATACTCCGGGGATTTCATCCGACCTTCGATTTTGAAGGAGTAGACACCCGCTTCAATCAGCTCTCCCAGCCGGTCCACCAGACACAGATCCTTGGGACTCAGAAGATGACCGGAGATTTTCTTTCCGTTTTCATCCACACCTTCATAAGGAAGGCGGCAAGGCTGGGCGCAGGCGCCGCGGTTTCCGCTTCTGCCCCCGTAGAATCGGCTCATTTGGCATTGTCCGGAATAGCAGATGCACAGGGCGCCGTGAACGAACACCTCAATATCCAGGCCCCCATCCCGGCAAGCCGCTTCCATCTCCGCCAGAGACAGTTCTCGAGAAAGCACCACCCGCTCGTAGCCCAGCTCCTTCGCCAGCGCCACCGCTTCTCCATCGCAGGCGGTTCCCTGAGTGGAAAGATGCAGGGGAAAATCCGGCAGCTCTTCACGAATCCGCCTTCCCAATCCCAGATCCTGCACAATCAGGGCATCCACCCCCGCCCGATACAGGAATCCGGCGTATTCCACCGCCTCTTCCATTTCCTCATCGAAAATCAAGGTGTTCATGGTCACGAACACCTTCACGCCTCGGGCGTGGGCGTAGTCCAGGGCCTGCAGCATTTTTTCATCGTCAAAGTTCCCCGCATTCATCCGAGCGTTGAACAGGCGGCCGCCCACATAGACGGCATCTGCCCCGTTCTCCACCGCGGCAATCAGGGGTTCCACACTTCCGGCCGGAACCAGCAGCTCCGGTTTTCTTCTCTTCTTCATTCCATCCTCTTATGCTTCTATTCTTCGTTCATCTCTTTCACGCAGGTCCAGAAATCCTTCGGACAATCGATAATCCGGTCCGCATGGTATTTCTTCAGCTCTTCCCGAGGGCGGAATCCCCAGGTGACGCCCACGGTATACACCCCCGCATTCTTTCCCGTCATCATATCCGTGTTGGTATCCCCGAAGTACAGGCACTCCTCCTTGGAAATGCCGAATCGGTCCAGGATTTCGAACACCCCGGTAGGATCCGGTTTGATGGGAATTCGGTCGGTCTGCCCCTGGATGTGATCGAAAGTGTTTTTGCCAAAAATCGTCTCCACCACGTTCACCGCGCTGAGGTGGGGTTTGTTGGAGAACACCGCCAGCTTGCAGCCGCAGTCCCGAAGCTTCTTCAGGGTTTCCGGCACGTACTCATAGGGCTCCACGTGGTACAGGGGATCCTCCTGCATCCACTTCCGGCACAGCTTGATGCCCTTGGAAAAGAATTTTCCCTCTTCGTCGCCGGATGCCGCCAGCGCCCGTCGAAGGGCGTTGTCGATGCCGTCCCCGGCGAAATAGTTATAGGCTTCCACCGGCTGCGCCTTCAGCCCGTAATGTTCCAAAGTCATATTGATGGGACGGGCGATGGACTCCTGCGTCCGGGTCAGCGTCCCGTCCAGATCGAAAATGCATGCTTTAATCATATTAATACCCTCTTTCAAAATCCACGGCGTGAACCAGCGGTTCCCCCGCGATGTATCGCTCCAGGTTTCGGCAGAACAGGTCCACGGACTCCTCCCGCGTGTGTTCCAGGGACATGTTCCCGGAAATGTGCGGAGTGATGATGATGTTCCGCGCATCCCACAGCGGATGATCCTTCGGCAGCGGTTCCGGCACCATGACGTCCAGCGCCGCCCCGGCAATCCGCTCTTCGTTCAGGGCTGCCATCAGCGCATCCTGATCGATGGCGCTGCCCCGACCCACGTTCACCACGATAGCCTCCTTCGGCAGCATCGCAATGCGCTCCTTGGACAGGGTTCCCCGGGTTTTCTTCGTCTCCGGCATGCACAGCACCAGAATATCCGTTTCCGGCAGCAGCGCATCCAGCTCTCCCGCCGTGATGATACGGTCAAAAGAAGGTTCGTCGCAACGCCCGCTCCGGTTCATTCCGATGACGCTCTTCGCTCCCATCCCCTTCATTCGCTTAGCGGTATATTTTCCGATATCCCCGGTTCCAAGAACCGTCACTCGGCTTCCGTAAATGGAGCGAATCGGCACGTCGTGGCGCCATTCCCGGTTGTCGATGATTTCCCGGTATCTCGGCATCTGCTTCAGCAGCATCAGGGACACCATTACGATGTGTTCCGAAATGGTCACACCGTAGGAGCCCGCCCCGTTGGTGAGCCGGCAGCCCTCCGGCAGCACTCCCGGTTCCAGGTACGGTGCGATGCCCGCATAGGAGCTGGCACACCATTTCACATTCTTCAGCCCCTTCACCGGCTTCGGCGTCTCGCAGAAGACGATTTCCGCATCGTCTATTCTCCCCACCGCCGCATCGTCGTTGTCGTAGAACATCACGTCAAATCCGCCCTTCGCCGCGGTTTCCTCGATTTTCTTTCGTCTCGCCTCCGTCAGGAAATGCACGGAGACCGCTATTTCACGTCTCATAATCCCGTTCTCCCTTCTGTAAAAAAACTACTTTGATTGTACCACAAGCCCCGGCCATTCTCCATAGCTTGACGGCACCGCAAAAAAAGACGACGCCCCGGTTAACGGGACATCGTCCATTAGGAAGGTTGGTTCTTGCAGTAACTGCAAGGCTATTTAACGGTAATCTTTACGTTCCTTCTCACACCGTCCGGTGCGATGATGTAGACCGTGCATTTGCCTCTGCCCGCTGCGGTGATCTTTCCGGATTTGCTCACCTTAGCCACCGCACCGTTGGTGGTGCCGTATCTCAGCCACGGAGAGTGGGATTTCTTAATCAGCGGTTTTTTCTTATTGGCCTTCTTTAATTTGGCCTTCAGCTGATAGGTTTTTCCGGATTTTATCGCCTTCGCGTTCGGCACGCCGGTGATGGCGGAAGCGTTGGTGTATTTGTTTTTGCTTCCCGCCGAGTGCACCACCATGCCGGAAGCGATGTACTGCTTCTTTCCATTCACCTTTCGGAATGCCTTGACATAAGCTTTGTAGCATCCGCGCTTGCTGACCTTCTTTCCCTTAATCTTGGAAACGGAAACACTTAGTTTCTTCGTGGTCAATGAAGGCTTCTTGCTGAACTTGGTGCCGCACTTTGCGAAGAACACGTCGTAGCCGTCCGCGCTCGGGGTCTTGCCCCACTTCAGGGCAACCTTCTTGCTCTTCGTGGTGATTCTCAGCTTCTGTTCCAGCGGCGCCTTGTAGTCGATTTTGGTAAACTCCGCGGCTGCCGAAACGTCACCGGTTACGGTGAAGGTTCCCTTCGCATTCACTTCTTTTCCGTTCACCTTCAGGGCCTTGAATTTGTAATCCTTGGCCGGAGATACCTTGAACTTCAGCTTATCGCCGTACCGGATCTCATCGCCGCTGGACAGTTCCTTGTCCGCCTGGTTGAAGACGCGAAGGGTTCCGTATTTCGAGGATTTGATTGCCAGGGAATAGGTTTCAATCGGCGTGAAGACCGCCGTGACCTTGGTGGTATCCTCGACGGAAATCTCCAGCTCGTAGGAAGACTTCAGATCCGCCGTCATGACTTTGCGCTCGTCGCTGCCTTTTTTTATGAGCCAGTATTCCAGCCTTGCCCCCTCTGCCGGCGTTGCCTTGAAGGAAATCTTCGCATCTTCCACCTGGGTGGATCCGCTCTTGATGTCGGAATCGATGCTGCCCAGCTTGGCATCGTTTACGTCGTAGGACACCTTGTATTTCACCGGTGCGTAGAATACCGCACCTACCGTCAGGTCCTCATAGAGGGTGTGGGAAATCTCTGCGTGTTCCTCGGATACCGCCGCAAAATCTCCGGTCCATGCTCTCAGCACGTAGTGCTTGTCCGGCACGGCGGTAATCTTCAGCGGAGTGCCCACGTTAACGGTGATTTTGCCCTCCGACGGTTCGTACGCCTTGCCGTCCTGATCCGTGACCTTAACGGTTCCGCCCTGTCCGCTGTTCACGGTGAGGGTTCTCGTCACGGAAGCATCGTCTTTTGCCGCGAATACGGCCTGCACCTCGTGTTTTGGTGCGAACGGACCGAATCGATAGGTATTGCTGCCGTTGGCGGCGAAGGTCTGTGTCTTGCCGTCGGTGGTTACCTGCCATTCTTTGAGAACGTATCCGTCCTCTGCCTGTGCTTCGAAGGTCACATCGTCGCTGACCATGGCACCGGATTTGAATTCCTGTCCGCCGGAAGCCGCCGAAGTGATGCTTCCGTGTTCGCCGGCACTGTAGATGATCTCACTTTCGGAAACGTTCTTCTTCGACTTGACGATGACTTCCGTATCGCCTTTTACGACGAAGTTGAAGGTACCGTCGGTGGACGTGATATCCACTTCACTGCCGTCTCCCTTCTTCAGGAGAACCTGCGTCAGCGTGTAGCCTTCCCGCGGGGCTGCTTTTATGGTAATGGCGTCTCCCTCGAAGATTTCATCACCGCTGTGAATTTCTTTTTCCTCGCCGGTGGCCGTAATCTTGGAGCCGCGGTCCGGGGTCAGGGTGATTCGATAGCCCTGTCTCGGCGTGGTAATGGACGCCTCGTCGGACCACAAGCTGTTGGCTTTCACCGTGGTATCCTGACCGGTCACATCGGTGTACGCCTCGGTGGTGACCACGAAGGTGTAATTCGTGTTGGTGTCCAGACCGTCGGCGGTATATTCCGTGCCCTTAATCAGGTCTTTGTTAATCTGCTTGTATTCGCTGCCGTCCTTGATGTACACGTTGTACCCCAGCACCTGCTTGCCGTCCACCGGATCCCATTTCAGATCCACGCTGTGGAGGCCGTCGGTGTCGGAATGCTCCGCTTCCAGATTCTCCGGTCTTTCCGGCGGCATGGTCACCTTCCATACCCGATATCCGAAGAACGGGGTATAGTCCCCGGACTGGGTGGTGAGCTCTCGCTTCCACGTACCGAATTCCCAGTTAAATCCGTAGGCGCGGATTACCGGTTTCGGCAAGCCGGAGGCGATAAGGGTCTTTTCGTTCAGGTTTTCCACCTGCCCTGCGGAACCCTTCTCTTCGGCTTCCGTGGTAAAACTTCCGTTGGAGTGGAGGTATTCCAAGCTCACATACGCACCGGCTTTGGCATTGTTGCCCAGAAGGCCGAAGCCGCCCATCAGGGTGAAGTCAAAGGAGAATCCGTGACTCATTTCCGTCGCGGTGGTAGCGGAAGAAGAGGTGCTCCATTCGCTGGAGGAGTGACCGGAACTGTAGGTCAGCGCCAACGGGCTCCGGCTGAGATTGGTCGCCCCCTCACCGGCATCGGCCCAGCTGGACCAGTAGTTCTGCGGATTCCCTTCGTTGTCTGCCGGCAAATCGTATTTGCCCGACGCCGCTTCTTCCTTTGCGATTTTCTTGAGCCGCATCTTCGACGCGTCGTTCTTGCTCAGCTCGTCGATCTTGTTGTTGTATTCATCCACGAACTCGTTGTATTCGCTTACGCTCAGCTGATAGTAGATTGGTTTTCCCGGTACCGTCACGGAATATCCGTCCTCGTTCACCGTATAGCCGCCGCCGGCCTTCGGTGTGTAGATGTCATATCGGTATACGGTAACCGGAATCCGGCTTACAATTACCTGATCGTGTCCCTGAGCGGTGAAGGAGGTGGTATAGGTCTCCGTCACCGATTCTTCAAATGTCTTGTTCCAATCCAGCGAATATCCCAGCTGCAGGCTGGCTTCCATGCTGGCGATTGCCGAGAACTCCAGCGTTCCGGAGAATCCGGCGCCGAATGAGACGCTGTCTCCCTTGGTGGTGCCCCGTTCGAAGGAACTGGACATGGTATAGGAGGTCTCGCACGGGTCATCGTATCCGCCCAGGTCGTCCATGGCACCGAAGTACGGTCCTGCCTGAAGTACGGCGGCATTCTTCGGGTCGGTGTAGACGCACTTCTTGTCCCGGAAGCTTCCCAGCAATCCGTCGTTGTCGTTATCGGAAGCGGCAATACAGAGATTGACTCTCTTATTGTCTACATTATCTCCCTTATTGCCGATGGTGTAATGATCGTTGTCCAGGTTGCTGTCGTAGTAGTTTTTGGCAACGTTGGTATCCTTGCCGTAATTGCTGCCACCGATGGCGCCCATGGTCATGTAGTAATCGTTGTAGTAGGTGTCCGTTTCTCTCAAGGTGGATACGAACATCACCTGTTCCCGGCCCTGATCGTTGCCGTCGAACACGCCCGCAACCACATCCGTAATCCCTGCGGAGCCCACAAGAGCATTTCCGATGCCCTTATCTTCCTTCGTAAAATATTCCGGTGTGTAAACGGCATTGAACAGTGCACCGGCATATTCGTACAGGGTTCCGTTGATGAATACGTGCTCGGCGGATCTCTGTCCGTTAATGGCCACGCATTCGGTGGACAGCTGTACTTTGACATCGAAGTCATTCTTTCTGGCCGTGGTGGACTGGGTCCACTTGTTCGAATCGATCTGATGACCGCTGATGTTGATGGACTTTCCGGAAGCGGAAACCGCGGCGGCCGTGATTTTACCGTGGTCGATGCCCTTGTTGTAGCCGGCGGAATCGCCATCGTCCTGAACCTTGCACCAGAAACCCGCGCAAACCAGTTCGTCTGCGCCGTTGCCGTCGATATCTCCGGCACTGATGGATGGGGATCTCATGGATTCATAGACATCCGTGTCCTTCTTGTTGATTTTTTCCTTGGTCTTGTTCAGGCCGGCATACACGGTTTGCAGTTTTCCGGAGGAAACCACGGACCACTTGTCGCCGTTGTCGCTCTTGTGCCGGTCCTCTCCGAATACCGCCGCCACCATTGGGGTGTACAGCCGGTAATCGGCATCCTTCGGCGCGGACGAATATTCCTGACCATAGGAAACCACTCCCAGGTCATCGATTCCGTCGCCGTCAAAATCTCCGGTGGTCAGATTGCATCCCAGCTTGTCCCGAAGATTTTTGCTGTTTTCCAGATCGGAGTATTCCCGATACACGCCGTGAAGCATGCGCTTGGAATTCCCCTGAAGCTCCAGCTTGCCATACGCTCCCGGTTTCGTGTACTTGTATTCCGTCACTCCGTATTTCCCGTCGACAGCCGGATTGTAGACCACGATGGTGTCCTTTCCGTCTCCGTTGTAGTCTCCGGCAGTAATGGAATAGAAGTTCCGGGCGATGAGATAATTGAGGCCGGATGCATCACCGAACCCCGGCAAATCTTGGGTGGTCGTCCACTCTTTTTTTACCGTATCGTACACCAGAAGGTAGTTGCCCTTGCTGCTGCCTTTCTGATAATATCCCACATAGGCAACGTGGTCCTTTCGGCCCGTTCCGTTCGGGTCAAAAGCGACAGCATCTAGATAGTTGAGCTTGGTTACGTTTGCACTTGTGTCCGCTGTGACACTCTTCCATCCGCCTTTATTCTGGGCATCCGCATCGTTGTCCCCGGCCATCAGCTTCATGCTTCCTCCCGGAGTGTAGTTGTCGAAGGTGGATACCCACATGTTCTTCCGAGCGGTCTCGTCGCTGCCCACATCCCAGGATTTGTATACGGTGAGCTCGTTGTTCTCCGCCAGCAAAAACTTCTGCTTTCCATTGTTATATGGATTCGTGGTATCATCGGCATTAAAACCCGATGGCAGTTCCGGATTCATGATATTGTCGAATTTGGAAGCGGCGCTCGCTTCCTGCACGTTCCATGCCATGCCGCCCCATAAGAGGGACACCAGCATCACGAGCGTAACAATCCCCGAACCGAATCTGCTGCGCTTCTTTCGGTAGCCTGCTAAGTGAGGTTTCATAGGCGATTCTCCTTTCTTACCCGGCAAATATGCCGTATGTGCGCATATCCGGCCCATCGCACATCTACACGCAGCAAAAAATAGATTCTATTCTATAAATTTTATAATTATCCGGGAAAAAACAAAAGTACTCATATGAGTACTTTTAAATACCGGTTGAGGGGGCTGAAGGCGTGCGGTGATTGGGCCGCCGGCCGAAGTGGCGGGCCGCCGACCGGGCGCGGCGGGGCCGCTGGCCGAAGTGGCGGGCCTCCGGCCGGGGGGCTGCGGGGACTTGGTGCACGAAAACCCGCTGACCCTTGTTCTTCCGTTTCCTTTGCACCAAGTCCCGAGCGGTTTTTACGCCAGGGCCGACGCCGACTTGGTGCACGAATTCCCGCTGCACCTTGTTCCTCCGTTTCCTTTGCACCAAGTCCCGGGCGATTTTTCCGCCGGGGGCGGCGCCGACTTGGTGCACGAAATCCCCCTGCACCTTGTTTCTCCGTTTCCTTTGCACCAAGTCCCGGGCGATTTTTCCTCCGGGGCCGGCGCCGACTTGGTGCACGAAATCCCCCTGCACCTTGTTTCTCCGTTTCCTTTGCACCAAGTCCCGGGCGATTTTT
>CAKQHH010000030.1 GCA_934234035.1 uncultured Clostridia bacterium | reverse complement strand
TGGTTTGCGTACGAAAACCGATTTCATTGGCTTTCAGAGGAGGCGTACGCAAACCGGGAAGCCCCTGAGGCCGGGTTTAGGAGGGACCGCCCGGCCTTGGTTTGCGTACGAAAACCGATTTCATTGGCTTTCAGAGGAGGCGTACGCAAACCGGGAAGCCCCTGAGGCCGGGTTCGAGAGGGGCCAGCCGGCCTTGGTTTGCGTACGAAAACCGATTTCATTGGCTTTCAGAAGAGGCGTGCGCAAACCGGGAGGTCCCTGAGGCCGGGTTCAGGAGAAGCCGGCCGGCCTGTCAGCCGGGCCTTCAAAAACCAAAAAACTTTGAATCGGCGGACCGAAGCGTCCGCCGATTCAAAGTTTTTTCATTACATATTACATCCTATTTATAAGGAAGGAACTTACAGTTTCTCCCCCAGGGCGAAGCGGCGGATGGTCCGGCCCACTCCATCCTCATCATTGCTTTCCGCCACATAATCCGCCGCCGCCTTTACATCGTCCCAGGCGTTGCCAACGGCCACACCCATGCCGGCATAGCGAATCATGGGAATATCATTTCCCGCATCGCCGAAGCTCATAATCCCTTCCCGGGGAATTTCCAGTTTCCGGGACAGAATCTCCAGGGCGTGGGCTTTGCTGGAATTGATTCCGCCGATTTCAATGTTATTTTTCACGGACGACACCACATTGCAATCCGGAAGAGCTTGGATTCTCGGGCGCATTTCTTTTAGGCGGTCATCCCCATAAAAAAAGAAATTGATGTTTTCCAGAATTTCCCGGTTTTCCCGCATGAAACCGAAGATATCCGGAATCGGGGTGCGGGTGGTCATCACGTATTCCTTGTTTCGGTAGACGCTGCCGTTTACCCGAATGTCCTCGTAAAGCGCTTCGGAAATATATGGCTTTCCGTGACAGAAGGCCTCCACCATCAGGTGCTCTTTCACAGCCAGGTCGATGGCCCGGTCCACCGTGGTGGGGGTGATGTAGCTGGAATAGATGAATTTACCGGTGGTCAGATCGGTGATATGGGCGCCGTTGGAGGAGATGGCGTACTGAAGGCCCGGAATCGCCAAGACTTCTTTCGGCAGAGCGTCGAAGGCACGGCCGGAGGCCACCACTACCTGAATCCCCGCCTGCACCGCTGCCTCCAAGGATTTTCGGTTGTAATCGGAAAGGCGGTTGTCGCTGTTCATCGTCGTTCCGTCCAGATCCAGTGCAACTAAACGAATATTCATATCGCTTTTTTCTCCTTTCGATACGGCTTTTGCATTTGAGGGTAAGAGTCCCGGCGTCCCCATGCAAATGCCGCTTTTCAAAAAACAGGAAAAAGACCACCGTGCATTTACGGTGGCCTTTCGAACAATCAGACTATTCCTCGTCCTGTGCTTCCTCTGCTTCATCGTTGTTCAATGCAGCTTTGATGCTCAGGCTGATTCTCTTTCTGTCGGAATCGATGTCCATGATCTTTGCGGTGATTTCCTGACCCAGGCTCAGCTCGTCGGAAACGTTCTCAACTCTCTTGTTTGCGATTTCCGAAATGTGAACCAGTCCGTCCAGACCTGCTTCCAGTTCAACAAAAGCACCATACTCTTTGATCTGTACAACCTTACCGGTGATGATTCCACCGATCTGGTATTTCGTACCAACCTGAGACCATGGTTCCGGTGTTGTCTGCTTCAGACCCAGAGAAATCTTACCCTTCTCTTCGTTGAGGGACAGAATCTTAACATTGATGATGTCTCCGATGTTCAGAACTTCCTGAGGGTTCTTCAGCTTGCCCCAAGAAATTTCAGAAATGTGCAGCAGACCATCAACGCCACCGATGTCAACGAATGCACCGTAATCGGTAAATCTCATAACCTTACCTTCTACGATGTCGCCAACATTCAGGTTTGCCCATACTTCAGCAACCTGCTTATGCTTCTCTTCAACTAGTACAGCTTTTCTGGAGAATACCGCTCTGTTCCGCTTGTTGTCAACTCTCAGAACCTTGATATCAACAGTCTGGCCGATGAAATCATCGACGTTCTCTTCTGTGACAAAGGTGTCAGCGAGCTGGGACATCGGTACAAATCCGGTAACTTCCTTGTAAACTGCAATTACGCCGCCATTAACTTTCTTGCTCAGTTTAACGGAGAGCGTCTCCTTGTTCTCCATGGCTTCGTTGAGTTCTTTGTAATTCTCATTAATTTCCAGTTTCTTCTTGGAAAGAAGAATTCCGCCATCGTTGTCGTCCGTCTTCATGACTTTGGCCTGAACGGTGTCTCCCTCCTGGAAAACGTCCTTCAGAGACTGACCCTCTTCCAGGGATACTTCAGCCTTCTTCAGGATTCCGTCCTTCTTGCATCCGATGTTAACAATGACTTCATCTTCTGTTACCTGATGCACCTTACCTTCAACAACATCTCCCGGTCTTGGCAGACGCAAAGAATTCTCAATGTCATCCATGAAATCCAGCATTGGATTCTTTTCTGTGGTGTTTGTGACATTTTCGCTCATACTAGCAATAACCTCCTTAATTATCCATTCAGGTGTCGATGCACCCGCGGTTACACCTATTTTATTATATTTTGCGGCTTGTTTCAACTGTAAATCTGAAATATCTTGTATAAGAATTGAATTTTTACAATTTTCTTTCGCGATTTCGAATAATTTCCGCGAGTTGGAGCTGTGCCGGTCGCCGATGACCACCATCAATTCTACTTTTTGGGCCAAATCCCGGCATGCATCCTGCCGCTCTCTCGTCGCACTGCAAATGGTGTTGTACAGCTCGTATTCGTATTTTTTGCCCTTAAAAACATCCAGAATCTCTTCCAGGATTTCCACCTTAAAAGTAGTCTGACATACAATCACCGGTTTCCGGCCCGCCTCAAACAGTTCCGGGTGGTCCTGCGCCAGCGCCCCTGCGTCCTCTCGGTCCTGCAGAATGTGCCCCCGATAATCGCACCAGCCGTTGGTGGCAATGACCTCCTGGTGTTCCGGATTGCCCACGATGATGATGCCCTTCTCCTCCGCATGGGCTTTGTGAACGATGTCATGAATTTTTGTCACAAAAACACAGGTGGAGTCCACCAGGGCAACCCCCTTCTCCTCCGCCGTGCGATAGAACGATTCCGGCTCTCCGTGAGAGCGGATGATCACCACATCCCCCTCCGAGGCTTCCTCGATGTCCTGAATCATTCCCACGCCCTTCTCTTCCAGGGCGCCGGTTACCGACCGATTGTGAATCAGCGGTCCGCAGGTGTACAGGGGACGCTTCTCCCCCTTTTCATTTTTCTCAATCTGTTCCATGGTCAAATCGATGGCTCGCTGCACGCCAAAACAGAAGCCAGACCGATCCGCGCGGATGATTTCCATTTCCGATTTCCTCCTACATCCATAATAGATTGATTATATATGAATGAGGGCTTTTTTGCCACTGATTTTTGCAAACCTGTCGCTGTTCTTCCGCCGGTTGTTCTTCCGCCGGTTATTCTTCCGCCGGTCCTTCGCAGCGAATCCGGGCAGCCTGAATCAGGTCCCGCAGCTTCTCCGGATCGCTGCTCTTCTGCAGGAGATACCGCATCTGTTCCAGCAGTCCCTTCTCCTCCGGGACGCCGGGATTCAATATTTTTTCAATCAGCATCAGCCACTTTCGCAGGAAGGACTCCCCCTTCACATCGGGGTAAAACAACAACCGCACGGTTTTCCGGCTAATCCGGTGATCCTTCCAATAGATCAATTCCGGCTCCAGCATGTACCGCTCCGCCGGAATCAGGTGATTTTCGTTCTCTTCATTTATATCGTACAGGAGCTCCAGCAGGCGGAACTTTTCCGGGGAAGGAAGGCGCTGCGCCATGCAGCGCCGGTAGCCGTTCTGCTCGTAGGACAGGTCGTAGACGCCCCCGTTCCGAGAAACCACCATCCGCAGAAAGGTTCCCGCATAATCCTGAATCAAAATTTCAATCATGTACTCCGGAATGGAATGGCCCACAATCCGCCGGCTGAGCCGCTCATCCATAGTGTCCTCCTTTCTTTTCCGCAATCCGTTTTTTCCGCAGGGGCAATTTGCACCAAGAAATCCCTATCCGCCGCACTTGCTGCACGGGCTGTATTTCCGCTCCTTCGCCACGTCCTTTTCGATTTCGATGCACCGCCGTTCCAGCACCCGGCATCCGGACAGGTGATACCGGGAACCGTATTCCGGAAATACGTACACCCGGGTTCCGGACGCCGCCTCCTTGCTCCGGCAGACTCGGCACCCGGTGTATTTTCTTTTTACCGACTCCGTCAACGCCACGGCTTTGGTCTCCGACCGGACGAAGGTGCAGTTCTTGTTGTGGTACTTCTCCCCGTCCTGGGGAAAAATAAAGACGCCGTCCGCCAGCTCGTTCCGGAATTCCGCCTCCGTCATGGCTTTGCAGTTTCGCACCTGCCCCACATAGGCCCGGGTCATCAGCGCGGAATCGTACCGAGATTGGCTGAGGATTCCCAGGGGATTCCGGGTTTTCATGTCCAGCTCCAGATTCAAGTAAATCAGCTCGTTCAGGCCGTTTCGGTTCTTACGAAAACCGTAATCCAGAATCCGGTGAGAGTCCAGGATGGGGTGGTTGTCCCGGGTTCGCTCGGCCACCTCCAGCGGAATCAGGGGCTGCCCCTCGCTGACCACCGCTTCGATGCTCCCCTTCCGAAATTCCGTGGCGGTAATGAACGCCGCGTCCTCAATGCAGGAATAGTACAGAACGATGGAGGACAGCACAATCATGGCGATGAGGAGCACGGGGAGGGTGATGGCCGCCTCCACGATATAGCTCCCCCGCCGGCAATCTCTTCGCCGACGGCCGGCGAAAAGGTTCCGAGGTTTTCGCCTCTCCTTACCGATATTCTCTGCTGTACGCATATTTTTTTCCGTTAACATGAATCGCAAAACTCACCCCTCCGTAATATTCCGCCAGGTTAAAATCCCGGTAATACCGATATTTCATGTTAATCTGCACCAGGTCCATGAGGCGGCGCAGCCGGGTTTCCTCCGGCAGGACCAGAATCATAATCATCAGGTACTCTTCGTAATCCAGCCCTTCCTCTATCGCTTTTCCGGCAGACTTCCCGGCAGCCTCCGACACCTCACCCCCTTTCTCCTTCAGCAGCTTCCGGGAATCCTCGTCTAATTTTTTTTGCACCTCCTCGTCCTTTAGGATTCCCTCAATGCCCGTGTTCCAGGTGGCCGCGGTTTTCATCACCGGCACCCGCCTGCCCGCCAGCAGATTCTCGACGTCCTTCTCCGACTCCAGCGCCGCCCAGGCTTCCATGAGAATGCCCTGGGTCACCACCCCCATGGGGCCCGGCGAGATGATTTCCGCAATCGCCGTCACCACCTCCACCTTCTCCGGATCCTTGTACAGGTAGGCCAGATTCAGCCCGTTCCGAATCAGGAAAAGGCGCCGCCGGCAGCTTTTCAGGTTGGTCTCGTCGTTCGCCGCCCCTTTGAGAACGTACTCCCATTCGTTTCGAAAGTAATGTTTCTTTCCGTCCGCCGTCCGGCGATAGCTGTTCATGTACTTTCTCATAAAAACAATTTCCATGGGGACGTTTTTTACCGACCCGCCGCCGGGGGAAACGAATTTTCCGGACTTCAGCGCTTCGATTACCGAATCCGGGGAAAAAGAGCTTTCCCCTTGAGCCGAAGGCAGGGTGTGCAGCACCACCGGATTCTTGATTTCCCGGGGAAGGTTCTCGGTCTTTTGCGCGCCCTTATCCCCCGGCTTCTCCGGAGCCGCAAGGTCCCCTCGGTCCTTTCTTTTTTCCTTCTTCAGCAGCACCTCCAGGGACTCCGTCCCGAAGCTGTTGGCCATGGCTTTCCGGAAATTTTCCGGCGCCGACAGCTCATAGCCGTTCAGATCCGCCGTAGCCGACAGGCTGCGCACCTGAAGCCGGTTGCTCAGGGAATAGTGCATGTAATATTCCAATTTCTTCGCCACCTCCGGATTGTTTCCGTAGAATCCCATGATGCCGTAATCCCGAAGGAGGTGCCGGTCGTATTCCGACAGGATTCCCCGGGTCCACACGTTTCCGTAGCTCCGGCAGATGCTGTTCAGCGTCATCTGCCGGATTATTATAATAGAAGAAAGAATCGCCATGCTAAGGGATACCGAAATCATCGCCATCAGAACGGTGGCAGAGCCTTTTCTATTCTTCATGAAGCACTTCCTTTGCTCGCACCAACAAATCCTCGTTAAATTCATAGGACCGAATTTCCAGCCGGCATTCCGGCCGCGTCCGCAGAATGCCCGCCGGCGCCATCCGGACGCTTTCGCTCTTCCGATATATTTTTATCACCGCCTCCCGGTCCGAATCCCAGCGCCGACAAGCCTCCTTGTGGCCTTTCACCCCGGTTGCCAAAATATTAAGATAGAAAACAAAGAGATTTAGAATGAGCAATACCGCTGCGGTAATCAGGGGAATGGCCACGGCCGCCTCCACAAATTCATTTCCCCGGCGACTTTTCAGAATCCCTTTCATGGTCAGAACTGGCCCGCGTCCAGCTTGGAGAACACTTCGTTAACGAACGCGGTAATCTGGGATTTGAAAATAATTCCCAGGGCCACCGCAATGGCCACCAGTATGGCCACCTGCACCATTTCCATGCCTCGCTTCTGTTTCAACAATTTCATCATCGCAATTACCTCCCTTTCAAACAAATCATTTCCTCACATCACCAGAATCGCCGGTGCCATGGTCACCACAATCAGCAGGATCAGCAGCAGGCCCAGGGGCCCGGCCATTTTGGTATCGATGGCTTTGCCCTTCTCCGCCGCCACGATTTTCCGCTCCTCCCACAGAAATCGGCTCTCCCGGCTGAGACTTTCCACCACGTCGCTTCCCCGACGTTCGTTTTCCAGCAGGATGGTGGAAATTCGCAGCATTTCCTTTACGTTGTGCATTCCCGCAAAATGATTCAGCAGCATGGCCGTACTCACCCGGTGATCCCGGTGCGCGCGGTACAGCTCCACCATCTCGTTTTCGAAATCGCTTCGGGCCTCCGCCGGAATCATGGAATAGCTCTGGCAGATTCGGTCAAAGGCATCGCTGAGAATCACGCCGGCATAAAGCATCATCACCAGCTGATTCACGAACCGGGGAAGTCCTCGAAGAAGTCCGTCGTCGCCCTTTTTCTTCTTGCGGGGAGCCAGGCGGCTGTAGAGCACCATTCCAACCAACAGACAGTACATTCCAAGAATGGTCAGCTCTTCGCTGCGCCCCGGATCTCCCTTCTGCCAAGTGATGGGGCTGCCATCGGAAAGCTCCGACGGAAACTCAATCTTTTTGCCCGCAGACGATTCGATGTCGGAAAGAATCCGGCCCAGCTCCATCTCCCGGTTCTGCTTCACCTCCTTTCGCCGGTCTTTCTTCCCGGCGTTCCGGCTTTCCTCCATCTCCTTCAGAGAACGCTTGGAAATAATCACCTCCTTCTCCAGCACCTCGTCCTTTCCCTGAATCCGCACCCGCACGGGGTACTCCTCGTAGGAATTGAGGGACCGCCGCTGAATCCCCGTCACGTTGCCACTTCCGTCCACGATGTATTTTCCCGATTCCAGACCGCTCTTTATCACAAAAGAAGCCAGGAAAAGGGCGCACACCAGCGTAATTCCATAAAGCTGCCGAAGCAGCGCCGGGTCCGCCCGAATCCGCCGAAGCATCTCCCGGATCCACCGGACGACCTTCGATTCTGCGATTTGCTTTATTTTTTCACTCATATCTTCACCTTTACAATCCGCTGCACCAATTCATAAATTCCAATATTCGCTCCAATCATTCCCGTCATAATCAGCCGCCCCCGAATGGTTTCGTACATGGGGGCGATGTAGTCCGGCGAGGCCAGGTTCAGAAAACAAATCACCACCACCGGTGCCAGGAGGATGATCAGCCCTTCCTGTTCCTTTCGCCGAATCAGCTCCCGGATTTCCCGCTCGATGGTCATCTTGTCGATGATCACCATGGCGGCCTGGTTCATGGCTCGGATTAAGCTGGCCCCCGTGATTTTGCAGGTGGCGTAGATGGTCACGAAATCGATCACATCCTCCTGCCCGCTCAAGGCGGCCAAATCCGCCAGCACATCCACATCGTCTTCGTTTCCGTGCTCAATTCGCTGATGAACGAGTTTCATTTCCCGCACCAGAAGAGCATCTTCATCGTAAATATCCGCCATCCGGGGGATCGCCTCTTCGATGGAATCCTTCATGGACCGCCCGGCGCCGATGGAAGTGGCGGCGATGAACAGGAAATCCTTGAACTGCATCAGGTACTCCCGCCTTCTTCGTTCCTTTAGAATCTCCACGGCGAATTTTCTCAGCCGCGGCAGAAAGGGGATAATCACCGCGCCGAACAGGATGTTTCGGTAGAACAACAGGGCCACGAGCAGGGCGACCGCCCCGGAAACCCCGTAGAACAACGCGTTCTCCTTTTGGGACATTTCATAAATTCTAAAGTCGGTCATTCATGCCACCTCTTTTTAGGTTGTCCCGATGCAGCAGCGCGTTCCCGGTTCGAACCAGTTCCCCCGCCCCATCGGTACGATACAGATAATTGATGTTGTATTCCTTTCCGTCGAAACCCGCCAGCTCCGCCACTTCCATCACCCGCCGGTTCCCATCGCCGTCTCGCTTCAGGTGCACGAAAATCTCAATGGCATTGGCAATCTGATTCCGCACCGTGTACACCGGCACCGGGGCGCCCATCATGTACATGGTCTCCAGTCGGTTCAGCATGCCCCGAATGGAATTTCCGTGGCCGGTGGAAATGCTCCCGGAATGCCCCGTGTTCATGGCCTGAATCATGTCCAAAACCTCCCCGCCTCGCACTTCCCCCACGATAATCCGGTCCGGCCGCATCCGCAGGCTGGTGCGAATCAATTGGTCCATCCGCACCTCCCCCTTCCCGATGGAATTGGCACTGCGGCACTCCATCTGTACCCGGTTCTCCAAGTGGTTCAGCTGCAGCTCCGCGGAATCCTCAATAATCACCACCCGCTCCTCCGGATGAATGTAGGACGCCAGCGCATTGAGCATCGTGGTTTTGCCCGAGGAGGTTCCGCCGCTGATAAAAATATTGTATCCGCACTCCGTCAGCGCACACAGGTCCTCCTTGCACTCCTCCGTCAAACTCTTCCGCTGCACCAGCTCCTCCATGGTAATCATGGATTCTGCGAACTTCCGGATGGTGAGAGCCGGCCCGTTTAGCGCCACATTCCGAAGCACCCCGTTGATCCGGTACCCGCTGGGCATCCGCGCGTCCACGATGGGATTCGCTTCGTTGATCTCCCGGTGCACGTCCGATGCCAGCATGCGAATCACTCCCTCCAGTTCCTCCGCCGAAATGAACGCATTGTCCACCGCCTGTACCTTCCGGTTCTTCTCCACAAAAATATGCTCCGGCCCGTTCACCATAATCTCGTTGATGGCCGGATCCTCCAAATATTCCTGCAGGATTCCGTACTTGCTCCGGAGGCGAAGGTACACCGCCCGCACCATATCGCAAATCTCCCAGTACTCCACCCGGCCGGCCAGCTCCGACCCGAAAAACTCATCCTCCACATATTTCAGCAGCCGCTCCGCATCCTCCGTCACCTCCGAGTGGGACAACTTCTTCCGCAATTCCCGGATAAAACCATCCAGCTCCCGGCTGTACTTTTCCGTCACTTCCTTCAGCATCTTGTCTCCTTTGTATTGTGCTCCGCCGTTGCTGGTGTTCCGCACTCACGGCGTCGCCAAAATTCCTTGTACCAGCCGCGCCGCATTCCGAATCTCCCCGGCCCGCTCCGGCACCACCAGCGACGTCTTCGGAAAATATTCCCGCATATCTTCCTCCGCCATGTAGATGCACCACTCGGAATTCTTCATCAACTCGATGTTCCGCTCCGAGAAACAATCCCCCACGCTGCACACCACCGCCGAAAAATACCGTCCCATCTCTCGAATCAGCTCCAAGCACTCCGCTCCCGGAATCCGCATCAGCTCGTTCATCCCCCGCGGCATCCGGATCCGAAACACGTTCCCCGTCTCCCGCCGAAAAAACACCTCCACCGGAATGTTCTTCCCGCTCTGAAGGTAGTACACCAGCTTCCGAAAGGTATTCCCCGATTCTTCCGGCTGCCCCTCCCGATAAAAATACGTTAAATCCAGCAGCAGTACCGGTTCTTCCAGACCCTCTCCCAATTCCAAAGCCACCTGTTCCGCCAGCCGGTGCCCCAGATCCGTGCGCTCCACCGCACCCACGGTAACGATGCGGTCCTCGCCCCTTCGCAAATCTCCTTTTCCCGTCCAGAGAAAAGCGCACAGCCGCAGGTCCGTCAGCAATTCATCCACGCCGGCATACTTGAACAACACATAGGGGCCCTTGCCTTCCACCTCCCGCCGGCACTCCGAGCTCAGCAGCACCATGCCTTCCCGCAGCTTGCCTTCGCCCACATCCGTCACCAGCAGCGTATCCTCTTCCATCCGAAAATTATCTTCGATTATCACGTACAGGTTCCACCGGCTCCGGCGAATTCGCTCCGCCAACGCATCCCGATATTCCCGATCCTTCATCACCAGTTTCAATCTCATCGCTTTGTCCTCTCGCTCCGCACCCGCCGGCGCCGCCTTTTGCTATGCGCCTTCCATTCCCGCGCCGCCCTTGTAACCCTCCGGGTGTCCCGCGCCTCCGGCGGCGGCCGGCGCGGTTTGCAGTTGCCGCCCCGCCTCTTTGTGCACCTACTGTACCACAAAAAAAATTCCCCTTCAGTACACATTTATTATCATCCGGCTTGCTTTTAAACCGAAAACGGGTATTTATAAACTTCGGGTTTCTTGGCGTGCGTGTCATCCGGTGCCGGGGCAGGAATTAGAGACCTTGTGCACCCACGTAGTTAAATATGTCTAGAATTTTGAAGTGAGTTCACGCTAATTTTGCAATTTGCAATTGGGACTGATTAGCGTGAATCATTTTTTGGCGATACACGGTTTCACCCTGTAATCCTTTGTGTGCAAACCAGTCTTCGGAAAACAGTTCACGCTTTTTGAAGGGGCCTCCCATTTTTAGCGTGAACTGACAATGATAATCCGTCGCTTCAAAATTAGAGTTCTGCCAAATCGGCAAATTGGGTTCACGCTATTTTCGAGTTTTCTGTCAAATAGCGTGAACCGCCCTTAATTTTCTAGGCATATGGGATTGTGCGTCTGGAATACAGATAATTCTATTAGAACAACACTGTTTCCGGCCGGCAGGCGGCACGGGCTTGGTCCACAAAATCCCACAAACCCTTGTGACTCCGTTTCCGGTGCACCAAGTCCCGGAGGGTTTTCGGCCGGCGTCCCAAATTAGTCCCGGGCCGCCGTCTGATGAAAGATGAAAAGCGATGCGGAAGGCCCACCGGCCTTCCCGCATCGCTTTTCTTCATCTTAATTCCAAAGTGAAAAGAGCTGAGCAGAGGCCCGGCCTCCGCTCAGCTCTTCACATCATCATTCCAAAAGGAAAAGAATTAACGACGAACGTCCCCATCGTTCCCCGTTCGTCGTCAATTCTTATCATCTCCTCCCGGGCCGGCCCCTTCTTGCCCGGTCCCTTTCCGCCTTGTCGACCGGGCCAAACCCGCACGCTATGCGGCGGAAAAAAGTTGCGAACTATTTTCTTACGACATTTGCTACGACATTTCTTACGACATTTACTACGACATGAGCATGTCGGCACCATGCAATTAAAACCTGCCTCCGAAAAGCAATCTACACCTAGCGGACCTCCCACCATCCGTTCTTACTAGCTCCATGGCGAACAATTTTTCCCGCTTTTTTTAGCTTCGCCAAGATTCTTTGTGCTTGTCTGGATGTAATTCCAAGTGTGCTTGCCAATACATTTGCGGTAAGATGCCCATCTTGCTCTAGCAGTTTTAAAATTCTTTCTTCATTTACAACAAGACCGCCTTTAACATTGCTTTCATCCATTAATTGTTCTGCTGTAGCATTCTCTTCGTTCGTATTCTGAGTTTCAATTTCTCGCAAAGCATCCCGAATTATTTCAAGCATAAATTCTACAAAAACAGTTGACTCCCCCATATTATTTGCCGTCTGCAACGCATTGTAATATACTTCCTGATTCTCATGAACCAAAGTCTCTATAGGCAGCCATGCAAAAAAGGGCTTCCATTTCTGTAAAATCAGCGATTGCCATAACCTACCGGTTCGACCGTTTCCATCCGCAAACGGATGGATAAATTCAAACTCATAGTGAAAAATACAACTCTTCACCAGCGGATGGTACTTTGATTTTTTCAACCAGGAAAATAACTGCTCCATTACTTCCGGCACGTAATTTGCGGGAGTCCCTGCATGAATCAGTTCGGTTCCGGAATAGACTCCTACATTATTTGACCGAAAGATGCCCGCTTCACGAACAAGTCCTCCCATCATAATCTTATGTGCCTTCAGCAAATCTCTAACATCATATGGATTTAGTTGTGATGCAAGCTCATATGCTTCATACGCGTTTTTTGCTTCCCGTACATCCTCCGGAGGTCCCAGAACCCGTTTCCCATTCACAATATCTGTTACTTGCTCTAATGTTAATGTGTTCTGTTCAATGGCCAACGACGAGTGAATCGATCGGATTCGATTCTCCCGCCGCAAAACAGGATTCGCATGCAGCGATTCATATGTTGAAATGGATCCAACGTATTCTCCGATTTCAATAATCAAATTGGTGATTTCTTCCGTCATTTGGAAAGGTGGGGTATATTCATTCATCTTTTACTCCTCAACGCACTACAAACTGCTTCCGCTCATTCTGCTCGATGGCTTTCAACTCCCGGGCCGCCTTGATGGCATCCGCCGCGCATTCCTCGATTCGGTGGCTGGAGCGGCTGTATCCCAGAAGGTTCACCATGGCTTTGGTAATTTCCTCCTTGGTCATAGGGCCGTTCTCCTGAAGCAGGCAGCACACGGCATTCTTCAGTTCGTATTTGCAGATGTCCTCCGTATTCCGCTGTTCCCGGAAACGGAAGGTGTGATAGTCTGCCGGATTCGAACCGTGATTCCACAGGAAGCGAACCCCGGATTGGCGGGTGATTTTTACGTCCGCCGTTGCCACCAGCTTATCTAGGTGTTCCGAGATGTTTTTGCCGGCTCTGCCCAGACCGGTGGAATTAATCAGGGTGCGAATCAGGGCCGGTTGGCTGATTGGACCTTCCACCTGCACGATTTCCGAAATGGCCTCCTTGATCAGCTTTTTGGTCTGACGGTCGTAGAAATTATCGATGGTAATCTGCGAGAGGTCTTTCTCGAACACGCGGTACTCTTCCCGAATGTAGCGGAGAGGTTCCGCGGAAGCTGCGGCGGCCGGAGTTTTGACGGTAGCTGCAGCTTCAATGGCTTCGGAGATCTCCGGGACCGCCGGCTTTTCTTTCGCCGGGGTTTTGCGAGGTGCCTTCTCAGCGGTCTCAGCAGGCGCCTCGCCGGAGGCTTTCGCCGGCGCTTCTACCGAAGGTTCCGCGATGACGCCGGCCGGATTTCGGCGCATCGGAATCGGCCGGATGCCGATGTTCCGCACCAGCTGCACGTCGATGCAATCGTTATCCGGGATTTTGTTTTCGTCCAGCGCCTTCAGGATTTCTTCCGCTTCCTTCCTCGCCTCTTTGTAGGAAAGGTTCTTTCCCAGGGTCATGGCGGTGCATTCCAAAGCCACCAGTTTCCCCTCCTTAATGAGCTTCCGCAGCTGCGCCGTATCGGAAAGAACCGGTTCGCTGCAACGGCCTTTGGAAGTCAGCCACACGCCGGCAAAAATATGTGCCGGTGCCGTAATCAGGACCGGGTGGAGCCCAAAGGATTCCAGACAGGAAGCGAAGAGCACGGTAATGTCCATGCAGGTAGCAAATTTCTGCTGCATCACCGTCTCCCCCAGACGCACCCGCTGCGGTCCGAAGAAGCTGGCCGGCGGATTCGAGTAGATGATGCCGGCTTCTTTTATGGCGTTGTACACGCCCATGGTCATCTCTTCCACCCTTTTGGCATCGCCCTGATAGCCCTCCAGGGACGGGTTCATGCCTTCCTTCTGCATCCAGCGCGCCGCCTGCTGCAGGAGCCCGATGATATCCGGATGGTTCGGCGTCATGTAGGCCGGCAGCAGAACCAGGGCGCCGTTCCACTGATCGTACGGACAGATCGTCACACGGCCGCAGGCCTCCGAGACTTTTTTGCCGTTCACGGTGAGGGTGTAGGTGGCGGTGCAGGTCTCGATTTCCGTAATCTGCTCTAATTTACGGAGGTTGATGGCCGGGTCGTCCACCTCAAAGACGATGTTCTCCCCCGCCGGCACGTCCCCCAGAAAAACATCCACCGGCTCCAGAATATCCGACGTAAAATCCGCCCGAAACTGAATGTTCTTGAGCTTTTTGCCGGTTTCGTTGGCCACGTACACGTCCCCGATCAGCTGCTCCTGACCGTTGGCGTACATGGCGTACAGCAGGTCCGGCCGCCGCATCAGGTCCTCGTCGAAGGTTCCGTCCGCCCGGGCATATAAAAACACGTTCACCGGACCGGAGGCATTCTTTTCCGTCTCGTACATCACCGACTTCATGTATTTCTGCATTTCCTCTTCCGGCGCCGGCTTCACCCGCATGCCGCACTCCGCGGTGCCCACCTCCTGCTCTCCCATGAACAGGGTGAAACGGATTTTGCCGTTCCGGGTGCGTTTGATTTTCGCGTATTCCTCCAGGTTCACCGGCGGGTCGTCGATTTCGAATTTTCCTTCCACGCCTGCGGTAAAAGTACCCTCTTCGTAGTACAGGAGTCCCGGGTCCACAATGGCCGGCTGGAATTCACAGGCGATTCGAACGTCCGGCAAGGTTTCTTTGCTTTGGTTAAGGATGAAACCATCTCCGATAATCATCTCATTGCCCTGAATCAAATCTTCCAGGTTGATGACCGGCTGTCCCACGCATTGGAAATTCACCTTCCGGTCCTTACCCACTTCCAGAATGATGTCCACCGGTTTGGCATCGGTCGCCCCCGCCTTACGCGCCGGTGTTGTTTTTACCGCCGGGGTCTTCTCTGCCGGAACCTCTGCCTGCGGGGCCGCTGCCGCCAGATCTGTCCGTCCCGTCAGCTCCGCCGCCCGCTTGAGCACCTCGATTTCAATCATGTCCCGGAGCTGGTTCACGGTACGCGTGTTCGAGGTCATCATGGAATTAATGCTCAAATCCAGACCCGCGGCAAACCAGCAGGAATCGCAAACGATTCCATCTGATACCGCCACTTTCCCCGACAGGAAACCCAATTTCTTTCCGCATATAGAACATTCCTTCGCCATGTGTACCTCCTTTGTGTTGTGCTATTTGTGCTGATTATTATTCTTCTGTATGCTTCTCTCAAACGTCGTATCCGGCACTCCGCCTAAACTATCCGGCATTTTTTCTTAGTATCCGGCACTTTATTGGCAGTATCCGGCATTCTTCCTACAGTATCCGGCACTTTAACGGCGGTTTAACGGCGGTTTCCTATCAACTCAGTATGATTTTCTGCCGGTGCTGTCCGTCGAAAGCTTTTCAAATTGGGTAAATACTGTTTCCCCAATTACCCGAAACAGGTGATTGCTTTAATTATAGTATTTATTGAAAAATCCGTAAAGGCAAAAAACGTCGCTTTGTAGAATTTAGGTTATCAAATACCAAAAAAAGTTCTTGACGACCACAGTCGCGTGTGCTAAATTTAGGTTATCAAATACCAAGCATATTTTTAGGAGGTCTATCATGTTGAAAAATATCGATCCGGTCATTCAGAACCAAATTACATTCGGTGTGCTCGCATTGAATCGAATGTTTAGACGAGAAGTTCTCGATGACGCATTGGCACAGGATGCGCTTTCGGAAGCGCACGAAACATTAAATACCGCAGTGTGTCCGGAACATCGGGACATTCTCTCTTTCATCTTCCACGACCTGTTTGCCGCTGAAGAAGACGCAGGGAGAATTCGGGAAACCCTAGACACCATCGAGGACATCGATGTGCCTGATTTTGTGAGCGCTTACCGGAATCGGGATAATGAAATCTACGGGTCGTATACAAGCGGAGATATCGAGAAACTCGCCGCAGCGGTTTTTGCCCCTTCCGAATCCAAAACCGTAATGGATATCGGCTGCGGCCAAGGTGTATTTCTGACCGAAACCGCAATCCACGAAAAAGCCGGCGAGCTTCACGGCATAGAGATCAAACAAGAGGACGCAATCGTGGCCCGAATGAAAATGCTCATTCTGAATCGGGATATGAACAACATTCGCTGTGAAGACGTATTCGATATTGATTTTCGCAATCCGGAACTCCCACAGTACGATGCCGTTTTCTGCCACATGCCGATAAAGCAGCGGCTCGAATCCAAGCAGCTTCTGTCATGCGGATTGTTTGATGAAAAAACAGCAAAGCGCGTTTCCGTTCACTCTTCCGAATGGGCGTACATCCGGGCAATGCGAAAGATGATGAAGGAAGGCGGCAAAGGAATTGCCTTCATCCGAGCAAGCCTGTTGTATCTGGAATCCGAAAAAGAATTCCGGAAAGAGCTACTGGAATCGGGAACGCTGGAAGGCGTCGTTTTATTGCCGGAAGGCCTGCTCATGAATACCGGCATCCAAATCGCCATGCTGGTGTTGAGTGAGAACAACGATCGCATCAAGATGGTGAACGCCGCTTCTTATTATGAAAAAATAAAATTCCGAAATGTGCTTACGAACACCGAAAGGGACCGCATCTTGGACCTGTATTTTAACGGTGGTGCAAATCTTGAGGACGAAAACCGTCCTTCCGACGACTATATTGAAGTTGCGCCTCGGACGATTGCGGATAACACCTACTCCTTCGACCCGATGCGGTACGTTCTGGATGAAAAAGTTTGTTTTACCAACGCCCGGAAGCTTTCCGAAGGAACCCGAGACATTTTCAGGGGGGCTCAGATTACGTCCGATAAGCAGAAAGAAATGTCGAATCTCGGCGGCAAGGCGCCAAACGGCTATCTCCTGAATCTGGCCAACATCAGCAACGGCTACATGGATGAAGAGCTTGTGGAAGTGCATATTGACAAAATTGAAAAGTACAAGAAATACATGCTGCAAGACGGCGATGTAATTATCTCCGCCCGGGGAACCAAAATCAGCACGGCCGTTGCGGAAAATATCCAGGATCGAAATATTATCGCGACGGGGAATCTCATTGTCGTAAGATGCAACGACACTTTAGAGCCATATTACCTAAAAGCATTCTTCGACAGTGATGACGGCAACTTGTGCCTCAGCGTTGCACAGACCGGCAGTATGATTTTTGCCATTAACCCAAAGCAGCTCTGCGAATTGCAATACGATGCCATCGACCCGGAAAAGCAGAAGCGAATTGCCGAAAAAGAAGAATCGCTCATCGCTGAGTTGCACGAAAGCATCCACCGGATTGAAGCGCTTCGGCAGGACATCTCCGGCGTGTACGATGACTTAAGAAAGTAAATTTTGACCGGCTGGCACCTGTCTCCGGATTTTGATAAGTATGGCTATTTAAGATTTTTGCGGGAAACCGCAAAAATCTTAAATACGGTAGTTGTAAACCGGTTACGGACGAGTATTATGTATTGCTTGATGAAGTACAGCTGCTGGGTACTTGAATTTACCACGCCGGATTGAAAATTGCGTTTTTGAAATCTCTCTTTGAGGAAACCTATATTTCGGATATCGTTGGCAGGCATAATATTCGCAACAAAGCAGAATTAGAAGAGCTTTTAAACATTCTGTCCTCCGCGATTGGTTCTCTGACTAATCCGCAGAAACTGTCCGCGACATTTCAAACGGTTAAGAAAAAGAAAATCAGCAATTCCACAATCAAGCGGTACATTGATTATCTTTGTGATTCCTTCCTGATTGACAGCGCAATTCGATATGATGTGAAGGGAAAGAAATACATTGACACCCCGGTAAAGTATTATTTTACGGATATGGGGCTTCGCAATGCCCGGTTGAATTTCCGTCAGATTGAAGAAACTCACAGCATGGAGAATATTATTTTTAACGAGCTGAAAATGAGGGGCTTCAATGTGGATGAGGGTGTCATCATGCAGTATGAAACCAATGAGAAAGGCGCCAACATCCGTAAACAGCTGGAAATTGATTTTGTCTGCAACCAGGGTTCCAAGCGCTATTATATCCAGTCTGCTTATGCGATTCCCGA
>CAKQHH010000029.1 GCA_934234035.1 uncultured Clostridia bacterium | reverse complement strand
CGCAAATGATAATCATTGGCGAATTGAGAATAATATTGAAAAAGAAGTTGTAAAAGTAGAGGGTGATTTTGGAACACTTCTAATTTCTTATCCGGAATTAGAAGATATGGAAGATTTAAGAGTATATTTGTCCTCTTTTAATAAGAATGAAGAATGGATGACGGCAGTCGTTGCTGATGGTGAACGTGGTGGAAGTTATCGCCATCGTTGGGAAGTCTTAATTGAGCAAATCGAAGAGACAAATTCCTTTGCGGAATCGATAATGACTGAACAGTTTGGTTCAACTGTTCAATGTGTTGATTCAAAGGAATTAGAAAAACATGAAAATACATTCAAGGCTTTAAAATTGTATTTTGCTGAAAAAGGAAAAATCGGAAAATTGGCACTGATGATGCATAAAGAATATGGCGCTGCTTTAGAGTATGTAAAAATCAACGATAAACCGATTCAATCTGCAAAGGAATGCAACATTGTTCTAAATTATATTGAACTGAATAAGAAGCGAAGTGTATGTGCAGGATATTGGAATGAACTCTTAGGTGAATATGGGGTACCGGAATTTTTTAAACTAAATGAATCCGAGCCAGAACAAATTGCGAGAAAATGGATTCCCGATATTCAAAAATATTTGGATTGGTATGCTGAATCATATCAGCCGCTATTAGAGAATCTGATGGAAATAGGCATTGATCCTAAAGTTCTATTTATGGATAGTACTTTTGATTCAGCTTTTCAGAAAACGAATAAGATTTTATATGCAGTGGAAAATGTAATTCCTGCAATTTGCGATGTTCTAGAAGAATCTTTGTACGTTTCTCGTTGTTGTTGTACAGTAGGCAAAATAAAGAAAATACTGCTGTCAGGAAAAAGGCCATCTAGCTGCATTTGCTCAAATGTAGTTCGGGCAATTGAAAAAGAAAATTGTGAGTGGTATGCAGCGGCATATGCCAATCTGGAAAGCATGTACGAAAAATACACATTAAAAAGCAAACGAGAAGAATTGATTAAACTGCTTAAGCCAGTTGCGCCTGAATGGGCAAATGCTATTGAAAATAGACAGGGTATACATGGGAAAGGCGTTTGTCCTAGTGATATCGAGGACGCTTGGAAATGGAAGCAACTAAACGAAATTGTGCAGGGAATAATCGAAAAAACTTTTTCTGAACTTCAAGCTGAGAGTATTAGACTTAGCAAAGATTATAGAGAAACAACTGCACGATATGCAGAGAAGAGTGGTTGGTATCATCTTTTGAAAAGGACAGAAACGGATATCAACATGAAACAAGCTTTGGTTGGTTGGAAACAAACCGTGAAGAAAATAGGAAAAGGCACTGGAAAGCAGGCACCTGCGTTAAAGAAGAAGGCGCGAGAATTGATGGCACAGTGTCAAGATGCAGTTCCGGGATGGATTATGCCAATTAACAGAGCTCTTGAGAGTCTTAACCCGAAGGAAAACAAATTTGATGTTATAATTATTGACGAGGCTAGTCAGTCAGATATTTCGTCATTGGCAATTCTCTATATGGGGAAAAAACTAATAATTGTAGGTGATGATAAGCAAGTTAGCCCTATGGCAGTTGGGGTTGAGGTCAATAAAATATCAGACCTAGAACAGATGTACATAAAGGATAAAATACCAAATTCACATTTGTATAATGCGAAGACGTCAATTTATGATATTGCAGCAACGACATTTCAACCATTGATGCTAAGAGAACATTTCCGATGTGTACCGGAAATTATTGGCTTCAGCAATATGTTGTCATATGATTACAAGATTAAACCTCTTAGAGATGCAAGCAGCAGTGACCTTTTGCCGGCGGTTGTAAATTACCGTGTAAAAAATGGACAAAGGCATGAAAAAGCAAATAGTAATGAGGCGAAGGCTATTGTTGCTCTAATGAAGGCATGTATGGAAGAACCGGAATATAAAAATAAAAGCTTCGGAGTAATATCGCTACTGGGAGATGAGCAAGTACGAGTTATATCACGCATTATTGAACAAGAAATTAGCCCAAAAGAAATTAAAAAAAGACAGATCCTGTGCGGGAATTCAGCAAATTTTCAGGGTGATGAAAGAGACGTAATATTCCTTAGCCTGGTGGATAGCGGCACAGGGCATGGGCCTATGAAAATGCAAAATTATGGCGCTGATGATACTTATAGAAAACGGTATAACGTTGCGGCAAGTAGGGCGAGAGATCAATTGTGGGTTGTCGATTCACTTGATTCATCTGCTGATTTGAAGCCCGGAGATATTCGCAAGATGCTTATTGATTATTCGATTAATCCACAAGCATCGAATATAATCCATAGTGAACTTGAAGCGCATTCTGAATCTCCTTTCGAAGCGGCCGTAGCGACGGCTCTAACTGATCGTGGATATCATCTTGTTCAGCAATGGGAAGTGGGGGCGTACCGATTAGATATGGTGGCGGTATGCGGCAAAAAGACTGTTGCTGTTGAATGTGATGGCGAGAAATGGCACAGTGGAGAAGCAAAGATACGTGAGGACATGGAGCGTCAGACCATACTTGAGCGCTTAGGGTGGAGATTTATTCGAATCAGAGGTAGTGAATATTATAGAAAACCGGAAGAAACGATTAACAGAGTTATTTCAGAGCTAACTGCCTACGGGATAGAGCCGGAAGAAAGGAATGTCGAAAACTCAGAATCAAGAAAAACAAACCTTTGGAAAAGAGTAGTAAGAAAGGCAGAGATTATTCTTTTTGGCGATACGGAGGACTGTAATGAAAAAGTAATAGAAATGGCGCTCAATCCTAAGAGTGTCGTTCCAGACAATGTCCCAGAAGAAGTTAATACAAAACCACTTACTGTGGAGACAACAAAGCAGAAAACAGAAATATCTAAAACTCAGAGAAGAAAGGATAACGGAGGTAACGGCACAGACACAAAATCAAATATTCCGAAACCGGATAAAGTGGAAGAACCAGTCAACAAAACTCGGGAAAAACCTGAACAAATAGTAATGGAAGGATTTGAAAGCGTATTAAAATCGGAAAGACGAAAAAAGGCTGCGAAAAGAAAAGCGAAAGAGGGGAGTGAATCAACTTCGATTATTAAGACATTGGAGGATTATGGGTTTGAGTATATTGATAATACGGAAAGCAGTGACATAATCTGGGTTATCTCCAATAGGGAAAGCAAATTGCAAGAAGAGAAAGTTATTCAAGAAATAGGTTATCCCTATGCCTATGAGAAAAGAGGGACATTAGCAACAAATCATAGAAGAGCTTGGAGAATAATGACAAAGCGTAAGGAGAAATAAAATGGCTGATAAGAAAATTAAGTACGAGATTATTAATAACATAGGCGTTCTCTCTGAAGGGACAAAAGGATGGAAGAAGGAACTTAATCGGGTGAGTTGGAATGGTGCAGAGCCAAAATATGACTTAAGAGAGTGGAATGAAGACCACTCGAAATGTTCTAAGGGATGCACGTTAACAGAAGCGGAAATTCGTACCCTGAGAGATGTATTAATTGAGGAAGTAGCATTTTTAGATGAGGATTAATTATGAACGACGAGATTAAAAAGAACATTTTCGAATACTTTGATCACAAGAAATATCCTACAAAAGTAAATTTGGGCCGCGATGTAAAGAATGATGTCGAAGCTCTCTTAAAAGCGTGTGATTTCGTATACGTTACGGATTCCGGAAAAACAATACATGCGAATAGATTTTGTGGGAGCGGATATGCAAATCTGGTGCCGTTTTCGCACGCTGTTTTGCATGGCTACACTAAGTTATGTAAGAAGTGTGCGCAAGGAACATATGTCGAAGCTCTATTTGAAAAGTATGGATTGAAATAATGCAAAGAAACAAAACGGAGCAACAATTAATGTAACCATCAAGAAGCTGAAATCCAAGAAGAAATACTATGTTCGCGTTCGAGCATACAAGACTATTGGCGGCAAGAAGGCAGTTACATCTTGGAGCGTAAAGAAATCCGTAAGGGTAAAATAACCTTTTCGCGAGAATCCCACGTCTGACCGATATCACCGGTCCTTTCAGACAAATAGGGGGCTGCTTGGCAACCCCCTATTTGCTTACGCGAATTCAATTTCTACGCCGGGTTCACGTGCACCATGCAGTGTTTTACATTTGGGAAATCCTGTTCGATGTCGTCGTGTACCTGCTGGGCGATATCGTGGGCTTCGTACAGGGTCAGGGAACCCTGTGCCTGGATTTCCACATCCACGTAGATCATGGAACCGAAATCCCGTGTCCGAAGAACGTCGATGCCATCCACACCGGGAACGGCCAGGATGGTTTTTCGGAGGGCGTTGACCACCGGATCGCTACAGGCGTGGTCGGTCATCTTGGAGATGGCGTCCAGGAAGATGTCGAAAGCTGCTTTTAGGATAAAGAAGCTGATGATGACGCTGGCCAGGGGGTCCATAATCGGAAAACCCAGGCGGGCGCCCAGGATACCCACGAAACTTCCCACCGAGGACAGGGCGTCGGAGCGGTGGTGCCAGGCATCGGCCATGAGAGCCGAGGAGCGGATTTTTTTTGCATTGATTCGGGTGTACCAGAACATGCCTTCTTTGGTGACGATGGAGATGACGGCCGCAGCCAGGGCCAGTTTGCCGGGAACGGTGAGGTGCAGGTAGCTGCTGCCCACGATGTTCCGAAGACCCTCAATGCCAATCGCGGCGCCGGTGAGTCCCAGCATGACGGACAGCACGATGGAGGCCACGCATTCGAAGCGGTCATGCCCGTAGGGGTGATTCCGGTCCGGGGCTTTTCCCGCCATCTTGACGCCGATCATGACGATGATGGTGCTGATGACGTCCGACGCGGAATGGATGGCATCGGAAATCATGGCGCCGGAGTGGGCGACGATTCCCGCAACCAGTTTGAATGCGGTCAGAACGATATTCAGTGCCATGCTGCGGGCGGACACCCGCATGGCGATGGCTTCGTTTTCTTTCAGTTGAGCCTGATTTCGGCTTTCTTTTTTCATTTAAAACACTTCCTTTTTCGAGCGTATATATAATTATAATTCTTGTATTCTATACCTCGGACACACCGTTAGACAAGAAAAACCCGAAATTGTTTTTAGAATAGAACGAAATAGAACGAAGAAAAAGGATGCCGCCGAAGCAGCATCCTTTTTCGAAAGGTATGTGTGTTATAGGTAGGTGTTTGCTTAGTTGTTCTTGGATGGGGATGGAGTCGGTTCGCATACTGCGGTGTAGTGTGCTTTACGAGCCTTGAACTCCGGATCCTTGTACAGGTTCATCAGACGGCCTTCGTTCTCAAAGATATCGTCGCCGTGGGCTTTTTTGCCGGAGATGGTATCGTGAGCGTGCCATTCGGTAGCCGGGTCGAACTCCAGCTTGAACGCGCCATCCTTGATTTTCAGAGTACCCTGCAGGCCGCACAGCTCGCACTCTGCGGTTGTGGTACCCGGATAGATGTAGAACGCATTGCCCTGGCAGTGCGGACATGCACCTTCCTTACCCTTCCAGTAGGACTTCTCGGTCAGCTCTGCGATTGGGAATTCGTGGCAGTTTGCATTGTCTTCGATAATCTGCTGTGCTGCCTCCACCAGGTTGCGGCCGATTTCCTTCATGCGCTCTACCTTGTCATCCTGCATGATTACGTCCTTGGACCAGGAGAAGAAGTCGTTGTCGATAACCTTCCAGCCCGGGCTCATTGCCAGCATTGCGTGGTCGGTCTCAACACGAACGGCCCAGTCGGATCCGCCGATGCCTACGAAAGAGCATGCCTTCTGCCGGAAGAGTCTGTCCGGAAGACCTTCTTTGCCGGCTTCCTTCATCTGCATATTTGCGCCGAAGAGCAGACCGGTATCGTGTCCCGGACCCATACGGTCGGTGATAATGTGGAAGAGACCGGATGCGCCGGATTCGTAAATCGGGTCTACGAACAGGAGACCGTCTGCCTCAACCATCTTCTCATACAGTGCTGCAAAATCATCCTTGCGGGTGCATACCATGCCCTTGCCGGTTACCAGACCTCTGGAACATGCAACGCAGCCGGAGCAAGTCTGGATGTCCCAGTCAAACAGGTGAATAAATTCAATTTCAGCACCCATCTTCTGAGCTTCTTCCAGAGCCACGCGGCACATGGTGTCGTTATTTCCGTTTTTGGTTCCCAAGGATACGCCTAAGATTTTCATATTAATTCCTCCATAGCTCGAATACTGTGTTAAAATATTTACATTTTGTAATATGAATATACATTAAAAAATGTCTGCAAACAAGCGGAAACCCTTGAAATTGCTATACATCATAGGTTATGGAATGCATGATTGAAGGGTTATAGTACAAAATGAGTCGGAAAAGCCACAGAATTCCGGGGAAATTTTATCAAAAAAATAACGAAGTCTATTGACCGGGCGGGAAGCTTGGAATCAGCAAGAAGACAATCTACACTATTTTTGACAGCAAGAAAGAGGTGCTGGAAGGAATTGCCGACAAGTATCCGAAGCAGTACAAATATCTCATGGCTGCAGTCAACATGGGATGGCGGGCGGAGCGCCGGCGTTTGTTTGACAATTAGAATTTGCTAAGTAGATATAATAAAATAAGTCTAGAAATTCAAAACGACTTCACGCTAATTTTACAATTTTAGCTGATTAGCGTGAAGCTTTTTTTGTTATACACGGTTTTGCCGTGGAATTTCCGGTGTGCAGGTCACCCTTTTGAGAACAGTTCACGCTTTTTGGAGGGAAGCCTCATTTTGGCGTGAATCGCCGGTGATAATCCGTCGTTTCAAAATTAGAATTTTGTAAAAGCAGCGAATTGCGTTCACGTCGAATCTACGTTTTCAGTCAAAAAGCGTGAACTGCCTTCGAATTTCTAGACATATAAGATTGTACGCACAAATATTAGACAACATAATTAGAATTGCGTGCTTTGACCGGGAGCTGTATTAAAGCGGAGATTTTATTGATTGGCTTTTATTGATTTTCATATGCTTCTATGAATTCTTCATACGTAAGTAAATCATATGGGTCTGTGATTTCAATTTTCTCCCCAAATGACAACGGTTAGCCGGGAAGTATCCGGGTAGTCTGCTCCAATATTTATGAACAATGGATCCCCGTTAACACCGGGGCTGCTCCAGCTGACAACATAACCACCGTATGGACTATCCGAACCTAATCGATTATATTTTTATCGCGGATTAATCTAATTCCAACCCCTTTACTTCGGTTTGTTCTGCAGTCCCTCCGTGATTTCTAAAATAATCCTCAATTGCAGCCGCCGCTTTATGTGCATCATCATAGTTTTCTACATCGGCATGATCCGCCACAAAAGAATCTCCTCCACCGGCGGTTATTTGATACTGTTCGTTGTATTCAATGCTATATATATACTTTTCGCCATCAAGGGTGCAGGTATATTCCACCCGTCCGGCATAACCCGTATCCGCGCCATCCAGGTTTGAACTCCACATCATATTACCTAATATAGTTACGGCCGGAATTACTAGGAAAAATACTATAGCAAGCACAATTGCAGCCTTCCAGACACGCTTTGCTCGTCTGTTCCTTATGCTCAGTTGTTCATTAATCCGTGCGAGTTGATTGGACAGTGAATCTGTTTCCTCTGCCGGAATCTCTTCTTTGCCAAGAAGCTCGCTTACGGAAACATCTAATTCATCTGCAAGCTTTGATAACAAGTCCGCGTCCGGGACCGAATATCCCTTCTCCCATTTTGATATCGTTTGTCTTGTTACATGAAGTCTGTTTGCAAGCTCTTCTTGAGTAAAACCCTTGTTATTTCTGATTGTCTTTAAGTTCTTATTTAACATCGATTGGTCCTCCTTGCACTGCGTTTCTTTGCATCTCCAGTGTAAAGAGCCTTTTGCATTTCATCAAGCAACGCAAATTAACACCGGCATTTCATTTGATATCAGTTTACAATTAAACTTACAAAAAAGCAAAAAGAGGAAAACTCGTTTTCAAGTTTTCCTCTTTATAAACTTTAAGTTTAATGCTTATTCAAAACTAAGCGTTTACCTTGTCCTTCAGAGCCTTTCCTGCCTTGAAAGTAGGAGCTACAGAAGCCGGAATCTGAACAGTCTCGCCGGTCTGAGGGTTTCTGCCTTCTCTAGCGGCTCTGTTCTTTGCTTCGAAAGTTCCGAATCCAACCAGGGAAACCTTCTCCTTGGAAGCAAGAGTTTCACCAACGGTTTCAGTAAATGCGTTCAGAGCCTTCTCAGCGTCTGCCTTGGAAAGTCCAGCCTTAGCTGCCATCTGTGCAATCAGTTCTGCCTTGTTCATATCAATTCTCCTTAGTAATCTTAATATTTTGGAGGTTCCGAAGTGAACCATCTCAATAGCTTTATCAATAATACCCTAAAATCAATATGGTTTCAAGTGCCTATACTGTGAAATTCGGGCAAAAAAGGTATTTTGAGTCAATTTTTCTGCATAGATTTTCCGACAATACGAATTAAGGGTTAATCTCCCGGTCCATAAGTGGTACAATAAAAGTTAAACTGGGTATTAAGGAATAAAAGGAGATTACAAAGGGCAAAATGGTTACAACATTATTACTGAAACAATTGACGATTTTCTTTATCTATATGGCGGCCGGCTTTATGATGGTAAAACTGGGAATCCTGAAAGGGGAGGACAGCAAGGTGCTGTCGCTGCTGTGCATCTACGTGCTGCTTCCCTGCGCCATCCTAAAATCCTATCAGGCGGAGTACACGCCGGAACTGCGGGACGGATTCATGCTGGCCATGGGGGCGGCCGTCACCGCGCAGCTGGTTCTCATGGCGGTGACTTACGGTATCAGCGGAATTTGCCACTTGGATGCCACGGAAAAAGCATCGATTATGTACCCGAACAGCGCGAACCTGATTCTTCCGCTGGTGGCCGGCGTTCTGGGAGATCACTACATGATTTACGCCAGCGCCTATTCCTGCGTGCAGGGTATTTTTATCTGGACCCATTGTACGTCCATGATGAAGGGCAGCCGGGACATGAACTGGAAGAAAGTCTTTCTGAACATCAACCTCATCACCGTGGTGGTGGGTATCATCATGTTTTTCGGGCAGGTTCATCTGCCGAAGATGGCGCTGGACACCTTGGGCGGATTCTCGGCCGCTTTGGGACCGATCAGCATGATTGTAATCGGAATGCTTTTATATAATGTAGACTGGAAAAATATTTTCCAAAACGTCCGGGTGCACCTGGTGGTGGCTTTGAAAATGGTGATTCTGCCGTTGGGCGCGGCGGTGATATTCAAATGTACGCCGATTCGGACGCTGGCGGAAGACGGAGAGATGATTTTATTGGTGACCCTGTTCGCCATCATGGCGCCTTCGGCAACGCTGATTACACAGCTGGCGCAGATTAACGACCGGGACGAGCGATATGCGGCGGCGATTAACGCCATGACGACGGTGGTGTGCATCGTAAGCATGCCGCTTTTGACGATGTGGTACATGAAGTAAGGAGAGACGATGAATCGGAAACAACAGGCGTACCGAAATGCGGGAATTTATATGGGAGCATTCTTTCTGCTTCTGCTGCTTCTGAGGTTGGATGTGCGGGCCATCGGGGCCGACGGGACGAACGTGGGGCTGTCCCACCTGAACGGGGCGGTGCATTTTATCACCCGGTCCCATCCGTGGATCTATGCGTTTACGCAGCTGCTGTGCTGGGTGGCGCTGGTGGTGGCGGCGTCCTTTGTTTTATTGGCGGTGGGCGTGCTCATCAAAAAAAGAACCTTGCGGTCGCTGCGGGGGATTGCGTGCTTGTTTCCGGTGTACGCGCTGATGATTCCGTTTGCTTTTTTCTTTAATGTGTTCACGGTGAACTGCGGGCCGGCGTTCTTCCGCGGGGAGACCCATCCGTCCAATTCCTTTCCGTCTATGACGACGGTGTTTTGTCTCGTGGTGTTCGGCACGGCGATGATGGAGTGGCACCGGCTGTTCCGGGAGTACAAGGAACTCCTGGCAAAACTGGAGACGGCCGGGTTGGTGTTGATTGGCCTGAGCCTGGTGGTGCGCGTTCTTGCGGGAATGAACTGGTTCACGGATATTTTGGCGGCGGTGTTGCTGAGCCTGTCACTGATCAACCTGTACAAGGGCCTTTGCATTCGCGTGGTGAGAGTGTCATCGGATGGTGAAGAGTAAAGGAAAATTAGTAATCCTGTTCGGATTTGGTAGTACCGGCGAACGGGTTATGGTATACTTAGAGCAAAGAAAATGCAAACTATTATGACGAGTTAGGAGATAGAAAAATGGGTTTTTTGGATTCAATCAAGAAGGGTTTTGCAATGGAGGACGAGGACCGTCCGATTCCGAATACGCTGGATGAGCTGGTTCGGACTAGTGGTTCTTCGGAAGCCGGCAGAGGCCGGGTCATCGTGGTGGAGCCGATGCGCATGGAAGAATGTAATGCGCTGGTGGAATGCATCCGTCACGGTCTGGTGGTAATCATCAACACCGAGAAGCTGGAGGAGGAATTCTCCCGCCGCATCGTGGACTTCCTCACCGGTGCGACTCGCGCCATTGACGGCCGTTCCCTGAAAATCAACCGCACCACTTATATTTTTGCGCCGTCGGATATCGACGTGGCAATTCGCCGCAAGGACAAGAAGCCGGTGGAGAAGGTGGAGAAGCCGGAGGTTCAGATCCGCAAGGAAACTCCGATGCACCGCGTCGTTCCGGACGAAACCGCCAACATCCAGGAGGATGAGCCGGAAGCGGCAAAGCCGGAGATCGTGAAACCGGAAGTGGTTTCCCATGCAGCATCAAGTGCAACACCAAATATGGCGCCAAGTGTTGCGCCGAAGGAAGAGGACGCGAAGCGCGTCACAAGCGATACCATCCTCTACGACGGAAGCCGCAACGAATAGGAAGAAAGATAACAAAGAACGAAAAAGCCGCAGAGGCCGCTCGGATTCCCGGGCGTCCTCTGCGGCTTTCCTTTTGTTTTTGATTATCCTTCAACACTTGGATTATCATATCTTATTTGAAGAAGCGATGCTCGTCATCCTGAAAAACAAAATCCGTGGAGCCGCCGCAATCGTTGCAGAACGCCCCTTTGTACTGAAACCCCGGTGCGTAGCCGCCAAATCCCTCTTCCAAATTCTCGGATCCGCAGAATGCGCAGATTTTCGGTGCATTCCCGTCGCGGTTATCCACCTTCCGGTGCTTCTTGTAATTCGGAAGCTTCTCGTGATCTCGTCCCCGGAAGCCGGTGGCCGTGTTGTTCAATTCTTTTTCCGTCATGCTCCATCTGCCGTCTGCCATGTATATATATCCTCCTGAATCTCTTTTGGTTCCTGAATTATGGTTCTTGAATTATGGTTTCTGAACCTTTTGAGTTGTGCTGATGCAATTATATCACATTTTGAGATTGGAGGATGGTTTTCTGTTTTCGTGCGCGAACCCGAGGCCTGAAATTATGGAAAAGGCGGTCCGGGTGCCAGCACGGTTCGCGCCCGGTTTCCCGCAAAGCCAATGAATTCGGTTTTCGTGCGCGAACCCGAGGCCGCCGGCCGCCCAGCCGGCCACACTCCGGGCCTTGCTCAGGAATATGTACAAGAAAAAACTTGCATTTTTATACACGATCATGTATTATCATACCAACGCCATTAAAAACACCTGGAAGAAGTGGATTCGCAGCAATTCCTGTCCGGAAATTGCTGCGAATCCACATTATCACCGTGCGGAAGCGCCCATGCGGGTGTGTCCGGTCGGTATTTGTTTTTAGGGGCGAGGAATCCCGGAGGGACGGCGGGGAATCCCGGAGGGACCACAACAGAATCCTGGAGGGCTCCAAACAGAGGGACCATAACGGAATCTCGAAGGGACGGCGAGAATCCCGAAGGGTTACAACACAAAACACAACCGCACGCGGCCAATCGCGGAGCGGCTTAGGGAAATGGGTATTTGAGTTTTAAGGAGGACCGGAAATGAGCAAGGATAGTATTGAAATGAACGAAATCAAGGTTATCGAGGGCGGCGTTACAGCGGCGAAGGGATTTAAGGCTGCAGGGGCCTATGCCGGAATCGGAAAGAATGCGGAGAAGGGTGATCTGGCACTGGTATACAGTGAAGTGCCGGGAAACGCCGCCGCTGTGTATACCAAGAATAAAGTGAAGGCGGCGCACATCGCCGTGACGAAGGACCACCTGCAGGACGGTGTGGCACAGGCGATTATCTGCAACAGCGGAAACGCCAACACTTGCACACCGAATGGCGTAGAAATCGCGCAGAAGGAAACCGAGCTGGTAGCGGAAGCTTTGGGCATCAAAGCAGCGGACGTTTTGCCGGCAGCCACAGGGGTAATCGGGGTGCCGCTGGAAATCGCACCGTTCCAGAACACCATTCCGGAGCTGGCCGAGAAGCTCAGCCCGGAGGGCTCTGCCCAGGCCGCCGATGCCATCCGCACCACCGACACCTACATTAAAGAATGCGCCGTCACCTTTGAGCTGAACGGCAAAACCTGCACCATCGGCGGCATCGCCAAGGGAAGCGGAATGATTCACGTGAACATGGGAACCATGCTGAGTTTTATCGGAACGGACGTGAAGATCTCCAAAGAACTGGTGCAGAAGGCACTGTCCGATGAGATTCTGGACAGCTACAACCAGGTCAGCGTGGATGGAGATACTTCCACCAACGACACCGTGGTGGTCATCGCCAACGGCTTGGCCGGCAACGAGGAGATTACCGAGCCGGGAGACGATTACAAGAAATTCTGCGACGCACTGCACATCGTAGCCGTGGACCTGTCTCAGAAAATCGCCGGCGACGGCGAAGGCTGCGAGAAGCTGCTGGAAGCCCACGTGACCGGAGCGCCGGACAAGGACGGTGCGAGAAAGGTTGCCAAGAGCGTCATCTGCTCTTCCCTGTTCAAAGCGGCGGTGTTCGCATCGGATGCCAACTGGGGAAGAATTCTCTGTGCCATCGGATATGCGGATTGTGATTTTGACGCATCCAATATCGATGTCAGCGTATGCTCCGCAGCAGGAACGGTGGAGGTGTGCAAGGGATCCGCTTCCGTGCCGTTCGATGATGATTTTGCCACGAAAGTCATGTCGGAAAAGAAGGTGACCGTGGAAATCGACCTTCACGACGGCGACGAAGAAGCCTATGCTTGGGGCTGTGACTTAACTTACAAATATGTTGAAATCAACGGTTCTTATCGTTCATAATAGAAAGGTACAGGGATGAATCTGAACAAATATTTGGAGAAAGCGGAAGTGCTTGTGGAAGCGCTTCCGTATATACAGCGTTTCAACCGCAAAATCATTGTGGTAAAATACGGCGGCAGTGCCATGCTGGACGAGTCACTGATGAATCACGTGATCGAGGATGTGGTTCTCCTGAAGTTGTGCGGTTTCAAACCGGTGGTAGTGCACGGCGGCGGAAAAGAAATCAGCCGCTGGATGAAGAAGGCCGGCGTGGAACCGAAGTTCTACAACGGTTTGCGAATTACCGACGCGGACACCTTGGAGATTGCGGAAATGGTTTTGGGAAAAGTGAACAGCGACCTGGTGACTTTGGCCCAGAATTTGGGCGTCCGGGCGGTGGGCATCAGCGGCAAGGACGGCCGGCTGATGGCGGCGGAACAGGCCAAACCCGACGGCAAAGACATCGGATACGTGGGCACCGTGAAGCACGTGGACACGAAAATCATCTACGACCTGTTGGATGATGATTTTCTCCCAATCATCTATCCGATCGGAATCGGCGAAGACGGTCAGAGCTTCAACATCAACGGGGACTATGCGGCAGAGGCCATTGCGGAAGCCCTCAAAGCGGACAAGCTGGCGTTCCTCACGGACACCTCCGGCGTGTACGAGGACATCAACGATGAGGATTCTTTTGTGTCGGAGCTGTACACCGATGAGGCCAAAGAGATGATTGAAGAGGGCATCATCACCGGCGGCATGATTCCGAAGGTGCAGAACTGCCTCAAAGCCATCGAAGGTGGCGTCAACCGGGTGCACATTTTGGACGGCCGGATTCCTCACTGCCTGCTGCTGGAGATTTTCACCGACCGAGGCTGCGGCACGGCGATCATGAATCCGGAAGAAACGAGATACTACAACCAATAGAAAAGGATGTTTTTATGGAAAAAGGAATCGCGTACGGCGTGGGTGTGGGCCCGGGGGACCCGGAATTGATGACGTTGAAGGCGGTGCGAATCATTCGGGAAAATGAGATCATCGCATTTCCGGGAACCGTGCCGGAAGAGTCGGCGGCGTACCGAATCGCGGTCCGGGCGGTTCCGGAGCTCCCGAACAAAATACTTTTGGGGCTGGATCTCCCCATGACCCGAGACCCGGAGACCTTGGCCGATGCTCGCCAAAAAGCGGCGGAGACCATCGCGGCCCATCTGGACCGGGGGCGGAACGTGGTGTTCCTGACTTTGGGAGATGCCACGATTTACAGCACTTTCACCTACCTTCAGACGCTGCTGCAGGACATGGGGCACCGGACGGAGCTTGTGAACGGGATTCCTTCCTTCTGTGCCGCCGCCGCGCGACTGAACGTGCCGCTGACGGAGGACCGGGAGACGCTTCGGGTGATCCCCGCCTGGAACGAGGAGTCGGTGAATCTGGAGGCGCCGGGCACTTACGTGCTCATGAAATCCGGAAAACATCTGTCACGGGTAAAAAAAGAATCCGCCGCGGCGGGTCTGTCCGTACAGGGCGTGGAAAACTGCGGGATGCCGGGGGAAAAGGTGTATGAAAAAGTGGAAGAAATTCCGGAAAATGCCGGATATTTTACCCTGCTGATCGGCAAAAAATAATTCACAAAATAATAGTTGACACCGGATATGGAGTGTGGTACTATTGCGTCACAAATGAATCGAACCAACTCCGTGAGGGAGTAGCAGGCGCTTCGGCGCAGCAAGTCGTCACCTCGGCTTTCCAGAGAAAGGACCCGGCTTGTTTTAAATTGCAAGACTCATGGCGACAGATGCGCTGTCGTTATGAGTCTTTTTTGATTATTCAGGGAGATTCATTGGAAGCATTTCTCATGTCAATATAGGGAGGAAAAAATGATGATTATTGCTTTAGTTGTAATTATTCTAGTGCTGGTACTGCCGAACGTACGAATTGTGCCGCAGCAGGCCGTGTATGTCATTGAGCGTCTGGGTAAATACCAGGCATCCTGGGAGGCCGGAATTCACGTAAAGATTCCGATCCTGGACCGGATTGTAAAGAAAATCAGCTTAAAGGAGCAGGTGCTGGATTTTCCGCCGCAGCCGGTAATCACAAAGGATAACGTTACCATGCGCATCGATTCCGTGGTTTTCGCCAAGGTATTCGATCCGAAGCTGTACACCTACGGCGTAGAAGATCCGATTTTCGGTCTGCAGAACCTGTCTGCCACCACCTTGAGAAACATCATTGGTGACATGGAGCTGGACCAGACTCTGACTTCCAGAGATGAAATCAACGGAAGACTTCAGACCATTCTGGATGAAGCGACGGATGCGTGGGGTCTGAAGGTTACCCGTGTGGAGCTGAAGAACATCACTCCGCCGAAGGAAATCGAAGACGTCATGACCACTCAGATGAGAGCAGAGCGGGAAAGAAGACAGACGGTGCTGGAAGCCCAGGCGCACCAGGAATCCGTGGTATCCCGTGCGGAAGGTGACAAGAAGGCGAAGATTCTGGCGGCGGAAGCGGAGAAGGAAGCGCAGATTGCTCTGGCGGAAGGCCGGGCAAAATCCATCGAGCTGGTGTACCAGGCAGAGGCGGAAGGTCTCAAGATGCTGAATGAGGCCAGCCCGAACGGAAACGTATTGAAGCTAAAAGGAATTGAGGCATTGAAGGAGATTTCCGACGGCCAGGCCACCAAGATTTACATGCCGACGGATATCATGGATTCCGTGGCATCCCTGGGCGTGGCCGGAGAGGCGCTGGGCATTGGGGACAAAACCCCAATTAAGCCGTACCGGCCAAAGGCGGAGGAGAAGCTGGACGACCCGTGCCTGCGGGAAGAATCCAGCGAGCAGACCAAGCGGGCGGCGGAAAGCAATTTCCAAATGCAGAAGAGCTTGGAGAATAGGGAGTAAAAAATGATTACGTTGTTTACAATCGGAATAACATTTCTGGTGTTCGAAATGATCGCGTTGGCACTTCGGGCGACCTGGGGCTTGGTAAAAGTAGTTTTCTGGGTGCTGGGACTGCCGTTTGTGCTGGTGGCAATGCTGCTGGGCGGACTTCTGCACCTGGCGATGCCGCTGCTGGTCATCGGCCTGATTATCGGATTGTTTTCCTTGGGCGGGAAGCATGCTTAATGCAGCTACATAGAAAATTGTTATAGATGATAAAAACAAATAATAAATTTGGATAAGGTCATAAAAAAGCCTATCCTAAACCCGCTCGGTGTGGTACAATCGTTGTAGTTTTGTATCATAGCTACATTTCGCTAGGCGAAATGCTGAGCGGGTTTTAGCGATAGGAGAGGAAATGAAAGAGAAAATTTATCTGACCGATGACATGGTAATTCTGAATTTTGATTTGGCGTATCCGGAGTCTCGTTCGGATTTGCTGAAGTCCAAGGAATTCAAGGCTTTCGTGGCCCATTATCTGGAATACCTACGGGAGCGGGACCGCAGATTGTACGACTGGGCGGTTCGGGACATGTCGGAAAAGAATGCGGTGCAGGCGCTGTGCAAGTTCGCTCGGGAATTGATTGTTTTCGATGCGGACGAGGTGGACATGCCGTATATTGAAGATCGGGAGACGGCGCTGGCCTTTGTAGAGGGAATTTATGACTTTTGGAAGCAGCACGCCCGGTACTCCATCACCACGGATCGCCGGAGAGATGTGGAGTCCACGGTATTCGTTGCCAGCGATTCCCAGCACAACCAGCTGTTGCTGTCCACGTTCCGCCGACTGGAGCAGACCCTGATGGGAAGAGCGAACAAGGTGTATCGTCAGCAGCCGGCGGGCACCAACGCCAGCTTGGCGCTGTATCGAAATGATGCTTTTATGTTTGACTCCACCTACGATGCCCTTCGTAAAATGATGTTCATCGATTCCGTCATGCTGCGGACGCCGATGATTCTGTACACCAAGTCCAACAAGCGGGAGTGGCCGTACGAGAAGCTGGACACTAATCCGATGGAGAATTTCTCGGGCAATCGGGAGGAATTCTTCTGCTTCCCGGCAAAAGTGGGCGATTTGACGATTTTCATTTACTTCCACCGGGATTTCATGGCCAGCGGCGTGGCTTGTGCCAACCTGTTTGAGCTGGCAACCAAGAAGGAAGCGTCCAAGAAGCCGGACTGCATCCTGATTTTCGGCAACCAGGACGGAAAGGATCAGTGCGGATTCTACTACGACGAGGACAACGCCCTGTGGGTGGGCAGCGTTTCCTACAGCGAGAAAATCACCTACTTCGGCTACATGAAAAAGAGCGTGCTGACCCTCCACAACGTGGCGATGATGCAGCGGGGCTGGCTGCCGATTCACGGCGCCTTCGTCAACATCACGCTGAAGAACGGCAAAAAGAAGGGAATCTGCCTGATGGGGGATTCCGGCGCCGGCAAATCGGAAACCATCGAAGCGCTGAAATCTCTGGGCGACGACAAAATCGCCAATATCGAGGTGGTCTTCGATGACATGGGTACTTTCCACATTCACGACGGACAGGTGTACGCCCAGGGTTCGGAAATCGGGGCCTTCGTGCGGCTGGACGACCTGGATCCGGCAACGCCGTACCGGGATATGAACCGTTCCGTTTTCTTCAACCCGGATAAAGCTAACGCCCGCGTTATCACGCCGGCCGCGCCGTATGCGGTAATTACGGAAAGCCATCCGGTGGATTTGTTCGCCTATGCCAACAACTACGGAGACGGAATCGGTCTGCGGAAGGTGGAGGACCTGGAAGAGGCGAAGAGCATCTTCATTGAGGGTAAAAGAATGGCCAAGGGAACGACGCAGGAGACCGGCATTTCTACCACGTATTTTGCCAATCCGTTCGGCCCGATGCAGGAACAGGAAATGTGTAAGGAAATCATCGATCAGGTATTTGACTGCCTGCAGAAAAACGATGTATTCATCGGGGAAGTGTTCACCCATCTGGGCTGTGCACCGGAAGACCGGGGTGGCATCGTAAAGGGCGCCGAAGGCCTGCTCCGGTTCATTGAGGAAAATTAAAAAAGGATTTAGTGGATACATATTTGTGAGCTTCCGGCGTCCCGCCGGAAGCTTTCGATTGTGGGGAGAAGAGGAAAAGGAGAATGGCGGCCGCCATTCTCCTTTTCTGCTCTTTTGAAATTGAGATGAAGAAAAGTGATGCGCGGAGGCAGGGGGCGCGATGTACCTTCTTTGCCGGGTGTCTGATGAGGAGGTTACATCGCGGTTTGGAGCCTTCCGCGCATCACTTTTCGTCTGAAGGCGGCCCGGACGGCGAAAAGGCCTGGAGACTTGGTGCAAAGGGAACGAAAGAACAAGACTTTGCGGGAATTCGTGCACCAAGTCCGCGCCGGCCGGGCGCCGAAAAGTCCCCGAGACTTGGTGCAAAGGAAACGAAAGAACAAGGTTTTGCGGGAATTCGTGCACCAAGTCCGCGCCGGCCGGGCGCTGAAAAGTCCCTGAGACTTGGTGCAAAGGGAACGGAAGAACAAGGCTTTGCGGGAATTCGTGCACCAAGTCCGCGCCGGCCGGACGCCGAAAAGTCCCCGAGACTTGGTGCAAAGGAAACGAAAGAACAAGGTTTTGCGGGAATTCGTGCACCAAGTCCGC
>CAKQHH010000028.1 GCA_934234035.1 uncultured Clostridia bacterium | reverse complement strand
CATCCAGCACCTCGACAGTATCTCTTCCAAGTCTACTGATGCTTTTTACCACAACTATATCCGTAAGTCCCGCTTTACACTCTTCTATCATTTGATGAAAGGCAGGACGAGAAGAATCTTTTTTAGCAGATGCAATATCTATATGAATATCGACCAGTTTCCAGTTGTTATGCCCAGATATAAATTTTGTCAGCCCTGAAACTTGTGCCTTAAGACTCTCACTTTTCCATAAATCACAAGTAAACACTTCTGTATAATCGACCCAATCTCAATGCTCTTATCTATCCAACTATAAAAATACCAAGATATTATTCACTTTTTAAGGCATATTTCGCAGTCTGATTTTCAATTCTAAAAATCTCGGAAATCCCCTTATTTCAAACCATTTTCACACTTTTACTTCTGTACTTTAGTCAACAGAACTACGCTCTCCACATGCATCGTCCAGGCGAACATTTCGACGGGGGTGGCTTCGTCGAAGGTGTAGCCGTTTTGCTGCAGGATTTTGATGTCTCGGGCCAGGGTGCCGGCGTCGCAGGAGATGTACACGATGCGGTCTGGCTGAATGGCGGAGACGGTTTCCAGAAGGCTCGGGGCGCAGCCGCCGCGAGGGGGATCCAGAATGACGACTTTACTGCGTTCCCGAAGGTCGTCTTTGTAGAGGTAATCGGCGTAGAGCTTGTCCTCAGAGTCCAGGAGTCTCGGGAGGATTTCTTCGGCTCGGCCGGTATAGTAGCGAGCGTTCACAATACCGTTGATAACGGCGTTCCGGTTGGCGTCCAGAACGGCGCCGGGCACTTCTTCGATGCCCACAATCATGGCCGCTTGGTCGGCCATAGACAGGCCGATGGTGCCGATGCCGCAGTACAGGTCGAAGACCACCTCTTCGCCGGAGAGGCCGGCGTATTCCCGCGCTTTTTCGTAGAGGCGGGTCATCTGGTTGGTGTTCACCTGATAGAACGCGGAACCGGAGATCTCGAACTCCAGATCCCGGCCGGCCACCTGAATGCGGTCATTAATGGTTCTTTTGCCCGCAAGAGGGATGTACTCCTTGGCGAAGTCGTGAATGTCGCCTTTTTTCACTTCCAAAATCACGCTTTCCAGTGCGTAGTCTTCCGATACTTCACTGATTGCGTCATCCATGGCGTAGACGATGTCCTCAGCGTTGGGAAGCTGCTTTCCGGTGACGGTGAGCACCACCATGATTTCACCGGTGCCCTCGCAGGCTTTCACCGTAACTTCTCGGAGTTTTGCGGTGTTGCTCTGCTTCTGCGGCTTCTGATTCCGGCCCCGGCCGTAGCGCTTCGGCTCCTTGTAGACGGTTATTTTGTGCTGTTCAATAAGGTGGCGGATGGCATCGGCCACCGCCATCACCGGTTCTTTCTGGAGCATGCAGTCGTCGATGTCCACGACCCGGCTGCTGCCTCTTTCCCGGAAGCCGACCGCCGAGCCGCTCGGGCCGTCGTACACGGCAAAAGTGGCTTTGTTCCGGTAGTGCAGGTCCGGTTCTTCTCCGGAAACCACAACTTCCCGAACCAACGGGTGTTCCAGTCCGCCGATTCGGGTGAGTTTGTTTTCCACGTGTTCTTTTTTCATGGCGAGCTGTGCTTCGTACTTCATGCTCTGGAGGGAGCAGCCGCCGCAGCGGCCGAAGTACGGACATACCGCTTCTTCCCGATTCGGCGACGGGGTGAGGATTTCCTCCAATTCCGCTACCGCATACCGCTTCTTGTCCTGTACGATTTTGCCCCGAACGGTGTCTCCCGGAATACTTCCGTCCACGAACACCGTCAATCCGTCGATATGGCCGATGCCTTTTCCGTCATCCGTCATATCCGTAATGGTGAGTTCCACCACTGTACCCTTATCCATTGTTTCTCTCCACTGTATATTAATCTCGTTATTCGCTCTTCTGTTCCAGCGAATCCGCCAAGGCTTTGATTTTGGCGAACCGCTTGCTGACCGCCGGTTTTTTCACCGGCGGGGAAAGCATTTCCCCGATTTCACCCAGATTGGCATCCGGACGTTCCAGGCGAATTCTCGCCACGTCCCGAAGTCCCGGGGACAGGGAGTCCAGTCCCACCAGCTCTTCGATGCGCTGAATGTTCCGAATCTGTTCCTCCGAGGCGCTCAGGCTTCGGTCCACGTTGGCATTGTCGCAGTTGGAAATCCGCTGCGCTTCGCCCCGCGTGCTTCGGTTCACCTTGATTCCTTCGAAATCCAGGAGTGCCTGGCTGGCGCCGATGATGCCCAGTATATCGCTGATGTAATCCGCCTTCTTGATATAGACGATGTAATCCTCCTTCCGGCGGGTCACATTGGCGGAAAGGTCCACAAAGGAACCGATGAGTTTCTTCAGGTCGTTCGCCACTTGCTCGCTGGTGAGCACAAATTCCAGGTGATAGCTCCGGTTAGGATTGGAAATGGTTCCGCATCCCAGGAACAGCCCCCGCAGATAGGCTTTCTTGCAACATTTCTTGCTGACAATGGGCTGGTAGATTCCGTCGCTCAGATAGTCGTTTCCTTCTCGAATCAGCATCATGCCCGTTTCCCTCAGAATCTGAGAGCTCTTCTCATCCGGACTGATGGTGAGGGAATACCGATATCCGTTGCGCCCCGGCATCTGGGATTCTTCCATCTCCAGCCGGGCGTTGCTGCCAAAGTACTCCTTGATCAGGGTTTTGTAATGCCGCGCGATGGCCGGGTTTTCCGTGGAGGCCACGATGATGAAGCGTCCGCCTCCCGCCAGACGCAGGCTTCCCGATACCCGGAAAAAGCCGGAAATCTCCGCCAGCATGTCGCATTTTTTTTCCACCTTAATTCGGGCGAGCTCCGCCTTCACATCTGCAGAAAATGACATTTATTTCTTATCTCCTTTTGCAATAAAATCAAGATCGCGATGGGTCACCGTCGTCCGGTATCCCTTCTCGTTGAAAATCCGGCCCAGTTCGTTGGCCACCGCCACGGACCGATGGTGTCCGCCGGTGCAGCCCACGGCCACGTTCAGATGATACTTTCCTTCTTTAATGTAGCCCGGCACCAGATTCTCCACCAAACCCACGAAATCCTTCAGAAATTTCTGAGTGATGTCGAACTTCAGGACGTAGGAAGACACCTTCTTGTTGTTTCCGGTGAGCTTCCGCAGGCTCTTAACGTAATACGGGTTCGGGATGAACCGCATGTCGATCTGAATATCCGATTCGTTGGGAATTCCGTATTTGTAGCCGAAGGACGTGAGGTTGATGTTGAACACCGATCCGCCCTCTTCTCCCAGCATGATCCGGGAAAGCTGCAGGTTGAAATCCGACACCTTCATGTGGGTGGTGTCCAGAATGAAGTCCGCTTTGTCCCGAACCTTCTGCAGCATCTTCTTCTCATCCTCGATGACCTTTACCGTCGCTCTGCCGCCGGTCAGCGGGTGATTCCGCCGGGTTTCATTGTATCGTTTCACGATGGTGTTATCCGATGCTTCCACGTACAGCAGGGTGCTCTCCACCCCTTCCATCTGGCGCAGGGCATCCACGCAAGATTCCAGCTCATCGAAAAACTCGCCGCCCCGAACGTCCGCCACGAAGGCCGCTTTCTCAATGGAATTGCGGCTCTGGAGGGATAGTTCCAGAAAATTTCGAATCAGCTGCGGCGGCATGTTGTCGATGCAATAATATCCCTGATCTTCAAACCAGTCTGCTGCGCGGGTTTTTCCCGCACCGGACAGTCCCGAAATGATTACCACTTTCATTTTAGCGCTCCTTAATGTTTATAATTCTTCCAAAATCCAGTCCTGCTTCTTCCGCCCGTTCCAGCGCCACTTCCACGCCGCCCACCTGGGACGGTTTGTGGGCATCGCTGCTCACCACATAGGTGACATCGAAGTTCATGGTCCGGCGAATCTCATCCACCGTCAGATGGGAATGGCGGCTGTTGATCTCCAACCACGTGCCCCGCGCTTCACAGGCTCTTCCAATTTCCCCCACATCGAAAGGCCCCTTGTCCCCGGGATGGGTGAGAATCCGAATGGGATTCTCGTAGATGGCCCGAAGGGCCATTTCCGTGTTTCGATTCTCCAGCTGCTGCCGGCTTCCCGACGGAAAAATCCCGACGGAACAGATGGGGTTCCGAATCATATCCCCTTTGGACACGCCGTGGTGGTATCCGGCATTGATAAAATCAAATTTCTCAATGTCTTCCGGAGCGACATCCAGACCGTTTCCGGAATGAATGATGTTCGCTTCCACCCCCAATTGGATCTTCACTTCCGGATATTTTCTCGCCGCTTCCGCCACATCCCGGCGCATGTCCGGGAGGCGGGAAAGGTTCAGCCCGTAGAAAATATGTCCCGGTCCGTGATCCGTGATGCCGATTTCCCGAAGGCCCTTCGCTGCGGCCGCGGCCACGTTCTCCTCAATGGTTCCCTTGCCGTGGTAGTACACCAGCAGCCCTTTGGAATACCGGGTGTGGGTGTGATAATCCGCAATCAGCTTGTACCTTTCGGAAATCTCCCGGCTATTCATCTTCTTCACCGATAATCCGGACTTCCGGCTCCAGGTGAATTCCGGAGTCTTCATATACCTTCTTCTCTACCAGCTCCATCAGCTGCAGCACATCCGTCGCCGTGGCTCCGCCCTTGTTGATGATGAAACCGGAATGCTTCTCCGATACCTCGGCGCCGCCCACGGAAACGCCCTTCAATCCGGATTCCTGAATCAGCGCTGCCGCGTATCCTTCCGCCGGACGCTTAAAGGTGCTTCCCGCACTCGGAAAATTCACCGGCTGCTTCTGCACCCGCTTTTCCGTCAGCTCGGCGATCCGTGCCTGAATAGCCTCGGCATCCTCCGGCTGCAATTTCAGTTCTACTTTTGTAACAATCTCACCGGTGCGCTGGAGACAGCTGTTCCGGTAGGCGAATTCCATCTCCGCCCCGGTGCGAACCGTTTCTTCCTTGCCGTCCGGCGACATGAGCCACACCCGGGTTACGATATCCTTCATCTCGCCGCCGTACGCGCCGGCATTCATGTAGATGGCACCGCCGATGCTGCCCGGAATTCCGCTGGCGAATTCCATTCCCGCCAGTCCGCTCTTCGCCGCCAGGGAGCTCACCGAGGAAAGCAGCTTCCCGCTTCCCGCAATCACCGTATCCCCCTGCACTTCGCAGTCCTGAAATTCTCCTTCCAGATGAATGATCACTCCGCGATAACCGGAATCGCGGAACAACAGGTTGGAGCCGTTTCCGATGAGCATATGAGGAATTTCCCCTTCCGCGAGGAACGAAAGCAGGCGGCTCAGCTCCTTCCGGTTGATACAGTTCACATAATAATCCGCACAGCCTCCTACGCGGAAGGAAATGTGCTTCGCCATGGATTCGTTCTCCAGAATCCGATTTTCCGGAATTCCCAGTTCCATAAGACTATTTTTGAGGTTGTTCATGATTCTTCAGATCTTCCCTTTCTATATCATATTTGCTGTAATCTTCGTATTTTGTCGTAGCCATATCCTGACTCTTCCGGCGAAGCCGTTCGTTGGTATTCATGCTGATGTAGCGATATATCACCGCAAAAATCGGCACGCCCAAAGCCATTCCGAAGAATCCGAACAGGCCGCCGCCCACCAGCACCGCGATCAGCACCCAGAAGCTGTTCAGCCCGATGGCGGAACCCACCACCTTCGGTCCGATGACGTTTCCGTCCAGTTGCTGAATGATCAGAATCATGATGACGAAATACAGGCATTTCATCGGATCGTCCAGCAGAATGAGAATCGCCGACGGAATGGCGCCCAGAAACGGTCCGAAGAACGGGATCACGTTGGTCACGCCCACGATTACGCTGACCAGCACCGGCATCGGCAGGTCGAACAGCAGCATGCACACGTAAGTCAAACACCCGATGATGCAGGCGTCAATAATTCTTCCCACGATGTATCCGATAAAAGTTTCATTGATGATCTCGAAAAATTCATAGATTTTCTTCGAGGTGTACCGGCTGAACAGGGAGGTGGTCATCTTGCGGCCGATGGCGAACAATTTCTCCTTGTAGTTCAGAAGGTATACCGAAATCAGCAGTCCTACAATCACATTGACAAATGCCTTGATCATGGCAATCAAGCTGTTGGAGACGGTTTCCGCCAGTCCCTTGAAGTCGTTTTCCAAGAGATGGGTCTGAATCCACGCGATAATTTCCCCCGTATCGGCTTTCGTGAAATTATCGATGCCTTTTACCAGAATCTGGTACTTGGCCAGATGGGTTCCGGCCCACTGATTCAAGTTGTTCATTTTCTCCGGCAGGGTGTTCACCAGGTCTACGATGCTGTTCACGATGGCCGGAAGGATAAAGGTGGAAATCAACACCACGATCCCCGCCACAACGGCCATGCAGATGACGGATGCCAGCACCCGGGCTTCCGTCAGCGCCCGCTGTGCCGGTGTTCTTTTGTGGCGCTTCGGTACTTTTGTATTGAAATACATCGAACCGAAGCTGTCCGTCAGCAGTTTTCCGTCCTTGTACAGGGAGTGGTAAAACCACCGCACCAGCTTGTTGTAGATTGGGCACATCAGAAAGGCCAAAACGATGCCGATGTACACCGGGGAAAGAGTCGCATTGATGGTGGCGAACACCGCATCGAAGTGAGTGCTTCGAATCAGGCGGTTCACCATCAGCAGAACGCTTCCGGTAAAAATAATGGATATGGTTGTTTTCGAATATGGGTTATTCCATAGTTTTCGTAACATGATTTTCCCCTTCGTTAAACGCTATTTGGACGATGTGCTGTTCTGGTTAGACAAGGTAATGATTCCGCCCAGCATGGCGTCCTTCAGATCGGAATTGGTGTCCACGTCGGTCTCCCAATCCCCGTCCTCGTTCTTCGTACACTGAACGGAAACGGTTTTCTTGTAATCCTTCTTCTTCAGTGCATTCATCTTTTTGAACATCATCTTGTAGATGTAATCGTTCAGGTCCGTTTTCGATGTGAGTTTGCCGGAATTGGCGTCCTTCACCACCTGCTGATACATTTCCTTGTAGGCGGTTCCGAAATTGTAGGTGGTAATCTGCACCTTTACCGTTGCGGCATCCCCGTCCACCTTCTCGTCCTTCACCTCGTAGTCGAAGTCCTGGATCTTCTCCACCAGTTCCTTGTATTCCTTCTGGTACTTCTTCGCTACATTCTTATCGCTGACCAGAGATGAAAGCTCGGTCTTCATCTGCTCCTCTTTCACCTGCTGCATCTGCTTTTCCACCACCGCAGTCGGAGTGTTGGATTTTCCGCATGCTCCCAAAGCCAGAACCATGGAGGCCATCAGCACGGCGATTGTAATTTTTCTAAATCTCTTCATTTTTATCTTCCTTCCGGGAGACGTCTCCGCTCCCCATCAAATACAGTGATTCCGGCGCGATCCAGTGCGGCCAGATATACCGATGCGTATTTCCGAGACGTGTTCAGCGTATCTCGGAAGTCCGCCAGTACGAAAGAGCCTTCGGCTCCCGCCGTACGCGCAGCGGCCACCACGCGGTTCCATCCCTCCTGCGAAATATTGTAGGAAGGATCCACCTTCACCAGAACGCCCTCTTTATAAAGGCGGTCGAAAATGGCGTTGATGACTCTCTTGTCGGGATCCAGCGCGTAGATCTCATCGTTCTTCGGGATTTCAATTCCCGCATCTTTGTACATCCCGGCGATGCGTTCCTTCAGCTTCTCCTGCTCCGGTGTCAGCACCGCCTCAAAACCCTGCATGGATACGGTTTTGCCGCAGTCCATCAGTGTGCCCAGGTCCATCAGCCGGTGAACCGCACCCAGAATAATCTTGTCTTCCTGAATATGCCAGGTATCCCGGAGCCGGCTCTGCAGCTCCTGCTTCGGCATTCCCTCTGCCAGCGGATTGTTTTCGTGGTATTCCTGAAGCAGCTGAATCAGGCGATCCGTCATCATTTGGAATTTGGATGCCGCCAGAATCGTGCCGTCCTCCAGCTCTACCAATTTGCCCGCTTCGATGCAACGTTCGATTTCTCGATTTCCGGTTTCCGGAAGCATGCCCAGCTCCTGCAGCAGCAATTCTTTGGAATAGAACTTGTGCCCGCCGGTCTTCAGCACAAAAATATCCGAAACGTTTCCGCTCTCCAGCGTCCGGAATCCTTCCAGCACGTTCTCCCGGTTCCGCTTGTGCTTCTCCGGCACCGCGTCCAGAATCTGTCCGCCGCCGATGGTGATAATCGGTGAATAGAAGCGGATGATGAACCGATCTCCTCGTCTCACCGCAATCGGTTCCTCCAGGCGGAACTGCACGTACGCCTCTTCCCCGGCGGACAGCGCATCCCGGTCCATCAGGATGACCTTGGTCAGCACCTCTTTACTTCCGCAGTACAGGTGCACCCGGCTGTTGTTCAGCACCATGCGCTCGCTGCTGTCAAAAATCTTCAGCTTCACGTCCAGCATCCCGGTAACAGACACCGCGTCTTTCGCCGCGATGACGTCGCCCCGGCGGATGTCCTCTTTCCGCACACCGCTCAGGTTGATTGCGGTCCGCTGTCCGGCTACCGCCTGCTCTACGTCGTTTCCGTAGGTCTGGATCCCGCGAATCTTGGCCGGCGTCTCTTCCGGAAAAACATGAACTTCATCGTTCAGGGAACAGGTTCCGTCCATTAACGTTCCGGTTACTACTGTACCGAATCCGGATTTGGTAAAAACACGATCTACGGGAAGTCGGAACATTTCCGGCGCTTCGATCCGTTTGGATTCCCGGTCGCACTTGCGGATGATTTCTTCTTTTAGGAGATCGATATTGGCTCCGGATTTGGCGGAAACGGGAATCATCGGCTTGCCTTCCAGGAAGGAACCTTCCACGTAATCCCGGATGTCCTCCTGAACCAGTTCCAGCCATTCCTCGTCCACCATGTCCGTCTTCGTGATGGCGATGATTCCGTCGTCGATGCCCAGCGCCTGCAGAATCTCAAAATGCTCCCGGGTCTGGGGCATGATGCCCTCGTCGGCCGCCACGACGAACAGGACGAAGTCGATGCCGCCGATGCCCGCCAGCATGTTCTTGATGAACTTCTCGTGGCCCGGAACATCGATAACGCCGATATTGTATCCCGCGTCGTTGGGTATGTGGGCAAAACCCAGTTCGATGGTAATGCCTCGCTTCTTCTCTTCTTCCAGCCGGTCGGTGTCGATGCCGGAAAGGGCCTTGATCAGGCGGGTTTTTCCGTGATCCACGTGGCCGGCGGTTCCGATAATTATGTTCTTCATCTATTACTCCATTCCTTCAAAGGCATTTGCAACGGTTGGAACTTCCTCTTCCCCGATGGTGCGGACGCAGAGGAGCAACCGGTCGTCGTGAATTCTCGCTACAATCGGCAGGTCGTTCTCCCGAAGCTGTTTCTCCATGCTCGGCGTGGAAATGTCATCCGAAGAGATGGCCACGCCAAATCCCGGCAGGTACACCATCGGGGCGGATCCCCCGCCGATCTGGTCCTGTACCGGAACGACTTCGGCATGCACCCGGCTGTTTTTGGCCGCAATGGCTTCGGCCAATTTGTTCGCTCTTCGCTCCATGGAGTCCGCCGGTTCCGTAATCATGTGGAGAATTGGGATATCTCTCATAGCCTTCTCCGTATCCCGGTATTTCTTCAAGGTTTCTTCCATTGCGGCGAAAGTCATCTTGTCCACCCGAAGCGCCCGGGCCAGCGGATGCTTCTTCATCTTCTCGATGTATTTCTTTTTGCCCACGATGATGCCGCCCTGCGGTCCGCCCAGCAGCTTGTCGCCGCTGAACAGCATCACGTCGATGCCGGTGTTCAGGGATGCGGGAACGTTCGGCTCGTCCAGGCCGTATTTCTGAAGGTCTACCATCAGTCCGTTGCCCATGTCAAAGATGACCGGCAGATCGTGTTCCGTGCCGATTGCCACCAGATCTTCCAGGGATGCTTCTTCCGTAAAGCCCATAATCCGGTAGTTACTGGTGTGAACCTTCATCAGCGCGCCGGTCTTCTCCGGATCGATGGCGTTGACGTAGTCCGAAGGCTTTGTCTTGTTGGTGGTGCCGATATCCCGCAAGGTGGCACCGCTCTGCTCCATGATATCCGGAATCCGGAAGGCGCCGCCGATTTCCACCAGCTCCCCTCGGGACACGATTACTTCCTTGCCCTCTGCCATCGCCGACAAAACGATCATGGTGGCGGAGGCGTTGTTGTTCACCAGCATGGCATCCTCTGCCCCGGTGAGTTCGCAGATCAGCTTGGACACGATGTTGTGACGGGAGCCTCGTTTGCCGGCTTCCACGTCGTATTCCAGATTGGAATATCCCTTGGATACCGCCGCCACGTTCTCCACCGCTTCTTTGCAAAGCGGCGCTCTGCCCAGATTGGTGTGGAGAATCGTTCCCGTGGCATTGATCACCGGATACAGGTTGTTGCAGTCCTCCTGTTCCATATACGCGATTACCCGGTTGGCCACTCCCTCGATATCCATCCGACGGATATCGAATTTCTCCAGCTCCTCCGGGCTCATTTCCAAAATTTCATTTCGCAAATCCTGAATGACGCTGCGCGCCGCCTCCGTAACGACGGTGCGGCCGGCACTGGCGAAAAGAAGCTCCAGCCCGCCGGCCTTCAGCACTTCATCTATCTTCGGAATTCGTCTGAGAATTTCATTTTTTTTCATAAAGGTCTCCTCGTTTTTTACACACAATTTCAACCTATATAATACCACAAAGAACGGGGCATTGCCACAGGGAAGAGCGGACCGGGACTGCTCCTGCCTTCACCTTCCTCGAGGGTTTTCTGTGGTTCTTTTCGGGGATGGGAAAAAGCGGACGGAACGCTAGTAGAAATGACGGGGGTTCTAATTACATTGTGTGTAATTTGCACATGTAATCTCATGTGCCTAGAATTTTAAGGACGATTCACGCTTTTTGACCGGAAACCAGAAATAAGCGTGAACTCATTTTAGCGATTTTGCAAAATTCCAATTTTGAAGCAGCGGATTACGACCTTGCGTTCACGCTGAATTGGTAATTCCACCCATAAAAGCGTGAACTGTTCTCCAGAAGATGGTTTGCTTCCACAGCATCCCCTGACGAAATTTGATGTGGCCGGAAAATCGTTCACGCTAATCGGCCCCAATTTCAAAATTAGCGTGAACTCGATCCAAAATTCTAGGCATATTAAATTATCACCACCGGCAAAAATCTAATTCCCTGATGTTCCTTGCCGAGGCAGCCGTCGCTCTTTCATTCACAGATGAAACGAGAAAAAAATCCGCATATAAAAAGAACAAAAGCAGAACTTACTTTTTCAATTCAGGCAAACTACTTTTACCGCCGCTGAGATGGTGCCGATCGCACCGGCAAGCAGCAGAATGTCCGACATGGATATCATGATAGGCTGTCCCATACGCATCCCTCCTTTCCTAAATTTGGCACGAAAAAACCACCCTTTCGGGTGGCTTTTCGGTTATTCAGTTTTGAAATCCTCTCTGACCGCTTTCTCTAGGAGCAGCAACACGTATTCCGGAGCTTCATTTGTTCCTTGTTCCCAGTTTTGGATTGTCCGTAATGGGATGCTGTACAAGTCTCCGAATTTCTTCTGACTCAATCCGGTCAGAGCTCTTAATTCTTTGCAATTCATTTCTTCCTCCTTTTTCTACTGAAATAGATTGTAAGGAAAAATCCAAGAACTGCTGCTGTTACCGTGTACTTGTCCATTGCAATCTATCAATGAGCCTGTTATAATTTGCCATGAGAGGGGGGACTTTCGTCCCCCCTGGGTTTGCTATTTGAGTATCACGTGAAGAATGTACTCAACAGCCTTGTAGAGACCGGCACCTAACGCCGACCCTACCGCTCCTTTGATGATGTCCTTTGCATCGTCATTGGAGCTTTTCTTTTTGGCTTTTTTCGATTATTCATCTTCTGAAAGCCTTTTCTCTACGGCTTTCCATATGTATTCGCTCATGCTTTCGCCTTTTTCCTTGGCTTTCGCTTTTACGATATCTTTTTTTCCTTTGGCAACCATGATATTGATATGGTCATAATTTTTTCGGTTGTATTCGTTTTGGTATTTTATTTGGTCAAACTTTTTTTCGCTTGTCATTTTTCCCGTTCCTTTTATAATAATTATAGGTTGTGGGGGTGCCAGTGGCAAGCCTGACACCCTAGATGTTGGAAGTTCAGCTTTTCAAGCTGGGCTTCTTTTTTTATTCGCCTTTTTTCGCCATGCTTCGAACTTCTGCAATGGCTTTCTTTACTTCTTCCATATCCTTGCAAGACTCGAACTTGTCTGCTACAAGGTTTAGGATTACGTCCATCTGCTTGTCTGTCATAGGTTCGTTCATGCTGTCTCCTTTCTATGCTTGCCCATTACTCGTTTATTTTCTATACAAAAATACAAGAATCTTGGCCACGATTGTGTAATAATCGTTCTTTGCCATTGTGTTTCTCCTTTCCCATCTGGTTATTCCGCTTCATCATCTACCACGCCAACATTCTTCATGCTGGTGTTCACCATCATATTGATGATGCTCTGCATTTTTTCTTCGTTGAATGGTGCTTGCTGGAATCCCGCATTGATTCCCATTTCCAAATCTTCTTTCTTCCACGTTGCCACCTGAATCTCATATATCATATTGCTTACTTCACGAAGAAAGTCTGGAATCACCGCCTGTGCAATGTTCCAGTACAAAATTTCATCCGGTAACGTCGCCGTGTTGAGTGTCTTTTGTAATGCATCCACGGCAAAATCAGACAGTCGGTCTATGTATGCCCATCCTTCTTCTTGCGTTAGCTCGAGATTTTCTTTTTTCTCCCAGTATGCTTCAAGCTGTGGATCCCAGAGTATGGATGTCCAGAATTCATTCATTACATCTTCAGTTTTGGTGATGCGTCGTCTGTTGTTGTGTTGTTTGTTTCCTTATTTTCTTCTCCTGAATCTTCTGCCACCATCACAACTTGTTCTCCAGTTGAATAATCAATGTATTCTATTCTTTCGAATTCACTTTCATAGTATGCCCATAAACCATCATCGTTCTCAATGTACAGAAGCCGTTCGCCTCGCTCCGTCTCGTCTATATCATTGCAGACAATCGCAGAACCTGTACACACTGAACCATCTTTTAAATATGCTGTAATCTCGTTTTGTACAACAGTAGCCCATAAGTTTAGTTTCATCTTATCTTCACTGGGATTATATGCACGCCTTTGTTGGAATACGTTATCTGAATTCTATTTGTAGGATGCCCTTTTCCACCTTCGTAATAAAAGCCGATATCTTCTCCCACCGTAACAAATTCGCTTGTAACTTCTCCATTTGTTTTATCACTTGACACTCCCGTTCCAGCATACTTCAATATCAAAGCCTGTGCTTCTTCATCTGAAATTGTCAAATAACTCTGCTCCATTTTCCAGATATAATTCTTCGAATACGTTCCTTTTGAAATTCATCTTTGAATTCTCCTGACTCATATACCTTCCGAAGTCTTCTCATGGCCGCATTTTCTCCGGCTATATAATCCTCCTCTTTCCTCCCTTTTTCTATTTTATCATGATGCTTCTTATTTGCAAACTCCTCTCTTCTGCGGATATTTCCCTGTATTTCCTCGCGTTTTGTCTTGTAGATTCTATCCTGGGTTCTATTGTGTACATCCCTATATCCTCTTTGACTTTTGTGAAGAACAACACATGTGCAGTTGTCATGTCGCCGATACACGTCCTGTGGTTCTTCTCCATACACATATACTCCGACTAATGGATGCGAACATCTTGAGGTGATCCGTGTGCGGCGTCACGGACTGCTGCATGAACTGACCGAAGGTTGGCTTGTCTCCGTCCTCATCCTTGGTGATTGCAATCAGCATAGCCATGCTGGCTCTCCACTTATCCGCAATCTCGTTATCCTCTGAAAGGCCTGTTACCCATTTCTGCGGATATGAAAAGAACTCGGCAGAAATCTCCGAGCGCTTCATCGTACGTATTGCAGAGCTCATCAGTGACATGCACGCCCTGCTGATTCGGGAGTGGTCAAATGGTCTTTTGGCTCCCGGTCTATAAATCACCGGCACCAGCAGCGGATAGGCCACCTCGTGCCGGATAATATCCATGTAGGATTTATCCTTATAGTATATTTGTGTCTCATTTGGGAGGAAATAAGCCTCGGTCTTCACCACGCCGTACTGGTCCCGCTCCAACACCGCATAGCCCTCCTTGAGAAGGCCGGTGACCGTGTCAATGATTCCCGTTGCGTTGGCACCGTCAATGACCTGCATGGGCGGATTATCTCCTTTCCGCTGCGGAGGCTGAATGTAGATGAACGCGCATCCGGCAATCATTGCAGACAGCTCCGCCGACTGGAACAGGACATCCGGATTGTTCATCTGAAACACCGAATTCATTCCCAATAAATCGTTCCGGAACTCGTTGAACACCACCCGATCCGCCAGAGAATCCACCGCCTTGGTGCACCATCCCAGACTGGAGATGAACCCCCGAAGTTCCGGCGGCGTACTGATGCCGAAATCACGAACATAGTTCTTCATCTCGTAGTATTTGTACCGGAGATTCACCCGCTGCCTTTTCTGATTCAGTTTTCTCCGAAGGTATTCCATACCCATGTAGTCGCTCATTTTTTCCTCCAAAAAAATTATTTCTCTTCCCGCGCTTTTCCGATTCAGCGAGAAATATTCGTAGTGACGGCGTGAAGTTCCGGCCGGGGGCCCCCGGGGTTACCCACCCCCCGGTATAAAATTATTTTTTCTTTAAAGCATAACTCTCTGTTTTAGCTTTGCTTTTTCTTTGTTTTCGCTTTGCTTTCTCTTTGTTTTCACTTTGCTTTGGCTCTGATATAGCTTTACTTTCATTCCGCTCTGCCTCTGCCTGAATCTTTCGGAAGTTCCTCCAGTCCATCGACTGCGGAAGAACTCTGTTGCTGATTACTTCCTGCACCTTCACATCGCTTCTTGCTACCAGCTTATCCGACTTCTGCCGGTTGCATGTCCAGTGTGCCAACTGCAGGTTATCCAGGTCGGACGGATGGCCACCCTTGGCTATGGGGATGATATGGTCAATGCAGGGGCTTAAAGGATGGGAGTACTTTAAATTAAAGTCCACCGGCTTTCCGCAGATACCGCATACTGTTTGCGTGGCGTAGATTTTCTTTTTATTCCGCTCGAACGCTCCCCGATGCACACCGCTTTGGTCGGGACGGTTACGGTTTCTCTTGCCTGCCATTACTCTGTCCTTGTCTTGCTCCAGTCTCTGCCATACTCATCAACAATGCAGCGGAAGTCTGTCAGGTCATGGTCCCGAACAAATGTCTTCAATGAGTCGTCTTCTCTCACACCGATGTGAAGCAGCTCATGCATGAGCAGAATTCTCAGCTGGTCTATGTCCATTCCCGCACAGTTCGGTTCGTAGATTGTAATCAGGAAATCATAGGGAACGAATGTTCTCCAGTATGTCGGGACCTTCCGGCAGTCCGCATGTACCCTGAATGTTCCTCCGGATTTCTTCTTTGCCACCTCGCTGGCCACCATGCCGACTGCGATTCCGTTCTCGCTGATGTATGCCAATCTTTCTTCCACCTTCAGCAGCTCATCCAGCAAGCTGCCATAATCATGTGTGATGTGATACTTTCCCATGTCTTCCCCTCTGCATTCTTAAATTCGTGTACGAAAAAGCGCCACCTTTCGGCGACGCTTCCGGTTCATGTTTGGTTCTAGTTCTCGTTGTGTTCGTTCCAGTCTTTGATGAGTAACTGTTCAATGTAGTTGCTCAGTGACCTTCCCTCTTCATCCGCTCTTTCCTCTGCATTCCGCTGATTCTGTCAAGCTATAGCTTGACAGAATCAGAGATACAATACTCAGTGCAATCGCTAATGTTCTCATGTTCCTGTTTGAGTGATGAGATTTTGCAGGAGTGAGCCTTGCGGCTCACTTGCATTATCCGTTCTTCAGTGCTACAATTAAGTTAATCAGAGCAGTGATTAAACTTATTAGAGCAGTGATTCGGTCTACTCGAGCAGCCGGATTGCTGTTCTTTTTCTTTGATGCAGTATAAACAATGTCTTTTCTTTCTTACTTCCCGGCATACTAGAGTACTGCCGAATCCAATTGTGAAGTTGGTGTGAAATGTTGTGCAGAACCGGGCGAAACTGCCACAAATGCATAACACTTCACCTCAACTTCACATTTCTCTTGAACTCATAACTATAGCGCATAAAAACACCCTCCTTACTGGGTGTCCAGTAAAGAGGGTACATATCAACATAGGGGGCTTTTGTTTATCTGTATGACTGTATTTTTACTTAAAAAAAAACGAGCAACGAAATCGCTGCTCAAAAATATTGGCGGGAGTACGTGGGAATCGAACCCACCCATGACGCTCCTAACGCCACATAGCGGTTTTGAAGACCGTAAGGCACACCAGCACCTATCTACTCCCATGACACAGCTATAGATTTTATCATTGTTAGGGCTATAACGCAATAGAAAAAACAAATTTGTTCTATCAATTTTTTCCGAGTAAGCTATCTTTGAGGGAGTACTCTGTTTGACTTTTATTTCCTATTAATATAGTATGTATTTTGGTATGTTATGCGAAGGAGGACACTATGATTTATCTGGATAATGGCGCCACATCTTATCCGAAGCCGGATGTTGTGGGAGATGCAGTATATGATTATATAAAGAATGTTGGCAGCAATATCAACCGCGGCGGATACGCCAAGGCCTACTCTGCTGCCGGCGTTGTGCTGGAAACCCGAGAGATGATCAGCAAAATGATGAACGGTTACGGTTCCCGGTACACGATTTTCACGCCGGGCAACACCTATTCCCTGAACTTCTTAATTAAGGGACTTGCCCGAAAAGGCGATAAAATTCTGATTTCCGGAATGGAGCACAATGCCGTATACCGCCCGGTATATCAGCTGGAGCAGGAAGGCCTGATTAAAGTAGGCTATATGCCGTGCAATGAGCGGGGAGAATTGAAGCTGGAAGAAGCGTTGGACATGATTGATGAGTCCGTTCGAGCAGTAGTGATGGTTCACGCATCCAACGTCAGCGGTACGCTGATGCCGATTCAGGAGGTGGGACAGCGTTGCCACGAGAAGAACGTTCTTTTCTTCGTGGATGCCGCTCAGACCGCGGGAAACGTACCGATTGACATGAAAGCCTGTCACATCGACGGCCTCAGCCTGCCGGGACACAAGTCCATGCTGGGACCTCAGGGCATCGGTGCCCTTCTCCTGAACCCGGCGATTACCGGCGAGTTAACCCCGGTGATTTCCGGAGGAACCGGAAGCCATTCCGATATGGCGGAGATGCCGGAAGAACTGCCGGACCGTTTCGAAAGCGGAACTATGAACCTGCCGGGAATTTTCGGGCTTCACGCATCCGTCGGCTGGCTGGCGGAACATCAGCAAGAGGTGCACGAACACGAGCAGAAGCTGGTAAAAAGAATGCTGGACGGAATCCGGGATGTGGAGGGAATCCGCATTGCGGGTATGCCGACGGAGGAAGGCCGAGTAGCGGTGGTTTCCGTGGATTTTCTCAATGGCGATAACGGCATGATTGCCTTTCAGCTAGAGCAGGAATACGGCATCATGACCCGGGTGGGGCTGCACTGTGCCCCACTGGCCCACAAATCCCTGGGGACCTTCCCGGAAGGAACCGTTCGATTCTCCATCGGACCATTCAACACGGAGGAAGAAATCGATACGGCGATTGAAGCCATCCGCAAGTACGCACAGGAATCCAACGAGTAATTTTAACTATTGAAAAAAACTATAGGAGTTAAATTGTCTATGAGTAATAATGAGAAAATGGCCTGCCCGATTCCGGGGATTCCCCGGAAGGTACGGCTGACAGAAATGACCAGCGCCGGCGGGTGAGGCGCCAAAGTAGGGCCGGGAGTCCTAAGCGATATTCTTTCCAAGCTGCCGAAAATCAAAGATCCCAACGTAATGGTGGGATTCGACAGCAGCGACGATGCCTGCGTCTATCGGGTTTCCGATGACGTTGCGCTGATTAACAGCATCGACTTCTTCCCGCCGATTGTAGACGATCCGTACATGTTCGGTCAGATTGCAGCGGCGAACTCCCTCAGCGACATCTACGCCATGGGAGGCACTCCAAAGCTGGCCATGAACCTGCTCACCTTCCCGAACTGTCTTCCAATCGATGCGGTAGAAGCCATCCTCGCCGGAGGAAACGAGAAGGTCAACGAATGCGGTGCCATGATTGTGGGCGGCCACAGTATCAACGACGACGAACCGAAGTACGGCCTCAGCGTCACCGGTTTTGCCCACCCGGACGACATTCTCAGCAACAGCGCCGAGGAAGAAGACTATCTGGTGATTACCAAGAAAATCGGCATCGGCATTCTCACCTCCGCCGCAAAGGTGGATCTGCTCACGCCGGAAGAGGATGCGGAAATGAACCGCACCATGGCGGAGCTGAACAAGTACGGATATGAAGGAATGCAAGGGGTAAAAGTAGACGGCTGCACGGACATCACCGGTTTCGGTCTGATCGGTCACGCCGCGGAGATGGCCAAAGCCGGAAACGTCACACTGGAACTCTATGCCGAGCGCGTGCCTATTTTTGACAGAGCTTTGGAATTCGCCGCTGACGGAATCCTCCCGGCAGGTGCCCACAACAACATGTCCTATCTGGAAAAGGACGTGATGGATTACACCATTCGGGTGCCTCAGGAGCGACTGGACTGCCTGTACGATCCGCAGACCTCCGGCGGACTCCTCATTACCTGCAAGAAGAACGAGCTGGAAAGGCTGCAGTATCAGTTGGGGGAAAAAGGCTGCCAGAACGCCGTCATCGGCCGCTTCAAGAAGCGCACCTCCCACGCCATCGAGATTCTCAACAAATAAATGGATTTTATACGAAAAAAGGTGCGGCATCTGCCCAATGTCATTAAGTTAGCATTGAGACACGGTTAGTCTTAAGAAAGGAAGCCTATACGCTGGTATATGGCTTCCTATT
>CAKQHH010000027.1 GCA_934234035.1 uncultured Clostridia bacterium | reverse complement strand
TGGTTCGCTACACTTGGCGGTAAATACCCGTGACGGGACTTTCACCCGTAAGACTTGTACCATGCCTGGCACACAAGTAAAGGGACCTGCCCGGCGGCAGGTCCCTTTTGTATTTACTGTGCTGCTATGCGCGTTCGGAAACGGGATTGACCCGCTCCCTCTATTCTTCCGGAACCGGATTTTCGTGGCGCTTAATTTTTTTTGTGGTGGTGCGAACGAAATCATCCTTTCGCACGAATACCGCGCGAATGCGCTTGTACACCGCCATTCCCTGGTTCAGTTCCTGGATGACCTTTTTGTACAAATCCTTCAGCTCTTCCCGATCCGGCTCGTACCCCAGCTTCGTCCGAACGTATTCCATATTCGGCAGAATCTGAACGCCGACGATTTCCTCGCCGTTGTTGTCGTACGGGAATACCATGGAATCCTCGATGTACGGGCTCTGATTGATGTATTCCTCAATCTCCTCCACATACACGTTCTCGCCGGTTTTGGTCACGATGATGTTCTTCTTTCGGCCGGTGAGGTAGATCCAGCCTTCGTTGTCCATAAAGCCCAGGTCGCCGGTGTGAAGCCAGCCGTCCTTTTCCAGAACCTCTGCGGTGGCTTCCGGCATGTTGTAATATCCCATCATCACGTTCGGACCGCGGAACAGAATCTCGCCGATTCCGTTCTCATCCTTGTTAATGATCTTCACCTCGCCGGTTTTGACCGGAACGCCCACGGAGCCGGCTTTCCGATACCGTTCCTTCGGTGCGCTCATCGGCGTTCCGGAAATCAGCGGTGTACACTCCGTCATGCCGAATCCCTGCAGAACCGTAATTCCAAGGTCTTCAAAATTCCGATAAATGGTCGGAGACAGCGCTGCCGCTCCGGTGATGACCAAACGCAGCTTTCCGCCCAGCTCATTTCGAATGCTCTTGAAAATCGTCCGGCTCAGGTTGATGCCCATCTTTCGGAGCTTCTTGTTCATGCCCATGATGTTCTGGAAGGTATCCGCCTTGCCGCTCTTCTCGATGCCCTTCTGAATGCGGTCGTTAATCATTTCCAGCACTCTCGGAACCACGATGATAACCGTGTTCTGGGCTTCCTTCATGTTCTGAGTGATGTATTTCATGCCTTCACAGAATGCGGTGCTGGCGCCTCGGTAGAGAACCAGAAGCATGCCCAGTGTGCATTCGTACGTATGGTGAATCGGAAGGATGGACAATGTCTTGTCCGTCGTGGCAATATGCGCGATTCGGCATACGTCCATGATGTTCACCGTAATGTTTCGGTGGCTCAGCATCACGCCCTTCGGATTTCCGGTGGTTCCGGAGGTAAAAAGAATTACCGCCAGGGCATCCGGGTCCACTTCGGCCTTCAGGTATTCGTCTTTCCCGCTTTTGAGAAGCTGATCGCCGTCTCGGAGCATTCCCCTCCAAGAGGTCACATACACCTTCTTCTCCTCGTCCTGCTCAAACCAGCCTTCGTATTTCTCCAAATTCAAATTGGAATCGTCCGGCACTTCCTCTTCATCCAGCCGATCTCCGTAGAAATCCATCACCACCAGATTGCGAATGGACGGAAGTCCCTTCAGCTTGGAGCACTCAGCTTTGGTGCAGAAAATCGTATCGCACTCCGCCGTTCTCAGCAAGTTCTCAATTTCCGGGCCGGAAAGCTCCTTATCAATCGGCACGATAATGCCGATTCCGTTCATAACGGCAAGATAGGTAACAATCCATTCGTAGCATCCCTGCCCCATTACCGCGATTCTCTTTCCCTGCCATCCCATTTCCGTCATGCAGGTTCCCATGGCGTTTACGTCATGCTGAAGAAGCCGGTAGGAAATCGGGCTGTACGGCTGACCCTTTTTTGTTTTTACCCAAAAAGCCGGGTTCTTCGCATACTTATCCGCACTTCCGGCCAACATATCCTTCAATGTGACAATCTCACGGATATCAGTGTACCAATAATGATCAAATCTGTTTTCCATGTGTTCCCCCATCTTTTTTCTCCTCTTCCAGCATCTTCTCAATTTCCAGGAATCGGCGAACCTTGCTGGTGCTGGTCTTAATCATCGGCTCATCCGTTACAAAGATTCGCTTGATGTGCTTGTACAGCGGCATGCGGTCGTTGATTTTCTCCACATCCTCGTGAATCCGCTTCTCGATTTCCTCTTTGCTCATGCCGGCGAACTGTTCCGGATCGTAGACAATCTTCAGGGCGACCACCAGATCCCGATCGTCTCCGTTCTTCGGAAGTCCTACGACGATATTCTCCATCTGATACGGAAGTGCGGAGATTTCCGCCTCCAGCTCTTCCGGAAAAACATTCTTTCCGTTCTTCAGCACGATAACGTTCTTCTTTCTTCCGCTCAGGAAGAGATATCCGGATTTGTCGATATATCCCAGGTCTCCGGTATGGAACCAGCCATCCCGAAGAACCGCTGCCGTGGCTTCCTCGTTGTCGTAGTAGCCGTGCATGATGTTGTCGCCCTTGGCAATGACCTCCCCGATTCCGTTTTCATCCGGATTGTCGATTCGGATTTCCACATTATCCAGCGGCACTCCCACGGAACCCGCTTTCCGCTTGTCCGGACGTTCTGCGGTAAGTACCGGTGCGGTTTCCGTCAAACCGTATCCCTGCACGCAAAGCACACCGAAGTCGTTAAAGCCCTGAATGACCTGCGGATCTGCCGCGGATGCACCCAGAACCACCATGCGCAGTTTTCCGCCCAGCGCATCCAGCACGCCGTGGAACACCTGGCGTCGAATATCGATCTTCGCCTTATTCAGCAAGCGGGTCACCTTGGAGAACCGGCGAATTCGGCCGTCCAGTCCTTCTTTTTCCGCCGTCTTCATGATTTTCTTATACATCTGCTCGATGATCAGCGGCACACCCACAAATACGGAAACGCCGTATTCTTTCAAATTCTTCTGGATGTACTTCAGTCCGTCACAGTACACCGTGCGAACGCCGTTGGCCAGCATCACCCACTGACCGGTGGAGCCGAACATGTGGTGATACGGGAGCAGTGCGATATTGGTATCCGTCGTCTTGAACGGAATAATCCGAATCATGTTAGTCACGTTGGAACAGATGTTCCGCTGGGACAGCATGACAATCTTTGACTGGGACGTGGTTCCGGAAGTGAAAATCAGCATGGATACCGCATCCGGATCAATCTGTATATGATCCACGGACACATCCCCGTTTCCAACCAGCTCCTTTCCCTCTTCCAGCAGTGTGGTCACCGTTTCCAGGTCCTCCGCTTCGTACAGCGGGAACGCGAACTCAATGGATGTCTTTCCGGAAAGAATGGCCTCCTTGGTCTGCGGCTCCTGCTTCTTGTCGAAGAAAATCACCTTAGCCTTGCACCGCTCCAGGGACTGTTCGAACTCCCCATACTTCAATTCCTTGTCCAGCGGTACGGTTACGCATCCGCTGATCTGCGCCGCCGCGTTCACCATTAACCAGTGATAGCTGTTTTTGCCGGTGACGGCAATTCGCTCGCCGCTGAATCCTCTGGAAATAAAAGCGGTCGCCAGCGCTTTTACTTCTTCATAGAATCGAATAAAGCTGATGTCCGTATAACGGTCTTTCCCTTCCTTCAGGGTAAAAGCAGTTCCGCTTCCGAACTGCTCTACCGACCGTACCAACAATTCTTTAAAAGTCTCCATCTATCCTCCCATTGCTTTTTTCAAATCTCTATCTTCTGCAACAATTGCAATCACTAAATTATAGCACATTTTCTGCTGGGATACTCTCCTTTTTGTTCTTTTCTCCCTTCTCAAAGACCTTTTCTTCCGATTGAAAGACATGAGGAATTGTGGTAACATCTAGAAGTTGAAAGAATATTAGGAGGTGCAAGCGATGGAGCGATTGGAACAGCTGAAACAAGCGGCAGAGTATATCAGAGAACAGAGTTCCGGAGATTTGCCGGATACGGGAATCATTCTGGGCAGCGGACTTGGAACCTACACCGATTCCCTGGAGAATCCCGTTGAGATTCCATACCGGGACATCCCCGGCTTCGTCACTTCTACAGCCCCGAATCACAAAAGGGTTCTCTTTGCGGGACGGAAGGGCGACCATTCCCTCCTGGTGATGTCCGGCCGGTTTCACTATTATGAAGGCTATTCCATGAAGGACGTCATTTTTCCGGTTCAGGTCATGGCCCTGCTGGGAATTCGGCGCTTGATTATCACCAACGCCTCCGGCGCCATCAACCCGGACTTTCGCCCGGGGCATCTGATGCTGATTCGAGATCACGTGAACATGTCCGGCATGAATCCCCTCATCGGACCGAACCTGGATGAGTTGGGCGACCGTTTTCCGGATATGTCCGATGTATATAATCGGAATCTGCGAAAAGAAGTGCTGCGGGAAGCACAGGCTGCCGGAATTGAATTGTATGAAGGTGTATATGCCATGATGAGCGGCCCGAGCTTCGAGACGCCGGCGGAGATTCGTTTCCTCCATACCATCGGCGGCGATGCGGTGGGCATGTCCAGCGTTCCGGAAGCCATTGCAGCAAAACACGCCGGGCTGGAAATCATCGCCATCTCTGCGCTGGCCAATGCGGCGGCGGGGATTTCACCGGTCCCACTCAGCGGCTCCGATGTGCTGGAGGCCTCTGCACAGATTGCGGATTCCTTCCGAACCGTCGTGGACATTGCCGTAAACGTGTAACGAGCGCCATAAGAATTGTTACAAAAAATTATTTTTATAAAGGAGATTTATATCATGAGTGAAACTCTGACAAGAGAAAAAGCCAATGAGCTGCTGCACAAATATGTAAAAGCCAATCATTACATCGTGCACATGTATGCCGTGGAAGCCATCATGCGCGGGCTGGCAGAACGTCTGGCCCCGGAAGATGTGGAATATTGGGGTATTGTGGGCTTGCTTCACGACCTGGACGAAGAGACTTGCGACTGGAAGAACGACATGTCCACTCACGGACCGGTTTCCGGGGATATTCTTCGGAAGGAAGGCTACGACGATCAAGTTCTGATTGATGCCATCTGCGCACATAATCCGGAATCCGGCGTAATCGCCCACACTACGTTGCAGTATGCCATTCTGGCGGCGGATCCGATGAGCGGATTCGTGAAAGCCGTTGCCCAGATTTATCCGGATAAGAAGCTGGCCAGCGTTAAGCCAAAGTCCATCAAGAAGCGCTTCAACGAAACCCGTTTCGCAAAGGGTGCCAACCGTCAGTTCATGATGGCCATTGAAGAAACCGGCATCACCTTCGACGAGTTCATCCTCATCGCAATGGATTCCATGAAGAAGATTTCGGATGTTTTGGGCCTGTAAGTTATTCGCAAATACAAATTATTTTGAAAGGATTATTCAACTATGAACCAGTTTACATTCAGACCGCAGGGCGTTTGTTCCCAGCTTATCGAGATTGAAACCGAAGGAAATATCATCCGGGATGTTCGCTTCACCGGCGGATGCAACGGCAACCTCCAGGGAATCTCCGCACTTCTGAAAGGAATGACCGTGGAAGATGCCATCGATCGCCTCAGCGGCATTCGCTGCGGTTTCAAAGACACTTCATGTCCGGATCAGCTGTCCAGAGCATTGAAGGCTATGCAGGAACAGGCATAAACGCGAAAAGAAAATATTGTACAACAAAAGGGGCTGCCGCATGGGCAGTCCCTTTTGTGATACTTAATCAACGATTTCAATGCTCTCCAGCTGACTCCGTACGTCGGCACGGATTTCTTTGATAAACTCTTTCCGAAGTTCCTGCTGTTCGCTTTTTTCTTCGGCGGTCAGCGCTCGTTCTTTCGACAGTTTTGCCAGTTGGTTGATTCTATTGATTTTCTCTTTTTCCATAAAATTATTTCTCCAAAGAATTTCGTTGGCGAATCAATGCGTCATATCTGTTCTTCGCATTTTCGGAAGCCTCATCAAAGAGTCGTTCCGCTTTGTCCGGATCCGCCTGCTGTAACGATCTGTAACGTACTTCTCCCATCAGGAAGTCTTTATAATCCACGGTTGGTTCCTTGCTGTCCACGGTCAGCGGATTCTTTTTCTCCGAAACGTTTGTCGGGTTGTAACGGAACAGGTTCCAGTATCCGGATTCCACGGCCTTCTTCATTTCCTGCATGGAATTCTTCATGCCGGTACGGATACCGTGGTTGATGCACGGGGAGTATGCCACGATGATGGATGGGCCGTCATACGCCTCCGCTTCCCGAATTGCGCGAATTGCCTGGTTCGGGTTGGCACCCATCGCAATCTGTGCCACGTATACATAGCCGTACGCCATTGCCATCTGCGCCAGATTCTTTTTTCCGTTCTTCTTTCCGCCTGCAGCAAACTGTGCCACCGCGCCCGTCGGAGTGGACTTGGATGCCTGTCCGCCGGTGTTGGAATATACCTCGGTATCGAATACCAGAACATTGATGTTCTCTCCGGATGCCAGTGCGTGGTCCAACCCGCCGTAACCGATATCGTATGCCCAGCCGTCTCCGCCGAACATCCATACGGATGGTTTTACCAGTAAATCGGAATTCTCCCGTACATACGCCGCTTCCGGCAGTTCGCATTCCGAAATTGCCTTCAACAGGTTATCGCCGGCCACTTCCGATTCGATGCCGTCATCCATGTGATCCATCCACACCTTTGCGGCCTCCGCACACTCCGGATGTGCCGCCAGCTGAGCGACTTTACCGCAAAGCTCCTTGCGGCGAGCCTGAACCGAAATCGCCATGCCCAGTCCGAATTCCGCATTGTCCTCAAAGAGGGAGTTGGACCATGCCGGGCCTCTTCCGTTCTTATCAACGGTATACGGTGTGCTCGGTGCACTGCCACCCCAGATAGAACTGCAGCCGGTGGCATTGGCGATGATCATGCGGTCGCCAAAGAGCTGTGTAACCAGCTTTGCATAAGGCGACTCACCGCATCCCGGGCACGCGCCGGAGAATTCCAGGTACGGTTTCCGGAAGCCCACTTCTTTAACGGATTTTGCCTCCGTCGCACCGATTTCCTGGCCCACATGCTTCTCCAGGTAATCGAATACCTTCTGTTCCTCCTGGGATTCCGCAGACTCGAAGGAAACCATCTCCAGAGCCTTGTTCTTTGCCGGGCAGGATTCTACACAGGAACCACAGCCTGCACAGTCATAGGAAGAGATTGCCAGAGCAAATTTTCGTCCGTCTCCGGTCTTTCCCTTCATTTCCAATGCAGCCGCACCGGACTTCGCCGCTTCGTCCTCGGTAACCGCAAACGGACGAATGGCACCGTGCGGACACACAAAAGAGCACATATTGCACTGGAGGCAATTTTCCGGAATCCACTTCGGAACGGAAATTGCCACGCCTCTCTTCTCAAATGCTGCTGTGCCGGAAGGAATCATTCCGTCGTTCGTCTTTACAAATCGAGATACCGGAATGGAATCTCCTTCCATTGCCGAATCCGGAATCAATATCTCTTCGACGTACTGCTTCAGGTCCGGTCGATCTGTCTCTACGGACTTGTCGGTCGGTTCCTCAACTGCATTCTTCCACGCTTCCGGTACTTCTACCTGATGAATATGGGTAATTCCGGCATCCACCGCTTCGCAGTTCATGGCAACGATATCTTCTCCCTTACGGCCATAGGTCTTCCGAATCGCTTCCTTCATGTATCCAACCGCTTTATCAATTGGAATGACTTCGGACAGCTTGAAGAATGCCGCCTGCAGTACCGTGTTGGTTCTCCGAGCACCCAAGCCCAGTTTCACAGCGATATCCACCGCATCACAGGTGTAGAACCGGATATTGTTCTCTGCGATGTATCTCTTTGCCGATGCAGGCAGTACTGCATCTAATTCCTCATCACTCCAACTGCAGTTCAGCAGGAAGGTTCCGCCCGGATTGACATCCTGTACAATCTGATACTTATGCATGTAGGATGCATTGTGGCAGGCAATAAAGTCTGCGTTGTTTACATAATAGGTGGAACGAATCGGTTCATCGCCGAAACGCAGGTGGGAGATGGTGACACCGCCGGATTTCTTTGAGTCGTACTGGAAGTACGCCTGAACGTATTTGTCGGTGTTATCTCCGATTATTTTTACGCTGTTTTTGTTGGCGCCCACCGTTCCATCAGCACCCAAGCCCCAGAACTTGCAGGAAATCGTGGATGGCGACGAAACCACCGGATTGCAGGTTCTCGGCAAGGACAGATGCGTCACATCGTCGGTGATGGAAATCGTAAATTCCATTTTCGGATCTGCGGAACCGAGATTGTCGTATACCGCAATAAGATCTCCCGGCTGGGTATCTTTAGAGCCCAGTCCGTATCTTCCCCGAGCGACGGTAATCTCGCTGCGGGACTGTTCCTTCAATGCGCTTACCACATCCAGATACAGCGGTTCGCCCTGAGATCCCGGTTCTTTGGTTCGATCCAGCACGGCAATTCTCTGAACGGATGCCGGGATTGCTGCAGACAGGTACTTGGAAGAAAACGGCCGGTACAGGTGTACTTTCACCAGACCCACCTTGCGTCCCTGCGCATTCAAATAATCCACGACTTCTTCGGCCGTTTCACAAACGGAACCCATTGCCACGATTACTTCAGTGGCGTCCGGTGCACCGTAATAATTGAACGGCTTGTAATTCGTTCCAGCTTCTTTGTTCACCTGCTCCATTACCGAAGCAACTGTTTCTACCGCATCCCGATATGCCTCATTTCTGGATTCGCTGTGCTGGAAGAATGTCTCCGGCTGCTCTGCGGAACCCATGAGGTGCGGATGATTCGGATTCTGTGCTTTCTTGCGGAATGCGGCAACAGCATCCCAATCCAGCATCTTTCCCAGTGTATCGTAATCCCATACTTCAATTTTCTGCTGTTCGTGACTGGTTCTGAATCCATCAAAGAAGTGAAGCACCGGAAGGCTGGCCTTAATTGCCGCCAAATGCGCAACTGCCGCCAAATCCATTACTTCCTGCGGGCTGTTGGAAGCCAGCATAGTAAAACCGGTCTGTCTGGTGGCCATCACATCCGAGTGATCTCCAAAAATAGACAAGGACTGCGTGGTGATGGCTCTTGCCGCTACGTGGAAAACGCCCGGCAACCGTTCCGCCGCAATCTTATACATGTTCGGAATCATCAAAAGCAGACCCTGCGATGCGGTATAAGTAGACGTCAACGATCCGGTAATCAGTGAACCGTGAACGGCTCCGGCAGCGCCGCCTTCCGACTGCATTTCGACAATTTTTACTTCCTGGTCAAACAGATTCTTTCGACCTTGATTTGCCCAAGCATCTATATTTTCGGCCATTACTGACGATGGTGTAATGGGGTATATTGCGGATACCTCGGAGAAAGCATACGCTACATGTGCAGCCGCAGTATTACCATCCATGGTTTTTAATATTCGTTTTTTACCCATCGTAAATACCCCCTTCAATTATTTCAAATCATTTACATAATAGCACGGAAGTTAGTACTTATCAATGAGTTGAGGTATTGATTTTGTGAATTACTTACAAAAATGCAATTCCCTATTTTCTATATACTCGCATAATTTCCGTATAAAAACCAAATTAGACGGCCGCTTCTGAAACAGCGTCCGCATGCCTTTTTCACTTCCTTCTCGGTTTTCCTCCCAAGTTTGTTTAATGCAGCTGCGAATGGCCGACTCCACTACCGCTGCGGAAGTTCGATTTTGTTTGGCGATTTCCGGATAAATGTCCTTCGTCACCGCATACTTTTCATCCTTGTACTTTCGAATCAGAAAAATACACTCGTAGATATAGGATGCACCGTTTCGAGAGTCCGGTATGTTGCATGCCTCTAGGAAAGCGTGAATATCTTCCATCACGCGATTTCCCATTCCCAACTCCAAAATTCGATTGTACGTTACAATCGGTGCATATTCCCGCATCATAGAGGGAAAATCCGATTCGTTTTGTAATGTGAACACAATGGTGGAATGCTGCGATTCCTTCAATGTCTTGTGGAGTTCCTCTAACCAATCCTTTTTCTTATCCAATGAATTATCTAACACAGAGCGATTATTCATAACAAATACTCCTGTCTAAACCGTAATGCTATCTTTCATTTTCTCAAAAGTCGCATCTCCGATTCCCTTCACGTTCTTAATATCCTCAATACTGTTGAACCTCGCACCGTTCCTGTACTCCACGATTCGTTGAGCAATTACAGTACCGACGCCCGGTATCGATGTCAATTCCTCTGCAGAAGCCTGATTGATATTAATTTTTCCACTTGTATTGACGGCAGATGTTTCCGGCGTTTCTGCCCCCGCCTCATCCGAACTCTTATTCTCTCCTTTCCTCGGAATGATAATCTTTGCACCGTCTTCCACGTAGGAAGCCTGATTAATTGCGTCCAAATCCGCCTTTCCGGTTAATCCCCCGGCCTTGTCGATGAGAAACACCAGGCGGGTTTTCTTCTTTACCTTATAGACTCCCGGTTTCTTCACCTCCCCGCTGATATCCACATAATATTCCTTCTCGGCCGTTTCCTCCGCGGAAACCTTGTCCGTTTCTTTCGCCGCACCCAAATCAATTTCATTCGATGCATTCTGTCGGACACTAACAACAACAGTCAATATAACTATAATCAATATCAATAGAAATTTAAATACTATTTTGGAATTTTCTTCATATATTTTTCTAATAAAACTAATCATATCTCATCCTCCTTCTTTATTCCCATCATAATTGAAAAAAGAAGAAAGCGCAAAGGTCCGAAAACTCCCACAAAAGGTTTACGTTTCTCGTAGAATGAATTAAAAAACCGAAAAAACCGTTTAAAAATAGATTTTTTCCACAAAAAATAAAACCACAGAATTTACAAACCCTGTGGTTTTCGTTTTATCTCAATATGCCGGCCGGGAGCCGCATTATGAGACTAATCGTCATAATATTCAAATTCGTAATCCTCGATTCGAACCGTATCCCCTTCCTGAAGACCCAGTTCCTTCAGCATATCGATTCCGCCCTTGTTCACAATATACCGATACAAGTACCGCATAGATCCCACATCGGTAAAGTTGGTAGAACGGAAAATCTTCAGCAGCTGACCGCCGGTTAATTCGTAAGCGCCATCCTCTGCCACGAATGCTTCCAGCTTCTTGTAATCCGCATCGTATTCATCCTTTTCAAAGTCGAAGAGTTCGATTTCATCTTCTTCCGGAGGAATGTAATTCTCAATCCGATTTAATGTTTCATTGAGAAGCTCTTCCACGCCCTGTCGGGTCGCTGCGGAAATCGGGAAGACATCTCGACCTTCCTTTTTCATGAAATCCATAAATGCGTCCAGCGCTTCCTCATCCTCCACCAAATCAATCTTATTGGCAGCGATAATCTGCGGTTTCTTCAAGAGTGCCGGATTGTACTGCTCCAGTTCCGCATTTATTTTCTTATAATCCTCGATTGGATCCCGACCTTCACTTCCGGAAACGTCGATGACATGAATCAGCATCTTAGTACGCTCGATATGCTTCAGAAAACGAATTCCCAAGCCAAAGCCCATATGAGCACCTTCAATGATGCCGGCGATATCCGCCATCACAAAGCTCTTGTCGTGAATGTTCACCACGCCCAGATTTGGATCAATGGTGGTAAAATGATAATTGGCGATTTTCGGTTTCGCACTGGTAGCCACCGACAGAAGAGTGGATTTTCCCACATTCGGGAATCCCAAAAGTCCTACGTCGGCGATTAACTTCAGTTCCAGGATAACGGTGCGTTCCTTTGCCGACGCTCCGGCTTCCGCAAAATTCGGTGCCTGACGTACGGAGTTCTTGAAATGCACGTTTCCCTTTCCGCCTTTGCCACCCTTTGCGGCAACCAGGCGGTCTCCCGGATTCTTCATATCCTTCATCAGCAGACCGGTTTCTTTGTCGATAATCAAAGTACCCACCGGAACGTGAATGATGAGATCCTGACCTTTCTTTCCGAAACGCTTCCGGCGCATTCCATCTTGCCCGGATTCCGCCTTATACACACGCTTGTATTTGAAATCCATAAGGGTACGCAGGTTGTTATCCGCTTCAAAGATTACGCTGCCGCCGTTACCGCCATCACCGCCATCCGGGCCTCCTTCCGGCACAAATGGTTCCCGACGGAAGGTAACTGCTCCGTTTCCGCCCTTACCGGAAACGATATTAATTTCTGCTCTATCTACGAACATGTTTATCTCCCGTTTTACAAAAAAATATGGCCCCTTCCAAGAAAGGGCCATAAAAAACTAAGCTTCGTTGCTGTATACGCTGATCTTCTTTCTCTTCTTGTCAAATCTTTCGAATTTAACATTTCCGTCGATCTTAGCGAACAGAGTATCATCTCCACCGATACCAACGTTGTTGCCCGGGTGGAACTTGGTTCCTCTCTGTCTTACGAGAATGCTTCCTGCACTTACGTACTGACCAGCACCAATCTTCAGTCCAAGTCTTTTCGACTCAGAGTCACGGCCGTTCTTGGAACTACCTACTCCTTTTTTACTTGACATAATGACACCTCCTAAATTAAAGTCAATTTCTTATGCTTCAATTGCTTCCAGAATCTCTGCCTTAGTAGCTTTGCTGGATACTTCGATTCCCTTCTCGTTTGCGATTGCAAGAAGTTCCTCTTTCTTCATGGACATGCTTGGCTTTACATCGTCCTGCTTCTCAGCTGCAGCTGCCTTCTGACCACCGGATACGATATCGGTAACCTTAACCAGTGTGTATGGCTGTCTGTGGCCATTCTTCTTTCTGTAATCCTTCTTTGCCTTGTACTTGTAGATAATCACCTTGTCGTTCTTACCCTGCTCAACTACTTCAGCATGTACAGCAGTACCCTCAACAAATGGAGTTCCTACTGTCAGGGTGTCACCACCTACAGCGATTACCTCATCAAAGGTAACGGTGTCGCCTGCTTCAGCATTGATCTTCTCGATCTTGAATACATCGTCCTTCTGAACTCTGTACTGCTTTCCGCCAGTTTTAATAATTGCATACATAATACTTTTCCTCCTCTATCCAGACTCGCCGGGAACGGGTGCGATTGCTTATAACCCTACCCGAGCGGCTAACCATTGAATAGTAGCACGATTTTCGCATTATGTCAATACAATTCTGCCATTATTTTCAAATTGAGGTGTTTCAAGCACCCATGAACCGCCGTACGTCTAGTCCTCGATTACAACGCCGTCTTCGTCCACCTTAATGTCATCATCGGTGGATTCCGGTTTGAACTGATTCATCACCTTCTTGCGGATTTCTTCCAGCATCTCTTCATGACTCTGAAGATAATCCTTTACATTCTCTCTGCCCTGCCCGATACGTTCTCCGTTGTAACTGTACCAGGATCCGGCTTTATCCACAATCTTGGCCTCTACCGCCGTATCCAATACATCACCGGCCAGAGAAATTCCGGTACCGTACATAATGTCGAATTCCGATTTCTTAAACGGCGGAGCCACCTTGTTCTTTACAATCTTTACGCGAGTCCGGTTTCCCAGCATCTCATCCCCTCGCTTCAGAGTTTCAATCTTCCGCACGTCCAGTCTCATGCTGGCATAGAATTTCAATGCCCGACCACCGGTGGTGGTCTCCGGATTTCCGAACATCACGCCGATTTTCTCACGAAGCTGGTTGATGAAGATTACGCAGGTATTGGTCTTGTTCACGGTTCCGGCAATTTTTCGAAGTGCCTGAGACATGAGTCTGGCATGAAGTCCCACGTGGGAATCACCCATCTCACCCTGAATCTCCGCTTTCGGAACCAGTGCCGCTACCGAGTCGATGACAATCAAATCGATTGCTCCGCTTCGTGCCAGCATCTCACAGATTTCCAGCGCCTGTTCTCCGGTATCCGGCTGAGATACCAGAAGTTCATCTACGTCTACCCCAAGATTCTTCGCATATACCGGGTCCAGCGCGTGCTCCGCATCAATGAAAGCAGCCTTTCCGCCCGCTTTCTGCGCCTCTGCAATGGCATGTAAAGTCAATGTAGTCTTACCGGAAGATTCCGGTCCGTATATCTCAATGATTCTTCCCCGCGGATATCCGCCCACGCCGGTCGCCAAATCCAAACTGATGGATCCGGTGGAAATCACGTCTACCGATCCGGTGAGGCCTTCCTCTCCCAGCTTCATAATTGCGCCTTTTCCGTACTGTTTCTGAATCTGTTCCAGCGCCTGCTCCAATGCTTTCTCTTTATTCTCCGCTGCCGATGCGGTCGATTTTCCTGCCATGTTTCCTCCTATATCGAACATTTGTTCTCTTTTATAATACCTGTTTCTCCGGTTTCTGTCAACCTCTTACGGGCTTCCTTTTATGATACCATTATACCCTCCGGCACTTTATGAGGTCAATTCTGCCGGGTTTAAGAAACGAGGCATTGGGTACTTTTTTCCGAAGAAAAAGTACTATTTTATTTCATCCAATATTTCGTTCACGACTTTCAGCATCATCAGTCGGAAATAGTTTCGATTCCATGCCCGGTCATTTCTTTTGGTGAACAGTTCCACCGCACCGACGGTATCGTCATAAGCATAGCCGATATACGCATTTCCGGCCTCCCGACCTTCGTCCGCTTCCGGGCCGGCATATCCGGTGATGGATACGGCGATATCGCTCCCTGCTTCCAGGCGGGCACCCTTGGCCATTTCAATGGCCACCTCCGAGCTTACCACCGAATATTGATCGATTACTGTCGGATCCACACCCAGCATGGAAATTTTCGCTTCCTCATCGTAGGTAATATATCCTCGGCTCAGGACCTTGGATGCACCCGGAACATCCGTAATGGATGCGGCAAATGCACCGCCGGTACAGGATTCCGCGGAAGAAATGGTCAGCCCCTGCCTCTGCAGCTTATGCACTACGACCGATTTCAATTCCTCATCATCGTAACTGTAGATATACGATCCTATCAGGTTATTCATCCGGGAAATCATATTTTCTACCGCCGCCTGCGCCTCTTCCATTGTATCTCGCTGAGAGGCTACACGGATGGTGCATTCCCCTTCCTTCGCATAGGTGGCGATGGTGGGATCCGTCTGGTTGTCAATCAACGGCATCAGGAGCGTCTCCAGGTCCGATTCTCCGATTCCGATGGTTCGAATGACCCGGTAATAAATTTGCTTCTCCTTGAACTTACGCAGGAAATCCTTTCCGCTGTCTTCAAAGATCCACTTCAGTTCCCGAGGCGGTCCCGGATAACAGATGACCCATTTATCCCCTTTATTCACAGCAAAGGCCGGAGCCGTACCGGCTTCATTTCGGAATATCACTGCATTCTCCGGTATGTACGCCTGCTGAACATTGTTGGGCGCCATTTCCCGATTTCGAATCGAAAAATATCTCTTTACCTCCGCCAGGCACTCCTCATTCAAGTACAGCGGCGCATCCATCACCCTCGCAACCGTTTCCTTCGTCATATCATCCTGTGTGGGACCCAGGCCGCCGGTAACAATTACCAGATCCGTATCCGTCAGTGCCCGCTTCAGCGTATGCTCCAATCTGCCGTCGTTATCGCCTACCACAAAATGATACATTACATTGAAGCCCAGATGATTCAGATTCTCCGACAAATAGGCCGCGTTTGTATTAACAGTCTGTCCGAACAGCAGCTCCGTTCCGACAGCGATAATCGATGTGTTCATTCTCCTTCGCTCCTACATTGAAAATACGCTCTTGTTCTTCAGCACATATTCCGTTCCGGAATATACGGTCATTACCAGGGATGCCCAGAACACCAGCATGCCAATGGTCTTCAGCTGCGGAACCGGACCTACCGCAATAATCAGGATGATTACGGCAACCATCTGCAGAACGGTCTTGATTTTACCGCTCATGGCCGCAGCAATAACGATTCCCTCGGATGCCGCCACAGTGCGCATTCCGGAAACAACAAATTCACGCGCCAGAATGATAATCAGCGTCCAGCCCGGAATGGTCCCGTTTTCCACAAACAGACACAATGCGGAATACACCAGGATTTTGTCCGCCAACGGGTCCATAATCTTTCCGAAGTTGGTCACCAGGTTGCGCGCTCGGGCAATTTTTCCATCCAGCATATCCGTCAGCGACGCGACGATAAACAGCGCGAATGCCACAAAGAACCATTTTTCCATATAGGCTGCAATGAAAAACGGAACCATGATAATTCGAAGAACGGTCAACTTATTTGGTAAATTCATATGAAACCTCCTCACCATACAAATCATATTCTGAACTGTCTGTTACATTAACGAACACAATATCTCCCGGCTGATGGGATGTCGTTCCGGTGAATTCCACCGCATCATCGATTTCCGGCGCATCGTACCGAGTTCGACCCAGGTACCGGCAGGCCTCTTCATCTACGGCCTCATCCACCATCACCTCGTAGGTCTTTCCGATTTTCTCTTCATTCAGAGAATCGCTGATTCCCGATTGAAGGCGCATCAGCACCTCTACACGTTCATTTTTCGTCTCTTCATCCAGCTTTCCCGCCATCCGATAGGACAGGGTTCCTTCTTCATCGGAAAAAGCAAATGCGCCCAACCGAGGAATCCGTGTTTCTTCTACAAAATCCAGGAGCTCGTTGAAATCTTCTTCCGTCTCTCCCGGGAATCCCACGAGAATTGTGGTTCGAATATGGATATCCGGAATTTCTTTTCTCAGCTTCGCAATCGTCTTCCGAATCGAATCCCCGGTGGATTTTCGGCGCATGCCCTTCAGCACCGGATCCGCCACGTGCTGAATCGGAATATCGATGTAGTTGCAGATTTTATCCTCCTGCTTCATGGTTTCAATCAGCTCATCGGTAATTCCGTCATCGTACACGTACATCAGACGAATCCACCGAATTCCGTCCACCTTGCATAATTCGTGCAGCAGTTCCGGGAGCATCGCCTTGCCGTACAGGTCTTTCCCGTAATACGAGGTGTCCTGAGCAATCACTACCAATTCCCGAACGCCTGCCGCCGCCATATCCTCCGCTTCGCGCACGCAGTCCTCGATGCGCTTGCTGCGATACGGTCCGCGAATCTTCGGAATCGCACAGAACGCACAGGTGTTGTTGCACCCTTCGGCAATCTTCAGGCTAGCCGTGTAGGTTCCCTCCGGTAAAACGCGTTTCCGATACGGAAGCACCGCTTCCACTTCCCCCTGCACTTTGTCGCCGGTGCTCTCCGCCAGCAGCAATCCCGGCAGGTCGTCGTAATCGTTTACGCCGGTGAACAGGTCCACCTCCGGAATCTCCTTGGACAAATCTTCGTGGTAGCGTTCGGAAAGGCAGCCGGTAACCACCAGTTTCTTGCTCTCTCCTTTCAGTGCCGCCATGCTAAAAATATGTTCGATGGATTCCACCTTTGCGGCCTCAATAAAACCGCAGGTGTTTACAATCAGGATGTCCGCTTCTTCCGGCGAATCCGCCAAGCCGCATCCCCGTTCCAGCAGTTGTGCCGCTAAATTCTGGGAATCGTACTCATTCTTCGCACATCCCAAGGTGTCAATAAAAATTTTTTTACTCATGTGTCGTTTCCTCTGCTCCGTTATTCTGCGAATCAATCGCGTCGTAATATTCTTCTTCTGTATAGAGCACCTGGCGCGGCTTGCTGCCGTCCGCCGGGCTGATAATCCCTCGGGCTTCGATTTCATCGATGATGCTGGCCGCACGGTTATATCCGATACGGAACCGTCGCTGCAGCATGGACACCGAAGCCTTTTTCTGTTTCAGGATAAACGCAATGGCATCCTCTGTCAATTCATCGGAAACCTCTCCGTACTGGGATTTTTCCGGTGTTTCAATGGTTTGAACCACCGATTCATCATAGGTGCTCTCTCCCTGTTTTTTCACAAAATCAATGATGCGCGCGGTCTCCGAATCGGAAATATACGGTCCCTGAATTCGAAGCGGTTTATTCTCACCCACCGGGGAATAGAGCATATCGCCCTTGCCCAAAAGCTTCTCGGCGCCTCCCACGTCCAGAATGGTTCTGGAGTCCACCTGAGAGGACACGCTGAACGCAATCCGAGACGGGATGTTGGCCTTAATCAAACCGGTCACCACATCTACCGACGGACGCTGGGTTGCCACAATCAAGTGCATTCCGGCTGCCCGGGCCAGCTGTGCCAATCGGCAAATGGATTCTTCCACCTGAGACGGTGCCACCATCATCAGATCCGCCAACTCATCGATAATAATGACGATTTTCGGCAATACCTTATCCGGCTCCTGATTGGCTCTCATCAGTTCGTTGTAAGAATCCAAATCCTTTACGCTTTCCTCTGCAAAGAACTTGTACCGCTGAGTCATCTCGTTTACCGCCCAGTTCAGCGCAGCCGCCGCCTTCTTCGGATCTGTCACCACCGGAACCAGCAGATGGGGTATTCCGTTATAATTTCCCAGCTCCACCACTTTCGGATCGATCAGAATCAGCTTCACCTCATCCGGCGAAGCCTTATACAGCAAGCTGGTGATAATCGTATTGATGCATACGCTCTTTCCCGATCCGGTCGCTCCCGCAATCAGAAGGTGGGGCATCTCTTTCAGGTTCGCAATCACATTGCGTCCGGAAATATCCTTTCCCACCGCAAAGCTGATCTTCGATGAGGCATTTCGGAATTCCTTGGAATCAATCAGCTCCCGAATGGAAACCATATCCGGTTTCTCATTCTCCACTTCAATTCCCACGGCCGCTTTTCCCGGAATCGGAGCCTCGATTCGGATGCTCTTCGCCCGAAGGTTCAATGCGATATCATCTGCCAGCTTCGTGATGCTGCTGACCTTTACCCCCACTGCCGGCTGCACTTCGTATCGCGTTACCGACGATCCCTGGGTGACATTCAGCACTCTCGCGTCCACGTGAAAATTCTGCAATGTATTTTCCAGCAAAGCCGCCTTCTGTTGAAGCTGATGTTCATTCATCTGCATCTGCTTTGCCCTCGGCTTCTTCATCAAATCCACAGGCGGAAACACATAGGATGTGGCCGGAATCTTCTTGGCCAAATTCTCCTCCGCCTGAAGCGCCATCTCCGTATTGTCCAGTGCCGTCGGAGTATTCTCCTTCCGGATTTCTTTGATATTTTCCGTAGCCGCAGGTGTCGACAATGCCGACACTTTTTCCGGTTCCGCATTCAGCCCCATCGGCTCCGTCGTTACCGAATCCACACTCATAAAATCATCCATAAAAGGATTCGGCGCCGCAGCCGCGTTTTCCGGCGATGCAAAGCCTCCCGAAAGTCCCAGTCCAAGACCTGCGCCGGAAGCATTTCCGCCGTCCAGCCCAAAACCGGTATTGGTTTCAATCGACTCGCCGAAATCCGCTCCCTCCAGGTTCTGCATGAAGTTTTGCCGAGCTCCTTCCTCCATCGGAAATGCCAGCGGTTCCTTTACCTGCGGCACCGAATGAGATGGGGTGATAATCGGGACGCCGCTCTCTTCCGGCACGGTCTTCGCCTGCGCTTCTCTCTTCTCGGTCAGCATTTCCCGAAGAATAGTCTTTTCTTCCCGCTGCTCTCGTTTCTTGCCAAGATACTTGGAAATCGGCGTATCCGCAACCAAGAGAACGGAGATGGCAATCACCGCCACCGCAAAAATAATCAACCCCGGTTTTCCCAGCAACTTGACAATCAATCCTCCCAGCCACATGCCGAAAACGCCGCCGTTCCGAAGCTGAATTCCGCCGTCGAAAAAATCACCGATTGCGGAGATGGACAGCTGTATGTTCGTCTCATCCAAGTAACGATAGGAATTCAGAATACACAGCATGACAAAAATCAAGAAGGAGAAAAATGTCGTCCTTCCATTGATGTGCTGCATTTTTCGAAGGAACAGGCAGAGAGCCAGCGCAATAAAATAATACGGCAAAGCATACGCCATCAGCCCAAAAAGTCCAAACACGAGACTGTGAATCGCATTCCCAAAGGTTCCGGTGGTGTTCAGCTGCGTCGTAATCACCAGAAAAATTCCTACGGCCAAAAATATGATGCCCCAAATCTTATCCAGAATGCGGTAATCCCGTTTCCGCTGCTCCTGAAGCTCTCGAATCTGCTCCTGCCATTCCTTTGGATGCGGAGAGGATGCAGTTTCTTTTGTTTTTGCTGCAGTTTTTTTCGTCTGTTTTTTCTTCTTTCCAGAACCGACTGCCATCGTCCCTCCCTGTATATCACTCAAAATAAGCTAAACCTAAATATCGTATTATTATACTCCATATTCAATTGGATTGCAAAATCCGTATATTTTGCATAATCGGTGCCACCCGTAAAACGGGTGGTTCGAACTGGGGCTATAAGCCCCCTTTACTGACCCGCGCCTCAAGACGCG
>CAKQHH010000026.1 GCA_934234035.1 uncultured Clostridia bacterium | reverse complement strand
AAATGTGGCTTATCGAGAGATGAAAATTTCTTGTTATCGTCTCTTGACAACGGTCACTTCATAACAGGGTTTGCGGGGAGCGAAGCACCACGCCGGCCCGGCGGTCGGCTCGTCCGGTCCCCAAGACGTGGTGCCCGGCGACGAAGGAACAAGGGTTTGCGGGGAGGGAAGCACCACGCCCACTCGGCGGTTGGCTCGTCCGGTCCCCAAGACGTGGTGCCCGGCGACGAAGGAACAAGGGTTTGCGGGGAGGGAAGCACCACGCCGGCCCGGCGGTCGGCTCGTTCGGCCCTAAAGGCGTGGTGCCCGGCGACGAAGAAACAAGGGTTTGCGGGGAGCGAAGCACCACGCCGGCCCTAGCCGGAGGCTCCACCACTCGGGCAGAGCCCCCGCACCCCCGGCGGACGCCCACCCGGCCGCAAATAACAAAATGCAGATAGAAAAACCGGGAGCTGCCCTCAGGCAGTCCCCGGTTTTTCTGTCTGCATTTGAACCATGCGGCTGTGCAAGATTCCGTTTCTGTGTGAAACCTTATTTCACCAGAGTGTAGGTAACCTTTACGGTCTCGCCGTCGTCCGGAAGGTTTGCCGGCTTGTATTCGATCATCATCGGTGTGTCGAATCCGGAAGTGATTCCCATGTAGCATCCGCCGAAGCAGGTGATGCAGCCGGTCTTTGCGCTGCGCTGGTTTTCCAGGTTTCCGGAGAATCCGATTTCGTAGCTTCCGTCATATGCCTTGCCCTTGTAGGTCGGATCGGTGATGACATCCTTCAGGTCGTAGTCCTTGCCGCCCCAGGAAACGGTCACATTGAACTTCGCGAAATCGGAGTGGCCGGTGCCTTCCTTCAGCAGGTCCTCGATGGACTGGTCTTCGCCGAACTCGGTATCCGTATCGTTCCAAACCTTCTCGCCGGCAACTTCGGTCAGTGCCTTGTAGAAATCATCGGTGGTTACGGCGGTGTTCAGGATGGACTTCTTTGCCATGGAGCCGTCCTTGTTTACGATGAACCAGTGCTTCGGGCTCTTTACCGCGCCGTTTACCACGCAGTCGATGGATACGGTTCCGGCATCCTTATCGACGGTCGCCTCGGTGCTTGCTTTCTCGGACGCTTCTTCAGACTTCTCGGACTTGCTGCCGCAGGCGCTCAGCGAGAACATGGCAATCAGCGCGATGAGAAGAATCGGTAAAAACTTTTTCATCTTTTTCATATTTTCCCTCCAAAGTAATTCCTTAAAAGATTCACAGTTAACTTTCATCAATATAATATAACGAGAGAAAGAAGTCAAGGTGATCCCCCGGCGAAGGGAGAGGGCTTAACGCCATAGAGGGAGATGAACCAATTGACAACCTTTTTGGTATGTGATAAATTTAAAGGTAACTAAAAAAGGTTTTACGCGATTCAGGTGTCGGCCGTTTCCAATGAAAAAAGGGAAACCGGGGCCGGTGAAAAGGGAATCCGGTGAGAATCCGGAGCGAAGCCGTCACTGTGTTAGGGAGTGAATCCGCAGCATCACTGGAAATGTTCGGGAAGAGCGGAAGAGCGATGATCGAAGTCAGGAGACCTGCCTGAGTCGGGGATATGGATTTGCGGTACTCGAATCCGATTCCGGGCAGAACAGCGAAGCACTCTTCCAAAGCAGGGACTACAAACGCTTTGAAGAGCGGCTTTTTCAGTATGTTCTTTTGGAAACGCCCCCGGAGACAGAGGAGGGAAGGGCTGCATGTTCGGCAGCCTTTTTGTGTATCCAAATCGTTAACGGGAAAGGAGATTTAAGATGAAAAAGAAAATGCTGTGGGTGCTTTTGGCCGCAGTGACCTGTGCGTTGGCACTGACGGGATGTGGAAAATCCGATCAGGACAAGGCGGATGAAGTGGCGGAGAAAATTGATGCCATCTACGTGCAGAACTGGACGGAGGACACGGAAAAGCAGTGCAAGGAAGCCAAAGATGCGTGGGATGCGCTGACCAAGGAACAGAAGAAACTGGTCAAGGGCGAGAATGCGGATCCGGATTATTTTGGCAAGGATACGGGGGATGCATCCAAGGACGATCCGCTGAACGAGAACAAAATCGGCGACAAGGAAATCCTGGTGGTCAGCTTCGGAACCTCCTTTAACGACAGCCGTGCCAAGGATGTAGGCGGCGTGGAGAAGGCCGTTCAGAAGGCCTATCCGGACTGGTCCGTTCGCCGGGCGTTCACCGCGCAGATTATCATCAACCACGTGCTGGCCAGAGACGGAGAGAGCATCGATAACGTGGATCAGGCACTGGAGCGGGCGGTGCGGAACGAGGTGAAGGAGCTGGTCATTCAGCCGACCCACCTGATGCACGGTGCGGAATACGACGAGCTGATGGATTCCGTGAAAAAGTACAAGGGCAAGATCAAATCCATCAAGGTTGCGGAGCCGCTTCTGGGTGAAGTGGGCAAGGATGCGTCCACTGTAAATGCCGACAAAGCAGCCGTTGCGCAGTACATTACGGCGGAGGCGGTAAAAAAAGCCGGATTCGGAAGCCCGGAGGATGCCGCAGCGTCCGGCACGGCATTCGTGTTCATGGGTCACGGAACCTCTCACACCGCAAAGATTTCCTACAGCCAGATGCAGAAGCAGATGGAGGACCTGGGATATTCCAACGTATTCATCGGAACGGTAGAAGGGGAACCGGAAGACACGTCTGCCGAAGCGGTAATTAAGAAGGTAAAGAAGGCCGGATACAAGAAGGTCATTCTCCGTCCGCTGATGGTAGTGGCCGGCGACCACGCCAACAACGACATGGCGGGCGAGGAAGAGGATTCCTGGAAGAGCCAATTCGATGCATCCGGTGCGTTCAAGTCCGTCACCTGCCAGATTGAGGGACTGGGCCGGATCGACAGCGTGCAGCAGCTGTACGTGAAACACGTGGCAGATGCCATGAACAAATAATATAAAACGTATTGAAATTTACAATACTTCACACCCATCGAATCAAAAATTAGAATGAGGAGAACCATATATAATGAAGAGAATTGAAATGACAAAGAAGAGCAAGTTATGGCTGATTGCGGCGCTGTCCGCCATCATGATTTTCACCCTGGCAGCCTGCGGCGGTTCCGACAAGAATTCCTCCGGCCTGGAGGACGGCACCTATACCGCGGAATTTACCACGGACAGCCGCATGTTCCACGTAAATGAGACCAAAGACGGCAAGGGCACCCTGACGGTAAAGGACGGAAAGATGACCATTCACGTGACTCTGGCCTCCACCCATATCGTGAACCTGTATCCGGGAACCGCAGCAGAAGCCAAGAAACAGGATAAGGACGACCTGCTGCAGCCGACGACCGAGAAAGTGAAGTACGACGACGGAACCACCGAGGAAGCCTACGCCTTCGACGTTCCGGTGCCGGAAATCGACAAGGAATTCGACTGCGCCCTGATCGGCACAAAGGGAAAGTGGTACGACCACAAGGTAAAGGTTACCAACCCGGTGAAAGAAGATAAATAGAGATGAACAGGATGCAGTTGAGACGAAGTTTACCCGGTATTCGGGGGCTGGTTTTTCTGCTGATTCTTGCCGCAATGCTTTCCGGATGCAGCTTATCCGGTGCCGGCAGCGAGAAGGCACAATCCTGTGAAGTGACGATGACAGGGGGTTCCGGACGCGCCAGCGTGGAATCCCCTGCTGACGTTACGGAGAAGAACGGTGCGCACCGGGTGAAGCTGGTGTGGAGCAGCTCCTACTACGACTACATGGTGGTGGACGGCCGGAAGTATATGAACGAGGCGAAGGCGGGAGAGAATTCGGTTTTTACCATCCCATTCGAGGAATACGATGAAGCGTTCGAGGTAATCGGGGACACCACCGCCATGAGCGAGCCCCACGAGATCAAATACCGGATTACGGTGCACGCCCCGGGAACGTCCTCCGGCAAAAATAAATCCGCCGAGGCAAAGACTGCCGGCTCCGAGGGAGTGAAGCGGGGGACCATCACCGAGGCGCCGGAAATTTCCGGTCTGAAGTATGAAGGCCGGGAGAAACTGGAAGCGGCGAAGGAATTTACCCTGGACCGGTACGAAGGAGACGGGAGAACTTATACCCTGCTTACTTTGGGGGCTAAGGATCTGTTCCTCCTGATTCCGGAAGGGGCGAAGGCGCCGGAGAATTTGGCCAAGAACATCACGCCGCTGTCGCTGCCCCTGCAGAACACCTACGTGGTGTCCACGGCAGCGATGGATCCCATCCGCCAAATCGGCGGCCTGAGTGGCGTGGGGTACACGGGAACCCGGGCAAACGGATGGCACGTGAAGGGCATCGCCAAGATGGTCCGGTCCGGGAAGATTCAATATGCCGGCCGGTACAGTGCGCCGGACTACGAACTTCTTCGGGGGAAGGGATGCGATCTGGCCATCGAAAATACCATGATCTACCATTCGCCGGCGGCGAAGGAGAAGCTGGAATCCCTGGGCATTCCGGTGATGGTGGAGCGGTCCAGCTACGAGAAGAGCCCGCTGGGCCGGCTGGAATGGGTGAAGCTGTACGGGGCGCTGTACGGCAAATCCCAAGCCGCGGAGGTTTTTTTTGAAAAGGAAGCGGCCCGCATCCACAAGGTGTCGGAGAAGGAGAGCACCGGCAAAACCGTGGCGGTGTTCGCCGTGAACTCCGGCGGAAGCGTAACGGTACGAGCATCGGGGGATTACCTCTCCGCCATGATCCGTCAGTCCGGGGGGAAATACCTGGCGGCGGAAAAGGCGTCGGAGGAGTCCATGCGGTCCACCTTGAACATTCAGATGGAAGATTTTTACCGCATCGCTAAGAGTGCGGATGTGCTGATCTACAACAGCACCATCGAGGAGCCCATCGGTACCGTGGCCCAGCTGAAGAAGAAATCTCCGCTGCTGAAGAAATTCAAAGCGATTCGGGAAGGCCGGGTCTACTGCTTGCCGCCGGGATTCTTCCAGAACAGCACCAAAGCCGCGGATTTTATGGAAGATATGAACCGGGTGCTGAAGGGGGAGGACCGTTCCCTCAAGGTGCTGAAGAAACTTAAGAAATAAAGGAAAGGAGTCTGCGTGAAAAGGGGTAAAACATCCGGAACGAGGTACGTTTCGGCTCTGGCGGGATTGGCCGTTCTGCTGTTTTTACTGGCAGTGGGGAATCTATGCCTGGGAAGCAGCGCCATCTCCCTCCGGGAAATCGGGCATCTCCTAAGGGGAAGCGGGGAGAGCACCGCATATGACATCGTGTACAATATTCGCCTGCCGCGGATTCTCGCCGGAATCCTGTTGGGAGGCGCCCTTTCCATATCCGGATATCTGCTGCAGATTTTTTTCGCCAACCCCATCGCCGGTCCTTACGTGCTGGGCATCTCCTCCGGGGCGAAGCTGACGGTGGCGCTGGCCATGGTATTCCTGCTGGGGAAGGGCATCACCCTCAGCGCTTTGGGAATGACGCTGACCGCCTTTCTGGGATCCCTGCTGGTGATGGGATTCGTATTGCTGCTTTCGGGAAAAATAAAGAACATGTCCCTGCTGGTGGTGGCCGGGGTAATGGTGGGTTACATCTGCTCCGCGGTGACGGATTTCGTGGTTACCTTTGCGGACGATTCCAACATCGTGAACCTGCATAACTGGTCCATGGGCAGCCTGTCGGGCATCCAGTGGTCCGGCGTGCGCCTGTCCGCCGCCCTGATTGTTCTGGGCGTGCTGGCGGCCTTCTTCCTGTCCAAGCCCATGGGAGCTTACCGGCTGGGGGAAACCTACGCCCGGAGCATGGGAGTGAACATCCGGGGACTGCGCATCGCCCTGATTCTGATTTCCAGCCTGCTCTCCGGAGTGGTGACTGCTTTTGCGGGCCCCATTTCCTTTGTGGGAATCGCGGTGCCCCACTTGATTCGGGGATTAATCCGTTCCGACGAGCCCATCCGGATGATTCCCGCCTGCTTCCTGGGCGGCAGCGTGGTGACTCTGATGTGCGACGGCATCGCCCGCACACTGTTCGCACCCACGGAGCTGAGCATCAGCTCGGTGACGGCCGTATTCCTGGTGCCGGTGGTGCTCACCATGATGGTACGGCGAAAGGGGGGACGCGCATGAGTACGGAGCTGAAGACCCACATCCTGGATGCGGGATACGACGGGAAGGTCGTCGTGGAAAATGTAAACCTTCAGGTGAAGCCCGGAGAAGTCCTGGCACTGATCGGCCCCAACGGGGCGGGAAAATCCACCCTGCTTCGCACGGTGACCTCCCAGCTTCCGGAAATTCACGGCACGGTATTTCTCAGTGAGAAGCGAATTCAGGAAATCGAACGGGAGGAACTGGCCCGGAAGATGGCGCTGGTCACCACGGAGCGGCCCCGGCCGGAATGGATGACCTGCCGAGAGATGGTGGCTGCGGGACGCTACCCGTACACCGGGAAGCTGGGCATCCTTTCGGACGCCGATTGGCAGATTGCGGAGGAAGCCCTTCGGACCGTGCAAGGGGAAGCCTTTGGGGATGTGGATTACAACCGAATCAGCGACGGGCAGCGGCAGCGGATTATGCTGGCCCGGGCTCTGTGCCAGGAGCCGGAAGTCCTGGTTCTGGATGAACCCACGTCCTTTCTGGACATCCAGTTCAAGATGGATCTCCTCTCGGTGATTCGGCGAATTGCGAAGCAGAAGAAGATCGGGGTGATTCTCTCCATGCACGAGCTGGAGTTCGTTCCGGCCGTAGCGGACCGGGTGGCATGCATCGGCAGCGGCCGGGTGGCCTGCCTCGGGACACCGGAAGAGGTGATCACCGGGAGGAATCTGGAACAGTTCTTTGGGCTGCAAAAGGATGCCGGGGAAGAAGTGGCCCGGGGAATTCACGAATACGCACAAGCACTTCGGAAATGGATTAGATAGATGGCAAAAGTAATTATGGTACAGGGCACCATGTCCAATGCGGGGAAAAGCCTGCTGGCCGGCGGGCTGTGCCGGGTATTCCGGCAGGACGGCTTTCGGGTGGCGCCTTTTAAATCCCAGAATATGGCGCTGAATTCCTTTGTGACGAAGGAGGGCCTGGAGATGGGGCGAGCCCAGGTGATGCAGGCGGAATGCGCCGGCATCGAGCCCTCGGTATACATGAATCCCATTTTGTTAAAACCCACCAATGACATCGGATCTCAGGTTATCGTCAACGGGGAGGTGCTTCGGGACATGCCGGCCCGGGAATATTTCCGCTACAAAACCCGGCTCATTCCGGACATCCGGAAGGCCTTTCAAAAGCTGGCCGCGGAGAACGACATCATCGTCATCGAGGGCGCCGGAAGCCCGGCGGAAATCAACCTAAAGGAGGACGATATCGTGAACATGGGACTGGCGGAAATGGTGGACGCACCGGTAATCCTGGTGGGAGATATCGACCGAGGCGGCGTGTTCGCCCAGCTTTACGGAACGGTGATGCTGCTGCCGCTGCAGGAACAGCAGCGAATCAAAGGTATGGTCATCAACAAATTCCGAGGGGATGTGACCCTTCTGGATTCCGGCATTCAAATGCTGGAGGAGAAGACGGGCATCCCGGTGATCGGCACGGTGCCCTATTGCCCGTTGAACATCGACGACGAGGACAGCCTCAGCACCCGATTCCAGGGAACGGCGCCGAGCTTGGTGAACATCGGGGTCCTTCGACTGCCGCGCATTTCTAATTTTACGGATATATCGCCTTTTGAAATGGTGCCGGGGGTAGGCATTCGCTACATTACGCGGCCGGAAGAGCTGGCGGGATTGGACATGGTGATCCTGCCCGGAACCAAGAACACCATCGGGGATCTGCGCTGGCTTTGGGAGACGAGGCTGGCGGAGGCCGTTCAACGGATGGCGGCGCGGGTGCCGGTGTTCGGCATTTGCGGCGGATACCAGATGCTGGGACGGATGGTTTCGGATCCGGATTCGGTGGAAGAGGGCGGAAGTCTAAAGGGACTGGGCCTTCTCCCCGGAGAGACGGTACTGAAACGGCAGAAGAACCGGCGGCAGGTGAGAGGACGACTTTCCCTTCGCACCGGGATTCTGGGCATGCCGGAGGATACGGAATACCGGGGATACGAGATTCACATGGGGGAGACCCGAAACGAGGGCGGCGAGGTGCTGACCTGCCGGGCGGACGGGGAAGCGAACGGTCTTCAGCAGGGAAATGTGTACGGAACCTACGTCCATGGAATTTTCGATACCGGCAATGTGGCGGAGCAGATCTGCCGGACGTTGGCGGCAAAAAAAGGCGTGGTTTTACCGGAGAATTCCGGGGAGAGCTTTCGGCAGCGCCGGGAGAAGGAGTACGACCGACTGGCGGACCTGGTGCGGGAAAGCCTGGATATGGAGAGGATTTACGGCATGCTGCGGGAGGCGGCGTGGCGCGACGAATAGGAAGGAAACGGGAGAGATGAAGGAGATTCAGTTGGAATACGTGCTTCCGGAGAATATTGAGAAGCGGAGTTTTGAGATTATCCGGGAGGAGCTTCGGGAGCGGGGCATTTGCCTTCCCGCGGATCAGGATCCGGTGACGCGGCGGGTGATTCACACTACGGCGGATTTCGACTACGCGGAAACCATGACCTACTCTCCGGATGCGCTGGAGACCGCCTACCGGGTGCTGCGGTCCGGCGGGGATATCGTGACGGATACCAATATGACCCGGTCGGGCATCAACAAGAAATTTCTCCGCACGCTGGGGGGCGAAGTGCACTGTTTCATGGCGGAGCCGGATGTGGCGGCGGAAGCCAAGGAGCGGGGCGTGACCAGGGCGACAGTGAGCATGGAGCGGGCCTCGAAGCTGACCAAGCCCCTGATTGTGGCGGTGGGAAATGCGCCCACGGCGCTGGTGTCCCTGCATGAAATCATGGAGAACACGGGCTGGCGGCCGGAGCTGATCATCGGCGTTCCTGTGGGTTTCGTGAACGTGGTGCCGGCCAAGGAGCTGATCCTCCGGTCCGGCGTGCCCTGCATCATCAATCGGGGCCGGAAGGGGGGCAGCAATGTGGCGGCGGCCATCTGCAATGCTCTGCTGTATCAGATTCGGGACGGAAAAGTGCCGGAAAGGAAATAGACCATGGATTCAAAGAAGGAGCTTCGAAAGGGGTTCACCACCGGGAGCTGCGGAGCCGCGGCGGCAAAAGCGGCGCTGTACATGCTTCTCACCGGCAGCGTGAAGGATGAAATTGAAATCATCACCCCCGGAGGCGCGGTGTTCCGAACCGAGGTAAAAGATATTTTTCGGGAAGAAAACCGGGTGCGGTGCGCCGTGGTAAAGGACGGCGGGGACGATCCGGATGTGACCACGGGACTTCACGTGACGGCGGAGGTGCGTGCCGAAGAGCGGGCCGACGGCGCCTTGGAAATCCGAATTGAGGGCGGCCCGGGCGTGGGCCGGGTGACCCTTCCCGGTCTGGATCAGCCCGTCGGCAATGCGGCCATCAACCGGGTGCCTCGGCAGATGATTGAAAAGGAGCTTTCGGAAGTGGCGGAGCTGCTGGATTTTCGGGGCCGGATTCGGGTGATCCTCTCCGTACCCGGCGGCGAGGCGGCCGCGGAACGGACCTTCAACCCGCGGCTGGGCATTGAAGGCGGAATCTCCATCCTGGGCACTACGGGAATTGTGGAACCCATGAGCACCCGGGCGATTCTGGACACCATTCGGGTGGAGCTGAACCAGCGGAAGACGCTGGGCGACCGGATTGCCGCCGTCTCTCCGGGAAATTACGGGCTGAATTTCATGAAGGAAACCTACGGCTACGACCTGAACCGCAGCGTGAAGTGCAGCAACTACGTGGGGGATACGGTGGACATGGTCCGGGAGATGGACTTTCGGGGCATGCTCCTCACCGGCCACATCGGCAAGCTGATTAAGGTGAGCGGCGGCATCATGAATACCCATTCCAAGGAAGGGGATGCCCGGATGGAGCTGCTGGCCGCCGGAGTGATTCGCGCCGGCGGAAGCATGGACACCCTGCGGGGCATTCTGAACTGCCGGGTGACGGAGGAGGCGCTGGGCATCATTCAGACGGAATCGCCGGCGCTGCTTCGGAAGAGCATGGAATCGGTGATGGACCGGATTCTGTACTATCTGAGGAAACGGGCCGGAGAGGAACTTCCGGTGGAGTGTATTCTGTATTCCAATGAGTTCGGCTTGCTGGCGGCATCGCCGGGGGCGATGGCTATGCTGGAGAAATTAGAGGGGGAATCCGCCGAATCGGCGAAAGCGGCGGATGAAGCGGAGCGTTTAAGGAAAGGATAAGGGATCGATGGTATATTTCGTAGGTGCCGGCTGCGGCGCGGCGGATTTGATAACGGTGCGGGGAATGCGGCTGATTCAGCGGGCGGATGTGCTGATCTATGCCGGTTCCCTGGTGAATCCGGAGCTCTTGGATTATGCGGATTCCGGCTGTGAGATTCACAACAGCGCCGAGATGACTCTGGAGAACATCATCTCGGTGATGGTGCAGGCAGAGGAAACGGGAAAGACGGCAGTGCGGCTGCACACCGGAGAGCCCAGCATTTACGGCGCGGTGCAGGAGCAGATGCGGCAGCTGAATGATCGGAACATCAAGTACGAAAGCTGTCCCGGCGTCAGCGCCTGCTTCGGGGCGGCGGCATCGCTGAACCTGGAATACACCCAGCCGGAGGTGTCCCAGTCCCTGATCATCACCCGGATGGAGGGGCGGACCAAGGTGCCGGAAAGGGAACAGATCGAATCCTTTGCGGCCCACCGCACCAGCATGGCCATCTATCTCAGCACCGGAATGATGGCGGAACTGTCCCGGCGGCTGATGGCGGGCGGATATCCGAAGGACACGCCGGCGGCCATCGTGTACAAAGCCACCTGGCCGGAGGAAGAGAAGTACATCTGCACCGTGGAGACCCTGGCAAAGACCGCCGAGGAACACGGCATTCGAAACCTGGCGGTAGTCCTGGTGGGCGATGTGATTGCCAAAAACGGCTATGCGGATTCTCGGCTGTACGCGCCGGAATTCGAAACCGCTTTCCGAAAGGCGGTGCAGCCATGATGGGAAAGCGATATATTCGAATCGCCTGGTTCACTCCTCGAGGGCGGGAGCTGGCGGAGCGCTTGATGGCGAACTGGCCGGAGTACATCCCTCTCCGGCGCCGCCGGGAGGAATCTTTGGAAGTATGGGTGGCGGAAGGATTTCGCATGCATCAGCCCCTGCTCTTTGTGGGGGCGGCGGGGATTGCCATTCGGGCGGTGGCGCCCCTGGTAAAGGACAAATTGCAGGACAGCCCGGTGCTGGTGATGGACGAGGGGGGCCGGCACATCATACCGCTTCTGTCCGGACACATGGGCGGCGCCAACGCCCTGGCCCGGGACATCGGGGCGCGCATCGGGGCGGATCCGGCCATCACCACCGCAACGGACGTGAACGGATGTTTTGCCATCGATGATTTCGCCCGGCGGAACGGGCTTCGCATCGGGAACCGGGAAGCCATCCGCCGGGTGTCCGGGAAGCTTCTTACGGGCCAAAAAATCCTTCTTCGAAGTACCGTGCCGGCGGAATTTTCCGGGAGGGTACCGGAGAACGTGGTGCTTCGGCAACGGAGCGACGGGACGGCCGAAGATACGAGCATCCCGGATGGGATTATCGGCTTTCCGGAGGCGGAGGCGCCGAAAGAATGTCTGATCCTGATTCCCCGGAAACTGGTGGTTGGAATGGGCTGCCGAAAGGGCGTGCCCTTTGAGAAGCTGAAGGCGTTTCTGGAACGTGTGTTGGAAGAAGAGGGGCTGCAGCCGGAAGACATTCGGTGCATCGCCTCCGTGGACCGGAAAGCCGGGGAACCCGGGCTGATTCAGCTGGCGCAGTACTTCCGGGTTCCCTACCGCTTATTCACCCCAGCGGAGCTGGAGCGGGTCTCCGGCGAATTCCCGGAGTCGGAATTCGTCCGGAGAACCGTCGGCACGGGGAACGTGTGTCAGCGTGCCGCGGCCGCCGCGGCCGGCGGCGGCCGGGTGCGGCGGGGGAAGACGGCGATGGATGGGATGACCCTGTGCATCGTGGAGCAGGAAAAATGGCATTTTCAGTGGCAGGCGGAAAGGAATGAGATGTGAAGGGGCATATTTATGTAATCGGAATGGGACCGGGAAAACGGACCGGCATGACGGCGGAAGCCGCAGAGGCGGTGAACGCCTGTGATGTCATCGTGGGCTACACGGTGTACGCAGAGCTGATTCGGACGTCCTGGCCGGAGAAGGATTTTTTTACCACCCCCATGAGACAGGAAATTGCTCGGTGCCGGAAGTGCTATGAGCTGGCGGAAGCGGGAAAAACCGTGGGGCTGGTGTGCAGCGGGGATGCGGGAATCTATGGCATGGCGGCGCCCATACTGGAGCTGCAGCGGGAATACCCCGAATCGGAAGTGACGGTGATTCCGGGCACCACGGCGGCCAACAGCGGTGCGGCGGTGCTGGGGGCGCCCTTGAACCATGATTTCTGCGTGATTTCCCTCAGCGACCTGCTGACCCCGTGGGCGGTCATCGAACGGCGGATTCGATGCGGTGTGCAGGGGGATTTTGTCATGGCCATCTACAATCCCTCCAGCCGGAAGCGGGCGGACTACCTGCAGAAGGCGGCGGACATCATGCTGGCGGCGGGCGCGGAACCGAACCGGGCCTGCGGCTACGTGGAGAACATCGGCCGGGAGGGCACCCGGGTGGTGACCTGCACGTTGGCGGAGCTTCGGCAGGCGAAGGTGAACATGTTCACCACGGTGTACGTGGGAAATTCCCGGAGTTTTATTCAGGGCGGAAAGTTGATCACCCCCAGAGGGTATGAATTGTAAGGAGCGAGGATGAAGAGAGTGCTGATCTACGGCGGTACCACGGAGGGACGGCGGCTGGCGGAAAAGCTGGCGGAAGAGGGAATCCCTTCCCTGGTGCTGGTGGCAACGGAATACGGGGAGCAGATGATGGTGCCGGGGGAGAAATCCGGCCGAATTCAGGTGCTGCAGGGGCGTCTGACGGCGACGGAGATGGCGGCGCTGTATGAGCGGGAACGGCCGGCAGTCATCGTGGATACCACCCATCCCTATGCGGAGACGGTGAAAAAAAACATTCGGGAAAGCCGGGAGGGCTTCCGGCAAATTCCATATTATCGGGTCTGCCGAAATCCGGAGGTGCCGGAGGAGCGGGAAGATGCCAGATATTTTGATACCACGGCAGACTGCGTTCAAGCACTGCGGTCTGCCGCCGGAAACATCCTTCTCACCACCGGAAGCAAAACCCTTTCGGAATTCTGCCGGTGGCCGGATCTTCGGGAGCGGCTGTACGTCCGGGTACTGCCCAGCGTGGAAAGCCTGGAAATCTGCCGAGAACAGGGCATTCGGGGAGACCGGATCATCGCTATGCAGGGGCCCTTCTCCGAGAAAATGAACCGGCAGATGCTGAAGGAGACCCGTTCCGAAATCCTGGTGATGAAGGAGAGCGGCCGAACCGGCGGGGAAGCTGCCCGGATACAGGCGGCGGAGAAGGCGGGGGCGACTTGTTTTATCATTCGCCGGCCTCGTGCCGCAGAGGAAGGGCTTTCCCCGGAGGAAGTGTTCTCGGAAATTCGAGAGCGGTTCTCACCGGAGGAGGGTGCCGCGAATGCAGTCGGCGCGGATGCGTGCCGCGGAGGTTCCGGCAAAACCCGCTTGGAGGTGGTGCTGGTGGGCATCGGCATGAACGGAGAACGCCATCTCACGCCGGAAGCCCGGCGAGCGCTGGACCGGGCACAGGTGCTCTTCGGGGCGCCCCGCATGCTGGAGTCCTTTGTCGGAAATTACAAAAAGTATCCTTTCTATACGGGAGATCGAATACTGCCGGTCCTTTCGGAGCTTCAAGAGACGTCTCCGGAAGAGACGGTCTGTGCGGGCATCCTCTTTTCCGGGGATACGGGATTCTACAGCGGCTGCCGCAATCTGGTTCCGGCATTAAAGAAGCTGGACGGGACGGAGGTGCAGGTGCTTCCGGGCATTTCTTCCGTCTCCGCCTTGGCGGCGGCGGTGGGAACCTGCTGGCAGGACGGAAGGATTCTCAGCACCCACGGAATTCCGGAAGAGGACTGGATCCCGGAATTTCTGGATGCGGCGGCGCACCGGGAGAAAACTTTCCTGATTACTTCCGGCGCGAAGGACGTACAGCGGATGGGACAGCTGCTGGCGGAGCGGCATCGGGAAAACTGCATCTGTCATATCGGATGCAATCTGGGAATGGAACAGGAACAGATTTTTAGGCTCTCGCCGGAGGCGTGTGCGGATTTCTCGGAACCGGGATTGTGTACGGTGCTGGTGGAGAACCCGGCGCCTTTGCCGCGCCGGCTCACCCCGGGGCTGCGAGATGATGCTTTTACCCGGGAGAAGGTGCCCATGACCAAGGAAGAGGCGCGGGCGCTGTCCATCTGCAAGCTGCACCTCACTGCGCCGGCGGTGGTGTACGATATCGGCAGCGGCAGCGGTTCGGTGTCGGTGGAGATGGCCGGGCTGGATCCGTCGGTGAAGGTGTTCAGCATCGAGGGGAAGGCGGATGCGTACGATCTGACCTGCCGGAATGTTGAGAAATTTGGTTTTACTAACGTAACAACGGTTCGGGGTACGGCACCGGAATGCCTGGAATCCCTGCCGGATCCCACCCACGTCTTTATCGGCGGCAGCGGCGGGCACCTGGAGGAGATTCTGGTGCACCTGATGAATCGAAGGGGACCGATTCGGGTGGTGCTGAACACCGTTACGCTGGAAACTCTGGCGGAGGCTTCTCGGCTGATGGAAAAGTACGAGTTGGAGGGGGAAATCTGTCAGGTGCAGGTGAGCCGAAGCCGGAAGGCGGGGGCGTATCACTTGATGCAAGGGCAAAATCCGGTGAATATCATTTCCTTTGATCTTCTGCCGGAGGATGAGAATTAGATTGTAAAAAGGGGAAAAACCATGAAGTATTCAAGAATTGTCATCGCTGCTACCGGCAGCGGAAACGGGAAGACGACGGTGACATGCAGTCTGCTTCGGGCATTGCAGCAGCGGGGCGTCTCGGTATGTTCTTTTAAGTGCGGGCCGGACTACATCGATCCCCTGTACCACCGAAACGTAATCGGGATACCAACGGGAAATCTGGATCTGTTTTTTACGGATGAAATGCGGACGCGGAGTATTTTCCGCCGGGAATTCGCCGGGGAGGTGGCGGTCGTGGAAGGCGTGATGGGTCTGTACGACGGGCTGGCCGGGATAAAGCGGGAGGCGTCCACCTATCATATGGCGGAGGCGTTGGATGCGCCGATTATCCTGGTGGCAAACGGCTACGGAAAAGGCCGTTCTGTTATTGCGGAATTGAAAGGATTTCTGGATTTTGACAGGAGCAAACGAATCGCCGGCGTGATATTGAACCGAGTATCCGCCGCATTCAGCGAGATCCTCGTGCCGGTCATCGAAGAAGAGCTGGGCATTCCGGTGCTGGGCTGTCTGCCCAACCGGAAGGACGATTTCTTCCAGACACGTTACCTTGGACTGGTGCTTCCCAATGAGGTGAAGGATTTTCGAAAGCAGCTGCAGACTCAGGCGAAGCTTTTCCGGCGGCACGTGGATGTGGATCGAATTCTGGAAATTGCCCGGGGAGCGAAACCTTTTCCGGAAGAGGCGGAGCCGCCGGATGCCTGGATGGGGGAAGAGTTCCGGCGGGACCAATCGAAACCCTTCCGAATCGGTGTGGCGCGAGATGAAGCCTTCTGCTTCTATTACCGGGAGAACCGGGAGATGCTTCAGGATCTCGGTGCGGAACCGGTGGAATTCTCTCCAATCGCGGATGAACACCTGCCGGAGGATCTCAGCGGATTGTGGTTCGGCGGCGGTTACCCGGAGCTGCACCTGGCGGCGCTCAGCGGAAACCGCAGCCTGATTGATGAGATACGAGCATTGGCTCGGGAGGGGATCCCCATCCGCGGGGAGTGCGGCGGCTTCATGTACCTGGGGGAAACCATCGAAGATGCGTCGGGGCGGGTCTGGCCGATGGCGGGCATTCATCCCGGACGGAGCTTTCACAGCGAGGGACGCCGCCGGTTCGGGTATGTGACGCTGACCTCCCATGCGACCGGTGCGGTCATCCGAGGCCATGAATACCACTATTACGACTGCGACGATAACGGAACCGCCTATACGGCAGAGAAGCCGGTGACGGGCAAACAGTGGAAGTGCATCGTGGAGAACGGGGCGCAGCAGATGGGCTTCCCGCATTTGTACTATCCGTCCAATCCGGAGTTCGCGAAGACGTTCGTCCGGGAATGCCGCCGATGGGCAGAGGAGCGTGAACAGAAATGAAAAATTCCTTTTATTACTTCGAAAACCGGGAGTGCCAATACTATCCCTGCCACAAGGGAATGGCGGAAATGAACTGCCTGTTCTGCTACTGCCCCCTGTATTTCCTCCCGGATTGCCCCGGAAAGCGGGTACAGATTGAACGGGACGGGAAGGTGATTCTGAGCTGCATGGATTGCGACTACCCGCACCGGCCGGAGAACTACGGCGAAATGATGAAGCTCCTTCAGAAAGCCATTCGGGAGCGATAGAGAGAAATGAAGGGGAGGACGATGGAGATTCATAAAAAAAATATTTCCGCCGCGGCGGTATTGTCCGGCCAAATTACCATTCCAAAGGTGTCGGAGGAGTGGCGCAAGGAGATTCAAGGGGAATGGGATCGAATTGCAAAGCCCCTGGGCAGCTTCGGCAAGCTGGAGGAAATTCACACCGCCATCGGTGCCATCCGGCAGTGCCGGGTGCCGGACCTGGATCACATGGAGCTGCTGGTATGCTGCGGCGACCACGGAATTGTGGAAGAAGGAGTGAGCCAGTCCGGACAAGAGGTGACGGCCATCTGCGCAGAAAATATCGGAAAGGGGCAAAGCTGTGCCGGCATATTGGCGGCAGCGGCCCATGCAAAAATCCGAGCCATCGATGTGGGCATTCATCACACGGGGCCGGTGCCGGGAACGGAGTTTCGGCGAGTGGCCGATGGAACGAAGAACTTTCTAAAGGAACCGGCCATGAGCCGGACGCAGTTCCGGGACGCATTTCAGGTGGGCCTGGACCTGGCGGCGGAGTGCCGGGAAGCCGGCGTAAGCGTGCTGGGCGTGGGCGAGATGGGCATCGGAAATACCACGTCGGCGGCGGTGCTGGCGGGAAGAATGCTGGGCCTTTCGGCGGAAGAAGTGACCGGCCGGGGAGCCGGTCTGGACGCGGCCGGACTGCAGCGCAAGAGAAAGGTCATCGCGGAGGCGCTGGAGATGTCCGACGTGGGAATAGAAGCGGATTCGGACGTGGAAGCCATATGGTGCCGGTTCGGCGGCCTGGAGCTGACGGCGATGATGGGCATCATCCTGGGAGGCGGCCTTTATGGCATTCCGGTGGTGCTGGACGGACTGCTGAGCCTGGTATCTGCGGAAGCCGCGGAACGATTGGTTCCGGGAATTCGGGAATACATGATTCCCTCCCATATCAGCCGGGAACCGGCGGCCCGCCGCCTGGCGGAGAGTCTGGGACTGGAACCGGTGCTGGATGCGGGCATGGGTGCCGGAGAAGGCGCCGGTGCGGTTATGATGATGTCCCTGCTTCGGGATGTGAACCGGGTGTACCGGGAGGCGAAGCGGTTCGATGGATACGGCATGGAACCCTATACCCGCTATGAAGAGTAAAAGATTCGCAAGGAGGAAGGAACGATGATGGTATTGGTAACCGGCGGCAGCGGCAGCGGGAAATCTGCTTTTGCGGAGGAGCGGGCTCTTTCCTTTGGAAACCCCAATGCCTATTACGCCGCTACCATGGAAGTGATGGACGGAGAATCCGTTCGCCGGGTGGAGCGGCATCGGCAGATGCGGGAAGGAAAGGGATGGATTACCCTGGAGCAGCCACGGGATATTGAAGACATCACCGGACGCATTCGGAGCTACGAGTCCGTGGTTTTAGTGGAATGCCTCACCAACCTGGTGGCCAACGAAATGTATCGGGGGGACGAAGAGTGTGAGAATCTGAAGGAATGCATCGGAAAAATCACCGGGGAGATTGCCGCTGTGGCGGATTCGGTGGAAAATCTGGTGGTGGTCACCGGAGATGTTTTTGACGATGGAGTATCCGCTGCACCGGCGCTTCGGAACTATTTGCAGGTCCTGGGCAATGTGAACCGGGAGCTGGCCGCAATGGCGGACGAAGTGGTGGAAGTGGTGGTGGGAATTCCCGTCTATTTGAAAGGAGATAGCGCGCGTGAAGATCACAACTGTTTTGAAATCCGTGACGGTGGCTTTTTCCATGTATTCCCGAATTCCCATGCCCCGATTTCGCTGGGAAACGGAGGATATGCGGTACCACCTGTGCTTCTTTCCCTGGGTGGGGGGCGTCATCGGCATCTTGGAGTACCTGTGGTTTCTCGGGGTCGCTCGCTTTGAAATCGGTCCGGCGGCGGCCACCTTCATCGCGCTGAGCGTTCCCATCCTGGTAACCGGCGGCTTCCATCTGGACGGGTTCATGGACACCTGCGATGCCCTGTCCTCCTGGCGCACCCGGGAAGAGCGGCTGCAGATTCTGTCGGATCCCCACATCGGGGCCTTTTCGGTGATTCGGCTGGCCTTGTTCGGACTGCTCTACGGGGCCGCGCTGTCGGAACTGACGGCGGAAGGCCGAATTCTGTGGATGGGGACATTTTTCCTCGCTCGTTGCCTCAGCGGGTACACGGTGGTCACCTTCCCGAAAGCGAAGCAAAACGGGCTGGCCCGAACGGAATCGGACACCGCGGCCCGAAGAACCGCAAGCCTCCTTCTTCTGCTGCAAGGGGGAATCTGCATCGCCTGGATGCTGTGGCGGTCTCCGGCGGCCGGCGGCACGGTGCTGGCGATTGCCCTGCTGGGAACCCTTCATTACCGCCGCTTCAGCGGCACTAAATTCGGCGGCATCACCGGCGATCTGGCGGGCTGGTTCCTGTGCCGCATGGAACTGGCCATGGTGCTGGGCCTTTGGGCGGCCGGCATCCTTACCGGAATTTTCTAAGGAGAGTGAAACATGAAACTGATTATCGGCGGATACGCTCAGGGTAAAACCAAATACGGGAAAGACCGTTTTCCCGGCCATACCTTCTACGATGAGGCGAATTTCTCGCTGCGGTACCGGGAAGTGCCCGGCACCGAAATCTTGATTAACCACTTGCACCGGATCATCCGGGAGAAGCTGGAGGCGGGACAGACAGAAGAGGAAATTCTCCGGGACGTGGAAGAAATCGCCCGGAACCATCCGGACTGCGTGTTCATTTCTGACGAAATCGGCAGCGGTATCGTGCCCATGGATCCCCTGGACCGCCGGTGGCGGGAAGTGACCGGTCGGATTCTCATCCAAATTGCGGCGGAATCCGATGAAGTGATTCGGCTGTTCTGCGGAATTCCTCAGGTGATTAAGAAAGAACTTCCGGCGGTGCGTCACATCTTCCTGATTCGCCACGGGGCCACCCCGGGAAATCTGGAACATCGATACATCGGAAGAACCGACGAATCTCTGTCGGAAACGGGGCGGCGGGAAATTGAAAGGCACTGCTATCCAATCTGCGATGCGGTGTTCTGCAGTCCCATGCGGCGCTGCCGGGAGACCGCCGGACTGATCGATCCGGAGCGAATACCGGTGGAAGTGGCGGATTTCAGAGAGACGGATTTCGGCCGCTTTGAGGGGCATACCTATCAAGAGCTGCAGGACGATTCCGCATATCGGCACTGGCTCCGGACAGAGGGGACCATTCCCTTCCCCGATGGGGAAAGCCGGGAGGAGGTCCGGGAACGGGTGCTGGAAGGCTGGCAAAAAATGCTGCAGGAAGCCGCGGACCGGGAAAACATCGCTCTGGTGATTCACGGCGGCACCATCATGACTCTTCTGTCGGAACTCTTCGGCGGAAACTATTACGACTATCAAGTTAGAAACGGAGAAGGATATTCATTTGATGTATCACGGGACGGCATTTGCAGCGGGCTTCGTGCTCGATCTTATTCTGGGGGATCCGGAGACATGGAACCATCCGGTGCGGCGAATCGGTAACCTCATTCAGAAATTAACGGATTTTTTTCTGAAGCGAGGAGACGGGATTTCCGATTCGGCCGTCCGGGCTCGGATAAAAAGAAAATACGGACGACTCCTGGTGGCGGCGGTTCTCCTGATCAGCGGCGGGGGAACGGCCTTGCTTCTGGTGGGCGCGTACACACTGCATCCTTGGGCGGGCTGCGCCCTGGAGGGCTGGCTCACCTACCGATTGCTGGCGGCCCGGAATCTCCGGGATGCGTCCATGCGGGTATACCGCGCCCTTCAATCCGGTTCGCTGAAGGATTCCCGGTATGCGGTGTCCATGATTGTGGGCCGGGACACCACCGTGCTGGATGAAACCGGTGTGACCAAAGCCGCAGTGGAAACCGTGGCGGAGAACACCTCTGATGGGGTCATCGCCCCGATGCTGTACATGGCCCTGGGAGGACCGGTGTTGGGCATGATGTACAAAGCCGTCAATACCATGGATTCCATGGTGGGCTATCGAAACGACAAATATATGGATTTCGGAAGAGCTGCCGCCCGGCTGGACGATGGGGTGAATTTCATTCCCGCCCGAATCAGCGGCCTGTTGATGGTGGCGGTGGCGTTTCTGATGGGATTTTGGGATCGGCTTCGCGGTTTCGAACAAATATACAGCGGCCGCCGGGCCTTCCGAATCTTCCTTCGGGATCGACGAAAGCATGCCAGCCCCAATGCGGCGCATACCGAAGCTGCCTGCGCCGGCGCGTTGGGTGTTCAGCTGGCGGGAAATGCTCGGTACTTCGGCCGGGTGGTGGAAAAACCAACCTTGGGAGAGAATCTGCGGCCGGTGGTGCCGGCGGATATTCTCCGGGCGAACCGGCTGATGCTGGGTACGGCGGTGCTGTGTGAATGCATCTGCCTGGGAATCATGGGATTGTTACTTTGAAGCAAAGGAGAAATTCGTGCACGGAGGAAATATATACGGGAATGAAATTGAATACGATTTTTCGGTAAATCTGAATCCATTGGGACCGCCCAAATCGGTGCAGGACGCTCTGGTGGCGGCACTGAATCACGTGGAGGAATACCCGGATCCGGAGTATCGGGAGCTTCGCCGGGGATTGGCGAATTACTGGCAGCTGGCGGAGGAACAGATCGTACCGGGCAACGGCGCATCGGAGTTGATTCCCGGCATCATCCGGACCCTTTCCCCGAAAACCTGCATGGTGACGGCGCCTTGCTATTCCGGCTACGAAACCGCGCTGAACGCCGCGGCCCCGTCCTGCCGGATTCACCGGATTCCGTTGCGGGCGGAAGATGATTTTACCTTGCCGGAAAATATCTGCCAAGAGATTGCCCGTGTAAAACCGAATCTGCTGATTCTCACCAACCCCAACAACCCCAACGGGAAGCGAATCTCGGCGAATCGCCTCCGGGAAATTGTCGATGCCTGCCGGACGGCGGGAACGGTGCTGCTGGTGGACGAATGCTTTCTGGCATTGAGCGGCGGGGATGAGGATTCCCTGATCCATTGCATCCGCAGCGAGGCACTGCCGGCGGTGGTGCTCCGGGCGTTTACCAAAACATTCGCCATTCCCGGGGTGCGCCTGGGATACGCCGTCTGCTCCGGTTCCCTGGCGGCGAGAATCCGACGGGAACTGCCGGAATGGAATCTCTCCGTCTTCGCCCAGTACGCCGGAACGGCGGCCTTGGAGGCCGCGGCCGGTGGAAATGTGATGCGGGGAACTCCGGCACCGGGAACCTCCGCCGGTGGAACCTCCGGTTATTTGGCGGCCTCGGTGGAGATGATTGCCCGGGAACGGGAATTCCTCTCGGAGGAGCTTGAAAAATTAGAGTTCCGGGTATTCCCGTCCGATGCCAATTACATTCTCTTTCAATCCCGGGACCGGGAACTGCACCAAAAGCTGCTGGACAAAGGAATTCTGATTCGAGACTGCCGGGATTACCACGGGCTGACCGCCGGGTTCTATCGGACAGCGGTGCGAACCCACCGGGAGAACACGGCGCTTTTGCAGTGCCTGAGAAACATCAAATAATTGGAAGAGATGCACGGAGGGCGGAAGTCGCCTTTCGTGCATCTCTTTTCATCTTTCCCGGCACCCGGTTTGCGTATGAAAACCGAAATCAATAGGTTTCAGAGGAGTCGTACGCAAACCGAGGGGCCCGGCGTGCCGGCAATTTTCATTTACCCGGCAC
>CAKQHH010000025.1 GCA_934234035.1 uncultured Clostridia bacterium | reverse complement strand
AGTAATATTTGATTCTATATTGATGTAGCGCCGTATACGAGAACCGTACGTACGGTGCAATGGGAGGGTGAGAAAAAAATTCTCACTCTACCCTATTTAGAAAACCCGATTATGAAATAAACATTCTAGATTGCCGCCAGCCCGCTTCCATCATGCAGTTCTCCGTTTTTTCCTTTCATACAGCAACCACAGTAGTATAAGCAAAACGGCGATTCCAATCGTTGCGAGGATTCCCTTATGTTCGGAGAGGAACGAGGCCGATTCTTCCTGCGTCCCCACATCGTACACCCGAACGAAGGATCCTTCGTTTTCGTGAATCATTTCTTTTACTTCCTTCAAAGAAATTTTACCGACACAGCCTTTGTCTACTTGGATGTGGGTTAATCCTTTATCGGTATATACGTAGAGGGCTTCCTTTTCGGAGGCCTGCAGATTCTCTTCTGAAAGATTCTCCATCGCCGTTATTCGGATTGTTTTCGATTTCGTCTCTCCGGCAACCTCTTTTATTGCCTTATCTTGGATTTTATCTCGAACGGATTGATCGACTTCGATAGATCCGGTATAGCCCTTTAAATCGTAGGATTTATATTGAACCTCATCGTCCGCATTTGCAAAAGAAGTGAATATAAAAATAGTCACGGCAATGCAGAGTATTCCGGTGAGCGTTCGAAGTCCGTTGCGATATGCGTACATCTCAATTCTCCTTTCTTAAAAAAATGACTTTATCATGTACTATGAAAAATCTATACTACTTTATTTTTTTGTATCTTTACTATAGGAAGCATACTTAGTTGGTTCACTGACTGTTGCAGTAACTTTCTTCCCAATTGGAGTTCCTTTTTTTGCATCTATTTTTTGCTGTGTTCGAGTATATTTTTGTGCATAGTATTTGACACGAAATTCTCTGCTATTACAACCAGCTTTCATTCCCTTACTATCAAGCGTTCGTGAAATACTGCAGGAAACTTTTGCCTTTAAACCCTTTTTCAAATCGCTTTTCGCATAGTATGTTCCTGCAGCGCTAGAAACAGAAAATGCCAAGGAGCCGCTATAGGTGATTTTTTTTGTTTCTCCCTTTGCAACACTTCCGGCGAATACATCTTTCTTTACATACTGTCCGCCTGTTTTCTTTGCTGCTCCGGTTCGCACGTAATACCCCACAGCTCTTTTAGGAACTGAGTTTGCAATATCTGCCTCATTATCTGATGAAGCCTCGCCAACTTCATAAACATGAATAGCGGTGCAATCTGCTTCTGTAAGCATGTCTCTTATCTCATTCGATGTTAAAAAATCAGCATACTCTTTTTCAATTTGGAAATTTACTAAATTACCTTTAGAATACACATATAAATCCATTTCGGTAGAGTGTTCCAAGTCGTCTTTTTTTAAATTATCATCAGCAACAATTTTCACTTTTGATGAAGAGTCCTTGTCTTGTAGAATATCATCAATATCATTCGGAGTTATTTTCGAAGCAATTGCTGGGTCAAATTCTACACTAACTTTTTGCGAGCCAATGTTGTATTCTCTGTTATATGTTGAATCCTTGTCTTGGATTTGGTTATCTGTTGCAAAAGTGCTCATTGGTGCAATTACCAATGAAAAAGGGATTATCAATGCTGCAACTTTTTTTGCTATTCTTCTATAGTTCATTTCATTTTCCTTTCTACTATAATATGTTTCTGGTTAACATCTCTTACATCCAGCAAGAAATCATCAATCTTTTTTTAGCTGTTAGCATGTAGGCAGCAATGGATGCCAGTGCCTTTTGGACGCTGATATTATTGCTTAACTAATTAAACTACTGCATCGGGTATCACCTCATTTCACGCTGATACTTTACTTCTAGAATCATTGTACAGAGAAATTGTTACAAAAGTGTTAAGATTTTACACACTGAATTAAATAGAAATAAATAAGAGATATATTATGATTAATAAATAATGGTTAATAAATAATGAACTTCCTGTTTTCTAAGAACTTATAAATTCTATTCTGCAATCGATATTGTTAAGATTTCTTAAGATTTGCATTTTTTATTGATACGCTAACGGGATTTCGTTATAATCTAAACACAAAAGGTAATCAAAGACGGAGAGATAGCCATTTCTTTTAAATCATAAAGGTATTCTTCATGACGGACAAACATTCATTACTCATCGTAGAAGATGATTACAAGATCATACAAGAGCTTTCGAATCTATTGCATTGTTGCTACCGAATTGCTGTTTCGGAAACCGGAATGGGTGCACTCCGACTCTTGGAAGAAAAGCATTACGATTTGATACTTTTGGATATTGACTTGCCGGATATTAATAGGTTTGATGTTCTGCGTTCTCTCCGAAACCAACGAATTAGCTCCAAAGTATTCATTCTATCTAACCGGTCTGCGTCCCAAGATAAGATTCGATGCTTGGATATGGGGGCTAATGATTATATTACGAAACCATTTGATTCAGGGGAACTTCTTTCTAGGATTAAGGCACATCTTAGAACTTCGGATTTGCCCATCATATGCTTTGGCAACACCACACTCGTTCCGGAAAGCAGGAGTGTTCGCACAGAAGATGAAGTACTGCGATTAACGCCGTGTGAATATCTAATTCTTAATGCCATGATAAATTCCTCTGATTATACGATTCGACGAGATATAATCATTCATCTAATTGACATTCACGGGATAGGCATTACCGACCGTACGGTAGATGTCCATATATCTCGAATCCGGAAGAAATTACAAAGCATCCATTCTAACCTGGAAATACGTTCTATTCGCGGACACGGGTACATTCTTGAGGTATCCTCTTATTAAACAAATGGCGTCCAGAGCTCATGCCGAACGCCATTTTTGTTTTAGAGAAATCCGATTATAAAATAAATATTCCAGATTGCAGCCAAACCACTTCCGATTGATAATTTTCGCTTATTAAGAATTGTTACTAAAATACCGATTATGGAAAATACAACGAGTGTAAATATTGTACTGGAGTTTTGTTAAAAAAATGTTAAGAAATTGCACCGCTACTTTAAATAGCACTAAATATTTTCTGCACTATATTTATAAAAAAATAACTAACGCCGGAAGCAAAGTAGTCGAGCAAATACATGTAAAAGCATCAGCTATAAAATCATTCTATAACTGCGTATATTCTTTTTTAATTTTCTCTATCCGCCCTCTTATGCTAAAATAGTGCAGATGTAACAAAGGAGAATGCGAAATTATGGAATTATTTACAAAAATTATAACTGTTGTGAATGACATCGTCTGGCATCCGGCGTGTCTGTTTTTCCTGGGAGGTGCGGCCATCTGGTTTACCCTTCGCCTGAAGGGATTACAGTTCACCGGACTTCCGTCCATGTTTCACTATATGTTCGAAAAGGAATCGGATGAGCTGGGCGAAGCCAAGGGATTGAGTGCATTCCAGGCGCTGGCCACCACCGTCGGGGGACGAGTGGGAACCGGAAATATCGCCGGAACGGCCACCGCAATTTTCATGGGGGGACCGGGAGCCCTCTTCTGGATGTGGATGGCGGCACTGCTGGGAGCATCCACCGGAATGGTGGAGTGCATTCTGGGTCAGGCCTACAAGACCAAGAACCTGGGAGAACTGACCGGCGGTCCGTACTATTATATGGAAAAGGGTTTTAAGAATAAAAAAGTGGGTAAAATCATCGCGGTGCTGTTTTGCATTGCGGTATTTATCGGACCGGGATTCCTGCTGCCATCCATGCAGACGCAGACGGCGGCAACAGCCATGAGCAACGCCTTCGGAATTCCTGCCATCGTCACCGGTGTGGGACTGATGCTTCTGGTGGGAGTCGTCATCATGGGCGGCGTAAAGCGCGTGGGCCAGGTGGCGGAGCTGATTGCACCGGCAATGTGTGCCATCTATCTGCTGATTACCATCGCCATCATGGCGTTGAATGCGGGCCGGATACCGGGGATGTTCGCCGATATTTTTACCGGAGCATTCGGAAGACATTCCATCTACGGCGGAATCATGGGTGCCTGCGTATCCTGGGGCATTAAGCGCGGCTTCTTCTCCAACGATGCGGGCAACGGCATGAGCCCGATCATTTCCTCCACCACCAACACTTCCCATCCGGTGAAGCAGGGCCTGGTGCAGGGTCTGTCCGTTTACGTGGATACCATTCTGGTGTGCACTTGCACGGGTCTGTCCATCCTCTGTGCGGGCACATACAACGTTTCCGCCGACGGAGGCGCGACTGCAAAGACTTTAGTATCCTTCGCACCGGGCGTGGAATACGGCGTATCCTACATGCAGGAGGCCATCAAGACCATCGCCGGACAGTTTGGCGTGATCATCTTGGCCATCATGATTACGGTATTCATCTACACCACCATGCTGTCCTACGGCGTGCAGCTGGAGTCGGTGTGCCGCTACCTGTTCAAGGCAGACAAAAGAGTGGTTACCTTCATCCGAATCCTCTACCTGCTGTTCGTCCTGTCCGGCGTGCTGATTGACGGAACCATCATCTGGCCGATGGGCGATATCGGTGTGGGCTGCATGCTTTGGATCAACACTTTTGCGGTGCTGTGCATGACGCCAATGGTGCTGCGGATTGTGAAGGACTTCAAGAAGCAGAAGGATCTGGGGCTGGATCCGATTTTCGATCCGAAGACCGTGGGTATCGAAGACGAGGAAGGTGTCTGGGACGGCTATGCGGAGCTGAAGAGAAAGCGCGGGGATTACGAGAACGAAGCGCTGGGTTACAAGCTTGAAAAATAGTCGATTGAGAATCTTATTGTAAAAGAAATTAAATGTATGCGGAGTCCACCGAGGGGGTGTGGGCTCCGTTTGTTTTAGATGCAGTTGTATTTAATCGGCAAAAAGTATTTGCTTGGTTGCCGCTATGGATGGATTTTTTGCCGAACGCATGATATACTAAACCACATCCCATTTAAGTTGCAAAATGGTAGGAGGTGGACGAATGAAGTATCTTTCGGTTTCGGAAATTGCAGAGAAATGGAAGGTGTCCGATCGGAGCGTACGAAATTACTGTGCTAAAGGACGTGTAGCGGGTGCATTTCGCTCCGGAAAGACATGGAATATTCCGGAAAATGCAGAAAAGCCGGAGCGTTCCAATAAGAAAACTGTACAGAAGAATGATTTGTTAGATATACTTCGAAACGAAAAAGCACGAAAGTATTCTGGCGGAATTTACCATAAAACGCAGATTGACTTGACATATAACTCCAATCATATGGAGGGGAGTTGTCTCACTCATGATCAGACCCGATACATTTTTGAGACGAATACAGTCGGCGTAGAGAAAGAAGTACTGAACGTAGACGATGTAATAGAAACGGCAAATCATTTTCGCTGCATTGATATGATTATCGACCATGCACAAGCACCTTTGACGGAACGGTTTATCAAGGACTTGAATCGGATGTTGAAGAATGGTACCAGCGATTCTCGAATGGAGTGGTTTAACGTGGGTGAGTACAAGAAGGTGCCGAATGAAGTAGGCGGGATGGATACGGCCCTGCCGGAGGAAGTTGCAGACCGGATGAAGGAATTGATATCCGAGTATAACGGCAAAAAGATGAAGTCGTTGGAGGAAATTTTGGATTTCCACGTACGGTTTGAGCGAATTCATCCATTTCAAGATGGAAATGGGCGAGTCGGACGTCTAATCATGTTCAAGGAATGCCTGAAATACAACATAGTTCCATTCATCATTGAAGAGAATTTGAAATTGTATTATTACCGTGGACTCAAAGAATGGGATAATCTGCAAGGCTATCTGACGGATACCTGCTTGACAGCGCAGGATCGATATAAGGCGAACCTCGATTATTTCCGAATTGAGTACTAGTGAAGTATTGGAAAAACTATACGTTAAAGAAAGTAAATGAATGCGGAGTCCACCGAGGGGGTGTGGGCTCCGCGATTTTTATACTGAGAACTTAGGTGTAAATGCACCCAAGTTTCCAGTGTGTGCTTGCTTGATTCAAAAAAGTGTGGTATGTTTAACTTGAAAGTTAGGGTAAAATACCCGTAAGTTTTAAGTAATTGGGGGGCTGCAATGCAGAATATTATTAGACGTGATGTATATCTTAATAGAATTATTAGCAAAATGGAAAACGGACTTATTAAAGTTATTACCGGCATAAGAAGGTGTGGAAAGAGTTTCCTGCTTTTCAATCTATTCCATGATTATTTAATAGAAAATGGAATAGAAGAAAAACAAATCATTTCGATTGCTTTGGATGATGATCTCTTTGTGAAGTATCGTGATCCGGATAAATTGTCAAAATACATTCGTGGGAAAATTGTCAATTCGGATATGTATTATATTCTTATTGATGAGGTGCAATATGCCATCACAAATGACGAGCTTAAAAATCCTGAGAACATCAAGCTCTATAATGTGCTCAATGGTCTTATGAGACTTCGCAATGTTGATATTTATGTAACAGGTAGCAACTCAAAAATGCTTACAAAAGATGTGATGACTGCTTTTCGTGGAAGAGGTGATGAGGTTAAGATTTATCCAATCTCGTTCAAAGAGTATTATTCCTTTGTGGGTGGAGATAAATCCGATGCATATGAAGAATATGCTTTATACGGTGGAATGCCACTTGTTTTAACAAAAAATAGCGATGCAGAGAAGGTGAACTACTTACAAGCCCTTTTTACAGAAGTATATTTCAAAGATATTGCAGAGCGCTATGATATAGAATTACCGGACGTACTTAGCGAATTGACGGATGACCTGTGCTCTTCTGTCGGTTCGCTTACCAATGCAAATAAAATTTCAAATACTTTGCGGACAGTAAAAAACATAAAGGTCTCAAGTACGACCATTTCAAATTATTTAAATTATCTTACTGAATCGTTCTTGTTCAGTAATGCGAAACGATATGATATTAAGGGCAAGAAATATTTTGAGTATCCATCAAAGTATTATTGTACGGATATCGGACTCCGCAACGCAAGACTTAATTTCAGACAGCAGGAAGAAACGCACATAATGGAGAATATTATTTATAATGAACTTTTATGTCGTGAATATTCAGTTGATGTCGGAGTTGTAGAGATTGTGGAAACCAATGCGGGTAAAAGAACTAAAAAGCAGTGTGAGATTGATTTTGTAGTAAACAGAGGACTAAAAAAATATTATATACAATCCGCACTGAGCGTTTCAGAACGGGCAAAACTCGAAACTGAACTTAGACCTTTGAAAAACACAAAGGATTTCTTTAAAAAAATTATTATCACTAAAACATCAATGCGGCCTTGGACAGATGATGACGGAATCCTTCATCTCGGATTATATGAGTTTTTGCTGAATGAAAATTCTCTTGAGTTATAAGCAAGAAAGGAGAGAGTTGTTATAGGATGTAGCGATATAGTGAAGTATTGAAAAAAACTATACGTTCATGAAAAAGACAAGATAAGAAAACTTATAGTGTATAATAAACTATGTATGAGAATTATGTATTGTAGGCTGTGGGACTTAATTATGAAGAACCGAGTCGTGATAATAAATGGATAACATGGAGTGCAATGAACGGGACAAATCTGCGGAGAGAAATAGAAAACACCAATAACTGTGATTATAGAGTATCGCTAATCATTCCTATATATAATATGGCAGAATGGCTGGATACCTGCTTCCGGTCCATTTTGAATCAGAGCATTGACCCACAGATGGTGGAAGTTCTGATGATTGACGATGGTTCAGAAGACAATTCTTTGGACATAATGAAGCGGTACTCGGAGAAATACAGCAATTTTAAGTGTTATACGAAGGAGAACGGTGGACCCGCACAAGCAAGAAATTACGGCATCAAACACGCAACCGGAAAATACTTAATGTACTTAGATCCGGATGATTATCTAGGTAAGAATACAATTGAAAGCGTATGTAATTTTTTCGACCGGCACTATGATGAGATTGATGTTGTCACATATAAGATTATTCCAATCAAGGATGGAGAGGAACAAGACCTGCATTTTCGATATGAAGTGTTAAAATCCCAGGGCGTGTATGACTTGACCGAACCGGAAAATTCATTCATATGTCATACAACGATGAACACTTGCGTAAAGAATAAATTTGAGAAGAATGTGCTTTTTTCAGAAAATTTATTTTACCACGAAGATCAGAAATATAATATTGACACGCTGAAGGAAAAACAAAAGATTGGGTATTGTGATAATGCTGAGTATTATTATGTGCAAAGCAGCAACAGCACTACAAATAAGATGTTGTATTCATACTATCTTTTTGAGCACTCGATGAAATTATGGGAGAGGGAGTTTTCCGAGTTTTCAGAACATGTTCCATACTATATTCAAGCTTTGTATATAAGTGATCTCAACTGGAAGTTGAGAGCCAATAAACTGCTGCCATATCACTATGATGAGGCACGGTATCATGAGGCGTGGAATAGAATTGTTAAGTTGCTGCGTCGATGTGATAATGAGATTATTATTAATCATCCGAATGTACTACGGGAGCATCGCTTATACTGGCTTTCGAAAAAGAAATCCAACAACTGTCATGTAGAATTTGGCAAGAAACGCATCGACGTATTTTGTAATAATGGTTTAGCAGTTTCTGAAAAGAACGTGCATTTAACAATTGAACAGTGTCGCGTGGAGGGAAACGATATCAAACTTTCCGGAACGTTAAAACCCTTATATTCCAGTATCGTGGAAGATGTTTCTTTGCAGGTTTTATGCGGTTTGGGCGATCGAATGATTCCGGTGCCTTTAAAGCCAAGTTCCAGGAGCCGGTTTCACACGCATGAAATCACCAATCAATTCTATAATTTCGAAGTAAGTATCGATACTACCGTAATAAAAAAGTTTAGGTTTGTCGTAATAGCAAATGGGGAACGATATGAGACGGATATGCACTTTAGCAATCGAGTGCCCTTCAGACGCAGACGCAATGATTCTCTAATAAGAGATAAAAAAGAACTCAGATACAGTTTTCGTGCGAATGGATTTATCGTGAGGGATCTTAATCTCAATTCCGCAGATGCTGCGAAGAGAAAACTTTGGCTATTTCAAAAAATCGCACTCGAAGATATCGGTTCCGCAATAAAGCAATATCGATTAGAAGCGAAAAAGAAGAGAACTTCCCCGATTTGGCTATACTATGACTGTAAAAATGTTCTAAAAGATAATAGCTTCTATCAATTCGAACACGATGTATATAAAAATGATGGAATTCAACGTTTCTATATTCTGGATGGCGATGATTTTAAGGAGAGAAAGAAAGAGTTTCCGGCGGCACTTCAAAAGCATATTGTTCGTTTTGGATCCCGAAAACATGTGAATTTGTTTCTAATGGCAGAATGGATTATTATGTCGTTTGCAGAAGAATATACTTATTTACCGATGGAGATGAAAGCTTTCAAGAAATATAGCTATGTGTTGAATTTTCCGAAGACTGTTTATCTCCAACATGGAGTATTACATGCACATCTTCCGTGGCACTACTCTCTGGATAGGGTGAAAATCGATAAGGAAGTGATATCGACTTATTATGAAGAGGAAAACCTCATTGAAAATTATGGATTTGATCGAAATCATCTCATCCAGGCCGGAATGCCGAGATATGATTGCATTGATTTGAGTCAAAAACCTAGAAAGAAGATACTGTACGCCCCAACATGGAGACGATATTTAATAGATCGGAAAGAAAATGATTGGGTTAGTGATGTGGACGGATTTGTGAATTCGAGTTTTTATAAATCGGTTATGCGGTTTATAAATGATGATCGATTGGACAAAGCACTGGAAGCACATGGGTATACTTTAGACATACAACTGCATCCTATTTTTAAAGGATACAACAGCACCATACGAACAGAATCGAGGAGAGTGAATCTGATTACGGATGATATAAATGCTACAGACTATGAAATATTCATTACGGATTTCTCATCATTTGTTTTTGACTTTGTGTACTTGAGCAGAAAAATCATGTATTTCGTACCGGATTATGATTTCTTTAAATCCGGAATGAGTGGCTATTGCAGATTGGATTTACCGTTAGAAGAGGGGTTTGGTCCATTCGTTCAGAACGAAGAGGATGCGGTGGATCAATTGATTGAAATGATGGATGCACCAATGAATCCTCGTTATTTGCAAAAAATGCAAGGGTTTTTTATGTATAAGGATAATCGTCAACGAGATCGGATATACGAAGCATTGAAGGAAGTATAACGAAGAAAGGTATAGAATGGAATCATTTAGAAATGATATATCGGATAATCTGAACATAACCATTTCAGGAAGCCAAATGACAGAAAGTATTGGCAAACTGTTATCTGTGATGGAGACCATTTGCCAACGGGAAGGCTTGCATTTTTTTGCATTTGGTGATTTGCTGGTATATGGTGTTCACTATCATACTCTGCCGGATTATTGCTGGGATGATGTGTATGAGGTCGGAATGCTTCGAAAGGATTATGAAAGATTTATTCGAAATGCTGAGAAATATGCGGATGAATTGAATTTTCAAGTGCGAACAACACCGGTTGGGGATAAGCGAAAAAAACATAAATCTCCTTATTTCTATATTGAGCAGAAAGTCGTTATTAAGGCAGAAAATGTGGAGCTGGAGAATTGGATTTCACTTCGTGTGAGCCCATTTGATAAGGTTCCGATGGCGGCAGATACAAGAATCGCTTTTTATCGAAAAACAGAAAGAAAAAATCGGTGCTTGAGGCGCATTATTGGACAAAAAGAATATGTGGCGGTGAATGGAAAGTCATTTATTAAATTTGTACTAAAGCAGCTGCTGTACGGCTTTCGGAGTTCAGAAAAAACATATGGGCGTTTGAATCAGTTGGCGCAGAAGTACAACCACACGGACAGTGTTTTTTATCAGCGAGTAGTGGGGAAGAAAACCAAGATTATCAACGAGATACAGCTGTTTCCACTTCAGGAGACACTCCTAGGACAGAAATCTATGCCGATTCCATTTGATGTCACGCCGTGGACAGACCTTGATATGGAACAGTACCGGAGAGAAAGTGAAGCCCTGCATCCGGTGGAACTGGAAATTCTGGAAGAAATGGAACGAGTGTGCACAAAGATGAATGTTGATTACTTTCTGTGCGGGGGATCTCTTCTGGGATATCAGCGATACGGTGGGTTTATTCCATGGGACGATGATATCGACTGTGGTATGTTGCGAAGTGATTACGAGCGATTCAAACGATGTGCAGATCAATACTTGGATAAAGAAAGGTTCTTTCTTCAGACCAGGGAAAACGATCCCCATATGCCGTATTTATATATCAAGTTAAGACGAAAAGATACGGTATATGAAACAGCCTGGTCGAATGGAAGAGAGTTCCACAAGGGAATTGGAATTGATATCTTTCCATTTGATTATGTGCCGAATTCGCCGGAAGATCGCAGAACGCATCGATTAGAAGTTGAGAAGAGGGCAAAAAAGCACAACTATGTTGCCAATCGAGCGAAACCGAATCCGACTATCGGAGATGTGGAGACAATGAGGGATGAAGCGAATTATCGATTCGGAAATCTGCGAAGATGGCTGTTTCGTCACACACCGCTGGGAATAACGCAACGAAAGTTTGATAAATTCGTTCAACAATATAATGATAAGGCAGAATGCCTGAATCTGCAGTATGTGGCAAGCTTTGTGCCTCAATATAGCGGCGGGGAGCTGGATACGATTTTTCCGACTCGAAGAGTGAAGTTCGACGGTGTGGAAACTCGGATTGTCCACCGCCCGGAAATATTTCTAAGAGACCAGTATGGTGATTATGAAGAAGAACCCTTGCCGCACCAACAAAGGGGTCATAATCTGGTAGAGGTGGAAACAGGAAAAATATATATAGGAGAACAGTGTGGGACTCAGAAAAAAGATTGAAGAAATACGAAGTCGAGCGGGATTGTCCAACATACGGTTGGATCAGCTTCGAAATTCTGTGCGTTCTTTGAAAAGCATAGAAGAACAGCAATCCAAAGAAATAGAGCAATTAAGAAATGACCTGAAAGCAAACACCAAAGAAATAAATCGATTGAGAGATGAATTAAAGACGGAATTTCGAAGAAGAGATATATGGGAACGTAAGAAAGCGGAAGTGCAGCGGCTGGCGAAGGGAAAAGAAATCCTTGTAATCAAATGTCCGGCTCTGGAAAGACGGGGGGCAAAGAGTGTCGATTATGCCTACTGCGACGTTTTAAAACGATATTTCGAAGAAGCGGGTTATTACGTTCTTATTGACTGTTACGAAGATTGGAATTGCAGCATCAATGCGGACGTCGTGGTATTAATTCATGGCTACCGATATTTCCACCCGGATCGCCGAGATGAGAACACAAAGTTCGTCATGTGGATTAATTGTTTCCCGGATAAGATAACAGCAGAAGAGCTGGCGTTGTACGATTTGGTAATGACCACATCGGAAACCCACCAGAAAATGCTGCAGCAGATGACGGATATTCCGGTAGCGTTTGTGCCGATGCTGACGGACACGGATTCATTCTACCCATCCGATGCTCCCGCACAACCGAAGTACAATTGTGTTTTTATCGGAAACATTATTCAGCGTAAGTACCCTCGAGACTGCATTCGCTGGTGCAACGATAACGGAATTGAGGTGGACGTATGGGGGGAAGGCTGGGATAAATTCTATGCGAACAGCATGTTCGTCCACCTTCATGGTCGGATTGATTATAAAGATTTGCCGGAATTGTACCGGAATGCCCGATTCTCGTTAAACGATCATTTTGCGGATATGCTGGAATCGGAAATGATGAACAACCGCTTCCCGGAAGTGCTCCTCTGCGGGACTCCCATGATCTGCGATTGGACGGAGTCCTTCGAGCGGAACTACGGCGACATGGTGCTGTTCTACCGGAACGAGGAAGAATTCGTTCACTGCATGAAGGAGATGGATGAGCGGTACGATGAGCTGAAAGCCAACGTGATGAAGAATCAGGACAAGCTTAAAGAAGAGTTTGACTTCCGCCGGGGCATTGAGCGGATGAAAGCGTTGATAGACGACATCTCCCAATGATATAATGACGGCGGACATGAAAATGAAATAATTCCAACAATATAAGTTGCAACGAAATGAGGAGAATGAGATGATGACCAAAGAGACAGTAGCGGAGAATTTCAAGAACGGAATCGATTGCGGACAGGTGGTGGCCGGACAGTTCGAAGAGGAAACCGGATATTCCCTTTCCCAGCTGCGGAAGATGAGCGCCTGCTATGCGGCCGGAATGATGCGGGGTGAGACCTGCGGCGCGGTGCTGGCGGCATATAACGTGATTGGTCTGATTTACGGCCACGACGAAGAGGGGGACGATGTGCAGAAGGGACAGATGCTTCAGAAGATGCTGCGGTTCAATGAGCTCTTCGGGGAGAAGCATTCCCAGGGTTTCCAGTGCAAGGAACTGCTGGGTGCGGACATTTCCACCCCGGAAGGCGGCAAGAAGATCAACGAAGAGAACCTGCTGTTCAACCTATGTCCGGCAATCTGCTGCGATGTGGTGGAGGTTTTGAAGAAAGTGATTTCGGAGTAATACAATGGATAAAAAGAAATCGATGACCATCGATACGATTCCGGGCTTGCGTGCGCTCACGTTAAGCCCGGATTATCGTAATGCGCTAAAACTGCCGGAGGAACCGGCGGAAGAATATGAAATGCTGGCCCAGGGAGAGTACAATATCAACTTCCGGTTCCGGCATCCGGTGACCGGAGAGAAGCTGGTGCTGCGGGTGAATTCCGAGAGCCAGATGCATCTGGAGAATCAGATTGAATATGAAGGAAATGCCCTGAAGCTGCTGGAGAACTCCGGACGAACTCCAGTTTTGAAATACATCTATCCCGGAGATGAACAGCTGACCCGGGGGGCGCTGGTGATGTCCTTCCTGCCGGGCCGGGCGCTGGATTACAGCCGGGAAACGGAGCTGGAAGAGGCGGCCAAATGCCTGGCGGAGATTCACCGCATTCCGGTGGATGAGACCGACGGATTAATTGAACCGGAGGCACCCATCCGCGCCATTTTGGAGGAGTGCGAGGAGATGTTCGCCACCTATTGGAATTCGGAGCTGGGCGCGCCGGATGTAAAGAACCGGATTCGCCGGCTGCTGGACGAGGGCCGGAAGCGGATTCAGGACGGCGGGGACTACACCGGCTATAAGTGCTGCGTGAACACGGAGTTGAACAACACCAATTTCCTGGTGGAAGAGGAAACCGGAACAGTCCGGCTGGTGGACTGGGAAAAGCCGCTGTACTCGGACCCGGCCCAGGATCTGGGACACTTCCTGGCTCCTACCACCACTTTCTGGAAGACCGACGTGATTTTCGAAAACGAAACGATTGAGAAATTTATCGATACATATATTGAATCTGTGGGGAACAGATATGATACAATAGGACTCAGAGCGCGAACGATGGAATTCATCGTCATCACCTGCTTGCGGGGACTGACCTGGTGCGCGATGGCCTGGGTGCAGTACCGCCAAAATGGCAAGGGGCTGACCAATGAGAGCACCCGCGTCAAGCTGGATGCGTATCTGACGGACGAATTCCTGCGCCGCATTGAAGCGATTTACGGAATCTAGAGGAACGGCCGGATTCCATTGCAGAACGAATTTTATTTTTGGAGCGGAAAGAGCATGGTATTACTGACAGCAAAACACATACAGAAGCGTTTTTCGGAGAAGCAGCTGCTGGAGGACATCAACCTCAGCATCCATTTGGGGGACAAAATCGGTCTGGTGGGGGTGAACGGCAGCGGCAAATCCACCCTTCTTCAGATTATCGCCGGGGCGATGGAAGAGGATGGCGGAGAGATTCTGCGGAGCAACGAGCTTCGCATCGGGTATCTGCCTCAGAATCCGGATTTTGAGCCGGAAGCCACGGTGCTGGAACAGGCCATGGAGTACGTCCAAGGGGCGGTGCCGGAATACGTGGTGAAAACCCTGCTTACCAAGCTTCGGATGAATATGTTCGACCGGAAGATGAAGGCATTGTCCGGCGGACAGCGGAAGCGGGTGGCCATGGCGGCGGTGATGTGCCGGGATACCAACCTGCTGATTCTGGACGAGCCCACCAACCACATGGACAACGATATCATCGAGTGGTTGGAGGAGCAGCTGGAGAGTTACAAGGGCTCTGTGCTGATGATTACTCACGACCGGTACTTCCTGGAGCGGGTGACCAATCACATCTGCGAGATTGAGAAGGGAGCGCTGGTTTCTTATGAAGGAAACTACGAAGCCTACCTGATTGCCAAGGAGGAGCGGCTGGAGCAGGCCAAAGCCAACGAGCGGAAGCGGGCGAACCTGTACCGGAAGGAGCTTCGATGGATTCGCTGGACCGCACCGGCTCGAACCACCAAATCCCGCAGCCGGGTACAGCGTTTTCAGGAAATCGAAGCGGCCAAGGAAACCTTTGACGACCCTCGGATGGAAATCGGCACTGTCAGCTCCCGGCTGGGCAAGAAGATCATCGAGCTGAAGGACATCGGGAAATCCTACGGAGATGTGGAGTACATCCACGATTTCAGCTACAATATTCTTCGGAACGACCGAATCGGTATCGTAGGCAACAACGGATGCGGCAAAACCACCCTGCTCCGGATCATCATGGGGCAGGTAACGCCGGACACCGGTTCCGTGGAAATCGGGGAGACGGTGCGAATCGGATACTTCTCTCAGGAGTCGGAGGAGATGGACCCGAACCTGCGGGTCATCAAATACGTGGAAGAAATCGCCCGGAACGTGAAGACGAAGGACGGATACCTCTCCGCCTCTCAGATGCTGGAGAAATTCCTGTTCCCATCCTACATGCATTCCGTGCGGATTGAAAAGCTTTCCGGCGGCGAGCGTCGCCGGCTGTACCTGCTGGCGGTGCTGATGCGGGCGCCCAACGTGCTGATTCTGGATGAGCCCACCAACGACCTGGACATCGACACCCTGACGGTGCTGGAAGATTATCTGGACGATTTTCCGGGGGCGGTGCTCATCGTCTCCCACGACCGGTACTTCCTGGACCGGCTGGTGATTCGGACCTTCGCCTTCGAAGAGGGCGGGGAGATTCGGGAGTACACCGGCGGCTACAGCAAGTACATGAACGAGAAGGAGGCCCGGGAGGAGGCGCTTTCCGGGGTAAAAACAAATTCCGCCGAGGACGGGGCGGCCGTTTCCCGCAGCAGTGACGGACGAAATCAGCGGGCGCCGAAGCTTCGTTTTACCTATAAAGAACAGAAGGAATTCGATACCATCGACGAGGACATCGAGACGCTGGAGGAGAAAATCGGAAATCTGGAGAAGGAGATGATGCAGAACGGCACCGACTCCTTCTTGCTGGCGGATTTGTCGCAGCAGAAGACCGCTTTGGAGACGGAATTGGACGAGAAGATGGAGCGCTGGGAATATCTGCACGAATTGGCGGAGCGGATTGAGCGGGGCGAACGCACCGACGGCACGGTGGATTAATTGCGGAAAAGGAGGCAACGGTGATGCTGGAAATGTTGCTGATGCAGTACGAAGATCAATTCGGGGAGGCATTTCCCCTGACGGATTTTCAGGAAAAAAGCGAAATAGAAGTAATCAACATTCTGTACGACTGCGTGCAGAACAACACCCCGTATGAAGCGGGGATGGAAGTATCCGGAAACCGGTTCGGCGATGCGCCGGGAATGAGCAAATAGGAAAGGATGAGTATGGGAATCGCAAACGGAAAAGAAATATCGACGAAGCAGTTGTGTGACATTATGTCGGAAGCCTATCGCCGGGGGAAGGCGGTGCTGCCGCAAGGAAAGGTGGCTACGTACATCCCGGAGCTGGGAAAGGCCGATCCCGGAGCGCTGGGAATCAGCCTGTGCGCTAAGGATGGCTGGCATTTCAACATCGGGGATACGAACCGCCGCTTTACCATCCAGAGTATTTCCAAAGTTATTTCGCTGGCGCTGGCGCTGGAGCTGCTGGGAATGGACAAGGTGTTCGAGAAGGTGGATATGGAGCCGTCAGGAGAAGCGTTCAATTCCCTGATCGACCTGGACCTGATCAGCAACCATCCGATGAACCCCATGATCAACTCCGGAGCCATCACGGTGGTGAACATGCTGCTGGGCAAAATGAGCTTCGAGGAAATTCAAGATGTGTTCCGGAAAGTCTGCGAGGATCCGGAAATCGAGAGCAACGAGGCGGTTTTTCGGTCGGAGATGCAGAACTTGTCCCGGAACCGAGCCATCGCCTATCTCCTTCAGAGCAAGGGGATTCTGGACGACCGGGTGGAGGAGACGCTGGAGCTGTACACCCGTCTCTGTTCCCTGCAGGTCACCGCGGTATCCTTGGCCAGCATGGGAATGACCATCGCCATGGACGGAAAATTGGGGAACGGCGAATCTGTTTTTACCGGCCGCACCATGGAAATCTGCAAAACCATCATGCTGACCTGCGGAATGTACGACCGTTCCGGGCGTTTTGCGGTGAAAGTGGGACTTCCCACCAAGAGTGGCGTGGGCGGCGGGCTGGTGTCCGTTGCCGACAATCACGTGGGCATCGGCATTTACGGGCCGGCGCTGGACGACAAGGGGAACTGCGTGGCCGGCGGGCCGATTCTGGAATACCTTTCTAGAGAGCTGCAGATTCACCTGTTCCAGAAGAATACCTGCGTGGACCGCATGATGGAACAGCGATAGAAAATTATTCGTAAAAAGGGAGGTAATCAAATGGGAATGAATGACACACCGTCCTCGGAACGCATGCACATTGCATTCTTTGGCCTGAGAAATGCGGGGAAATCCAGTCTGGTGAACGCCGTGACCGGGCAGAACATGGCCATTGTGTCGGATGTGCGGGGAACCACCACGGATCCGGTGTACAAATCCATGGAGCTCCTGCCGATGGGGCCGGTGGTCATCATCGACACCCCGGGCATTGACGACGAAGGGGACCTGGGCGAGATGCGAGTTCGGAAGACGAAGGAAGTGCTGACCCGTACGGACGTGGCGGTTCTGGTCACCGACGGCTCTCGGGCGCGTCAGCCGGAAGAGGAAGCGCTGCTGGCCCTGTTCCGGGAAAAAGCCATTCCTTACGTCATCGCGGAGAACAAACGGGATCTGGTAAAAACAGATTCCCTTCCGGCAGAGGAACGGGTGGTTCGCACCAGTGCCGTGACCGGCGAAGGCATCCGAGATCTGAAGGAGCACATTGCCCATATCGGGCAGAAGGAAGGACCGAAGGAAAAGCCGATTGCCGCGGACCTGGTTCAGCCGCTGGATTTGGTGGTGCTGGTAATCCCAATCGACGCTTCCGCGCCGAAGGGGCGCCTGATCCTGCCTCAGCAGCAGGTGATTCGGGACCTGCTGGAGTCCGGTGCCGTGCCGGTGTGCGTCAAGGAAACCGAGCTGGCAGGCCTCCTGGCAAAACCGGGATTTCAACCGGCCCTGGTGATTACCGACAGCCAGGCGTTCCAAATTGTGTCGGAAATCGTTCCGGAAGATATTCCGCTGACTTCTTTTTCCATCCTGATGGCTCGGTACAAGGGTTTCCTGGAAACCGCGGTGCAGGGGACTTTTGCCATCGATGAGGTGAAGCCGGGGGACACCATCCTGATTTCCGAGGGATGTACCCACCATCGCCAGTGCGAGGACATCGGAACGGTGAAACTGCCGAAGCTCCTGCGGAAGCATCTGGGCTTTGACGTGAATATCGAAACATCCTCCGGCCGGGAGTTCCCGGAGAACTTGTCGGACTACCGCCTGGTAATCCACTGCGGTGGCTGCATGCTGAACGGAAGGGAGATGCAGAGCCGGATGAACCGTGCGGTTTCCGGCGGACTTCCTTTTACCAACTACGGCATCGCCATTGCGTACATGCGGGGCATCCTAAAACGGAGCATTGCCATGCTTCCGGGAATCGGGGACGCAGAGTAATATAGTAAGAAAGTGAGAACGAATCGATGAAAATCTGGATTACCCGTCACGGGCAGACGAAATACAACAAAATGAAATTGATGCAGGGCCGGACGGACGAGCCCCTGAACGAAACCGGTATCGCCCAGGCAAAGGCGGCTCGGGAGCGCATCGGCGACGTGCACTTCGATGCGGTGTACGCCAGTCCCCTGGACCGGGCCATCGTAACCGGCGCCATCATCGGCGGCGTTTCCCGGGACGAGGTGATTATTGACGAGCGGATTATCGAAACGGATTTCGGGAAATACGAGCTGCACAAATACTCCGGTTTGGGACCGAGAATGTCCCTGTACTGGGCGCTGCCGGAGGTTTTTCCCGCACCGCCCACGGTGGAAACCGTGGCATCCATGGTGCAGCGGAGTCGGGAGTTCCTGCAGGAGCTGGAGCAGAAGGATTATGAGAACGTGCTGGTGTCCTGCCACGGGGGAATCATCCGGGCCCTGACCGGCTACATGATGGACCGGAAGAACGGCATTTGCTGGCGGCCAAAACCCCACAACTGTGAAATCCGGGTGTTCGAGTCGGTGGACGGAAAGCACCGCCGCATTGAGGAATAAGAAAATCGAAGAAATCCGGACCTGCCGCTAGCGGTGGGTCCGGATTTCTTCTTTATAGGAATTCATATATACCGTTTCGCCGGTGAGGCGGGATTCCTCCGCCGCATTGGCAATCAGGTGGCTCTCGATGGAGCGGGAGATTTCGGAAGCGCCGGATGGAATCTCTCCGTTTGGGGTGCCGGCAACTCTCGGCCGTTCGGATGTTTTTTTTGACAGAGCCTGCACAAAGGCATCCACCAAACCGATGTCTCCGCCTCCGTGTCTGCCCCGATAGGGATGGAGCTCGATTTCTTCCGGCGGGGTGGGTACGTCGGCGAAGGAGCCGAAGCGGGTGATGGTGAGGTGGTTCTCCGCATCGTCGCCGCGGATGGAGCCGTGTTCGCACATGATTTTAATCCGCCGGTGCATGTGGTCGGAGAAGGCGCTCATCTGGAAGGCCGCGGTCACGCCGTTTTCGAACTGGATGGCGGTGGTCTGCTGGTCGCACACGTCGTTGTCGCAGTGGAAAACGCAGCGGCCGTAAGGGCCCTCGTCCAGGGCGCGGCGCATGCCTTCCTCCGTCATATCATCGGTGACATCCACGGCACGCCATTTGCCAATCATGGGTAGGTAGGTGCGGTAGGCGTTGAAGCGGCAGCGCTCTCCCAGGGTGCAGTCCTTGCAGCGAAGGGCACTTCCCTCCGGAGCGTTCTCCGGGCGGAAGTAAGAGAGATTCCCGAAGGAGGAGACTTTGGCGGCGCGGCAGCCCACCAGCCAGGTGAGGATGTCCATATCGTGGCAGGATTTCTGCAGGATGATGGGACTGCTGGTGTCGGTGCGGTTCCACTTGCCTCGCACGAAGGAATGAGCCATGTGGAAGTTGCCCATGTACTCTGCGTATTCGATGGTCTGAATCCGGCCCAGTTCGCCGGAGTCGATGATGTCCTTGATTCGGGTGAAGAACTCCGTGTAGCGCAGCACGTGGCACACCATGACCAGAAGGCCTCGGGCATCGGCGGCTTCCTGAATTCGGAGGCATTCTTCGGAATCCGGGGAGATGGGTTTCTCCAGGAGCAGATGGTAACCTGCTTTCAGAAGGGGCATGGCGCAGCGAAAGTGGTCCCGGTCCATGGTGGCCACCACCGCCGCATCGGCGATGCGGCCTTGCGCCAGAAAATCTTCCAGACAGGAAAAAGCCTGCGGAATATCGTAATCTTCCACGGCTCGGTTTCGCCGGGACGCAATGGGTTCCACGACGGCGCTGATTTCAATTCCTTTTTCCCGGAGGTAGGCGGCGTAGATGCTGCCCCGCTGTCCGGCTCCGATGAGTGCAATTCGCATATAGGGTCTCCCTGTTTGTGAAAATATACACTACATTATAGATGGTAGCGCGGATTTTTACAAATACAAAGAAACTATAGCGGGAAAAAGTTGTAGGGCGGAAAGACTTTTTTTAATGCACGGAGGATAGTATAATCAAAAGAGCTGAAATGAATCATAGGAGGAAATGATATGACGATGAACAGCAAGAAAATTATGCCGGTATTCGAGAACGGCATGGCACAGCCGGTATTTCCTTTTACCGACGGAAAGACCGGAGACGCATACGATGCGAAGACGTCCGATATCGTTCGGTTCTGCGTGTATGTGGAGGCGAATTTCGACACGAACGGAGACGGCAAGGGCGATCTGATTAAGGCGTTCGTCCAGGTTCCGAGAAGTGCGGCAGAGGGCAACTACAAAGCCGCTTCCGTTTTCGAGGCGCGTCCGTACTGCGCCGGTGTAAATGCCGACGGCTACGACCACATGAAAGAGGTGGAAGGAAATGGCTGTCCGGGACCGGATTCCATGAAAATCAACTTTTCGCCGGTACCGGGAAATCCGAGCAAGTACATCAGCACGATGGAAGCGGCGGAGAAGGCCGATCCGGCAGACTGGCACTTCCCGGACCACGGAAACGGCGATGCAATGTGCTACGAGAACATCGATGCCTATAACTACTACCTGGTAAGAGGCTTCGCGGTGGTTCTCAGTGCCGGTGTGGGTACGCTGGGTTCCGACGGTTTTGAGTATACCGGATCCGACTGCGAGCGAGATTCTTTCCGCTGCATCGTGGAATGGCTCCACGGCGATCGAATCGCTTATGCGGACCGGAACAGAGAAGAGGCAATTCGAGCAGACTGGTCCAACGGAAAGGTGGCAATGACCGGCAGATCCTACGCGGGAACCATGCCGTTCGCCGTGGCAACCACCGGAGTTGCGGGTCTGGAGACCATCGTGCCGGTAGCGGGAATCAGTGACTGGTACAGCTTCCTGAATCAGCAGGGCGCGCAGCGGTACTGGCCGGCAGAAATGCTCATGAGCTTCCTGGCATACTTCTGCTCCAGCCGTTACAACGACCCGACACTGACGGAGGAACAGCGGCAGGCGATTCTGGATTTCCATCAGTATTTTTCCTATGAACAGATGAAGACCGGATTCGACTACAGCGATTTCTGGAAGGAAGGAAATTACACCCTGAAGGCGGACGGCATCCGCTGCAGCGCCCTTATCGTTCACGGACTGAACGACGAGAACGTGTCCACCAAGCAGTTCGAGATGATGCTCCACTCCTTCGAGGAAGCCGATCGGACGGTAAAAGTAATCCTCCACCAGGGCCCGCATATTACGCCGACCATGGCCAACAAGGGCTACGGAATTTCCGTCAACGGCCGGAATTACGACGATATCGTCAACAAGTGGATTTCCCACTATCTGTACGATGTGGAGAACGATGCAGAGGACATGCCGGCAATACTGGTGCAGAACAACGTGGACCAGGATCAGTGGGATGAAGTGGATTCCTGGGATACCGAATGCGACTACGAATTCCGCAGCAATCTCACCGGAACGACGGTGATCGATACGGATTGGGAAAAAGCCGGAATCAACAAGGAGAACTTCGACGAAAGAATGAGCCTGTTGGATTCCAACATGAATCACCGTTACTTCAGCGACAAAGCCACGGACGATCTGACCATCCAGGGTTCCGTCTGCGTAAAATTCGACGCCGCACTGAAGGACGGCGATACATCCAAGAACTTCGAGCCGGAGAACATCAACGATGCGGACCGCCTGAGCTTTGAGCTGGGCAGCGCCTCCGGCAAAATGGATGATGTGAAGCTGACGGTGCTGCTGTGCGACGTGGCGGACGAGGAGTTCCCGAGCATTCAGACCGTCGATCCGGAACGAAACGTAATTCCGGTAGTGGTTCGAAACAAGGGCGGAATTCACAACGGCGGAGATCTGCCGGACTTCGATCAGTCCGTTTTCGAAACCGTGAACCGGAAGTACTGCGTCATCACCCGGGCGTACATCGACCTGTGCAATCCGGAATCCGGTTATGCACCGGAGACTTCCGAGAACAGCATTGAGCTGGTTCCGGGGGAAAAACACTCCTACAACGTATACCTGAATCCGGCCAGATACACCGTGGAAGCGGGACACCGTCTGGCAGTGGTCATCGGAACCGAGGATCCGGTGAACTGCTTGATTCACAAAAAATATTCTGTCGAGATCGACAACGCTTCCGTAAAAGCAGATATTCCGATGGTATAAAGGTGCCGAAGCGCCTTGAAGCGGAAAACGAAAACGACCTTTTCGTCGAGAAAAGGGCTTTCCGGCGGAAAAATTGGGTAAAAAAATTCTCATTGCGGGCGATTGAACTATGTCGCCCTTCCCACATCGGAAAAAGAATGTTACAATCTCTGTGAGATGTGGAGCTAGGTGTAGAGCATATCACGCATCTTCAATGGGGGAAGGCAAAGGGCCGCCGCACAGCTGTGCGCCGGCCCGATTCTTGTTTTTTGGGTTGTTCAGTTCCAGGAAGCTTCCCCTTGCCTATAAGGAATTCCCGGCTGGCCCGGCCTAGCCTCTGGCGGTCCGGACGTGGTGCGTCACCCCTCGCAAAGCCTTAATTCTTCGTCCGGAAGCACCACGCCGCTTGGC
>CAKQHH010000024.1 GCA_934234035.1 uncultured Clostridia bacterium | reverse complement strand
GCCTTTGACTTGGTGCAAGCCGAACGATACTTCAAGGCTTTGCGGGATTTCTTGCACCAAGTCCCGCGCCCGCCGACGGCGGCAGAATGTGTCAAACAAAAAAACACTGAGCGGCCGAACTCTGAAACTGCTGTTTCGAAGCTCGGCCACTCAATTTTCTTTACATTTTCTATTAAGACAATCCGATAATGGTGCCGTCGGACAGGATATCCATTCCGTTGGCTGCCGGAACCTTCGGCAGACCCGGCATAGTCATAATGGATCCGGTGAGCGCCACGATGAATCCGGCGCCGGCAGATACTTTTACCTCCCGAACGGTGATTCGGAAGTTCTTCGGTGCACCCAGCTTCTTCGGGTCATCGGTGAAAGAGTACTGTGTCTTTGCCACGCAGATCGGCAGGCGGTCCAGACCCAGCTTCTCCAGCTCCCGAACCTGCTTCAGAGCATCTGCAGTGAAGTCCACGCCATCCGCACCGTATATTTCAGTCGCGATGGTGTTCATTTTATCTTCGATGGAATCGTTCACATCATACAGCGTGTGGAAATCGGATTTCTGATTCTCGCAGATGTTGATGACTTCCTTTGCCAGCTCTATTCCGCCTTCGCCGCCCTTTGCAAATACTTCGGACAGAACCACGTCGATGCCCTTTTCCTTGCACAGGTCTCTCAGCAATTCCAACTCCGCATCCGTATCGGTTGGGAAACGGTTGATGGCAACCACTGCCGGAACACCGTATTTGGCTACGTTGTCCAGGTGGCGAAGCAGGTTCGCCGATCCGGCTTTCAGTGCCTCCAGGTTTTCCTCTGCCAGATTATCCTTTGCCACGCCGCCGTTCATCTTCAGCGCACGAACCGTTGCCACGATTACCGCAACATCCGGCTTCAGGCCGGCATACCGGCACTTAATATCGAAGAATTTCTCCGCACCCAGGTCCGCACCGAATCCGGCCTCGGTAACCACGTAATCGCCCAGCTTCAGCGCCGTCTGTGTTGCCATAACGGAGTTGCAGCCGTGAGCGATATTAGCGAAAGGTCCGCCGTGAATAATAGCCGGTGTGTTTTCCAGTGTCTGTACCAGGTTCGGTTTAATAGCATCCTTCAGGAGCAGTGCCATCGCACCGGTCGCCTGCAAGTCGCCGGCGGTTACGGCCTCGCCCTTGCTGTTGTACGCAACCACCATTCTGGACAGGCGTGCCTTCAGATCCTCGATGTCCGTTGCCAAGCACAGGATTGCCATAATCTCGGAAGCCACGGTAATGTCGAATCCGCTCTCCCGCATCACGCCGTCGCCCTTCTTGCCCAGGCCGACGATGATGTGGCGCAAGGAACGGTCGTTCATATCCATCACGCGCTTCCACACGATTTTCTTCGTCACGATATCCAGCGCATTTCCCTGGTGAATGTGGTTATCCAGCATTGCCGCCAGCAGGTTGTGTGCCGAAGTGATGGCATGGAAGTCCCCGGTAAAATGCAGGTTGATATCATCCATCGGTACCACCTGGGAATATCCGCCGCCGGCAGCGCCGCCCTTAATGCCGAAGCACGGTCCCAGAGACGGCTCTCTCAGCGTGGTAATAGTCTTCTTTCCCAGCTTGTTCAGCGCCATGGACAGACCCACGTTCGTAGTGGTCTTTCCTTCTCCGGCCGGAGTCGGGTTGATGGCGGTTACCAGCACCAGCTTGCCGTTAGGACGGTCCTTCAGCCGCTCCAACACATCCGGGCTGATCTTCGCCTTATATTTTCCATACAGTTCCAACTCATCATCCGAAATATCCAACTGAGATGCGACATCCACAATTGGCTTCATCTGCGCTTCCTGCGCAATCTGTACGTCTGTCTTCATGTAAAACCTCCTAGATTCAATCATATAAGTCCTACGCTTATTGTAACAAAACGTGTTATATCATTCAATATAGCCGGCAATTGTTACTATACTAAACAAATTTATAACGTTATCCTAAAAACGAAGAGTCTTTGTCAGGTAGTGTTGGCGAAGATACTCTATTTCTCGTAGCAGCTTCTTTCTTCATCCTTGACGTCCAATCTGGGTATTGAACAAATTGCGTTCTATTCTCAAGCCCATGAAAAATTACATTTGGCATCGACCCATATACCAACACCACCTCAGGCTCTAACTCTTCTATCATTGCTACTAACCCCTCTCGAAAAACACGTTTTGATTCTGCGCTTTTAACCTGTCCATAAGTTCCAATTGAAACAACACTGTGCTTTTCCACACCTAGAAACGCAACTTTTTCTCGGAATATCTCTCTTGTATAAGTTCTTTCGTCTCCCCATCTTATATTTGGAATTACGTATATGCCTTGTTTTTTAAGATAATGACCGATTGCTCTATTCAGATATATGCTACAGAGTTGAACGCACAAGGGCGCATCTATATATAAAGAACAATCCGGGCTGATAATTCCCGGAAAGCGCTTTAAATCATCAACAAATGATTCCGTCTCTGTTAGTATTTCTCTAAATGCGATGTCCTGTTCATAGAAACATACAAAATCTTCATAATTATGACTCCGTTCTCTTAAAGAGAACGGAACCATTCCTTTTGGAACTATTATTTCGTCAGGCGCCTCAATATGAGGTATTTCAAGATCACCATCAAAAGAAGCTGTTTCCACAAGAGATACTCTAAAACCTTCATCCACAAGATTCTTACTGTTTTTTTTCATCATACACCTCTTCATTTAGTACGTTTTCTGCGAACTTAATAGACTCTAAGATGTTACTTTCCTTGCATTCTTCAGGGAACTTATCAATAAGATTCTTATATGCTTGCACAAGTTCTCGACTTCGGGTTCGCTCTGCTAGATTATCAATTATTTCACTAATCCAACTGAATTCTTCAGCAGTACATTCATTCTGAAGAAACGAGATTGTCGCATCAACATCTTCACTTAGTATCTCTATTTCTTCGTTCCAGCATTTTTCGATTCCAAATGACCATTCATCACAGCATTCTGCTGCAATTCTGCTTCTCTCTCGAATTATTTCTTTGAATTTTCCTATGTTCATTTTCTTTTCCCACCTTTCTTATTACCTCTATATGGTTGCTTAGAGTCTGGAAATATTGTAGCAATCTTTCCGTTTGTTCTAATCACACCAACACGTACACCCTTCCACATACCGTATACAGGCTTTCCATCATTCATGTGAATGTGTCTGTTACTTTTCAGGTTTGCCACATGTTCACCAGCATGTTTAATATCCTTGCTAGTCCAATTTGAGGGAAACCAGGATTGTCCTGTTCCAGTCCGTTTCATTCTCTGTTTGTGACTTGGAATATTTCCTACCCTCACTCCATTTGGATACGTTTTTACAATGTTATATTTAATACCATACTTATCAAGTTCATTCATGCCTGCCTGTCCATGACCACCTGCTTTTAACCGAATCGGATTCTTCTTCCCTGCTTTAGTATAATCGCCCTCGTTAGAATGAACAACCGCAAACTGACTCGCTTGACCTGCGGCTCCACGTGTATTTAATACTCGGCCTGTTTTAGTTGTTCCCATACCACGTTCTCCCTACACATATAATCAAATGAAATAGCTTTAATATAAAATCAAACATAAGTGTCTGCCTTTCCGTCAAAATTAATTGACTATAGTGATACTATAAAATCTTATAAAACATCAATTGTTCTTGCAGAAAGAATATGCTAATATGACATTAAACTATTTGAAAGATATTAACTTATCTTTCCACAAGGAGACGTATGACTGCTACCACCAGTCATACGTTTTCTTTTATTCGTACAATCAATCCACATCACCTCTTTATCTTTTGTATTTGATATTTGTAATTGCATTTTTGCAATTTTTTTGTTAAAATAATTGTCCGCATTTCACGGACTCTCTTTTTCACTTCATGGGATAAGCTTCTAGCAAAACAGGATTCAAATGTTCAATTAATCTCACTTCATAGTCAAATAAATTATAATTGTATTTTCTTCTCCTATTCTCGATATTGGAACAAACATTGTATGCAACCATTGAACTGGTGCCACAAAAGGACATTACCTCTAACGGCACATCAATCTTCTTCAATAAAAGGAACGGAATTGGGCACATGAAATACTTTGAAAAATAATCTGCCAAATCATCTTTATCATCATTATCATCTTCACATACATAGTGCTTTAATTCATGGAAAATCGTAAAACGAATTCTCCCCTCAGATTCTTGTCTGTCGTTATAAAAAATTGTAGGAGGCAGATTACAAGCCCCTCTAACAAAGAATCCATCTTTGGATTTCTTTTCAAGAAGCATTCTCTGTTCATCATCATATTCAGAATAGGCCACTAAAGCCACTCCTAGTTTTCTACATACCTCTTTCGGGTCAACAGGAAATGACTTGATTCCATAATCGATATAGATATCAATAACTACCCCTGCAATCTCATCATACGTTTTTCCTCTTCTATACATCTGCCTTTGCTCCTAAAATCAATGCAATCAACTCGTTCTTTTCTTCCGCCGTAAGGTCTTTTCCCTTTCGAGCAATTGCAGTTGCAATAGAATTATATGCGGATACACTTTTTTCATCGTCATCCAATAAGTATTCGGTCTCTACATGAAGCGCCTTTGCAATATTAACTACAATATCCATCCTTGGGCGCTGCGAACTATGCAGGTATCTTGAAATTGAGCTTTCTGTTATTCCACTCAATTGCGATAATTGTTTTTGGTTAATACCCCTCTCAGTCATCAAATTAGTCACTTTCTCTCTCCACACCATGATAATCTCCTCCTCACAAAACCATCTTGCCTTCGCTATGCATTATAGCACCAGTAAATTGCATTGTCAACAGATTTAATTGCAATATTGCAATTAAATCTGTTTTATCCTAAAAACAAAACACGATGCCGCCCACTCTCCCAGCATCCCCGGGAAAACGGACCGCACCGTTGATTTACTCTTTTTATTCACTGTCATTGTTGCTGATAATCCGATTCAGCACATCCTTCGCCACCGGTCCCGCCGATGCGTATCCGGTGCCGCCGTTTTTGATCCATACCACGAAGGCCAGCGGATAATCCTCATTATCGATGAATCCAACGAACCAACCATCTTCGCCGCTGCCGGTTTCCGCGGTACCGGACTTGGCATAGATGTCCAGTCCGTAGAAATTGGACTCCCCGTAGGTTACTTTTACGTTGTTCTTCATCATGGACCGAAGCTCATCGGCGGTTTCGGAACTGATGTATTCCCCCAGGGATTTGCCGGATTTGCCGGCGGACAGGAAGCTGGAGGATTTCATCAGCTTCGGCTGAATCGGCTCGCCGCCGTTGGCGATGGCGCCCATGTACACCATCATGGCGCACGGGTTCACCTGGTCATCGTACTGACCGATACCTGCCCAGCTCAGGTTCACCTCGTTGTCCTCCGGGAAGGTGAAGGAACCCGCTTGAGTCTTGATTCCGTCCACATCCACGGATTTGGTCAGTCCCACCTTCTGAGTGGTGGTGGAAAGGTTTGCGGCCCCCACCTCCCGGGCCAGTTTTCCGAAGGCGCCGTTGCAGGATACCGCAAGGGCCTGGCGGAAGTTCACCGTGCCGTGAGCGGATGTGCAGGTGATGTCATCTTTATTGTAGCGGTTCTTTCCGTCACAGGTGAATCGGAAGGAATCCACGTCCACGCCGGACTCTAGGGCGGAAGCCGCCGTCACCAGCTTGAAGGTGGACCCCGGCGTCATAGCCCCCTGCAGGAAGTTGTTGAAATAGATGGAATCTCCGCTGTCATTTCCGCTTTGATCCAGCTCCGGATCGAAGGCCGGCGTACTCACCATGCACAGAATCTCTCCGGTCTTGTAGTTGTAGACGCCCACCGTGCCGGTTTTGCCGGAAAGCCGTTCATAAGCCGTCCGGTTGGCTTCCGCATCGATGGTCAGCGTGATTTCCTTGCCCTCTGCCGAAGTGTCGTAGGTTCCGTTCAGCAGATCGTATCCAATCAGGTCTCCGCTCCACATGTTGATAGCGCCGGTGGCCACATTTCCGGCCGGATCGCCCACCGCATGCACGGTAGCCTTCCGAAGCTCCGAGTCGTCGGAATAGTGGGTGCCGTCCTTATCGCACTTCAGAAGCTGCGTCCCGTGGCGATCGTTGATGGTTCCTCGGTTCAGATTTCCATCCACATAGATCTGCAGATTCCCGGAGAAGCTGGCCCAGGTCTTCCCCTGAGTCACAAAACGCCACACGAACACCCCGGTCCCCAGGAACAGGACCGCTGCCAAAAGCAGACATATTGTTGCACGTCTTTCTACTTTACGCATGGATAGCTCCTCTTCTTTCTATCGGTCCTTCCGCCGCCTCACACCTCTTCTGCGTCCTCATCGGTCTCCTCCGCATAATCCTGCAGAGATACTTTTACCTTGGACCGTTTTATGGCAATGCTGGCATCCTTTCGCATATCCGCCGCTTTAAAGAATGCCAATATGGCCCATGAGGCCATCATACTGGTACCTCCTGCCGACACGAACGGGAAGGTGACACCGGTGAGCGGGAACAAATCCACTGCACCGAACACGTTCAGCATGGTCTGGAACAGGAAGAACGTGGACGCACCGCAGGCCCCGATGGTGTAGAAGGTGGACCGTCCGGCCACGATGGAATTCACCGCGAAGAGGCACAGCGTGATGATGCACACGATCAGCAGCAGGGCGATGATCAAGCCCCACTCCTCCGTCACCATTCCGAATACCAGGTCCGTATTGGAGGCGCCCACGGTTTTCAGGTATCCGTTTCCGGCGCCCTGTCCCAGGAGTCCGCCCCCGGCGCTGTAGCACATGGTGCGAACCTGCTGGTACCCCTTGTCCGCCGGGTCGTCCCACACGTGTCCCCAGATGGCGAAACGACTGGCGATGTACGGCATAAAACGCAGAATCATCAGTCCCATGATTCCGGCACCGCCCACGGTGAGAATCAGCCGGGACAGATCGCCGCTTCGCAGGAAGGATACTACCAGGAATGTGACGAAGAAAATCAGCGCCGTTCCGAAGTCTCCCATCACCGCCAGGCATCCCAGGCAGTAGAAGGAAAACAGCACGTACTGCATCAGGTTCTTCTTCTGGAACAGCTCTTCCAGTGTGGCGGCGCCCACCAGAACGAAGACGATTTTCACCAGCTCCGACGGCTGAAAACCGAAGTTTCCGATATATACCCAGTTGGCGGCACCGTACTTAATCTGGCCGCACACCAGGTTGAAAGCCAACAGAAGCACCGATGCCACGGCCATGATGGGCCGAATCCGCTCCGTCCGATCCAGATCCCGAAGGAAAAGGCAGATGACGAAGAACATCAGCAGGCCGATTACCACGGATACGAACTGCGTGAACGTCCGTTCCGGCTCCGAGGATGCGGTAATCGCCAAGCTGATGGTAGACATGAAGAAGGCGATCAGCTCAATCTCAAAACCCTTTCGCCCCATCGCCTTTCCCGTGAGGATGTACACCCACATCACCACACCCAGCAAGAGAATGGAAAGAAGAGCGGTTACCGTCACTTCCGTTCCCATTCCCAGAATCAGCTGTACCACCGCGAGAATCTGAAATGCCGTAATTCCCAGCATCGCCGACCACGGTGACAGGGGTTCTTTATCCATCAGTCGGAGTTCTTCGTTGTTTCGAGTTTCCTCCAAGCTGATGGAGGCCAAGGTGGCACGCACCCCGCCCAGGATGATTTTGTCCCCCGGCTCGATCATATACCGCCTTCCGGGCACCAGCTTCCAGTCGTTCACCACCGTCCCGTTGGTGGACCCCAAGTCCTTAATCATCCATTTATCTTCCGACTGCCGGATTAGCAATGCCTGGCTCTTGGAGACGGTTTTGTCCTTAATTCGAAGATCCACGGAGGAGGAGCGGCCGATGATGTTCTCCCAATGGGTGATGGGAATGCCTTCTCCCCCTTCCACGTGGAGATACCCCCACACTTCCGGCGTGGCCCTGGTGGACAGCAATGAAATGATGCACATCAACAGAATCCACACCGCCAGCAGTACGAACACCCACCGGAGTCCGGTGGTGATGTACTTTGCCGTTTCGGGATGGGAATTCGCCAGAGATAATATTGAATTCACAATGCCATTGATGGTATCCAATGCTTTCTCCCTCTGTCTGTACTACTTCTTCCAGGAGCTCTTCAGACCGACGATGCTGTTAAATACCTTCTCATCTTCGGTAGTCAGCTTCCTGTCTGCGATATAATATCCCTTCCGGAAGAACTGGAACCGGTCTTCCGGCTTTGCCTCCTTGATGGACGGCTCTGCATAACCCCAAGTGTCGCGGAGGGAATCCTCGTTGAATACGGAATTTCCTTCCTCGTCCTCAATCATCATGTAATCGTACTCCCGAATCCGGATCCGAACCGCGGTGCTGGCCTCCACAAAGTGGATGGTTCCCTTCACCTTCCGGCCGTCCGGTGCGTCTCCGCCGCGGGTTTCCGGATCGTAGGTGCAGTGCAGCTCCCGAATGGATCCGTCTTCGTTCTTAATCACTTCATTGCAGGTAATGTAGTATGCACCCTTGAAACGAACTTCGTTTCCCGGGAAGAGACGGAAATACTTCTTTACCGGCACTTCCATAAAATCATCTCCGTCAATCCACAGTTCCCGGCCGAACGGAACCTCTCGCTCGCCCAGTTCCGGAACCTTACGGTTATTTTCTACGGTGCACATTTCAATCTGACCCTCCGGATAGTTGGTGATTACCACCTTAATCGGGTTGGTCACTACGTGTACGGCCGGCACCTTGTCCTGCAAATCGTCCCGAACTGCGGCTTCCAGCTGTGCGATATCCACGGTGGAGTTGGCTTTCGCCACACCGATTTCGTCACAGAACGCCCGAACCGCTTCCGGCGTATAGCCTCTCCGGCGGATGCCGGCGATGGTTGGCATCCGAGGATCGTCCCAACCGTCTACATGCCCTTCGTCTACCATTCTCTTGAGGTACCGTTTGCTCATCAGTGTGTGGGTGATGTTCAGACGAGCGAACTCAATCTGACGCGGCGGATTCGGCCACAGACCCACTTCCTGCAGCACCCAGTCGTACAGCGGACGGTGGTCCTCAAACTCCAAAGTACAGATGGAATGGGTAATGCCCTCAATGGCATCTTCAATCGGATGAGCGAAATCGTACATCGGATAGATGCACCACTTGTCTCCCGTATTGTGATGGGTCACGTGAGCGACCCGGTAGATGATCGGATCTCTCATGTTGATGTTCGGGGATGCCATATCAATCTTGGCACGGAGAACCGCTTCTCCGTCACCGAACTCCCCGTCCTTCATACGTTGGAACAGCTCCAGGTTCTCTTCCACGCTTCTGTTTCTGTAAGGGCTTTCCTTTCCCGGCTCCGTCAGGGTTCCACGGTATTCTCTCATCTGCTCTGCCGTCAGGTGGCACACGTAGGCCTTCCCTTTCTGAATCAGGGATACTGCCGCTTCATACATCTGATCGAAATAATCCGATGCCCACAGTCTCTTGTTCCACTGGAATCCCAGCCAGTGTACATCCTCCTCGATGGCGTCCACGTATTCCGTGTCTTCCTTGACCGGGTTGGTGTCGTCATAACGAAGGTTGCAGGTTCCGCCGTACTTCAGCGCGGTTCCGAAGTTCAGGCACAGGGATTTGGCATGTCCGATGTGGAGATAGCCGTTTGGTTCCGGCGGAAAACGGGTGGCGATGTGATCCCACTTTCCGGTTTCCAGGTCGTTGTCGATGATGTCGTGGATAAAATTTCCTCTCATCTCTTTGTATTCGTTCGTTTTTTCGTTACTCATTCCAGCCTCCAAATAATTAATACACTTATTTGTGATTATAGCACAATGGGAAATTTTCTACAATCAGAGTAATGCAATTCCGGGCCCGACAAACCGCCGAACCCGGATAGGAAAATGCCCTATATATCCGTCCGCGACAGAATTTCCGCCGGCGTTTTCCGAAGGGTTCGGAATACCGGAAGGAGTCCCGCCAACAGGTTGAACAGCACCAGCACGCCGAAGGACAGGAGCGCAATGCCCGGATTTACCACGTACTGGTTGGCGATGTAATCGATGCCCTGCATCAAATTGTACAGGAGGTAGTACGCCGCCCCGATGCCCGGCACCGCCGTCAGCACGGTAATCACCAGAATCTCTCCGGTGAACATGCGGTAAATATCCCGCTTTTTCAGCCCGATGGCCCGCAAAGTGCCCACTTCCTTGATTCGGGACAGGAAGGAGGACCGGAGCATCAGGAAGATTTCAATGAGGGAAATCAGCAGAATGATACCCGCCACTACCAGCGCGGAGCGCAGGTTGTCCCGGTGCTTTCGCATGTAGTCGGTGCGGTCCCGCTCGTAGTTTATTTTTGCGGAATAGCCCTCTTCCTGCAGCGTGGTCAGCGTCCCATAGGTGTCGGTGGTATATACCGAACAAACCTTTTGTTTTGCAATGTAATTCTGCCGAACCGTATCCTTGCTCACGTAGACGATGTCGTTCTGATAATCGCTGGTGTAGAATCCCACCAATTTCAGCTTGTGCCCGTTCACCTTTCGGTTGAGGGTCTTGCCGATGGTATACCCGTCCTCGCCGTTGTGGGAATTGTTCACCACCGCCTCATAGGTATTCTTCGGTGCGGATCCCTTCTTAATCCGAAGAGCCGAAGAACGCAGGTCGTAATTCACGATGGCGTTGTCCTCCTCGCCGGAAGCCTCTGCGTCCATCTCGTCATCCTCGCCGGAATCCGAAAAATCACTCGCCGTATCATCCGTTCCCTTCTTCGCATTGGACAGCACGTCGATGGTCTGACTTGCCGGAATGAAAATGGACGGGGATTTGGTGTCGGAAACGCCCACGATTTCGTAATCCTTCAGGTGCGGAATCTTAATCCGCCGTCCTATGAATTGTTTTACGGAAGTCAGTCCCACCATGTTGCCCGCTTTGGCCTTGATGAATTTATCCAGAATCATCCGGTCGATGACGATTTCATGCCCCTTCTCCGGAAGACGTCCTTCGATTACATCTTTGGTCTCCAGCTCTTCCGAATGGCTCAGGGAGCCGGTGAGGCCGGCAGACGCCTGGGCGGTCTGATAGTAATCGTCCATCGGCAGGGTCACGCAAATTCGGGTATCTCCCGGCGTCACATAGCTTACCCCGTTCATCTTCCGGATTTTCTTCAGCATCGACTCATCGTGCTTCGGGTTGGCCACAGTGATGTAGTGACTGTTGGTGGTGAGGAAGTCCTTCTCCTGCACGTTGAAAATACCGAAGATGTTGCTCACCGCGGTAAAAGTAAACGCCGCCGCGCACACGAATCCGATGAGCAGGAGTTTTTTCAGCAGGCTGAATTTCCGCACATTGCGGAAGCCGCTGGTCAGCATGTTCCAGACGTTATATACGGAGGTGTATTTCGCCTTAAAATTCTCCGGCATGTGCTCGTCGTACCGGAAGTGCACGTCCTCGTAGATGGTGGAATCCATGGCGCTGTAGTGCGCATCGATCATCTCGATGTTGGCGGTTTCATCCACCACGTGGAACGCCCCGCCGGTATTGATGTACAGGTTGCCGCCGCGAATAACGATTTTGATATCCGTCTCCCGAATCTCATCCTGATACACGTCCACCGTCAATCCATCGTGCCGGAATCGCACTCCGTGTTCCATATCTTTCAGATAAATCTTGTTTTCCAGCTGATAGTCCAGCTTCCGGGAAGGATCGTTCTCCCGGTCCGATACCACCCGGCCGTCCTTGATTCGAACCACCCGATCCGCGTAGAATTCCGCGATATCCGTCTCGTGAGTCACCAGAATCACCAGTCGGTCTTTGGAAATCGACTTGATGATGTTCATAATTTCGATGGTATTTCGGCTGTCCAGGTTTCCCGTCGGCTCATCGGCGATGATGATCTTCGGGTTCTTGGCAATGGCCCGGGCGATGGCCACCCGCTGCCGCTGTCCGCCGGACAGGGCATCCGCCATCTTGTTCCGATACGGGTAGATGCCCACCGCCTCCAGGCAGTAATTCACCCGTTCCTTCACCTGTTCCCGATCCTTCATGCCCACCATTCGCAGGGCGATGGCCACGTTTTCAAAGACGGTGCGGTTATCCAGCAGGTTGTAGTTCTGGAAAATATATCCAATTTTCGCATTCCGGATGACGTCCACCTTATTGGAACTCTTCCGGGTGATGCATTCCCCGTCCACGTAGATCTTTCCCGAGTGGATTCGGTCCAGCCCGCCGATGGCATTCAGCAGCGTGGTTTTACCGCAGCCGGAAGGACCCAGCAGCGCCACGATGCCGCTTTCCGGCAGATTCAGGGAGGTGTCGTTGATGACATGAATTTCGTTGTTTTTCTTTCGGTTGAAATACTTATTTACATTCTGAAGTTCAATCATATCTACGCCTCCTCTCTGTAAACTTTCATAGCGCTCTTGCTGAAGATTTTATGGGAATATCTCTTCGCAATCAGGAGGGACATCACCAGAAGTCCGACGAACAGGATGAAATAATCCGTCGCGGACAGGAACGCCAGCCGCTCATTCACCGCCGGCACCGCGACGATTCCCCGCCGTACCAGGTTGCTTCCCACCAAAACGCCGCCGTAGGAAATCGCCATCATGAGCAGTAGCTCGATGCGCAGGATGTTGTCCGTGTTTTTCCGGCTGGCGCCCAGAATTCGCAAGGTCGAGTAGTAAGAATTTCGGGACCGCATGATCAGCCGGATTACCGCATAAGAAATGAAGAACAGCACCACGAATTCCAGTGCCAGGCGAGCCATGCTGAACATCCGCAGGATGAATGCGTACCCGCCGGTGGCATCCGTAAAGGTATCCTTAATCACCAGCACCTTGTATCCGGCACCTTCCAGCGCCTTCACCGTGGAATCGGACAGCTTCTCGTCCTTCATGAAAAAGCTGCTCTGGAAATTTCCCTGATTGAAAATCTTGTTGTAGTCCGACGGATTGATGTACACGTTGGACGTGTATTCGTCGTAATTGTTTTTGGAAAGACCCAACAGGCTCCGGATATTGTCGGCTTTGAACACCTGACCGATTCGGAAATCCCGAGACTCCTCAAAATAATGGTTTTTCACGTGAAGGCCCATGGTCTTTCCCCGAGCCGCACCTTCTTCGTAGAACTGGTATGCCTGATCTTCGGAAATGTATACCTCACCCTTCGGCACCTTCTTGGATGGATACACCACCTGCATGCCGCTGTAATCGTTCTTCGTGCCGCTGAAGTCCAGGGTCACCTTGGAAGAAGCCGCTGCGGTCTTTACCAGCACCCGAGCCGCCACGTTATCCGTTACGTAAATCATGACGTTTCCGTTGCTGGACCGGCCGGCATCTTCGCTCAGCAAAACCACGCCGACCACGGTCACCTTGTCCTTGATCAGCCGGTCGCCGCCCTGTATCGCCATGGAATTCAGGGCATCGATGTAGTATTTTTTCCCCAGAATCTTCTTATCCATCTCCTTGATGGCATCGTAGGAATAGCATTCCGGATCCGCCACCAGCACCACCTCCGTATCCTTCTTCGGAAGGCGGCCGATGGTCGGCTTTTCCTTCAGGCAGCTCACCGGATACATCGGCCCGCTGATATCGATATCGTCGGACTCAAACATGATTCCGGTGTCGATGCCCGCATCGCCCTTGATGATGTAATCCGCATTGTCCATCTTCTGAAGGCTCTCGTAATCCGAAGTGGTGAAAGCACTCCCATCCTTCTTGGTGAGAATCAGCCGCTCCGGAGAGGTATCCGTGAAGTAATTGTTGTACCCCATCAAATCGTTGGAATGGAGGGCCTGCTTTGTGGCCGCGTACTGGCTCAGCACCGCCGCCGTGACGAACAGGTACACCAATAAAAGCAAAATGAATTTCGCCGGAAGGTTGAAGGTGTTCCGAACCCCCAGCCGAAGCTGCGACCCGGCCGACATCTTCCGGTATACCGGTGCTTCCGCAAAAGGATTTCTCCGCCTCCGGCCCTTTCTTCTTCCTTTCTCTCCGGTTTCCGCCTCTTCATTTCTCATGGCTCTTCCGCCGCTGCGAGGCTTCGCCGCTTCTTTTTCCGCTGCCGCTTCTTCCTTTCGCTCTTCCTCCGGATGCAGATAGGATTCCATCTCATCATCGGAAAGGTCCCCCGCCGCGGGCTGAATTCTTTTATCCTCGATAATTCGGCCGTCGTGCATGGTGATCTTCCGAGTAACGTACGGCGCCGCCTGCTCGTAGTTGTGGGTTACGATAACCACCAGGCGATTTTTGGAAATCCGATGCAGGGTTTCCATCACCTTCTCTGCGGAGGCACTGTCCAGATTTCCCGTCGGTTCGTCCGCCACGATAACCGGAGCGTTCTTTGCCAGCGCCCGGGCGATGGCCACCCGCTGCTTCTGTCCGCCGGAAAGCTTGGAAGCCTTGGTCTTCGTATACTCCGTCATATCCACCATCTCGATGTATTCCGGGATGTTCTTCTTTTGATCCGGCCGAGGCATGCCGGACAGCATCATGCTCAGCTCCACGTTCTGGTATACGGTATAGCTGTTCACCAGGTTGAAGTCCTGGAAAATATTCCCGATGTATTTCTTCCGGTACCGTTCGTAATCTTCCGTTCGGTAACCGCTGGTATCCTCTCCTCCGATGAAAAGCTCCCCCTCTTCATAGCTGTCCAGTCCGGAAATGACGTTCAGCAGCGTGGATTTTCCGCTGCCGCTCTCACCGGTAATCACCACGAATTCCCCCATATCCAGGTTGAGATCCACCTTGGAAAATCCGGTACTCACGGTGTCCTTATTGCTGTAGAACTTCGACACGTTATGAAGTTCAATCATATGCGACATAATTCTATCCTTTCTTTCCCCATGCTATTACAGTATCGGTCGAAATTAATGATATTAATTATACTGAATTGGGCTCCGGTGTACAACATCCGGAGCCCAATCTTAACAATTCTTAAGAAATCTTAACACTAATTTCGGAAAATCAATCGCTGAGATCCGCATCCATCCGAATTCGAAGTTTCAGATCCGGCATCCATTGAAGAACTTTTCGGCGAACCTGTTCCATCGTCTCCATCCGGTCCGGGGAATCAAAGCTGACCACCACGTCGAAGCTCATGCGCCGGCTCTCCGGATCAAAGAAAAATCCGTGAATCTGCATCACGTGTTCCACGCTCATGGCCAGATTCGTTACCTGCTTCTGAACCATCGCCAAATCCGCATCGGTGGTGTTGATGGCGTAGATCCCGATTCCCATCAGGATGACTCCGGTCTTCTCATACACATCATCGGCAATATCCCGCTGGAGCCGGTCGATTTCCACGGCAGTCATGGTATCCGGGATGGCGATGTGCACCGATCCCTGATACTGATCCGGTCCATAGGCGTGAAGGATTAAGTCGTAAGCGCCGGTCACGTGCGGATGCATGCAGATGATGCTTTTCACCTTCCGGGCCAGTGGTTTTTCCACCCGTTCTCCCAGAATATCGCTGATGGTTTCTCGCAGCATATCGATTCCCGCTTTGATAATCACCAGGGAAATGATGGCCGCCAACCAGGCTTCCACCTGCAGACCGAATCCCAGATACAGGCCGGCCGCTGCCAGCGTGGTGACGGAAATCACCGCATCCAGAAGGGCGTCGGCACCGGAATTGATGAGGGATTCCGAATTTGCTTTTACCCCCTGCTTCTTCACCCAAAGACCCAGAACAATCTTGGTCACCACCGCCACCGCCACAATCAGCAGGGTAACGCCGGTATAGTTCGGCGTCTTGGGATGGAGGATTTTCGTTACGGACTCCACCAAAGCCGTGATGCCCGCGTAGAGAATAATCAGGGCAATCACGCTGGCGCTGAGGTATTCCACCCGCCCGTGTCCCAGAGGATGCTCCCGATCCGCCGGTTTTGCCGCCAGCCGGGTGCCCACGATGGTAATCAATGAGGACATGGCATCGCTCAGGTTGTTCAGCGCGTCCATGGTGATGGCCACGGAATGGGACATCATCCCCACAAAAGCCTTAAAGCCTGCCAGCAAAAGGTTGGTGACGATGCCCACCACGCTGGCCCGCACGATGACCTGATTTCGATTTTTTTCCATTCCAATTCATCTCCTTCCACAACTATCGGATGACGGTGTGGTTCTCCCAATCCCATTCGCCGGAGAGGGTCAGCTTCTCGTAGCTTGGAATCAGGAAGGACAGCACGGTGAAAAGTCCCAGCAGGAACAGGTACCACAGCAGCGGAATGATATCCAGCGGGCTCACCCGTCCCTTGGTCAGGGATGCCACCAGCAGGAACTGGGCACCGTACGGAATCATGCCCTGGAAGATGCAGGTGAACGCATCCAGGATGGACGCGGTTTTTCTCGGATCGATCTTATACTTCTCGCTGATGGATCTGGCCATATTTCCGTCCACGATGATGGCCACGGTGTTGTTGGCCGTCGCCATATCCGTCACTCCCGCCAGTACGCACAGCGCCGCCTGGGCGGATTTCTTGCCCTTGCAAATTCCGCTGAGCTTCTCGATCATCCACTGAAGCCCGCCGTACTTCGCCGTGAGCTCCGCCACGCCGCCGCCGAACATGGAAAGCAGGAACACTTCAATCATGCTCTTGTAGCCTTCCCACACGTTGGTGGCAAAAGTAATCACGGTCAGGTCGCCGCAGGCAATTCCGATAATGCCGGCGGACACGATGCCGAAAAGCAGTACCAGGAACACGTTGATTCCCATCAGCGCCAGCACCAGCACCAGCATGTACGGAACCACTTTAATCATCTCGTAGTTTCCGGCTTGAATCGCCACCGCATGTTCCGGGCGGCCGAATGCCACCAGCAGCACCAGTGCGATGATGGCCGCCGGGAGGGCGCACCAGAAGTTGGTGCGGAACTTATCCTTCAGCTCTACGCCCTGGGTCCGGGTGGCGGCAATGGTGGTGTCCGAAATCATGGACAGGTTGTCGCCGAACATCGCGCCGGACATGCAGGCCGCCATCACCAAAGGCATGCTCAAACCCGCTTTGTCCACCACGCCCACGGCAATCGGCACAATAGCGCCCACGGTTCCCATGGAGGTTCCCGTCGCCGTCGCCATAAAAGCAGAAATCACGAAGATACCCGCAGTGAGCAGGTGTGCCGGAATAATCGACACGCCCAGGTTTACCGTGGATTCGATGCCTCCCATCGCACCGGCCACTGCGGAGAATCCGCCGGCCAGCAGGTAGATCATCAGCATGGTCACCACGTCTTCGCTGGCAGCGCCCTTGGCAAAGGTCGTAAAATTCTCGTTAATGCCCGCCTTTCGGAACATGACAAATGCGGCAATCACCGCAATGGACATGGCCACCACCGACGGGAACTGATAGAACGCCATCTCCACCCCCCGCATCTGCAGGATGATTCCGGCGCCCATATAGATCACAATGAACAACAGGAACGGTATCAATGCCAATCCGTTGCTTTTCGTCTCTTCCAACTGTTTCATCTTTCTCTGTCCTTTCCAATTAACCAAAACGGTATTGATTCGTAATCTTTTCTATTATATCTTTTTACGGATTGTACTGCAATTCATACACGGATTTTTTTGTAAAAAAAAGTGCCGGAAGTCTTTCGCTTCCGACACAAAGTTCTTAGTATCTGCCCAGCGTATCCACAAAGTGAATCTTCTTGCGGAAACGTTCCTCGGCTTTCTTTTTCTTTTTGCCCGGTTTGTTCTCGTCCGCATCCTGCTCCGGATAGCCCAGAGTCAAAATGCCCATCGGCATGAATTCCGAAGAAATGCTCATGGCTTCCGCCACCTTCTTCTGCTGCGCTTCGTCGCCCATCACGTTCACCCAGATGCCGGCCAGACCGATTTCTTCCATGATTACCATCATGTTGCCGATGGCGCGGCTTCTCTCCACATCCTCTGCGGTCGGCGCTTCCTTTGCCGGTGCGTATACCGGAACGATAACGGCCGGTGCATCCTTCACTTCGGCGGCGTTCTCACCGGATTCCGCCAGCTCGGCAATTGCCTCTTTGGACTTGGAAACGTAATAATTCCAGCCCTTCTCGTCCTCCAGGTGGGAAGCCATCGCGGCCTTGATCACCTTTACCAGGGTGCCGTTGGCAACCGGTGTCTGCTTGTATGTAATTCCTGCATTCTTTGCGATTTCCATCTGCAATACTCCTCCTGCAAAATAACCATTGGTTTTTTCTATAAATACTCCGTCGGTTATTATACACCGCTGAAACCCTTTAATAAAGGGCTTTTCAGGCATTTTTGCCGTTTATTTTTTAACTATTTGGATGCGGCAGGCTCTTTGATCGCGTCGAAATACAGATTTAGATACATTTTATACGCAATGGCGGAGGCGGTGTAATCCACCACATTCAGCGCTTCCTCACTGACGTCCCTGGGAATTTCTTCCGGATTCCAAGGGAGCGGGTCTTTCCCAAAGGAGGTGAGGGCATGCTCCAGGCTTCTCCGGAAATATTCGTATCCCGTTTCCACGTCGCTGTTCTGGCGGCGGATTTCAAAAGCTTTCCGAATGTTGTCCATGGACAACACAGTCTTTGCCACGACCACGAACAGCAGGGCCACAATCTGATCCCGTGAGTAGGCTTTCTTCTCCGGACGGGTCACCACTTTCAGCTTCACGTAATTGCTGATCATGGATGGGGTGACGCTCATATCCGGAAAGGATTCCAGAGCGGTATTGATGAACCGGGTCACCTGTTCCAGATACAGTCCCACGTCCGGAATCTCTTTGTATTCCGGCAAATGCAGGGAATCCAGGGTACGCTGGATGTCCGCCTGAATTGCGGCCTGAATGCTTTTATTCTTTTCGTTTTCTTTCTGTGTCATCGTTTTCTCCTGTTTCGAATACCTGGTATTCATTGTATAGCAAATATCAATAACCGTCAATAATATTTACAGTATCCCTTGACAAGTTATTGAATAACCGCTAATATATGCTTATCGGTTATTCAATAACCGATAACAAAGAGTTGATTATACTGTTCGTGGATTCGATCTCACGCTCGAATCCGAACCGAGCGTTTTTTTTACAGGAGGTATCTCAATGCAGAAGTTATCTTATTCCACCAATATCGTTCCCGGCGGCACCGAGACATCGAAAGACCGCCCGGTATTCCGCGCCAAAGATCCCATCAGTTCGCTGACTCATTTTATCGGATGCCTGATGGCCATCGTCGCTACCCCGCTCCTCCTGATTCACGGAGCTTTCGCCGGCGCACCCCTTCGGGCGCTGATTTCCATGGGGGTTTTCATGCTGAGCATGATCCTGCTGTACGGCGCCAGCGCATCCTATCACGCATTTAATCTGGATGAAGTTCGGAACCATCGGCTGAAATGCCTGGATCACATGAGCATTTTCGTGCTGATTGCCGGTTCCTACACACCGGTGTGCCTGATTGCCATTCTGGGAAAGGCGGGGACCCGGCTCCTCATCGCGGTTTGGATTGTGGCCGCACTGGGAATGCTGTTCAAATTCTTCTGGGTGACCTGTCCGAAATGGGTCTCTTCCGTGATGTACATCGGCATGGGCTGGCTCTGCGTTTCCGTCCTGCCCACGATTTATGCCAACCTTTCTTTCGCCGGATTCCTCTGGCTTCTGGCGGGAGGATTGTTTTACACCGTCGGCGGAGTGATCTACGCCCTCAAGCTGAAAATCATTCCGGCAAACAATATCGGCTTCGGCAACCATGAGTTGTTTCACCTCTTCGTCATGGCGGGAAGCTTTTGCCACTACATGCTGGCGTACCTGGTGCTCTGCCCGATGGCGGTGTAATTAGAAAAATTAATCTTCGCTTTTTCTCGGAGATTTAAATAAAAGAAAAGACCTGCACCAATCAGCAACAGCTTGACTACGAGCCTCGAAGAGCGTGCAATTAGGCTGCCGCCAGGTGACACGTCGCGGATTCTCCGCTCGTGCCAGCCTGGCTGGCCCAGCCTAGCACGCTCTTGCTCATCGTCAAGCTGAGATTGCTTTCCGGATGCAGGTTTTTTCATTGCTGACGTGGTGCCCCACGACGGAAGATCAAGGCTTGACGGGGGTGAAGCACCACGTCCGCATCACCAGAGGTCCGGCCGGCGCGGCTGACGTGGTGCCCCGTGACGAAAGATCAAGGCTTTGACGAGGGTGAAGCACCACGTCCGCATCACCAGAGGTCCGGCCGGCGCGGCTGACGTGGTGCCCCGTGACGAAAGATCAAGGCTTTGACGGGGGTAAAGCACCACGTCCGCATCACCAAATGCCCGCCCGGCGCGGCTGACGTGGTGCCCCGCGACGAAAGATCATGGCTTTGACGAGGGTGAAGCACCACGTCCGCATCACCCGAAGCCCGGCCGGCGCGGCTGACGTGGTGCCCCGCGACGAAGAATCAAGGCTTTGATGGGGGTGAAGCACCACGTCCGCATCACCAAAGGCCCGGCCGGCGCGGCTGACGTGGTGCCCCGCGACGGAAGATCAAGGCTTTGACGGGGGTGAAGCACCACGTCCCCGATGGGAAATGACGAAAACAAAAAGACTTGATGTAAGAAACCGTTCCGGCCATTTGCCTTCTGTTTCTTTACACCAAGTCTTTCATTCGTGCCCATTATAATCGTGCTATCTAGCAGCTCTTTCTCAATTCTTCAGGGATTACCTCTATTCATGAATTATTTTCTGGTCACGTTGAATGCGTTGAAGCCGGCATAGGATGCAGCATCACCCAACTGTTCCTCGATTCTGAGAAGCTGGTTGTACTTTGCCACACGCTCGGATCTTCCCGGCGCACCGGTCTTAATCTGTCCGGTATTCAGTGCCACTGCCAGATCTGCGATGGTGGTATCCTCGGTCTCGCCGGATCTGTGGGAAACCACAGCGGTCATTCCCGCCTTCTTTGCCATGCGGATGCAGTCGATGGTCTCGGACAGGGAACCGATCTGATTCAGCTTAATCAGGATGGAGTTCGCACTGCCCAGCTCGATGCCCTTGGACAGTCTCTTTGTGTTGGTAACGAACAGGTCGTCGCCTACCAGCTGAACCCGGTCGCCCAGGGTTTCTGTCAGCAGCTTCCAGCCGTCCCAGTCCTCTTCATCCAGACCGTCTTCCAGGGAGATGATCGGATACTTGTCTGCCAGGGACTTCCAGTGCTCTACCAGCTCGGCGGAAGTGAACTTCTTGCCGCTCTTCGGCTGTACGTATTCACCGGCCTTGGAACCCTTCCATTCGCTGGCTGCCGCATCGATTGCCAGAACGAAGTCCGCACCCGGCACGTAACCGCATTCCTTAATCGCCTTCAGGATGTAATCCAAAGTCTCCTCGTCGCTGGACAGGTTCGGTGCATAGCCGCCTTCATCGCCCACGCCGGTGGCAAAACCGTCTGCCTTCAGGAGCTTTGCCAGCTTGTGATATACTTCTGTGCACCAGCGCAGTCCTTCGCTAAAGCTTGGCGCGCCGGCCGGCATGATCATAAATTCCTGTGTATCTACGGTATTGGTTGCGTGCGCACCACCGTTCAAAATATTCATCATCGGAACCGGAAGTGTGTTGCCGCTAACGCCGCCCAGATAACGGTACAGCGGAGTGTCCAGTGCCTGTGCCGCTGCTTTTGCCGCCGCCAGGGATACGGACAGAATCGCATTGGCACCGAACTTCGACTTGTCTTCCGTGCCGTCCGCTTCGATCATCGCTTTGTCGATGGCATAAGTGTCGGAAGCATCCATGCCCACCAGCAGGTCGCAAATCTCATTGTTCACGTAGGAAACCGCCTTGGTTACGCCCTTTCCGCCATACCGGCTCTGATCGCCGTCTCTCAGCTCCAGTGCCTCGAACTCACCGGTGGATGCGCCGCTCGGACAAGCCGCTCTGCCCACGGTTCCGTCTACCAGGTGCACCTCGGCCTCCACCGTCGGATTTCCTCTGGAGTCAATAATCTGTCTTCCAATGACTTTCTCAATTTCTAAATAATCCATCTCAATTCCTTTCCGAATCGCCTTGATTCATCGATTCCTTAGAATTTCACTTTTTCGGTCGGCGCCTCGGGACGCCTCAACAGCATGATACCATTTTTTTGCGAAATATGCAAAAAAGCTTCTCTTATATTTTGGTAAAAAAAACTAATTTTCTCCCAACTTTTCCGGCAATGCTATTCTATTCGCCGCCAAAAAGTGGTATAATATATGAGTTTTCGCGGAAAAATAAAAATCGGTTGATGCATGTTTTCCGTGAAAATGTGTTAGTGGTGATTGAATAGAAAGGTTTATTGGAAAATGAGTGACAGCTTAATCATTCTTGAGAAGCTCGTGCTTCTCTTTTGTTTTATTTTTGTGGGCTTTTTCTGCTTCCGAAAGGGATGGCTCACCAAGCAGGGAACGTCGGAAATCTCGAACCTCATCGTCAATGTTTTTAACCCATTGCTGATGATTTCCACCGCCCTCAGCGGATCCGGCTCCATTCCCAAAAATCTGATGGCGCAGAACCTGATTCTCATGGCGCTGTTCTACGGGCTGATGATTCTTCTGGGTCCGTTGGTGGCCAAGCTTCTGCGGGTACAGGGGAACGACCGGAAACTGGTGACCATCATGCTGGTTTTTGCCAACACGGCGTTCATGGGCATTCCGCTGGTGGAGTCCCTATACGGTTCGGAGGAGACGTTCTACATCACATTCTATGCGCTGGGGTTCAATCTTCTCTTCTATACTTATGCCATTCAGGTGTTCAAGAGAATGTCCGGGGACAAATCCCCATTCCGGTTCAAGGATCTCATTAATCCGGGAATCATCTGTGTCCTGTTGGCAATGATTCTCGTACTGTTCCCGATTCACATCCCGGAACTCACGGTAAAATGCATCACCTACGTGTCGGATACCTGCATTCCGTTGTCCATGATTATCACCGGATGTGCACTGGCTCAAATCAATCTCAAGCGGGTTTTCACGGACGTTCGCCTGTACGTGTTCTCCTTGTTCCAGCTTCTGCTGATTCCGGCGACGGCAGCACTGGTGCTGCATCGCAGCGGCGGCATGGGTTTCGATTCCACCCTGGTGGGCATTTTCATCCTCCTCTACGGAATGCCTAACGGCAGCATGCCGGTCATTGCCTGCGAGAGCTACGATGTGGATGCGGATCTGTGCAGCCGGGGCTACGCACTGACCACCCTGCTGTCCCTGTTCACCATTCCATTTGTTACAATGTTTGTATAACCGGATGAAGAAGTATTGAATATATGAATAGATGAGAGCTGCCGTTTCGAGAAATCGACGGCAGCTCTTTTTTGGTGCTGCCAAAAGGCCCGGCCGGCGGGTGCCAGGCCGGGCCCGATGGCTCTTCGGGCGTGGAACAGGGCCGGCCGGTTCCGGCGACGTGGTGCCCCGCGACGAAGGATCAAGGCTTTGGCAGGGGTGAAGCACCACGTCGCAGCCGCCGAATGCCCGGCCGGTTCGGGCGACGTGGTGCCCCACGACGAGGGATCAAGGCTTTGGTGAGGGTGAAGCACCACGTCGGAGCCGCCGAATGCCCGGCCGAGCCGGGCGACGTGGTGCCCCGCGACGAAAAATCAAGGCTTTGGCAGGGGTGAAGCACCACGTCGAAGACGCCGAATGCCCGCCGTGCGCAGGCGACGTGGTGCCCCGCGACGAAGAATCAAGGCTTTGGCGGGGGTGAAGCACCACGTCGCAGCCGCCGAATGCCCGGCCGGTTCGGGCGACGTGGTGCCCCACGACGAGGGATCAAG
>CAKQHH010000023.1 GCA_934234035.1 uncultured Clostridia bacterium | reverse complement strand
TTTGCGGGAATTCGTGCACCAAGTCCGCGCCGGCCGGGCGCCGAAAAGGTCCGGAGACTTGGTGCAAAGGAACGGAAGAACAAGGCTTTGCGGGGGTTCGTGCACCAAGTCCGCGCCGGCCGGGCGTGGAAAAGGTCCGGAGACTTGGTGCAAAGGGAACGAAAGAACAAGGCCTTGCGGGGGTCTGTGCACCAAGTCCGCGCCGGGCGCCCGCCGGCACCTGCCGCCCATCCCCCCCAGTCGCCGGCGCCACCTCAAAAAACAATAAAAAAACGAGCAACTTCAGTTGCTCGTTCGTGGTGCGCGATCAGGGGTTCGAACCCTGGACACCCTGATTAAGAGTCAGGTGCTCTGCCAGCTGAGCTAATCGCGCATATTCATTTTTTTAACCGCTTCATGCGACTCATTTAGTATAACTCAGAAGTCTCAAGAAGTCAAGCACTTTTTTTAAAAAGTTTTTTCAGTCGTTTCGCAGTCGCTTCATGCGACTCATTTAGTATAGCCGGAAACGGGGGGAGAGTCAAGCACTTTTTTTATTTTTTTCAAAAAAGTTTTCAAATCTTGCACGGAAAGTTTGCAAATGCTTTACATATATATTGCAAACACAATAAAATCAAGCCTTTCAACCACAAATCCTGTAGAAAGCATTGAATTTTCCAAAATGCTGTTGTATAATTTTCAATGAATATTTGTAAGAGCTTATTAATTAGAGCGGATAATACATTTGGGAGGTACAATAGTGTTCTGTAGTAATTGTGGCAACAAAATTGCTGATGGTGCAAAATTCTGCAGCGTCTGTGGAGCCAAGGTGGCATCCACCGGACTGGAATCAGCAACAGAGCATCCCGTAAAAAATAGAAATCAACAGGCTGCCGGCGAAACGAAGGCGGCAAAGTCAGCGGATCATGGTTTTAGCATGAATCTGGATTGGGATGACAGCGACACACACGCGCCAAAAAGAAAATCAGAAGTGGCTTTTGACTGGAGCTCGGTGGTAGATGACCGGAATTCCAGAAGACGCCCGCGTAAGGAAGTCCGTTCTCCGTGGGAAGATTACTCCGACGAGTTCGAAAGCGTGCCGAATCGGTCGGCTTCGACCGGCACCTCTGCTTATCGTGCGCCGGAAAAGAAGACTTCCTTAGAAGAAGAACTTTTCGGAAAGGAAGAACCGTCCAGAGACCGCAGCCGCACCATGAATTTCATCGATGTCCTGAAGCAGGAAAAAGATGAGCAGGAGCGTGCGGAATACGAGAACCTGAGAAAGAACGTTCCGGCAGATTCCTTTGAGGACACCGCATATCCGGAACGGAGAGAGTCCGTTCTTCCGGAATCTCAGAGAGAGCACACGCAGGGATACACGGATCTGAAGGACGACATCATCGCCGAGATGGACAAGCGGGATGGGGCAGCGACTTTTGAGGAGCAGCTGGCAAAGATTCGTGCCGAGAGAGAAGAAGCCCGGAAGCAGGAAGTGGCTCCGGAGAAGCCGCAGAACTTCGTTGAAGACTCCGAGCAGGAATTCGACCGAATTCTCAGCGGAATGAAGTCCGAGAAGAAGCGGGCACCGAAGCAGGACAACCTGGAATCCATTTTCAGCGGCGGATCCAATCTCTTCGAGGACGAAGCGCCGAAGGCCCCGGAAAAAACCGACCGGAACGCAGTGTTCCATGATTACGAAGATTCTTTCACCAGCGTGGATACACCGTCGGTGGAAGAGGAATACGACAATATTCAGCTGAACCATCTGGCAGATGAAGATGAGCAGAAGCCGGAACAGGAAGCGGCAGCGAAGCCGGCAGAAAAAGGTTCCTTCGATGATTTCTTCTTCGGCGGGGATAATGTGGAGCTGAACACGGCCGAGCTGGACGATGAGTCCGAGGAAGCGGATGTCGCAGCGGGAATCGACCTGTTCGGCGACGACCTGACCCCGGCAGAACCGGCAAAAGAAGAGTCCGACGTGGAAGATGCCTATGCCGGATTTGACGAATATTTGGATTACGTTCCAAAGAGAAGAGCTTCTCGCGCGGCAAGAGCCGAAGAACCGGATGATCTGGATGACGACGATGATGACGATTTCTCCCTGGACGACGCTGCAGAAGAGACCCCGGTAAAAACAACCCCGGCGGCCGCTGAGGCGACCGAGGCTCCGGCAGAACCGGCAGCAGAGGCTCCGGTAGCGCAGACGGCAGCACCGAGCAGCGAAGAGAAGGAAGCGGTGGATGATGAAATTGCGGCTCTTCAGAAGAAGCTGGAGATGCTGCTGAAGCAGAAGAGCGGTGAAGCAGCGGAAGAAGCACCGAAGGAACCGGCTGTAGAAGTAGAAGCAGCACCGGTAGAGACCACACCGGCAGAAGCTGCACTGGAGGAAGTGCCGGCAGCAGAGGTTCTGGCCGAGGAAACTGCGGAAGTTGAATCGGAAACACCGGCAGAAGACGCAGGTTTGGATGAATTCAGCGACGGTGCCATGGACTTCGACCTGGAAGCCGAACTGGATAGCCTGAGTGCGCCAAAGGAACCGGAAGCACCGCAGGCAGAAGAAAGCTACAGCGATTCTTACATGGACGGAATTGCAGATCAGAACACCGGACTGCAGAACGACGACGTAACGCCGGTACTGAATATTCAGGATGCAGTGAACAACGATGCGGCGGCGGATTCTGCTTTTGCGGAAAACGAACAGCTGGATCTGGATAAAGAACTGGCACAGCTGGGTTTCGACCTGGGTGTGGATGCCGCGCCGGAAGAACCGAAGGAAGAGGACATCTTCTTTAACCCGGAAACCATCGACACCGGCGACAACAAGGGAAGCGATACCGTGGTACTGCCTTCCGAGGATATCCTGAATCAGGCAGCAGCGACGAAAGATCAGAACTCCATGTCCCTGGAGGATTTGGAGAACGACATCTTCGGCGGCGCACCGGATGCAGACGATCTGGAAGCCACCCGCAAGATCGACAAGTTCTACACCTTGTATCGCAAGAACGAAGAATTCCAGAAGCTTCTGGATGCGGAATACAGCAAGCTGCAGGGCGAAGATTTGGATGACGATGTGACCGATGCCATGAACAGCATTCTGGGAACTCAGCCGGAAGCTCCGGCAGCACCGGTACAGGAAGCACCGCAGGCTCCGCAGATGCAGCCACAGGTGCAGGAAGCGGCACCGCAGGAAGACCTGTCTTCCATGAGCCTCAGCGCGGCGGTAAACGCAGCGGCACCGGCACCGGCGGCAGAAGCTGCACAGGAGACCGGAAAGAAGGCCAAGAAGAAAAAAGCCAAGAAGGTGAAGGAAGAAGCGGATTACGATGAGAAGGGCGGAAGCGTGCTCACCGTTATCGCAATTGTTGTTGCGGTTCTGCTGGTGGTTCTCCTGGGAATTATTCTGATTCTCAACTTCGCGCCGGAGAGCGGCATTGCCCAGACCCTGAACGAGGTGATCGGAAACTACACCAACTTCTTCGCAGACGGCGGCGGTTTCGACGGATTGATGTAATAAAAGCATTTTGCGGCGGATTACAGAAGCTTGCCGAAATGCACAAAAATTTAATAGAATTACATGCAGCGGTGGCGCGCCTATGACGGACGCTGTCGCTGCTTGTTCGTTTTTTTAAAGCGTCCAACGCAGCAATGGAGTGGCGATATGAAGAAAAGAGATAAGAAGCCAAAAGGAATGAACCGAATTCATCGGCCGAAGAAGGGGCTCAGTTTCGCCGTGATGGTAATCGTGGTGATTCTGGTGCTGCTCATCGGCTGCGCCGGTTTTTTCACCAACTGGATGTGGTTTGACAGCCTGGGGTACGAAAAGGTGTTCTGGACGAAGTTCCTGAGCCAGCTGGAAATTGGGGTGCCGGTGTTCCTGGCAGCCATGCTTCTGGTGCGTATTTACCTGAAGAGCTTGAAAAAACACTATTTCATTGAAATCGAGTCGCACGAGATTCCGGATGAAAAACGGCTCAACAAGATTTCCTGGGGGATGTCGGTGGTGTTCGGCCTCCTGGTGGGACTCACCGCCGGCGCCAGCACGTGGATGGATTTTCGGCAGTTTGCCAACGCCACATCCTTCGGCCTGAAGGACCCAATCTTCCATCTGGACATTTCCTTCTATGTATTTAAACTGTCATTCTTGACCAAGGCCAACAACATCGTGCTGGGAATCGTGGTGGGTGTGGTGATCATCACCTTGCTGTACTACGGAATCCTGATGATGGTGCGCACCCCGGATATGTTCGAATGGGAGCCGGAGGAACCGGAAGACCCGGAAACCTCGGGAGAGAACGCAATTCCTTTTACCCGTAAAAACCGGAAAAAGCCGAGCGAAAAGCGCACGCTGGATTTGAACAACAGCAATATGAGCCAGCTGCTCCACATTGCATCGGGAAAACTGACCCTGCTGGGAATTGTTTTCTACATGATGGTGGCGATGGATTTCCTGATGCGGCAGTTCGATCTGCTGCACGTTCACACGGGCGCGGTGTACGGCGCGGGTTTTACGGATGTGAATGTGAAGCTGTGGGTGTACCGGCTGATTATGGTGCTTTCGATCGTCGGCGCGGTAACACTTTGCCACCACATGCACCGGAAGGAGCCGAAGAAGTTGGTGCGGATTCCGATTGCAATCATTGCGGTGGGCCTGCTGGGCGGCGTGGTGAGTTTTGCGGTGCAGAACCTGCTGGTCAGCCCGGACGAAATCAATAAGGAAAGCAAATATCTGGAGCGGAATATTTCTTTTACCCGTCACGCCTACGGGCTGGACAACATCAAGGTGGAGGAATTTCCGGCAGAGCAGAACCTGAATCGTCAGGCGATCCGGGACAACTCTCAGACTATCACCAATATTCGAATTAACGACTACGAGCCGGTGCAGGATTTCTACAATCAGACCCAGAGCATCCGGCAGTACTACGATTTCAACGATGTGGATATCGACCGGTACAACATCAACGGAGAGCAGACCCAGACGTATCTGGCCGCCCGTGAAATCAACGAGAGCAAAATCAGTTCCACCTGGATTAACCGTCATCTGAAGTACACCCACGGTTACGGTGCGGCGGTATCCCGCGTGGATGCGGTTACGGCCAGCGGTCAGCCGGATATTATCGTAAAGAACATTCCGCCGGAATCGGAGGCGAAGGACATCGAGATTACTCGGCCGGAAATCTATTTCGGCGAATTGACCAACGATTACGTGATCGTGAATACCGATGAGCAGGAGTTCGATTATCCGAACGGCAACGAGAACAGCTACAGCATGTACAAGGGCAAAGCGGGAATCAAGCTGAACCTGCTGAACCGGATACTGTTCTCCGTACGGGAAGGCAGCATGAAACTGCTGGTGTCCTCCAACGTGAACTCCGACTCCCGGATTATCATCAACCGGAACATCAAGGATCGGGTGGAGAAGCTGATGCCGTATCTTTCCTACGAGAAGGATCCGTACATGACGGTGGTGAACGGCAAGCTGTACTGGATTGTGGATGCGTATACCACCAGTTCCTACTATCCGTATTCCGAGCCGTATTCCGGCGAGGTGGGTTCCACCAACTACATTCGGAACTCCGTAAAGGTTGTGGTAGATGCCTATAACGGAGATACCACTTTCTACGTGGTGGATCAAGACGATCCGGTGGCTCGCACCTACCAGAAAATCTATCCGACCCTGTTCAAGGACGGCAAGGATATGCCGGAGGGCATCCGGAAGCACATCCGCTATCCGAATTCCCTGCTGAAGATTCAGGCCGGCGTGTACACGAAGTACCACATGGATCAGGTAAAGGTGTTCTATCAGGACGAGGACCTGTGGGATATCGCGCACCAGATCTACGGCACGGAAGAAAAGGAGATGAATCCGAGCTACTTCATCTTTGAACTTCCGGACGAAAAGAAGGCGGAATTTATCAACATGATTCCGTTCACGCCGAAGTCCAAACAGAACATGACGGCCATCATGATGGCGCGGAACGACGGGAACCGGTACGGCCAGCTGCTGGTATATAAGTTCCCGAAGAACAAAACGGTGTACGGCCCGATGCAGATCGAGGCCCAGATTGACCAGAATACGGAGATTTCCAAGGAGTTCTCTCTGTGGAATTCCTCCGGTTCCAAATACCGGAGAGGCGACCTGTTCGTCATTCCGATTAACAACTCCATCATGTACGTGGAGCCGGTGTATCTGGAAGCGTCCAACCAGGCGATTCCGGAAATGAAACGGGTGATTGTGGCTTACGGCGACCAAATCGCTTACGAGTCCACCTTAGAGGATGCGCTGGCGGATCTCTTCGGCGAGGACGAGAACGGCGGACAATCCCAGAGTGCATCCGCGTCTTCCGGTAAAAATAATTCCGGGAAGTCCAACACCAAGGAATTAATCCAAAAAGCCAACGAAGCCTATGAGAACGCAGTGAATGCCCAGAAGAGCGGAAACTGGAAGAAGTACGGTGATTATCTGGATGAGCTGGAGAAGTATCTGAACCAGCTGGAAGACCAGAATTAAAAATATCACGCTATACGTTAAAGAAGGGTTGAGAGGAGAGAAAAAATGTTAGATTTTGATTTGGACAAAATGCTTTTTACCATCCCGGCAGATAAGCACGATGAGAAGGAGATTGCGGCTATACTGGAAGCCCATCCGGAAGTAAAGTTCGTGTCTTTGACGGGCGTGGACCTGGGAAACCACAACACCGATGAGAAGATTCCGATGAAGGCATTTGTAGAGGACATGGAGAAAATCCTGTGGGACGGCGTTCAGACCGACGGGTCCAGCGTAGCGCTTCCGCTGATTGCCGAACTGTCCAATGCCAGAGTGGACATCCTTCCGGATAAGGAAGTGAACTGGTACGTGGAGTACAACTTCATGAACATCGATTACAAGACCGGACTTCCGGTGGGAACCCTGAGAATTCCATCCTTCCTGAGACACAACAACGAGCGGATGGTGGGCTCCCGAATCTATGCGAGAAGATTGACGAAGAAGTTCCGTCGGGGACTAATGGAACTGATTCAGAACAATCCATACGTAACGGACTACATCGGAGGCTTGGATTCTCCGGAAGATATTGAAGATGTGGTGCTCACCAGTGCCACCGAGCTGGAATTCTGGGTAAAAACACCGGACGACCGGGCGGACCGCGACCAGCTGTACACCTCCCAGGAACTGAAAGAGCAGTACTGGAAGCGCACCATCGGACCGGTGGGAACGGCGATGGAACAGACCCTGGAAATTTTGGACCGCTACGGATTCGAAGTGGAAATGGGTCATAAAGAAGTGGGCGGCGTTCGTGCCAAGATGGGCAACAGCGGCGACTTCGACCACATCATGGAGCAGCTGGAAATCGACTGGAAGTACTCCAACCCGCTGCAGGCGGCAGACAACGAAAGCCAGATTAAGCACATCATCCGGGACGTATTCCGGGCCAACAATCTGGAAGTTACCTTCCTGGCAAAACCGATGCAGGGCGTTGCCGGAAACGGAGAACACACCCACCTGGGCGTGATGGCAAAGCTGAAGAACGGCAAGACGATCAACCTGTTCGAGCCAATCGACCGGGAAAAGGATTTCATGAGCCCGATCGGATACGGATCGCTGATGGGAATTCTGCGGAACTATGAAATTCTCAATCCGTTCGTGGCACAGACTCACGATGCCTTCCAGAGACTGAAGCCGGGATACGAAGCACCGGTATGCGTGGTTACCTCCTTGGGAAGAGACTGCGTCACTCCATCTCGAAACAGAACCGTATTGATCGGCGTGGTTCGGGATATGAAGAATCCGATGGCCACCCGGTTCGAGCTGCGTTCACCGAACCCGCATTCCAACACCTATCTGATTATCGGTTCCGCTTACATGCTGATGCTGGACGGAATTCGTTCGGCACTGGAGAACAAGCGGACCCCGCAGGAATTGGAGAAGGCCATTTCCAAGAAACCGGGAGAAGAGGATATCTACCTGGAAAAGGATCGTCAGTATCGTTCCGAAGAGAACGTGTTTACGTATTATACGGAAGAAGAGAGAGAGCGGCTCTTCGGCAAGGCGCCGGCAACGGTATGGGAGAACTTCAGAGCCTTTGATGAACAGCGAGACGATCTGGTAAAGATTACCGGAGGGGACGACACCATCGCTTTGATTATCCGTTCTTACCGGGATCAGATGACATTGAAGTGGAGCACGGAATTCCACGACCGGCTGATTCCGAACACCATGAATTTCGTTCGTCAGTGCGTAAAGGCGCACACCGAGAACAGCGCAACGGATTACGATATCATGAACTGGAGACAGGTGAACGACCTGAGACACCGTCTTGGAAAGGACTATATCGGAAAGAAATCCATCCTGTCTCAGGCAAAGCTGGCACTGGACGAAGAGAACTTCCGGCTGGCTTCCGACCTGGAATTGGAAATTCAGCATTTGACGGAAGAGCTCCGCGACCTGTATAATGATTACCAGAAGAATCTATTCTAATCACAAATAATTAATTCTGTATCAGAAAGAAGAAGGATGATAAAATGCTAGACGTTAAACGAATCAGACAGAACTTCGATGAAGTGAAAAAAGATGTAGAAAGACGCGGCAAAGGCGATTTCGGCCTGGAAGACGTGCGGAAGTACGACACCGAGAGAAGAGAACTGCTGGCGGAAGTGGAGCAGCTGAAGAACAGACAGAATACCGCTTCCCGAGAGGTTCCGAAGCTGAAGAAGGCCGGTGAAGATACCACCGCTCTCTTCAAGGAACTGAAGGAACTCAGCCAGCGCATCAAAGAACTGGACGGCAAGGTCAGCGAGGCGGAGGAGAACCTCCACAATGCCATTCTGGGTGTGCCGAACACACCGAATAAGGAAGTTCCGGACGGCATCGACGATTCCGATAACGTGGAAATTCGGAAGTGGGGCGAACCGACCGAGTTTTCCTTCGAGCCGAAAGCACACTGGGACATCGGTGAGGACCTGGATATCCTGGACTTCGACCGGGCGTCGAAGCTGTCCGGTGCCAGATTCACCGTATATAAGGGACTGGGTGCCCGGCTGGAGCGAGCAGTAATCAACTTCATGCTGAACCTGCACACCGAGGACCAGGGATATATCGAAATCCTTCCGCCGTTCATGGTAAATGCTGCGGCGATGACCGGAACCGGTCAGCTGCCGAAGTTCGTGGACGATATGTATCACCTGGAAGGCGTGGATGAATATCTGATTCCGACTGCAGAGGTTCCGGTGACCAACCTGAGGGCCGGCGAAATCCTCAGCGGCGACGAACTGCCGGTATATTACACGGCGTATACCCCATGCTTCCGTAAAGAAGCGGGTTCCGCCGGAAGAGATACCCGCGGCCTGATTCGTCAGCACCAGTTCAACAAGGTGGAAATGGTAAAGCTGGTTGCGCCGGAGACGTCCTACGATGAGCTGGAGAAGCTGACTCTGGATGCGGAAGAAGTGCTGAAGCAGCTGAAGATTCCGTACCACGTGGTACGCCTGTCCGCCGGAGATCTGGGATTCTCCTCCGCGATGACTTACGATATCGAAGTGTGGATGCCAAGCTACGGAAGATACGTAGAGATTTCCAGCTGCAGTAACTTCGAGGATTATCAGGCACGGAGAGCGGATATCCGGTTCAAGAGAGACCGGGATACCAAGCCGGAATTCGTCCACACCCTGAACGGCTCCGGACTGGCAGTGGGCAGAACCGTTGCGGCCATCCTGGAGAATTACCAGCAGGAAGACGGCTCGGTTATCGTGCCGGAGGTACTGCGCCCGTACGTGGGAACCGACGTAATTCGATAAAAACAACTGAAGTCACCCCGGATATTCCGACTGGTCGGAGGTCCGGGGCCTTTTGATTTTATTTTTGGGAGAACGAAAGAACGAGGGACGGAAGATGGATAGAAGAACGGTGACGGATTTTCTGGTGGAGCACAAACGCCAAAATCCCATATCCTTCCATATGCCGGGGCACAAGGGGCGGAGCCGGCTGTACAAGGAGATGGGGTACGGCGATTTTCTGAAGAACATCATGGGCAGCGACATCACGGAGATTCCGGGGGCGGATGCGCTGACCCAGCCGGAGTCGGTGATTCGCCGAGTGATGGAGAATTACGCAGAGCTTTACGGTGTGCGGCATACGGAGCTGTTGGTGAACGGAAGCAGCACCGGGCTGATCGCGTCTGTTTTGGCGACGATGCCGCGGGGCGGCAAGCTGATTATGGGGCGGAACTCCCACAAATCGGTGTTTTCGGCCCTTCGGTTGGGAGGCATTGAGCCGGTGTACGTGCAGCCCATGACGGATGAGAAGACCGGGCTGCAGGGGGCGATTTCCCCGCGAGATGTGGCGGCGGCGATGCGGGAGCATCCGGATGCGTCGGCGGTGCTGGTGACCAGCCCCAACTATTACGGGGTGCTTTCGGAAATTGAGGACATCGCCCTGGAGGCTCATGCGGCGGGAATGGTACTGATTGTGGATCAGGCCCACGGTGCTCATTTGAAATTCTTTGACGAGGGTGCTCGGAAAAAACGGGCGGCGGAAAACCTGCGGGCGGATCTGGTGGTGAACAGCACGCACAAAACCCTGATGTCCTTTACGGGGACCGCCATCCTCAACGTGTGCAGCGACCGGGTGGACGTTTCCCGGATTTCGGAGACGGTGCGGATGCTCCAGACCACCAGCCCTTCCTACATTCTGATGGGAAGCCTGGACGTGAACGAGAAAATCCTGCGTCACGGCCGGGAGCTTTTCCGGGCCTGGCAGTCCGACCTGCAGTATTTCTACGAGAATTACCGGTCCGTCACCGGCCTTTCGGTAATCGAGAACCGGGAAATGGATTGGAGCAAAATCAACCTGAACATGAAGCCTTACGGTTTCGGCGGGGAGCGGCTGGCGGCGGAGCTGCAAGAGCAGAATATCTGGGTGGAAATGGTCCACGGAGATTACACTATGCTGATGACCGGCCTGGGAAACGAGCGGCAAGATTACGAAAAACTGCTGGAAGCCCTTCAGCACATCAGCGGAAAGTACGGGATTACGGAAAACGAGGCGGGGCGCAGCGAAGATTATCTTGCATTTAATCTGGAGCAAGGACCGATTCCGTCAATAAAAGAACGAATTCCGCTGGCGGAGGCGGCCGGCCGCCCTCTGTACGATTCCCTGATTCCGTATCCGCCGGGGATTCCGCTGGCCTGCCCCGGTGAAATTCTGACAAAAGAAGCGGTTCAATACCTGCAGGAGCGGGTGCGCCGGAACGAAACGGTGATCGGCGTGGATGAAACCGGTTATGTGTGCGTTGCGCCGGAAGTGTAAGCGAGCGAAAAGCTGCTTTTAGGGGCGAAAAATGAAGAAAAATCTTGAAAAGTGTGACAGAAACTAAACATACAAAAGTGTGTTTTCCGTGAAATTTCAAGTGATTTTTGTGAAAGAGTAGTGTATAATGGTTCAGTGAATATTGTTATTACATTTTGTAGGAAAGGAAGGTTGCTTAAGGATGAGCCAAGGTAAACACTTACCTAGCATTCTGGTACCGCACCACAAGAACACCTCGAATCTCGAGACCGTGGTTATGCCGGTTCCGGATGTTGTAAAAATCTGCATGTCGCAGAGCATCGGTGCTCCTTGTAAACCTCTCGTTGCAAAGGGTGACCACGTAAAAGTCGGACAGAGAATCGGTGACACCGATGCTTTTGTCAGCGCACCGGTACACTCCAGTGTTTCCGGAACGGTTACGGATATCGTTCAGTCCCGTGGAGGCATGGGCGGAATGGAAACTCTGATTGTAATCGAGACAGACAAGAAACAGGAAGTGAGCGAGGAAGTTCAGATTCCGCACGTTACGAATCATGCAGAATTCGTTAAAGCAGTAAGAGACAGCGGCGTCGTTGGTCTCGGAGGGGCTTCGTTCCCAACACATATCAAACTGAATCCGAAGAACCTGGATGAGTGTGACGTTCTGGTTGTAAACGCAGCAGAATGTGAACCGTACATCACCGGGGATAATCGTATGATGGTTGAGCAGGGTCAGGATGTTCTGGACGGAATGAAACTGATTATGAAATACCTGGACCTGAAGAAGGGTATTATCGGAATCGAAGAGAACAAGCCGGAAGCGATTGAGAACATGAACAATCTGATTCAGCAGAACGGATTTGATGACATTGAGGTGCTTGCACTTCAGTCCAGATATCCGAAGGGTGCTGAGCGTGTTCTGGTATATGAAGCCACCGGTAAGGTTATGGATGCAGGAGTTCTCCCGGCACAGCTGGGTGTAATTCTGGACAACGTATCCACCATCGCAATCATTGCAGAGTTCTTCAAGACCGGAATGCCAATCGTTCGCAGAAGAATTACCGTAGACGGGGATGCGGTAGCAGAACCGAAGAACGTATTCGTTCCAATCGGTACTCAGATTGCGGATGTAATGGAATTCTGCGGCGGATACAAGAAAGAGCCGAAGAAGATCGTAATGGGCGGACCGATGATGGGTCGTGCGACTAACTCGGACGAGAACGTTACCATGAAGAATACCGGATCCCTGCTGGCATTCGGCAAGGAAGTTGCAGAAGTAAAGGTTGAGACCGGCTGCATCAACTGCGGACGTTGTATCAGCGCATGTCCGTTCAAGCTGATGCCGGTTATTTTTGCGGAGGCATATAATAGAAAAGACGTGGAGAGACTTCAGAAGTTCAACGTGATGCAGTGCATGGGCTGCGGAAGCTGCTCCTACATCTGCCCGGCAAGAAGACCTCTCAGCTTCATGAATACACTGGCAAAGGGTATGGTAAAGGAGGCGACAAGTAAGTAATGGAAAAACAGAAATTTCACTCTAACCTGATCGTGTCCAATGCGCCGCATATCGTTACGGATGCGGATACGACGAAACTGATGGGATCCGTTCTGCTTGCACTGGCACCGGCCTTTGTTGCGGGAGTATATGTGTTCGGAGCAAGAGTTATCCTGCTCTGCGCTGTATGCATCATCGCCAGCGTTGGTTTTGAATGGCTCTACAATTATCTTGCAAAGAAGCCACAGACAGTAGGCGACCTGAGTGCGGCGGTTACCGGTCTTCTGATCGCGTACAACGTACCGGCAAACTTCCCGCTGTGGATGGCTGTAATCGGTTGTTTCGTTGCCGTTGTAGTTGTTAAGCAGCTCTACGGCGGAATCGGAAAGAACTTCGTGAACCCGGCAATTACAGCAAGAATTTTCCTGTTCATCTCCTTCGCGGCAAACATGTCCACATGGCCGCTGCCAAGAATGGCGGAGACAACAGATGCGACCACCGGTGCAACTCCGCTGGGAATCCTGGCAGAAGGCGGCGCAGGTGCGAAGCTACCGTCCAACATGGATATGTTCCTGGGCTTCATCGGCGGTTCTGTTGGTGAAGTGAGCGCACTGGCACTGCTCATCGGCGGTGTATATCTGATCTGGAAGAAAGTTATTTCTCCAATCATTCCGTGTGCATTCATCGGAACCGTATTCGTCATTGCTTTGATCTACACCAAGTCCTTCCACATGGCTGTATTCCATATTCTGGCCGGTGGTGTTATGCTGGGTGCAATCTTCATGGCAACGGACTATGTTACAACTCCAAAGCTCCCTTCCGGACAGATCATGTTCGGTATCGGCTGCGGAATCATCACAATGGTAATCCGTCTCTTCGGAAGCTATCCGGAAGGCGTATCCTTCTCCATCCTGCTGATGAACATCTGCACACCACTGATCAACAGATGGAGCTTCAAGCGTTATTGTGCAGGAGGTGCGAACAGTGGAAAATAAGACAAACACATTCCAGGAATTCGTTAAACCGATCCTTGTACTGGTATGCATCTGCTTCGTGGTTACATTGGCACTTGCATTTACATATGGTGTAACCAAGCCGGTTATCGATGAAAACTCCCTGAAGGCGGCAAACGAAGCCAGAAATGAACTTCTGCCTGCAGCAAAGGGCGAATTCAAGCAGTATAACGGCGACATGTACGTTCTGGAAGCAAAGAAGGTATATGTAACAGAAGTATTTGATGCAACCAACGGATCCGGCATGGTGGTAACCGCTATGTCCAACTCCTACGGCGGCATGCTGACCGCAATGATCGGTATCGACAAAGACGGTGCTATCACCAACGTGAAGATCACCAGCCACGCCGATACTGCCGGTGTAGGTACAAAGGCACAGACGCCGGAGCACCTGGGTCAGTATAAGAGCCTGAAAGCACTGGGCAGTGAGAACATCAAGAGCGACAACACGGTAAAATACGTAACCGGTGCGTCCGTATCTTCCGGTGCAATCCACAAGGCTGTATATGCAGCTCTGGAACAGTATAAGAGTATGGGAGGTGTTCAGTAATGGCAAAAAAGAGCAAACTTTCCATATTGACAAATGGAATTATTAAGGAGAACCCGGTACTGGTACTTCTGATCGGTACCTGCCCGACGCTGGCAACATCTTCTTCCCTGTCCAATGGTCTGGGAATGGGTCTCTCCGCAACAGCAGTACTGATCTGCTCGAACATCGTAATTTCCCTTCTTCGGAAGATTATTCCGGATAAGGTAAGAATCCCTTGCTACATCGTAGTTATCGCCGGATTCGTAACATTGGTACAGTTCGTACTGCAGGCATATGTACCGTCCCTGTATCAGTCTCTGGGACTGTTCCTGCCGCTGATCGTAGTTAACTGTATCATCCTGGGAAGAGCGGAAGCATTCGCGAACAAGAACACCGTAATCGATTCCGCACTGGACGGCGTTGGAATGGGTCTTGGATTCACTCTGACACTGGGCCTGATGGGTGCCATCAGAGAACTTCTGGGTGCCGGAACTCTCCTGGGATACACTGTATTCGGTTCCTGGTTCACACCAATCGGATTCTTCAATCTGGCTCCGGGCGGATTCTTCGTATACGGATTCCTGATTGCAATGCTGAACCTGGTTACAAAGGGCAAAGCACTGAAGAAACAGTCCTTCAGCTGCGGCGGATGCCCGATGTACAATTCCTGCAACTTGGCAGAGGTAAAGGACGAAGTCGCAGCAGCGGCACCTGTCCAGAAAGGAGCTGAAGCATAATGGTTAATCTGATTATTATCTTTATGTCGATCGTACTGGTCAACAACTTCCTGTTGTCTCAGTTCCTGGGTATCTGCTCGTTCCTGGGTGTATCCAACAAGATGGATTCTGCCGTAGGTATGAGTGGCGCCGTTATCTTCGTAATGGTTCTTGCTGAGCTGGTTACATGGCCGATTCAGCAGGTACTGAACAAGTTCGATATCGGATATCTGCAGACTGTTGTATTCATTCTGGTCATCGCAGCTTTGGTACAGTTCGTAGAGATGTTCATGAAGAAGTTCATGCCGGCACTTCAGAAGGCGCTGGGTATCTTCCTTCCTCTGATCACCACCAACTGTGCGATCCTGGGTGCGACCATCAATGCAATCAACTATGATTATACGTTTATTCAGTCTATCGTATACGCACTGGGTGCAGGCGTTGGTTACGGATTAGCCATGGTTCTGTTCGCAGGTGTACGTGAAGAAAAGCTCTGGGATGAGAGCGGCGTACCGGCTGCTTTCAAGGGCGTGCCGATGGTTCTCGTAAGTGCAACCATCCTGTCCCTGTCCTTCATGGGCTTCTCGGGATTATTCCAGTAAGGGGGCGGCAGAATGAGTAGTGCAATTTTAACACCAGTCGTTATTGTTGTAGTTGCCGGTTTCATCGCAGCACTTCTTCTGACCATTGCATCCAAAGCATTCTACGTAAAAGTAGATGAGCGTGTCACACAGGTAAGAGCGATTCTGCCGGGTGCAAACTGCGGCGGATGCGGATTTGCAGGTTGTGATGACTACGCGAATGCAGTAGTAACAGACGAAAATCAGAGCTGTTCCGCATGTTCCGTTGGCGGAGCTGCATGTGCAGAGCAGATTGCAGAACTGTTGGGCAGAAATGCAGCTGCCGGCGAGAAGCAGGTCGCAAGAGTAACCTGTAACGGTACTTGCGGCGCAACCGGAAAGATTGCAGAATATCAGGGCCTGATGACCTGTAAGGCTGCAAAGACCTATTTCAGCGGAAACGGACAGTGCCAGTTCGGTTGTATCGGACTGGGAGACTGTGCGGCAGTATGTGATTTCAACGCCATCGGCGTAATCGACGGAGTTGCCATCGTGAACAGAGACAACTGCGTTGCTTGCGGCAAGTGCGCAAAGGAATGCCCGCAGCACATCATCCATCTGGTACCGGAAAAGCAGCAGGTGAACGTACTCTGCTCCTCCAAGGACAAGGGTGCTCTCACCAGAAAGAACTGCTCCAACGGATGTATCGGATGCGGCAAGTGTGCGAAGGTCTGCAAGTTTGATGCCATCACCGTAGAGGACAATCTGGCAAGCATCGATCCGGAGAAGTGCAAGAACTGCGGTATGTGCATGAGAGTGTGCCCAACCGGCGCAATCAACAGCTTCAGCCTGAAGCATGCAAAGGTAGCAATCAAAATGAACGAAAAAGAGGCAGCCGAGAAGGCAGCAAAGGTCGCAGCAGCAAAAGCAGCGAAGGAAGCAGCTGAAGCTCCACAGGCATAAGGTCTGAGGACAAGCGCTCCGATTTTTCGGGAATATGAAACAGAACCCATTAGATGTGTATGTCGCGTCTAATGGGTTTTTGCATATGCGTCCCTACCGGATCTCGCTGCCTCTTTAAATATGCGGGTAGACACCTTGAACTTTGCCGGGATTTAAGGTATAATTTCGATAATAGTGACCACAAGGAGGTTAGTTATATGGCTATTTTGAATCTAACAAAGGAAAATTTCGCACAGGAGGTGCTTCAGTCAGATAAAACAGTTTTGGTTGATTTCTATGCTGACTGGTGCGGACCGTGCAAGATGCAGGGACCGATTCTGGAGGAACTGGCCAATGATCGTGACGATGTAAAGGTATGCAAGCTCAACATCGATGAACAGCGAGACCTGGCAATCGAGTACGGAGTAATGAGCATCCCGACCCTGATGATTGTAAAGGGCGGAGAAGTAACTTACAAAGAAGTGGGTTTGACCCAGAGAAGAGAACTGGATAAGATTCTGGGATAGAGAGAATCCAAAGATGAAGTAAGTATTTTGCCGGGGTAGAGGCCGGTAAAGAATGAAAAGAAATAAAAAAGGCGCCGGATGAGGACTTCATCCGGCGCCTTTTTGTATAAAGAAAACCCCGCGTTAGACGCGGGGTTCCGTGAACGCTATGCGTTTGACCAGAAATCCTCCGAAAGTTAGAACAAAGATGCGGTCTGCCAACTGCGTATTCTAAAAAGGAGGAAAACATGGGTCTTAATGACATAAACAGTTTAGCGCACTCGAAGTGGAATTGCAAATATCACATAGTATTTGCACCGAAATATCGAAGAAAAGAAAGTGGCCATTGGGAAAATATTAAGACAGCTTTGTGAATGGAAAGGAATAAAAATTCTTGAAGCAGAAGCTTGCCCAGATCGCATTCACCTTTTTGTGGAAATCCCACCAAAGATTTCAGTATCGTCATTTATGGGATATTTGAAAGGGAAAAGTAGCACGATGATTTACGAGCAATTCGGCGATTTAAAATACAAATATCGAAATCGATCATTTTGGTGTAAAGGATATTATGTTGATACAGTCGGAAAAAATGAACGCCGAATTGCGGAATATATACGACATCAATTGGATGAAGACAAATTAGGAGAACAGCTAAGTATTCCAGAAACTGAAAAGTATAGAAAAAAGAGAAAGTAGTTTATGAAATACGCAGTTGGCAGATTATATTACGCGTTGTACGCGTAACGCGAGGAGCATGGGCTTTGCCCTGTCGTTAAAAACCCTGCGTTTGACGCGGGGATGGTTTTTTCTCTTGGACCTTCACGAATATTCGTGAAGGCCACTCTAATAAGGGATGTTTTCGGGAAATCGGAAGAAATTGACGACGGAACGCTCTCCCCCGAAGTTCCGACGTCAATTTCTCCGCGACCGTCGGGTAGATTAGAGTGGAATGCTGAGGGGAGCGGGTGGAATGAGGTCTTGAAAGCAGGAAATTCGTGTGAAAAGAAGGAATTTTGATGCTATTATATAAATGAATTAGAGTGAAATATATAAAGGAAACACTAGATTGACGACAGACCATGAGAAAGTGAGGGCCTGTCGTCAATTTTTGATGGCGCTAAATTCAGAATAGAGCTAGATACACGATGCGATGATTAGAGTTGGCGCCTTGCGCTCGGCAAAGCCTGATTCCACCGTCGGGACACGCCAACAGGCCGCCTCGAATCGAACCCGACGGCCGGCCGAGTTGGCGCCTTGCAGCCGGCAAAGCCTTATGACATCGTCCAGGGGCGCCAACAATTTGCGGCGGAGCCCGGGAGGCGGCTGTCCATGTTGGCGCCTTGCAGCCGGCAAAGCCTTATGACATCGTCCAGGGGCGCCAACAATTTACCGAGGAGCCCACGAGTTGGCCGTCCATGTTGGCGCTGCCCCGCCGGCAAAGCCTGATTCCACCGTCGGGCCACGCCAACAGGCCGCCCAAAATCTTGCCCTGCGGCCGTCCATGTTGGCGCCTTGCAGCTGGCAAAGCCTTACGGCACCGTTAGGAGGCGCCAACAATTTACCGAGGAGCCCACGAGACGGCCGTCCATGTTGGCGCTACCCCGCCGGCTGAGCCTGATTCCACCGTCGAGCCACGCCAACAGGCCGCCTCGAATCGAACCCGGCGGCCGGCCGAGTTGGCGCCATGCGCCCGGCAAAGCCTGATTCAACCGTCGGGCCATGCCAACAGGCCGCCTCGAATCCATCCCCATGGCCGCCCCGATACCCTGCCGATTCCATTCACCTTTTACGATTTCTTTACATTTATTTGATAGTGAATATTACATTGCGGGCGTATCCTTTTAATATAAAAGGAGAGAGAAGTATGTACGGAGTGATAGATATTGGATCGAATACGATTCGGCTGGTGGTGTTCGAATACGACGGAACATCCATTCGCCGGGTACTGAACAAAAAGATTACCGCCGGGCTGGCCGGGTACATCAATAAAGACCATGAAATGCGCAAGAGAGGCATCCAGGTGGCGGTGGAATCCCTGTTGGAACTGAAGACGGTGACCGACCAGTTCAGTTTGGACGAAATCGGCGTGTTCGCCACGGCGCCCCTTCGGAACATCATCAACACGGAAGAGGTACTGGTGGAAATCGAGAAGGAAACCGGCTACAAGGTGAAGGTGCTGAGCGGACAGCAGGAAGCGAGCTACGGTTTTGCCGGGCTGCGCCAACAGATTTCCATGGACGAGGGCATCATGATCGATGTGGGCGGCGGAAGCAGCGAGGTAGTGGCCTTCCGAAACGACGAAGCGCTCCTGTCCACCTCCATCCCATGGGGGTCTCTGAATCTGTATCGGAAATACGTAAAAGAAATCATTCCGGAGCCGAAAGAGCTAAAGGAAATCGACCGGACTATGCGGAAGCATTTCGAGAAAATTCGGCTGCCGAAGCGCAGCTACCACGTTCCCCTTTGCGTGGAGGGCGGTGCCGGCCGAGCTTTTGTGAAGGTACTTCAGCGGAAACATCCGGAAGCGGTGAACGAAGGGAAGTACGGCCGAAAATATTTGCAGAAAATGCTGGAATTCTACAAAGAAAATCCGGCACAGTTCTCGGACTTGATTCTTCGGTCCGCCCCGGAACGGATTCACACCTTGCTCCCGGGCATGGCGGCGCTGAATGCGGCAGCCGATGTCTTCGGGGTAAAAGAAATCGTAACGGTGGAATACGGCGTCCGGGAAGGCTTTCTGATGGAGGAAATCCTGAACAAGACTAAAAACGAACCAGAAGACAACGAGGACACAACGAAATAGGGGGATAGGGTAAAATGTTAAGTTGCACACAGGAAAATCACGAGAGCGGAAGATACATGCAGAACCGGGAACTGTCCTGGCTTCAATTCAATGAGCGATGCATGCGCCAGGCAAAGGAACCCGGCAATCCGCTGCTGGAACGGCTCCGATTCCTTTCGATTTTCACTTCCAATCTGGACGAATTCTTTATGGTCCGGGTGGGCAGCCTGATCGATATGCTGCCGCTGGGAAAGAAATACACCGATCCATCCTGCCGATGCTGTCCCCGATGCTGGTAGATCCACAGCATCCCTTCCCGCACCTCAGCAACAAGGGCGTTGAAATCTGCGTGCGCCTGCGGAAAAAGAAAGGCGAGGAATACTTTGCCTTTCTGCCGGTACCGGTAGACCTGCCGCAGATTCTGTATCTTCCGGGTCCGGGGGTTCGGTACATCGGCATGGAAGATCTGCTTTTGGAACTGGCGGACGTGGTTTTTGACACCTACACGGTGGAAGAAAAGATTCAGATTTGCATTACCCGAAATGCGGACATCCACGCGGAAGATGAGGATTGTGAGAAAAACGAAGATTTCCGAAAGGTCATGCAGAAGCTGCTGAAGGATCGGCGCCGTCTGGCACCCCTTCGCCTGGAGATGACCGGTCATCCGAGTTCGAAAATGCTGAAGTTCCTGCAAAGCCGCCTGCTCCTCAGCGACAGTCAGATCTTCTACACAAGCGGTCCGCTACAGATGAAATATGCCTATGGTCTGGAGAACAAGCTGAATCCGGAGCAGAAGAAAGAGCTGCTCTTTGAGCCGTACACCCCGAAAACTCCGGGAGAACTGGCCGGAAAGGAATCCATGTTTGACCGGATTCGCAAGCAGGACCGCTTGCTGTCCTATCCATACGAAAGCATGAAGCCGTTCCTGCGCCTGCTGGAAGAGGCGGCATCGGACCCGGATGTCCGCTCCATCCAGATTACCATTTACCGGCTGGCGGGCAAAAGCAAGCTGGTCAAATACCTGTGCCGGGCGGCGGAGAACGGAAAGAAGGTCACGGTGTTGATTGAGCTGCGCGCCCGGTTCGATGAGCAGAACAACATCGACTGGTCCAAGGAGTTTGAAAAATCCGGCTGCACCATCATGTACGGAATGGCCAACTTCAAGGTGCACTCCAAGCTGTGCCTAATCACCCGAAATGAGCGGGGAACCCTTCGCCGATACACTCAGATCGGCACCGGAACCTACAACGAAACCACCTCCAAGCTGTACACGGATTTCTCTCTGATGACGGCAGACCCGGGAATCGGGGAGAACGCGGCTTTGTTTTTCCGGAACATGGGCATCGGAAATCTGGAGCATTCACGGATTTATGTTTTTGGCAAGGGCTCGACGGAAAAGATGTACATCGCCTCAGCGGATTTTATGACGCGAAACACGCGCCGAAGAGTGGAAGTGGGATGTCCGATTTTGGACCCGGACGTTCGGGAAAAAATATGGAAAGTCATCCATCTTCAGTGGTCCGACAATACGAAGGCCATGAAGCTGCTGCCGGAGCGGAAGTACGAGCCGGTGACCGGTGAAGGAAGCGTGAACAGCCAGGAGGAGCAGATGAAGCTGGCGGAGGAAACCCGCCGCAAGGATTGTACATTCATAAAAAGAATCAAAAATATGGTAAAAGTTTGTAATTAAATACAAAAGATTTGTTGACATCCCATCATGGGATGATTATAATATTACCATCGAGTCGTAAAAGGGGATAATATAGAATCGATAGTCGGGAAAGGGGATTCCCGCAAACAAAAAGGTCAATTGATCTAGAGTCGGAGAGTCGGAGCTTGCTCCGGCTCTTTGTTGTGCGGAGGAAGTCGGGAATCCGTGGCTTTCTTGAACATACCGGATTATCTGTGATATAATGAGCCGGTTAATGCGAGGAGGAAATATGGAACCGATCATCCGGGTGGAGAACCTGACATTTGAATATCGAAAAGTATCCCCGGAAGGAACGGCGACGTCCTTTCGCGCTGTGGACGGGGTGAATTTTGAGGTGCAGCCCGGTGAATTCGCAGCGGTTCTGGGAATGAACGGCTCCGGAAAGTCCACCTTGGCGAAGCATTTAAACGGCCTGCTCCTTCCCACCGAAGGAGAGGTGTGGATTGAAGGAATGAATACCCGGGAAGACGAGCATATCTGGGATATCCGAAGCACGGTTGGAATGGTTTTCCAGAATCCGGACAATCAGATCGTGTCCTCCGTGGTGGAGGACGACGTAGCCTTCGGCCCGGAGAATTTGGGCGTGGACCCGGCGGAGATTCGCCGGCGAGTGGATGAAGCCCTTCAAGCGGTAGGCATGTACGAGCAGCGGCTGAAAGCGCCTCACATGCTGTCCGGCGGACAGAAGCAGCGCATCGCCATTGCGGGAGCCATCGCCATGCGGCCCAAGTGCATCGTGTTCGATGAACCCACTGCCATGCTGGATCCCAAAGGGCGCCATCAGGTGATGGACATCATTCATCGCCTGCACGAAGCGGGAATCACGGTGATCCTCATCACTCATTTTATGGAAGAGGCGATGCAGGCGGACCGGCTGATTGTCATGAAGAACGGCCGGATTACCGACGATATGCCGCCGAGAGATTTTTTTGCAGATTGGGAGAGAATTCAGCGTGCCGGACTGGAAATGCCGGCCATCATTGCGCTGCGGGAAGAATTGGTCCGGCTGGGATTGCCGGTGGACGCTTCGGTGCAGACCGAAGAGGAATTGATTGAGGCCATATGTCAATTACAGTAGAGAATCTTACATATACATATTCGAAGGGAATGCCCAACGAGACGCGGGCGCTGGAGGACGTGTCCTTCCGGCTGGAACCGGGGGAATTCGCGGCGATCATCGGTCACACCGGCTCCGGGAAATCCACTTTGGTGCAGCAGCTGAACGGGCTGCTCCGTCCCGACTCCGGTAAAATCACGGTGGGGGAGGTGTGCATCACCGATCCGTCCACCAAGATGACGGAAGTGCGCCGGAAGGTGGGGTTGGTGTTTCAGTATCCGGAATACCAGCTGTTCGAGGAAACGGTGGCCAAGGACGTGGCCTTCGGCCCGAAGCAGGTGGGCATAACCGGCGAAGAACTGGAACGGGTGGTGGCGGACTCCATCCGACTGACGGGACTGGACTATGAAGAAGTCAAAGAACGGTCGCCGTTTGAACTGTCCGGAGGGCAGAAGCGGCGGGTGGCCATTGCCGGCGTGCTGGCCATGAAGCCGGAAATCCTGATTTTGGACGAACCCACCGCCGGGCTGGATCCCTCCGCCCATCGGGATGTCCTGGATCTGATTCGAAGAATCCATGGGCAGGAGGACATGACCATCCTGCTGGTTTCCCACAACATGGGAGATATTGCGGAGCTGGCGGACCGGGTGCTGGTGATGAACCGGGGCCGGCTGGTGATGAACGGAACGCCGGCAGAGGTGTTCGCCCGGGGGAAGCAGCTTCGGGAAATGGGACTGGGGCAGCCCCCGGCCATGGAATTTATGGAACGATTAAAGGAGCGGCTGCCGGGAATCGATGCGGCGCCGCTGAGTATTGAAGATGCGGCGAAGGAAATCTGCCGGTATCTGGAAAGCAGGAAGCGATGATTCGGGATATCACATTGGGACAATATTATCCGGAACAGTCGGTGATTCACCGGCTGGATGCCCGAACGAAAATTCTGGGAACCCTGCTGTATATAATAGAGGTTTTTCTGGTGAATTCCTTTGCGGGATTCGGCCTGGTGATTCTGGCGCTGGGGATTCTCATCGGCATCTCGAAGGTGCCGGTGCGGTTTATTTTCAAGGGATTGAAGGCGGTGGTCTTTATCATCCTGCTGACCTTTGTGCTGAACCTGTTCATGTTCGACGGAACGGTGCTGTGGCACTGGAAATTCCTCACCATTACCTATGAGGGGCTGTACCGGTCCTGCTTTATGGCGCTGCGGCTGATTCTTCTGATTATCGGCACCTCCATGCTGACCTTGACCACCAAACCCATGGAGCTCACCGACGGACTGGAGAAGCTGCTGAAACCCTTCAACCGATTGGGGCTTCCCAGCCACGAGATTGCGCTGATGATGAGCATCGCACTGCGTTTTATCCCCACACTTCTGGAGGAGACGGACAAAATCATGAAGGCCCAGCAGGCCCGGGGTGCCGATTTCGAATCCGGCAATCTGATGCAGCGGGTGAAGAACATGATTCCGATTCTGATTCCCCTGTTCGTGGGATCCTTTCGGATTGCGCAGGATTTGGCGCTGGCCATGGAGGCGCGCTGCTACCATGGGGGTGTCGGACGCACCCGCATGAAGGAAATTGTTTTTAGTCGAAGAGACGGGGTGGCCGGAGTTTTGCTGGCGGTCTTTCTGGGAATCGTGATTGCGTCCCGGTGGATGCCGCTGCCTTAGAGAAATGTTATTGTTTTTATTAAAATTTAAATTATAGAATAGAGAGAGAACGGCGTGAGACAGAGAAAAGTTAAAAATCTGGAAGAGAAGTATGCAAAGTATGAGGCGTTTCTGGTGTACCATCCGGAGGCGTGCAAGGGAAACTGGCAGGAACGGGTGCGGAAAGCGGGATGCACCGGGCTGTATCTGGAAGTGGGCTGCGGAAAGGGCAAGTTCATTTCGGAGATGGCGGAGCGGCATCCGGAGAATTTCTACATCGCGGTGGAAGGCAACCGCAGCGTGCTCCTTCGGGCTATGGAGAAAATTCGGGAGAAGGGGCTGACCAACGTGGTGTTTGTGCCGGATTTCATCGTGGATCTCACGGACTGGTTCCGGGACGAGGAAGTGGACGGCATCTATCTGAATTTCAGCGATCCGCTGCCGAAGAATTACAGTGCGAAGAAGCGGCTGACCCATCGGTCCAAACTGGTGCAGTACGAGCGGATCCTGAAGGACGACGGCATCGTGACGTTCAAAACCGACAATACCGGGCTCTTTGAGTTCACCATTCAGGAGATTCTGGCCAACGACATGAAGATTCACGAGCTGACCCGGGACCTGCACCACTGCGAATACAACGAAGATAACATCATGACAGAGTACGAAGCCAAATTCAGCACTCTGGGTGAAAATATTAAAAGGGTAAAATTCGGAAGAAGAGAAGGGAGAAAGAAAATGGCAGACACGAGTTTTGCAGCGTACAACGGAAGAACGGTTCCGAAGGAGGATAAAATCTTCGGAATCAGCGGAAGAGCGAAGGCGGCCATCGCCGCAAAGGGCAAGGAGAACGTAATCAACGCCACCATCGGTGCCCTGCTGGACGACGAAGGCAAGCTGATCGTGCTCTCCTCGGTGGACGAAGCGGTGAAAGCCCTCACCCCGGCGGAGTACGCGGAGTATGCACCGATTGCCGGAACGCCGGCATTTAAGGAGGCCATCGTAAAAGCAGCTCTGGGCGACTATCAGCCGAAGGGTTATGTGGGCGTTGTGGCATCGCCGGGCGGTACCGGTTCCCTGAGAAATGCCATTGCCAACTATTCCTGCCCGGGCGATAAGTTCCTGACCCACGACTGGCACTGGACCACGTACAAGAACATCGCCATGGAGATGGGCCGGGACGAAGAGACCTTCGACATGTTCGATGCAGAAGGCAACTTCAATCTGGAAGATTTCGAATACAAGGTAAATAAACTGCTGCGGATTCAGGATCGCCTGGTAATCATCATCAACACCCCGGCCAACAACCCGACGGGATATTCCCTGTCCGACGAAGACTGGGACGGCGTGATTCGCGTGCTGAACAGCACCGACCCAGCCAAGAAGGTGGCACTGGTTGCGGACGTGGCATACATCGATTTCGCCGGTGACGAGAAAGAAGTTCGTTCCTTCCTGCCAAAGCTGGAGGAGCTGAACAGCAACATCCTGCCGATGCTGGCATACAGCGCATCCAAAACCTTTACCTTCTACGGATGCCGCTGCGCGGCAACCATCTGCCTGGCAAAGACCGAGGAAGTTCGGGACGAATTCGTTCGGGTACTGTCCTTCTCCGCACGGGCAAGCTGGTCCAACTGCCCGAGAGGACCGCAGGAAGTCATCGCAAAGATTTACAACGATCCGGAACTCCTGGCCAAGGTGGACGAGGAGAGAGCCGGATTCCGGAACATGCTCCTCAGCAGAGGCCACGCTTTCGAGGAAGAAGCGGCAAAGGTGGGACTGAAGATGGTTCCGTTCCGTGGCGGATTCTTCTGCTCCGTTCCTTGCGAGGATCCGGATGCGGTAAGCAAGAAGCTGGAAGAAGCGGATGTGTTCGTGGTACCGTTCACCAAGGGCGTTCGGGTGTCCATCGCCTCCATTTCCGAAGCGAAGTGCCGCAAGCTGCCGAAGATGATTCTGGAAGCGTTGGAAGCGTAAGGCATCAAAGGCACGCTTATAGGTTGAATGGAATGGTGGGAGGATCCATCAGATTGTTCCGTTAGGCGGTTCTGGCAATTAGAATTATTTTCACAAAGTAAATTAAATATGCCTAGAATTTTCGGTCGACTTCACGCTAATTTGACAATTTTGGTGAATTGAAAAAGTAAGTTCCAGTTCAGCCAAAAACTTTCCGCATTTGCAAAAGTAAATTCTGGTAGGGGGGC
>CAKQHH010000022.1 GCA_934234035.1 uncultured Clostridia bacterium | reverse complement strand
AACAGGGCGCCCCGAATTCCGCTCGGCGGCCGTCCATGTTGGCGCCTTGCCGCCGGCAAAGCCTTGAAGTCCCGCCGAGCCACGCCAACAGGGCGCCCCGAATTCCGCTCGGCGGCCGTCCATGTTGGCGCCTTGCCGCCGGCAAAGCCTTGAAGTCCCGCCGGGCCACGCCAACAGGCCGGCCCCTCAGCCCCGTCCTCGAATTCCCCTCCCCCAGGCGGCCGGAGGCCTTAGCATCCTTGAACCTCCGGCGCCCGCCCACAGGAACCTCCGCTTTACATTCCCGTCCCATCCTTTACTTTCTTTTTACTTTACCTCGATAACAGACTTTACGAAATCGCCCTATACTTATACCTGTAATCAGAAAACAGACAAGAAAACAATTGAAAAGGGAAAGAAAGCAAAGGAGAGAGAAAAATGAAAAAAAGAAATCTCAAACTGATTGCCCTGGGCCTGACCGGTCTGATGGGCGTGGCTGCACTCACGGGATGCGGCAGCAAGGAAAAGAGTGCAACGGTCAGCACGAACGGATCCACTTCCATGGAAGAAGTGATGGGTGCACTTTCTGAACAGTATCAGAAGGATAACGAAGGCGTAAAGGTAACATACGATCCAACCGGATCCGGTACCGGAATCGAAGAAGCCAAGAACGGCAACACCGACATCGGCCTGGCATCCAGAGCACTGAAGGATGACGAGAAGGACGGACTGGAACAGAAGGTCGTCGCACTGGACGGAATCTCCGTAATCGTTAATGCAAAGAACGGTGTAAAGGATCTGACAACTCAGCAGGTAGCAGACATTTTTAGCGGAAAGATCACAGACTGGAGTCAGGTCGGCGGTAAAGCCGGAAAGATTTCCTGCATCGGCAGAGAATCCGGATCCGGTACGAGAGACGGTTTCGAAGGCGCAACCGGAACCGAAGACAAGTGCAAGCTGGAACAGGAATTGACATCCACCGGTGCGGTAATCTCCGCAGTGGGCAGCAATGAGAAAGCAATCGGATACGCTTCCTTCTCCGCAGTAGAGGGTCAGGACAAGATTCAGGGAATCAAAGTCAATGGCGTAACCTGCACCGAAGACACCATCAAAGATGGAAGCTACAAGCTGCAGCGTCCGTTCTGCTTCATCACCAAGAAAGACGGAAAGCTTTCCGAAGAAGCACAGAAGTTCTACGATTTCGCAACATCGAAAGATGCGGCAGATCTGATTCGTAACGCCGGTGCCGTTCCGGTAAGCGAATAAAGCCGAAACATTCCGGAAAGTCGTGGGGCGCTAGGCCGCACGACTTTCTTCTTTATAGAGAATCTCCTAAAAAAAGATTCATTCGGCACACGCTGCCGAGAGTATAGACTAGGGAAACATAAGTTATAGAAAGCGAATCGTAAGATGAAGAAGAAAAAAGATTTAATGGAAAACGCAATACACGGACTGTTCCTGTTCTGTGGTTTTGTCAGTGTCGCCTTCGTGCTGCTGATCAGCGTGTACCTGATTATCTCCGGAATTCCGGCCATTCACAAAATCGGACCGATCAAGTTCCTGTTCGGTACCACCTGGAAATCCGGTCAGAATCAGTTCGGCATTCTGCCATTCATCCTGACCAGCGTCTACGGCACGGCGGGAGCGGTAATCCTGGGAATACCGATCGGTATTTTTACCGCCATGTTCCTGGCCAAAGCCGCACCTCCAAGAATCGCATCGGTTATTCAGGGAGCCGTAGAGCTTCTGGCAGGAATTCCGTCCGTCGTATATGGCCTGGGGGGCATGACCGTACTGGTACCGGGCGTGCAGAAGGCATTCCACCTGTCCTCCGGCGCCACACTGTTCTCCGCCATCGTGGTCCTGACGATTATGATTTTACCGTACATCATCAGCGTGTCGGCCACCGCGCTGCGGGCCGTGCCGAGAGAGTATGAAGAAGCCTCGCTGGCTTTGGGGGCCAACTACACGGAGACCTGGTTCCGCGTATCCCTGCGGGCCGCAAAGAGCGGCGTGGCGGCAGCGGTCATTCAGGGCGTGGGCAGAGCGCTGGGGGAGGCCATGGCGATTATCATGGTTGCCGGAAACGTGGCGAACATGCCGGGACTGTTCAAATCCGTTCGGTTCCTGACCACCGCCATCGTTTCGGAAATGTCCTACGCGTCCTATGGATCGCTGCAGAGACAGGCCCTGTTCTCCATCGGACTGGTGCTGTTCCTGTTCATCATGATGATTAACTGGATTCTGCACAGAGTGATCCGGAAGGAGGAGCAATAATGAGTACACACAGAAAAAACATGGACAGACTTCTGAGAGGGCTGATGGGGCTGTGCTCCGGCATCACCTGTCTGGTGCTCCTGATGATTATCGGCTACATCCTGTACCGAGGCATCCCGAGCCTGACCTGGAACCTCCTGTCCACGGAGCCCAACAACCTTACCGGCAACATCGGAATTCTGCCCAATATTCTGAACACGCTGTATATCATTTTCGTGGCGATGATCATCGTCCTGCCTTTGGGCGTGGGTGCCGCCATCTACTTGACGGAGTATTCCACCAGCCGGAAACTGACCAACCTGATTAGTTTTGCCGCGGAGATTCTGACGGGAATCCCATCCATTCTGTTTGGACTGGTGGGCATGCTGATTTTCATTCAGATTGGCGGCCTGAAGCAAGGTATTCTGGCCGGCGCGCTGACCCTGGTGCTGATGGTGCTTCCAACCATTATCAGCAATACGAGGGAGAGTTTGCTGACGGTTCCCCGGAGCTACCGGGAAGGGGCCCTGGCGCTGGGCAGCGGCAAATGGCATATGATTCGAACCGTGGTGCTTCCAAGCGCGTTGGACGGCATCATCACCGGATGTATTTTGTCGGTGGGCCGGATCACCTCGGAATCGGCGGCACTTCTTTTTACCGCGGGCTTCGGACTGAAGATGATCGGTTTCCTGCAGGCTTTGCAGTCGTCCTCCGCAACGCTGACGGTAGCCCTTTACATCTACGCCAGTGAGCGAGGCGCCTACGACATCGCGTTTGCCATCGCCATTGTGCTGATGGCGATGACTTTGGCACTGAACCTGATTGCCTCCAAGACCGCGAAGAAAATACAGGAGAAAAGAGGATAGAGCATGAACGAACCAATTATCAAAGTCCGGGACCTGGACCTGTGGTACGGCGAGCACCAAGCTCTCCGGAAAATCAGCATGGACATTCCGGAGCATTCCATCACGGCGCTGATCGGCCCGTCCGGCTGCGGCAAATCCACGTTCCTGCGGAACATTAACCGGATGAACGACCTGATTCCGGATTGCCGGGTGGAAGGAACCCTGGAATACCGGGGTAAAAATATTTTGGGAAATGACGTGGACGTGACCGACCTGCGCCGGAAGGTTGGAATGGTATTCCAGAAACCGAATCCGTTCCCGATGAGCATTTACGACAACATCGCCTACGGTCCGCGCATCGGCGGCATCCGCAATAAGACGGAGCTGGATGAAATCGTAGAGCGGTCCCTGAAGGCGGCGGCCATCTGGGAGGAGACCAAGGACCGACTGAAAAAGTCGGCGCTGGGCATGTCCGGCGGCCAGCAGCAGAGACTGTGCATCGCCCGGGCCCTGGCCGTGGAGCCGGATGTGCTTCTGATGGACGAGCCCACCAGTGCTTTGGACCCGATTTCCACGGGCAAAATCGAAGATCTGGCAGAGGAGCTGAAGAAGGAGTACACCATCGTCATGGTCACCCACAACATGCAACAAGCCGTTCGTATCTCGGACCGCACCGCCTTCTTCCTGCTGGGAGACCTGGTGGAGTACGGAGAGACGAATCAGATTTTCTCCGCCCCGAGAGACAAGCGTACAGAAGATTACATTACAGGGAGGTTCGGTTAATGAGAGATACATTCCAAGGAGAATTGAGAGAATTAGACGATCAGACTTGCCTGATGGGCGGTATGTGCGAAGACATCATTGATCGGGCGGTCCGCTGTTTCCTCACCAACGACGAGAAACTGGCAAAAAAGGTCGTGAAGCTGCAGGATACGATTTCCCAGAAGGAGCGAGAGATCGAAATCATGTGCATCCAGCTGATCATGAAGCAGCAGCCGGTGGCGTCGGACCTGCGAGTCATTTCCGCCACCCTCAAAATGGTGACCGACCTGCACCGCATCGGGGATCAGTCCCTGGACATCGCCGAGATCGTCCTCACCGGTCAGCTCACCCAGGCCATTCGCACCCAGGATTTTCAGAAAATGGGCGAAGCGGTGGTCTGCATGGTCAAATCCAGCGTAGAGGCCTTCCAGGCCCGGAGCCTGGAGCACGCCAAAGAAGTCATTGCCTACGACGACGTAGTGGACGAGTATTTTGAAAAAATAAAAATCAATCTTCTCGAACGCATCCGGGGCCGCATCGATGACAGCGACCGGGATATTCTGGACATGCTGATGATTGCCAAATATCTGGAGCGCATCGGCGACCACGCCGCCAACGTGGGCAACTGGGTGGCCTTCTCCGTGAACGGGGAGCTGCTGCCGGATAATTAAAGAGATGGTGGCCGGCGTGGGATCCGGCCAGCAGAAGAAAACGAAAGTGATGAATGATGAAAAACCCCTGCGGTGATATGTACCCAGAATCCTGGACACATATCACTGCAGGGGTTTTGTATGGGACTATTTAGCTAAGCAAGATTTGGCAAGATCTGCGGATAGGAGTACATGGTTCTTATACTCTAAAATAGCTTCATCATAGTTTCCTGCTTCAAGAAGTTCCACAATGTGCTCATGTGCCGCCTGTATCAAATTTCGATTCGAGCTGTCTGTTTCATACTGAACAGAGAATATTGTGATATGGCGGTATATTTTCCGAAGGCAATCCTGCAAGAACGAATTGTCTGCCGCATCCGCAATGATCTTATGGAACTTATCGGAAAAACTGAGCCAGTCTGTTACATCCACATCTGAAATCATGGCCTTAGATGCTTGTGTGTTGTGCTTCAATTTCTGAATGAGCATCTCGCGGTTATCGCTGTCCAGTGCATATTTAAGAGATAGCATATCAAGATCGGACAAAATATTGAACAAATCCTGCACTTCTTTATCTGTATATGTACGCAGCTTCATACCGCTATTGGGTTGATAGTCTACAATTCCATCTTGTTGCAGCCTTGTTAATGCTTCGCGAATCGGGCTTGAGCTAACACCCAGCTCTTCCTGAAGCGTCTTCAACGTCAGCTTCATGCCGGGCGAAAAAGTCCGGTTCAAGATTAATTCATAGATATTGTCATATACTTGTTCGGTGATTGTCTTAACTGCAGCCATTTCATCAAATCCTTTCAAAACTATGCTATATGTATTTTATAACATGCATTATTTGCTCGCAAGATAAACTTAATTGCAAGATTGTGCAAAATGCAAAATGCATATTGCATTCCACAAAATAAGGATGTATAATCATCTCAACTTAACACTCGGAATATGATAGAAAGAGAGGAATATTCATGAGCGAAATCAAATGGCCTTATGCGAATGAGTTTGGCCAGGAAGAACACATTGAATCTGACGTACTCGTTCTCGGTGGAGGAATCGCCGGTTGTTTCGCAGCATTATCCGCTGCCAGAAGAGGGGAAAGGGTCGTCCTTGTTGAAAAAGGTGCAACCGTTAGAAGCGGTGCTGCAGGAACGGGTTTTGACCATTGGGAATCCGCATGCACCAATCCATGTTCAAAGGTAACTTCAAAAGAAATTGCCGAAGCTTATGTGGATGAGCAGGACCATCTGTCCAATGGTATCGCACACTATATTTGCTGCGAAGAAGGTTGGGACAGACTCGAAGATCTTGAGGAAATTGGCGGAAAAATCAGAGATACGGATGATGAATTTGTCGGTGCTGATTTCAGAGACGAAGAGACCAAGCTGATGTTCGCATATGACTATGAGAATAAGTTTACTTTGAGAGTATGGGGAAAGACTTTTAAACCGGCGCTGCTTGCAGAACTCAAGAAACTGGGCGTAAAGGTTTGTGACTATACGGAAGCTACGGCTCTTATGACCGCAGAGGTGGACGGAAAGAAGAGAGGCGTAGGCGCAATCGGAATGGATACCCATACCGGAAAAATCAGAGTGTTCCATTCGAAATCTACCATCCTGACAATGTCCAGACCGGCAAGATTGTGGCTGTTTAATGCAGACCTGCCGGGACTGTGTGAATTCAGACCGTTCAACTCCATCGGCTCCGGACATGCCATGGGATACAGAGTGGGCATGGAATTTACCATGATGGAGAAGAGTGTAAGAGCAGAGTTCTCCGCTGCGGGATCCAGCTTCCCTCCGTACAGTGCAGGTAACAATCACAACACTTGGTATGCGTGCACAATGGTGGACTCCAGAGGCGTTGAGATTCCTTACCTGGACAGAGACGGCAATGAATTAAAGACTGTAAAAGAAAGATTCTACCCGGCTCCGGGACAGAAGTTCTTCCTGAAGGGCGGAGTAATTGATGAGCCTAAGTACGAATACAGAGGACCGGAGACCGTTCCTTTCGACGAACTGATGAAACGCGGCTATAAGCTTCCGTTCTACGCAGATATGTCAAGACTGCCGAAGCAGGAAAGAGATGTAATCTGGGGAATGATGATCGGAAACGAGGGCAAGACGGCGGTTCCTGTTTTAGATTATTACAACAGAAGAGGCTTCGATCCGGCAAAGAAAGCAATGCAAGTATATGGAACGGGTTGGACATCCGCTTCCTTCAGCGATGATGAGAGACAGCTTTTCGGTGCACCGGGCGGTATTATGCACGACTGGGATCTGAAGACGAACATTGATGGAATCTACGCTGCCGGCGACCAGCTGTTTGGTTCTGATTGTGCAGGATTTGCTGCAGCAACAGGATATTATGCAGGACGTAAGGCATCCGCGTACTCTGACAGCATTGAGCTTACTCCGTATGACAGAAAACAGGTGGACGATGAGATCGAGCGACTCTATGCGCCGATGTATGTGGAAGAAGGATATTCGTGGAAGGAACTCAATTGGGCAATTACGAAGTGCATGAGAAATTACTGCGGTGCCATTAAGAATGAGGCGCTGCTGGTACAGGGCCTGGATCTTCTGAAGAGCTACAGAGAAGAAATCGTGCCGCAGCTGTCCTGTCACAATACTCATGACCTTGTCCGTACCCATGAGGTTCTGGATATTCTCGAGGTTGCAGAGATGATTATTGAGGCCTGCAGAATGAGAAAATCCAGTTCCAAGACTCTGAATTTCACGAGAAGTGATTATCCGGAAATGGATCCTTCAGAAGATCATCATTTTATTACAATCCACAAGGAGAACGGCGTTCCGGTAAGAGGGGATATCGAACTCGATTACTTTGGTGATCTCAAGAGCGAGTATGAGAAGCATAATCAGGATTATATCAACGGAGGTAAGAAGTAATGAAGAAGATGAACGAACTCAGGGTTTCCGTTGTACCATGCAGTGCAAATCCTATTCAATTTGATGAAACGAAGTGTATAGGATGCAATACATGTGCGAAGACATGTCATTGCGATGTGCTACTTCCAAGCACCGTGAAAGGAGAACACCCAATCGTTGCATGGCCGGGTGAATGCTGGTATTGCGGCGCTTGCGTGCTTCAGTGTCCGGTGGAAGGTGCGATTCGACTGGAACATCCGATTATGAACAGAACAAAATTCGTGGATGCAATTCCGGAACCGGCTGAGAAGTAGAGAAGTACGATATACAAGCTTGCAGCCAGCTTTCCTGCCGTATATTCATCATCAATTATACCTGCATCCGGAAGTTTCTTCCTGATGCCGACTAAATTGATTCATCCAGCGGTAGGCCTTTATATGGCTGTTCAGAATTTGCTGCAGCCTGTTCTGGTTTCCGTGTTCGCGGTTCTGTTTTCGGATTATTTCTGTTCGATATTCACAGGACTAAAAGGTCATGAAACATTGGTTTCCGTAGCGATTCTCGTTATATACGGAATTATGGCATATATGGGAACGTATCTGTTTGCATCCATTAATTCACTGATTGTTGTAGTAATGATGGTAGCTGTAGCTGTCTATATCGTTCTTGGAATTCCAAATATAGATGCATCGCAGCTTTCCATCGGAGAGGCATTTGGAGGTGGAATAAAAATAAGTTCGATTGGAGCGGCGGTATCCGTATTTGCATCATGCCTCTCGGGAGGAACTGCAGTATCGCAGATTGCGGATGAGGTAAAGAATCCAAGAAGAGATATTCCTCTTGCTCTTATCCTCGCCCCTATAATCGTTGCATTTATTTACATTCTCATGGCAGTTGTGACACTTGGCTGCATGGATGGGGATACAGTTACAACCCTGTCCGATGTTGCGAAAGGATTCATGAATCCGGGTCTGGTGGTATTCTTTGTAGTAGGCGGTCCTCTGTGTGGCGTACTTACTTCAATGGTTCCGGTAATCATACTTACATGTGCTCAGATTCAGGCCGCTGCAGACTGCGGCGTATTTCCAAAGGCGCTTGCAAAGAAAAACAAGAATGGTGTTTCGACAGGAATTCTGATCTATGTCATGCTGTTTGCAATTATATGTGTACTGACGGGATCCTCTTTCGGAGTACTCATGACCGTATTCTCGGCAGTTAATGCACTGTCGGACATTCCAACATGCATCGTACCGTTCTTCCTCAAGAAGAAGTACCCTCATGCATGTAATCATGCCGGAATCAAATTCAAGTACGGAATGATTATCGTGTTATCGGTATTCGCTGCCGTAGTTGCTGCATTCCTCGCTTTCTCGGCATTCAAGGCTCTCGGAGCAAGTGTTTACCTCATCATTCTTGCGTATATGGCTGTAGCTGTAATTTACTTCATTGCAAGAATTAAGTATCTGAAGGGAAAAGGAAGAAATCTCATTGAAGAGCTTAAAACCCCTTATGGTGAATGGGAAGCACGCGAAGCGGAATGCAAGGCGATGGATGAAGCGAAATAAATATAGCTTTGCATAGATGTACAAATAACCTCTAGCGCGTATAACGGTTAGAAGAAGAGAATGACACAAAGAACTACACCTCCAAGGTTGGATATGAACCCGACTTTGGAGGTGTGGTTTTTAGATTGTTCGTTTTTTCTCGGGGAATTTTGCAATTAATAAAACTACACCTCCTCTGTCCTCGAACGCATCCGGGCTGCGGTTTTTTGTAATAGAAAAGTCTAAGGCATAAAAATTACTTGAAATTCACTGCGCTATCATGATATGGTGATTTCATGAAATAATGAAATCATGAAAAATGGATGATTGGTAATAAGTTGCACTGTTTTGAAAGGGTGTTTAAAAACATGACTGAAAAAAGATCCAAAGTTCGTCAAAAAAAGCGAACGGTTGAGGAAAAATCATATCTGGAACAGACAAAGGGGAAAGCTTTATCGTTGTCAGCAGAAAATCATGAAAATCAGAAAATGGTTCCGGTTCAGTTCTACATGACAAATGACATGAAAAGAAGATTGAAAATGTATTGTTTATCAAATGATACAAAGATGACAGATGTTTTAAACAGAATAGTGAATGATTTTTTAACATCCAATGAATTTTAATGAGTATATGAAAGCACTGCATTAAGGAGAGACATACATGGCAAAGAAAGAAGTAAAAACTGATTTATGGGTTGCTTCTCAGTTAGATAAATGTAAGATTCAGTTTACCGCACAAGGAAGTGAAGTGAAAGAGATTAACGAAGCACTGTCAACAGCTTCCAAGCGCGGAACTGGAAATGCGGGTTATCCTGAATATGTGGCAGTTGTGAATGGTTTTGTAATTGTCATTGAAGATAAAGCAGATTTAGCTAAACATGAAAAACTGACTGATACATCACTTATTGAAACTACAACAAAAGCAATTACTGATTATGCGGTGAATGGTGCATATTTCTACGCCAAGCATATTGCACAGAATAGCTCGTTTAAGAGAGTATTTGCTATTGGTGTATCAGGTGATGAAAAGCATCACAAGATTACACCACTATATGTTGATGATAGAGAAGGTTACATAGAGCTGGAAGATGTTGAATCATTCACAATGTTCACTCAGCTGAATATTTACGAGTACTATTTAAAGAATGTTCTGAAGGAAAAGACAGATGTGGAAAAGACAACAGAGCAGATTCTGAAAGATGCTGCTATACTTCATGAGTATCTTCGTACATATGGCTCATTGAAGGATCAAGATAAACCTCTAGTCGTTTCTGGAATTTTATTAGCCTTAGATGAAATAGAAAGTGGTAGCTTTTCTATTGATTCATTGACAGGAGATAATCTCGATACCGATGGGGAAAAAGTTTATAATGCTATTCAAAAACGTTTAAAACGTTCTAATGTTGGGCCAGATGCAAAACGTGATAAGCTCATGAGTGAGTTTGCGATCATTAAAACCAGTGCAAGACTGAATGAGATTGACGATAAGCTGAAAAAAACACCGTTAAAATATTATGCAGAATTCCTAAAGAAGAATGTATTCGACAATATCAAATATAAATCATCCGCTGAGGATTTCATTGGTCGGTTTTATGGTGAATTTATGAGTTATTCAGGTGGAGATGGACAAACGCTAGGTATTGTTCTTACACCAGCTCATATCTGTGAATTGTTTTGTGATTTGTTGAACGTACAGCCTGATGATATTGTTCTTGATCCGACGTGTGGAACAGCCGGATTTCTTGTTGCAGCAATGCATCACATGATTGCAGCTACCGACAATGAAACCAAGAGGAAGAGTATCAGAAAGAAGCAGTTGCACGGCTATGAATTGCAGAGCAATATGTTTGCGATTGCCTGTACAAATATGATTCTTCGTGATGATGGTAATAGCAATATCTGGTGTCAGGATTTCTTGAAACAGAATCCAGCACAAGTGCAGTTAAAAGGTGCAACTGTCGGTATGATGAATCCGCCATATAGTCAGGGAACGAAAGATGACCCTTCACAATATGAGCTTTCATTTGTAGAACATCTTCTTGACTCATTAGTAGTTGGTGCGAGAGCAGCTGTGATTGTTCCACAGTCATCTATGACTGGAAAGACAAAAGCAGAGCAGGCATTTAAAGAAAGTATCATGAAACATCATACATTGGAAGGTGTAATCACTTGTAATACAGATACTTTTTATGGGGTAGGTACAAATCCTGTAATTGCAGTATTTACAGCACACGAACCACATCCAGAAGATAAGGTGTGCAAATTTATTGATTTCAGAGAAGATGGATATGAAGTAAGAGCACATGTTGGATTGGTTGAAGGTGATAGTGCAAAAGATAAGAGACAGCATCTTCTTGATGTATGGAATGGACGTATTGAAGCACCATCAAAATTCTGTGTTGAATCAACTGTACAGCCAGATGATGAATGGTTACATAGTTTTTATTATTTCAACGACGAAATTCCGACAGAATCTGATTTTGAAAAAGTGATTGGGGATTACCTGAGTTTTGAATTTTCTATGGTGATGCAGAATCGAGAGTATCTGTTTGCAGGAGGTGAAGTTGAACAACGTCTTGCCGAACTAGACATTGATGCAAAAATGTCAAAGTGGGGGGGGGTATAATCTAGATTTAGAATCAAGAGATTGGAAAGCTATCCCGCTGGGAAATTTATTCAGTATGGAACGAGGAAAAGCGAAAAAAGGTACGGTAAAAGAAGGTGGACAATATCCTTTTGTATCTGCAAAGATTTCAAATAATGGGGTCAGAATGTTTGTTGAAAAGCCAGGTGTATTGTTTCCAGCTAATACAATATCTTTGAATAGTAATGGTGATGGTGGTACAGGATTTGGATATTATCAACCATATGATTATACGATTGATGTAAATACCACAGCGCTTATTCCCCAAAATGATAAACTGACAAATCAATTTTGCGAACTTTTTATTGTTGGTTGCTTTGGTTGGTTGCATAATCATTTTGGGAATGCATTACCGTTATCTTTGAAAAGAGCAAAGAAGGCTTGTATCATGTTGCCAGTTGATGATAATGATGAACCAGATTATGATTTTATGGAAGAATGTGGACGTAAAATGATGGCAAAGAAATATATGCAGTATCTGAAATTTTTAGAATCATCTGGGATGATATAGGGAGCGTATGACTAGAAAATATGGTACGTTTTCATTTAAGTTTTAAATAAAAAGCTTGAGTATTCCTCTGTAATGAAACCGCCGTTCAAGAACATTAGGTACCGACATTCCGGAGATGGGGTACCACAGGACTGGAGCTTTATTTGCTATCGGTCGATTTGTGTATGAAACATCTGAATATGCTTTCCGCAAAAACATGACACAATCAGAAGAAGATATCCAGATCAAAGAGTGTATGGATATGATTGCACAATTGAATACGACCATAAAACTTCTGACCGAGGCCATCGCGCAGAAGGATCAGGTTATTGCTGATATGCAAAAACAGCTTAATGAAATGATGGAGGAACTGAAGCTTCTATAAACAGAACTTTTCGGCAGATGATTTCCGGGTTTCGGAGTTGCGCTTTCCGCGCACCGGAATATCCAATACCCTCGCAGAGGCGGCGAGGGATTCCTTGATTGAAGAGCTGGAAGAAATCCTCGCCGGGGCCTGGGCGGAACGAACTTTTTTTTAGCGCATGGTGATGGTGGGACCGAAGAAGATGAAGAGGGCGGCAGCCAAAAAGGTGAGACCCAGGAGTAGGATGATGGTGTAGAGGACTTTCTGGGGCCGGGCGAACCTTTGAACGTAGACTATTTTGGGCTTGCGGGGGTTGTAGAATACATCAACTTCGGAGCCGATTGGGTACAGTTCCAGCAGGGGGCTTTCGGTAAGGCCGGCGAGGGAGTTCTGCCGGAGGTTGAGCTTCAGCACGCTGGGGAGGTCCTCCCGGGTGGTCAGGTTCGAGGTGATGTCGGTTTTGGCCCGGTGGAATGGGGACGAAAAGGACTTGGTGACGGTGGCGCTGAATTTTGGACCGACAACGGTGTAGGTGCGGCCGTTTGCCGTGTATTCCACCACGGGCAGGCTGATGTCGTTGTAGCGAACGGCGGAATAGCGGACGACGGTGCCGGTGGTTTTGACGGAGCAGAGCTCGGTGTAGTGTTTTTTGCGGTAGTACAGGAAGTACCACACCAGCAGGGCAGCGACGGCGAAAGCCAGCGTGTAGAGTCCCCAGAAAATGTTCCAATTCATTTCAATCACAATCCTTTTTTTTCATTGAACAGATGGGCGCGGCATGCTAAAGTGGAGCTAAGCAGCGCGGCCGGTTTTTCTGGGTTGAGTGTACCACAGATTGGGGCCGGGCGGAAGAATTGGAAGGACGAAACTTTTTTTTAGGGAGTGAAGCGGGGAGGAATGAGCGATGCCAACGATGGACAGACGGATTAAAGGGTGCCGAAATGTGCACTGCAGATACAACAAGGAGCGGAAGCATTTGCCGCTGGACTATAACTATTGCCCGATTTGCGGGGAGAAGGTCGGGCTGGTGTGCCGGGAGTGTTTCGCGGAGATTGAGGATCTGGGGAAGACGCATTTTCGGTGCGATGCATGCGAGGCGAAGAAAGCGAAACGGGCAGAGGAGCAGAGAGAGAAGCTGCTGAAGGCGGGGAAAAAGCTCGCGGCGCCGGCAACGGATGCGGCGGTTGGCGTAATTCAGCAGGTCGCAGTGAAGCAGGTGAAGAAGGTGGCACCTGCTGCCGGGCAAGCGATGAAGAAGGTAGTGCCGGTGGCCGGGAAAGCAGTGAAGAAGGCGATTGTGAGGCACTAAAGGAAAAGGTAAGAGGAAGAGATGCACAAAGGGCGGCGGCCCTTCGTGCATCTCTTTTCATTTCATCTGAAAGCAGGCCGAGCCGGCGCGGGCTCTAATTCGGGTCGCTTTCCGGGGATTGGTAGAAAGTGATGCAGGAACGCTTCGAAAAGAGGTTCCTGCATCACTTTCTCCGCGACCGCCGGGGAGATTGGGATGAAATGCCCGAGGGGAACCGGAGGTATGTGATGCAGAGAAGCTGGAAGCAAGGGCTAATACATCACTTTTTTAGTGAAGTGAAAGTTAAGTAGAGGAAATGCAACATGGAAATGCTTAGAGTTGATGCATGAGATGAAAAAAAGTGTGTTCATGCATCAACTTTAGAAACAGGGTTGATGCACGGAGCGGAAAGACAGGAGCTCGTGCATCATTTTTTGGAAGCGAGGGCAGGGCCGCGCCCGCGCAGGGGCCGAGCCGTCGGCGCGGGCAGGGGACGCCCGTCGGCAGGAGGCCCGGAAGGCAACGGAAGATTCGGGCCGGAGGCTCCAAAGGGAAGGATTTTGGTCAATGGGCTTGGGGGTGGAACCGGCAGGTTGCCAGGGGAGCCGGGCTGCGATATACTCGAGCTAAGGATTTGGTATAAAAACCGTAGCACTGCGGCGGGGCTCGCCTTGCCGGACGTGGGTGCCGAACGGATTTTGTTTTTTTAGGAGAGGGGCGTGTGATGATTGATAGAAAAAGTGCGCAGCCGGTGTGGAAGAGCCATGAGAAAACGTCGGCGGAGAAAGAAGCGTGGCTGCGGCCTTTTGAGGAGGACGAGAACCTCCGGATGATGGATGAGGAGACGCTGGCGCGGGCGCGGCGGTATACGGAGGAGCTGTGCCGGGAGGACAATGTTTTTGCGCTGCGGCTGAAGGGGTACGCATGCTACGGGGGCAACCGGCTGTACGAGTGCGACTGGACGGCGGCGCGGGACTGTATGCTGCGGCTTCGGGAGCTGGCGGACGACGCGGAGTACGCGAATACGCTGGGATACATCTATTATTACGGGCGCTGCAACGGGGGCGAGCCGGAGTACGAGAAGGCGTTCCCGCAGTTCAGCTATGCGGCGGCCAACGGGCTGTTCGAGGCGATCTACAAGCTGGGGGACCTGTATAGCCACGGGTACGGCTGCCGGAAAAGCGAGGAGACGGCGCGGAACCTGTACCACATGGTGTATAACGAGACCAAGAAAAAATTCCTCCGGGGGTATGATGCGAGTTTTGCGGATGCGGCGCTGCGGCTGGGGAAGGTGTTCGAGTACGGCATCGGCATAGAGGCGAATCCGGCGGCGGCCTACTGCCTATACCTGGAAGCGGATTATGCGGCAAAAATCCGGGCGGAACACTCGGATTTTTTCGGGGACCATTCGGTGGCAAAGCGCACGGGGCAGGCTTTGGAACGGGTGGCCCGGAATCTTCCGGCGGAGTTTTTCCGGGATGCCCTGTGGCTGGATACGCCTCAGCCGCTGGTGGATTTCCTGGAGGACGGCTACCGCTGCGAGCTTTCCTTCCCAAAAAAAGAGGACGGCGAAGCGTGGGTGACCGGCACGCGAATCGGGACCCGCACCTGTCCGGATGTGGAATATCGGCTGGCGAATTTTGACGGACTGGGCGTGGTCATCCGCTGCAGGGAACTGTCCCTGAAAATGGAGGAGCCGGCAGAATATGAGATCTGCGACGGCGGGGACGCCGCTGTGTTTGACTACTACGAGCGGAATACCTACGATGACCAGGATGAGTTCTACCTGGGAGATAAACTGGTGGCCTGGATCAAGTGCCCGGGGTATCGGGTGGACCGGGAGGTTCTGTAGAGGAACAAAATGCTGATGGGAATCGATGTGGAAAGGCCGGAGAGGCGAGGAGATGATTAGAATTGACGACGAACGGGGGGGGATGTGGTGTTCGTCGTCAATTCTTTTGGCGCCGAATGCAGATTAGAACAGGCGGTGTGAGGAGACGGTTAGAATTGACGACGAACGGGGGGAGATGTGGTGTTCGTCGTCAATTCTTTCCTTTCGGGAAATAGGATGAAGAAGAGAAGCACGAAGGGCGGCACCCCTTCGTGCTTCTCTTTTCACTTTCTTTGAAAGCGGCCCGAATCCGGCGCGCACCTCTAATTCGGGCCGCTTTCCGGGGATTGGTGAAAAGTGATGCAGGAACGCTCCGAAAAGAGGTTCCTGCATCACTTTCTCCGTGGCCGCCGGGGAGATTGGGATGAAATGCCCGAGGGGGAGCGGAGGTATGTGATGTTGGGAAGCAGAAAACCGGAGTTCGGACATCACTTTTTCACTTGAGCGAAATTAAAGTAGAATAAATATAGCACAGAAATGATTGGAGTGATGCATGAGGCGAAAAAAGGGGTGCTCATGCATCAACCTGGAAAATGGAGTTGATGCATGGAACAGAAAAACAAGGGCTCATGCATCACTTTTTGGATGCGAGGCCGGCGGTCGGCTCATCCGGCGCCAAAGACGTGGTGCTCGATGACGAAGGAACAAGATTTTGCGGGGAGTGAGGCACCACGTCAGGTACGCCGGCAGCGCCTTGGGCCCCAAAGACGTGGTGCTTGACGACGAAGGAACAAGGTTTTGCGGGGAGTGAGGCACCACGTCCGGTACGCCAGCGGCGCCTTGGGCCCGGAAGACGTGGTGCTTGACGACGAAAGAACAAGGGATTGCGGGAGGCGGAGCACCACGTCCGGCACGTCCGGTACGCCGGCGGCGCCTTGAGCCCGGAAGACGTGGTGCTTGACGACGAAAGAACAAGGTTTTGTGGGGAGTGAGGCACCACGTCTGGTACGCCGGCGCCCCGGCGGCCGGAGGCCCACCAAAAAAGGACCGACGCACAGTCGGTCCTCCTAATTTTCCTAATTCCCCTACTTCACCTTCCGGGTTTTCGTGGTCTTCCAGTTGGATTGCAGCTTCTTCTGGATTTTGGCATGTTCCTGCCAGGTCCGGGCGAAGTGCAGCCGGCCCTTGGAATCGGACTGGAAGTAATAATAGCTGTTGTTAGTGGGGGTCAGCACCGCGTTGATGGACTCCATGCTCGGGCAGCAAATCGGGCCATAGGGGAGACCCGGGTATTTGTAGGTATTGTACTTGGAATTGTACTTGGTGTCCGCTAGGGAAATGATGTCCTTTTTGATGCCCTTTGCGTACTCTACGGTGACGCAGGATTCCAGCTTCGGGAACTTGTCTGGATGGCGGAGGCGGTTCAGGAACACGCCGGCCACGGTTTTCCGGTCTTCGGTGGTGGCCGCTTCGCTCTCCACCATGGAAGCTAAGATAATCACTTGATCCAAAGAGTATTTGCTTTTCTTCACCTTGGCCAGGATTTCCGGCGTGTACACCGTCTGCTGGAAGTGATCCAGCATCGTGTTGATGATGTTGTCCGGGTCCTCGTCCTTTGTAAAGTAGTAAGTATCCGGGAAGAGGTAGCCCTCCAGGCCGCCGATGCGCTTGGAAGCGGGCACCTTCTTCAGGAATTCGTAGTTAAAAGAATGGGTTTTGCAGGCTTTGAGAAATTCCGATTTCTTGCAGACGCCGGCCTCCTCCAGGATGGTCCCCATTTCGCGCACCTGAATACCCTCCGGGAAGGTGACACGGATGTCTCCCGCCGGTTTGCCCATGATTTTACAAATCTCGAAAAAACTGCTGCCGCCGGGAATCTTATAAGAGCCGGGGTACCAGTTGCCGTTTCGGCCTTCCACTTCCGCCACAATCCGGAAAAGGAACGGGCTCTGAATCAAGCCTTCCTCCTTCAGCTTGTCGGCCACGATGATGGAGCCGTCGCCGGAGGATACGGTGACCTCGCCCCCATCGCGATTCGCAGTGATGCCGGATGTCAGGACGCCGAGCAGCAGAAGCAGAGCTGCCAACGCGGCGATTGCTATAATTGTCATTTTTTTTCGTTTACTCATAACAATAAGAATATCACAGCGGTAAAAAAAATAAAAGTTAAACCACAGAGATACCGAGAAAAATTCACAGAATCGTCATTGACTACGGGGCGCGATAGGACTAAAATGTGTAGCGTGCTACATGTAGCACGCTACACATTTTACAATTAGAATTCATTTTGCCGGAGGCCCACACAGCAACCGGAGGCTCGGTCACAGAGTGCCGCCACATGAATAAAGGAGGAAAAATGAAGGAATGCAAATGCAATCGGAACGAAATCGGCATGCTGATCAAGCAGAATTCCTTCCAGATGCGAACCCATGCGGATATGGATTTGCGGAAATGCGATCTCACCTGGTCCCAGGCTCACCTGCTGCGGCACTTGACCCGGGCCGGGGGACAGATGTCCCAGAAGCAGATTGAGAAAGAATTGGAGATTTCCCATCCCACGGTGGTGGGGCTGGTGCAGCGGCTGGAAACAAAGGGTTTTGTGGAAAGCTTTACCGACGAGAAGGATCGGCGAATCAAGATGGTACGCCTGACGGAACGGGCCCATGAACATCAACATTTCATGGAAGAGCGGTTCCGAGAGAAAGAGAAATTGATGACCCGGGGAATGAGCGAGGAAGAAGTGAAGGAGCTGATTCGGCTCTTGCGCAAGCTCCACGCCAACCTGGAAATCGGTAAGGAGGATGACGATATATGATCAGAAAGTTAATGCAAAGCATCCGGGACTACAAGCGGCCGGCCATTGAGACGCCGGTATTTGTGGGAATCGAGGTGCTGTTCGAATGCGCTTTGCCGTTCGTGATGGCCCAGCTCATCAACCACATGACCGAAGAGTCCATGGACCCGATTGTGAAATACGGAAGTATCCTGCTGGTGATGGCCATGCTGTCCCTGCTTTTCGGTGTTTTGGCTGCGAGAAAAGCCGCCACCGCCGGCGCCGGCTTCGCGAAGAACCTGAGACATGATATTTTCTACGCCATTCAGGATTTCTCCTTCGCGGACGTGGACAGGTTCTCCGCTTCGTCCCTGGTAACCCGGCTCACCACCGACGTCACCAATGTGCAGAACGCCTTTCAGATGCTGATTCGAATTGCGGTGCGGACCCCGCTGATGATGGTGTTCTCCCTGGTGATGAGTTTCTCCATCAATCCGAAGATGGCCATGCTGTTCTTCTGCGTGATGCCGGTCATCGCCATTGCGCTGATTTGGATGATCCGCACCGCCATGCCGATTTTTCGCCGGATCTTCAAGAAATACGATGCCCTGAACAATTCTGTACAGGAGAACATCGCCGGCATCCGGGTGGTAAAATCCTTCGTAAGAGAGGACTACGAGCGGGAGAAATTCTACCGGGCATCCGATGAAGTGCGGAAGGATTTCACCCATGTAGAGCGCATCCTGGCCCTGAACAGCCCGGTGATGAGCTTCTGCATGTCCGCTTCCATGCTGCTCATCAGCTTCTTCGGCGCGAAAACCATCGTGAACAGTCACGGAACCAGCCTGAACACCGGTGACCTGTCCGCCCTGATTTCCTACGGCGTGCAGCTGCTCATGTCCATCATGATGCTGTCCATGGTGTTCGTCATGCTCACCATGGCGCAGGAATCCGCGCGAAGAATCACGGAAGTGCTGAATTACGAGAACACCCTGCATTCCCCGGAAAACCCGGTGACGGAAGTGACCGACGGAAGCGTGGACTTCAACCATGTTTCTTTTAAGTATAATGAAAAAAGCAAGCGGAACGCTCTGACGGACATCGACCTTCACATCGGATCCGGCGAGACCGTGGGTATCATTGGCGGAACCGGTTCCTCCAAAAGCTCCCTGGTGCAGCTGATTCCGAGACTTTATGACGTGACGGAGGGCTCCGTGGAGGTGGGCGGAATCGACGTGCGGAACTACGACGTGGACACTCTGCGGGACGCGGTGGCCGTGGTGCTTCAGAAGAACGTGCTGTTCTCCGGCACCATCAAGGACAACATGCGCTGGGGCAACAAGAACGCCACGGACGAGGAAATTGTGGAAGCTTGCAAGCTGGCTCAGGCGGACGAGTTCGTCTCCAAATTCCCGGACGGCTACGACACCTACATCGAGCAGGGCGGAACCAACGTGTCCGGCGGCCAGAAGCAGCGTCTGTGCATCGCCCGGGCCCTGCTGAAGAATCCAAAGGTGTTGATCCTGGACGACTCCACTTCCGCGGTGGACACCAAGACCGATGCCCTCATCCGCCAGGCTTTTATGGAAAAGATTCCGAATACCACAAAAATAATTATCGCTCAGCGAATTTCGTCCGTGCAGGACGCGGATCAGATTCTGGTGATGGACGGCGGCCGCGTGGTGGAACAGGGCAATCACGAGAGCCTCATCGCCAAGAACGGAATTTACCGGGAAATCTTTGATTCCCAGACCAAAGGAAAGGAGGAAGAATAATGCCGAGACCAAGAAGACAACCCGCCGGCGAAATCCGCCCGGGAACCATGAAACGTTTTATCAAATACCTGACCGACCATTATAAAGGCCGGTTGCTGGTGGTGCTGGTGTGCATTGTTTTATCCGCCATCTCCACATCCTTCTCCAACGTATTCCTGCAGCAGCTGATCGACCAAGTCATCCTGCCGGGAATGAAGGTGGGCATGGATTCCGTGCAGGCAAAATTCCTCCGCATCATCGGAACCATGGGACTTTTCTACCTGGTGGGCATGGCCACTTCCGCCATCTACACCCAGATCATGGCGGGGGTCACCCAGGGAACCCTGAAAAACCTGCGGGATGAGATGTTCGACGCCATGGAGAAGCTTCCGATTAAGTACTTCGACACTCACGCCCACGGCGACATCATGAGTACCTACACCAACGACGTGGATGCCATTCGGCAGATGATTGGCCAGAGCACGCCGACCCTGATTCAGTGCGGCCTGTCCGTACTCACCATTGTGTTCATGATGCTCCGGTACAGTCTGTGGCTGACGCTGGTTGTTTTTGCCGTAATCCTCCTGATGTTCCGAGTGACGAAAAAACTGGGCAAGGAGAGCTCGGTGTACATGATGCGCCAGCAGAAATCTCTGGCCAAGGAAGAGGGCTTTATCGAGGAAATGATGAAGGGCCAGAAGGTGGTGAAGGTGTTCACCCACGAGGAAGAGAGCAAGAAGGAATTCGACGTGCTGAACGAGCAGCTCTTCCAAGACAGCGCCCGGGCCAATGCGGCCGGCAACATGCTGATGCCGATTCTGGGAAATATCGGGAATATCCTGTACGTGCTGCTGGCGCTGGTGGGCGGACTGCTGGTGGTCTTTGGGGCGATCAACGTGAGCCTGCGGGGCTTCCGGCCCATTACCATCGGTATTATCGTGTCCTTCCTGGGCATGTCCCGCCAGCTGTCCCAGACCATCGGTCAGATGTCGGCCCAGGTGCCGATGATCTCCATGGCTTTGGCCGGTGCGGGCCGGGTGTTCCAGCTCATCGATGAAAAGCCGGAGGAAGACGAGGGCTACGTGCATCTGGTGAACGTGGTAAAAGAACCCGACGGCAGTTTCAAAGAGACCGATCGGAATACGGAGATGTGGGCCTGGAAGCGCATGACTCCGGGCTACGCGGAGCCGCAGTACATTGAAGTAAAAGGTGACGTGCGCCTGCAGGACGTGGACTTCGGGTACACCCCGGAAAAGCAGGTGCTCCACGACGTGAGCCTGTTCGCGAAACCGGGTCAGAAAATTGCTTTTGTGGGGGCAACCGGTGCGGGCAAAACCACCATTACCAATCTGATCAACCGATTCTACGACATCGCGGACGGCAAAATCCGCTACGACGGAATCAACATCAACCACATCTGCAAACCGGATCTTCGCCGTTCCTTGGGCATCGTGCTCCAGGACGTGAACCTGTTCACCGGAACGGTGATGGACAATATCCGATACGGACGGCTGGATGCCACCGATGAGGAGTGCATGGAAGCGGCCCGCCTGGCCAATGCGGATGATTTCATCACCCGCCTGCCGGAGGGATACAACACCATGCTCACCGGCAACGGCGCCCAGCTCTCTCAGGGCCAGCGCCAGCTGATTTCCATCGCCCGGGCAGCGGTGGCGGATCCGCCGGTGATGATCCTGGACGAGGCCACCAGCTCCATTGATACTCGAACGGAGGCTTTGGTGCAGAAGGGCATGGACAACCTGATGAAGGGCCGGACTGTGTTCGTCATCGCCCATCGCCTGTCCACGGTCCGGAACTCCGACGCCATCATGGTGCTGGATCAGGGCCGGATTATCGAGCGAGGGAACCACGACGAGCTCATCGCCCAGAAGGGCACCTACTACCAGCTGTACACCGGTGCCTTTGAGTTGGAATAGATATAATGAAGAGAGCAACCTGCACCGGTCCGCCATTTCGGCGGACCGGCGCAGGTTGTTTTCATATCTAGGTCTAGGCGCCGCCCCGCCGGCGAGGGGCTTGGCCGGCGGGGACTTGGTGCACGAATTCCCGCAAAACCTTGTACTTCCGTTTCCTTTGCACCAAGCCTCGGGCCCGTTTTGGCGCTTGGTCGGCGGGGACTTGGTGCACGAAACCCCGCAAGCCCTTGTTCCTCCGTTCCCTTTGCACCAAGTTTCAGGCCCGTTTCGGCGCGGGGCCGGCGGGGAGTTGGTGCACCAAGTCCCGCAAGCCTTTGAGCCTCCGTTTCCTTTGCACCAAGTCTCAGGCCCGTTTCGCCCCGTGGCCGGCGGGGACTTGGTGCACGAAACCCCGCAAAGCCTTGTTCCTCCGTTACCTTTGCACCAAGTCTCAAGCCCGTTTCGACATCCGGGCGGCGGGGACTTGGTGCACGAAACCCCGCAAGCCATTGTTCTTCCGTTCCCTTTGCACCAAGTCTCAGATTCGTTTCGCCCCGCAGCCGGCCATGTTGGCGCCTGGCTCCTCGCAAAGCCATATTCCACCGTCAGGCCACGCCAACACCGACGCCGTTTTCCCGGCGCTGGGCCGACCAAGTTGGCGCCTGGTTCCTCGCAAAGCCTTTGTCTTCCGTCAGGCCACGCCAACACCGGCGCCGTTTTCCCGCCGTCGGCGCCTTGGCCCCGGAAGATGTGGTGCTTGGCAACGAAAGAATAATGGATTGCTGGGAGCGGCGCACCACGTCCTCCCAGCCAACCTGCCCCGGCCCCGGAAGACGTGGTGCTTGGCGACGAAGGAATAAGGGATTGCAGGGAGCGGCGCACCACGTCCAGCCCGGCGCTGGCGCCTTGGCCCCGAAAGACGTGGTGCCCGGCGACGAAAGAATAAGGGATTGCGGGTCGGGGCGCACCACGTCCGGCCCGCCGTCGGCGTCTTGGACCCGGAAGACGTGGTGCCCGGCGACGAAAGAATAAGGGATTGCGGGTCGGGGCGCACCACGTCCGGCCCGCCGTCGGCGCCTTGGCCCCGGAAGGCGTGGTGCTTGACGACGAAAGAATAAGGGATTGCGGGTCGGGGCGCACCACGTCCGGCCCGCCGTCGGCGCCTTGGCCCCGGAAGACGTGGTGCCCGGCGACGAAGGAATAAGGGATTGCGGGTCGGGGCGCACCACGTCCGCTCCACCGTCGGCGCCTTGGCCCCAGAAGACGTGGTGCTCGGCGACGAAGGAATAAGGGATTGCGGGGAGGGGCACACCACGTCCGGCCCGCCGTCGGCGCCTTGGACCCGGAAGACGTGGTGCCCGGCGACGAAAGAATAAGGGTTTGCGGGGAGCGACGCACCACGTCTACCCCTCGTTCGCCGGACAGGAGCCGCCGGGGCTCTTTTTGCGGTTATGCTTTTCATCAATTTACAAAAAAGGTATAATGAAATGGCCCGATTGGCGAGCGGCCGATTCGGGCAAAGGAAAGGGACGAGAAGCAAGCAACTTATAACTGGGGGGATAATAATAGGAGAAAGAACATGCTTAACAAAATCGCTCGTTTAGTGGGCGCCTTCTTCATCACGCTGGTGGTTCTGCTGCTGATGCTGTTCATCGTGCTGACGGCAATGGAGTATCGGCCGGAGAGCACGGAGAAGGTAAAAATCGACAGCCTGGCAGAGGATACCTTTGACTCCCTGAAGGCGGGATCCACCATCAAGGTGATGAGCTGGAACATCGGCTACGGCGCTTTGGGAGACAATGCGGATTTCTTTATGGACGGCGGAAGCCAGGTGACCACCGCTTCTGCAGAGCGGGTGCAGGAAAACATGCAGGGAATTATCGACGAACTGAAGAGTCAGAAGGCGGATGTGATGTTCCTGCAGGAAGTGGATCGTTTTTCCACCCGTGCCCATCATACCGATGAACAACAGGACATTGCGGAATCCATGGACGGATACCAGTCTACTTTTGCAAACAACTTTAAGGTGAGATACGTGCCGTATCCGTGGCCGCCAATCGGCCGCGTGGACAGCGGAATCATGACTTTGTCCCGTTTTGCCCAGACCGATTCCACCCGAATCAGCCTGCCGTGCCCATTTGAATGGCCGGTGCGCATCGCGAACCTGAAGCGCTGCCTGATGGTGAACCGGGTACCGATTGCGGGAACCAAGAAAGAGCTGGTGATGATCAACCTGCACCTGGAAGCCTACGACAACGGCGAGGGCAAGGTGGAACAGACGAAGGCCCTGCTGAAGGTGATGGAGGAAGAACAGAAGAAGGGCAATTACGTGATTGCCGGCGGAGACTTTAACCAGACCTTCTCCAACGTGGACATCGGAAAATATCCGAGCAGCGAGGACATTTGGACCCCGGGCAAGATTGACACAAAGGATTTCGGCAAGGACTGGAACCTGCTGATGGACAACAGCAATCCGACCTGCCGTTCCCTGGACAAAGTCTACAAGAACGCGGACAAAAAGGACTGCTACTACTACATGCTGGACGGTTTTATCCTGTCCAAGAATCTGCAGGTGGATTCCATAAAAACAGAGAATCTCAACTTCAAGAATTCCGACCACAACCCGGTAATTCTGAAGGCCACATTGAATTAGCGGAACGAAAAAAAGCGGCGCCCGAAGGGGCGCCGCCGTGCATACGCTTACAGCGAGAATTTTTTCAGCAATAAAAGCAGCGGATTGATGTCGTAGAGGGGACCGGCGATATAGGAGCTGTTCAGCTGTTCGTTGATGGCCTGAATCCGATCCGGGAGGAAGATGCCCGCCAACGGAAACATAAATGCCAGGAACAGAAAGACGAACAGGGTCCCCTTCAGCACGCCCACCGCAAAACCGGCGAGGGAGTCGGTGCTGCCGATGACGGTACCTTTCTTCCGGGCGACGTGCAGCCGCCGGCGGAGGAACAGGGAAACCAAGCTGACCCCGGTGGTGATCAGCAGGAAGGACAGCACGAGAACCGCGGTGGTCGTAAAATGGCTTACCTCAAAGGGAAGGTCCGAAACACCGAAGTTCTGAAGGGTGTCTTCCAGGGCCTTTGGGATAAAGTCCAGCAGGTTCACGGTGGAGCCTTGGAAAATATTTTCCAGCCCCTGCTGCATGGAGGCCTGCAGGGATGTTTTCCGAATCAGGGCGCTGAGGGGCCGGGTAAAGGCCGTCGCCAAAGCAATGCCGGCCACCATGGCGGCCAGGCGAATCAGGGACTCCCCCAATCCCCGGGATTTTCCTCGAACGGCAAAAATTATAAAAATAAGAATCACAATTATATCTAATATCATAGCTGTATTATACACAATCTGAGTGAGGAAACAATGGAAAAGTATTGGAAATCTCCGGAAGAAAAGGAAGACAATTCCCTCTTCAATCACATCGCCATAATGTGCGGAATCTTCGGCGCCACCTCCCTGGTGGCGTACGCGGTTTCCCTGAAATTGATTTCCTCCGAAGCCACCATCATGCTGTACCTGCTCTGCGTGTTCCTGGTGGTGTGGCGAACCGGACGATTCAGTCTTGGGGTCATCGCCTCCATCGGGTCCACCATGGTGTACTATTATTTCTTTGCATCGCCAAAATTTTCTTATGACATGACCACCCCGCCCCGATATCTCCTCACCATGGGCGTCATGATTGCGGTGGCGCTGGTCACCAGCGGACTCATTTCTCAGGTTCGCCAGGAAGCCCTGATTGCCCGGGAAAAGGAGGCCTTAACGGAACAGCTGCTGCAATTGAACAACGACCTGGCCGGCGCCAAAAGCGCGGAGGCCATCATCGGAATCGCCCTGTCCGCCATCAACGAAGGCGTGGGCTGCGCCGCCGGCTACGTGGCGTACGATCCAAGCGGCAAGCCCGGCAGCAGATACGTCTTCCAGACGGTGGGGCACCGAACGGCCCTCACCTGGTATCCAATGGAAGAGGATGAAAACGTGCGGCAGCGGATTCAGAACGGTAAAACAATTTTCGTACGGGGAAAACAATATTACGAATGGCCCCTGCGCGGTCACGCCGGTCTGATGGGTGCGATTCGAATTCGGTTGGCGGAACAGGAAAACCTGGACCGGACACAGCTCCACCTTATGCGCTCCATCATCGATAATATCGGGATGGCGCTGGACCGGTTCCGCACGGCGGAGCTGCGACTTCAGGCCCGGGAAGAGGCCACCCAGGAGCGGTTCCGCTCCACCCTGCTTCGCTCCATTTCTCACGATATCCGAACCCCCCTCACCAGTATTTCCGGAAACGCGGAGATGCTGATGAAAGCATCCAAGCCGGAAGATTACCGGTACCGCATGGCGAAGAACATTTACGACGATGCCCAGAACCTGTCGGGCATGGTGGAAAACGTGCTGGGCATCACTCGCCTGGAAAGCGGCGTGGAGATCAAGAAGGAAGTGGAAGTGGCGGAGGAAGTCATCGGTGCGGCGGTGCAGCTGACGGAGGTGCACCACCCGGAATACGACATCCAGGTATCCGTACCGGAGGAAATCCTCATGGTTCCCATGGATGCCTCCCTGATTCAGCAGGCCATTACCAACCTGCTGGAAAATGCCATTCACCATACCAAGAGGAAGGATGGGGTGGCGGTCATCCTGGAACGGAAGGGGAAGGATGCGGTGTTCACCGTGCGAGACCGGGGAATGGGTATCAATCCGGAGCACTTGGATCGGCTCTTTGAACCGTTTTATCAGTCCAATCGAAGCGATCAGGTGGTGTATCGAGGGTTCGGCTTGGGCCTTTCCATCTGCCATTCCATCGTGAAAGCCCACGGCGGTCGGATTTTGGCGAGAAACCGGAAAGATATGCCCGGGGCGGAAATTATTTTTACGTTGCCCATGGAGGGAGAACAGTGAAACAGACAAAAGAACTTATTATGATTGTGGAAGACGACCGGCAGATTCAGGATTTTATCGCCTACTCGCTGATGACGGCGGGATTCGGCGTGCTGACGGCCGGCGGCGTGGAAGAAGCGGTACGGAAGATGCGGTCCAAAAAACCGGATATCATGGTGCTGGACCTGGGGCTTCCGGACGGAGACGGGCTGGACCTGATTCGGCGGGTTCGGAAGTTTTCGGATATTCCGATTATCGTGGTGTCGGCGCGGGATAAGGAAGAGGACAAAATCGAGGCCCTGGACCGGGGCGCGGAGGATTACATCACCAAGCCCTTCTCCGAGTCGGAGCTGATGGCGCGGATTCGGGTGCTGCGGCGCCACTTGATTCGGGAAGAGCGGAGCCGGACGGGGGCAGAGGTTTCGGTGCGGGGACTGAAGATCAATTTCGATAAAAAGGAAGTGACTCTGGATGGGAACCTCCTGCACGTCACCCCGCTGGAATATCAGCTGCTGGAGCTGCTGTTCCACAACATCGGAAAGGTGATCACCACCCGGACGCTGCTGGACGAGCTGTACGGCGTGAGCTACGGGGACAACACCCAGTCCCTGCGGGCACTGATGGCGGGGCTTCGCCGGAAAATCGAGAAGGTGCCGGGCAAGCCGGAGTACATCGTGACGGAAATCGGTGTGGGCTATCGCCTGAAGGATGAATAGCACCTTGCCGATACTGCCGGAAATGGTGTATTATAAAAACATAATTTTATGGATGAGAAAGGAAACGCAGAGAAATGAAGAAACGATCCAAAATCCTGATTTCATGCTTGATGATGGTGATTCTTGCGGCGACCGCGATGACCGGCTGCTCCAAGAAGGAAGAGGCGAAGCCGGAACCGGTTCGGAACCCGCTGACCGGATCCGAGAAGTTCGATTCCGCAGCTCAGGGCATTCGCCCGGTGGCGCTGGTGGTGGAAAACGCTCCGGATGCCCGCCCGCAGTGGGGAATGACGGACAAGAAGTACTCCCCGGATATTATTTTACAGGGCGAAGTGGAGGGTGGAATTACCCGTACCCTTTGGTTCTATGCGGACTACAACAAGCTGCCGAAGAAGATCGGCCCGATGAGAAGTGCCCGTCCGCCGTACATCAAGTTCTCGGAACTGTTCGACGCGATTTTCATTCACTGGGGACAGAGTTCGTCTTCCTCGGAGTATAAGGGTGCGAATACCGTTTTCAAGGAAGATAAGGTGGACCACATCAACCAGATGACCTACAGCGGCAAGGTGGATCTGTACAGCCGGGACAACAGCCGGGACGTTTCTTCGGAGCACACCGGCGTGCTTCACGGCGACAAGGTGGCGGATGCCATCAAGGACAAGAAGTTCCGCACCAAGACCAAGAAGAAAGTAACGCAACTGAAGTTCGGCAAGGGCGTTCGGGATCTGAGCAAAAACACTTGCGGAAAGGTGACCCTCACCTGGTCCAGCCGGAGTTTTGAGGATGCGGTATGGACCTACAACCAGGAATCCGGACAGTATGAGACGAAGGATTTTGAGAACAATCTGAGCCGGGAGAACCTGCTGATTCTCTTCGACAAGACCCAGTACATCACAAAATCCAATTACCACGGTACGGGCCAGGGCGTGACCTACTGCGACTACAAGCTGGCCGGCGGCAAGGCGAAGCTGATCAGCAACGGCACCGTAAAGGATATCCAATGGGATGTGAACGAGGACAATCAGTTGGAGCTGTTCACTCTGGTGGAGAAAAAGGATTCCGACAAGGACGATGAGGATTCCGAGCCGGAGAAGAAGATGGTTGCCCTGAACCCGGGCAAAACCTGGATCGGCTGGGCTTCCTCCAACAACGGCGGCAAGGTAAAGATCGACCCGCTGAAGGAAAAGAAGTCGGAAGAGAAGGAGAAATAGGAATCTTTTCGGGGGTCCCATTCGGAGTATTCGCCGGGAGTCCCTCCGGGAAGACATGACGGAAATTCCCCTGCAAGAATAAAAACGGGAATTTCTGCCGGAAAACCCCTCCGGGATGCCTATGGGTTTTCCGTGGAAAAGAGCAGTCGGAAATCCCCGGCCGGGGATTTCCTTCGAATAGGGGAAGAAGTGGGAAGCGGCGCCGCGGGTGCCGCTTCCTTTTGCTTTTGTGGAAATGGGAGGGATGTGCCCCGGAAGTGCTTTCCGATTGGGGCGGCACCGAGCGGGCTCGGTGCCGTGGGGAAAGGGCCGAAGACTTGGTGCAAAGGAAACGGAGGAATAAGGCTTTGCGGGAGTCCTTGCACCAAGTCCGAAGCTGCAGAGCGCGGGAAAGGGCCGAAGACTTGGTGCAAAAGAAACGGAGAAATAAGGCTTTGCGGGAGTCCTTGCACCAAGTCCGAAGCTGCAGAGCGCGGGAAAGGGCCGAAGACTTGGTGCAAAG
>CAKQHH010000021.1 GCA_934234035.1 uncultured Clostridia bacterium | reverse complement strand
AACAAGGGCTAGCGGGGAGAGGCGCACCACGTCCGGCCCGGCGCGGACCTAGATGCCCGTGGCGACGGAATACTTATCCGGTTCGCCTCCGCCTCGTCGAATCCGAAAGAATGAAATTGTTAGACATATATACAGAAAACAACTCCAATCCAACTAGCAAATATTTTTAATCCCGAAAAACCGAATAATAAGTTTAAGATTCCCCTTTTCAGTACCCATTCATGCCGGATGAAAACAAACGTGTACTGAAGGGGAATTTTTTATGTGCCATAATATCCCCACAGCAAATGCAAAGTCATCAAACTAAGTTCTAAGGAGGGAAAAATGAGAAAAGAAAAACGGGCCAACGGCCCCCACACAGTGACCGGAGGTCCGGCCAATCACACATCACACAGAATTCGGGCAGGTCTGCTGGCCGTCTGTCTGACTTTGGGCGCGGCAATCCCGGGCGGCACATGGGCTGCGGGAAAGGATCCTCGCCAGGCAGTTTCCGGCGACGAAGCCACCCTGACCATGGGCAAAATCCTCACGGCCAACCACGCCGGCAAATTCCCGGGTACGTTGCGGGACGTGAAGTACAAGCTGACGGCGGTGCGGGGGTTTGACAACGCCAACGAAAGCACCGGCGCCAGCGGCAAGCCCATTGCGGCGGAGAATATGCCCATGCCGGAAGCGTCCGCCGCAGAGCACCATCAGGTAAAAGTAACCGGCACCGATGCCGAGATTACCGTGGGAGATTTTCAGACTGCGGAGCGGGACAGCGACACGAAGAAGAGCCGCGTGACTCCGGTGAAAATTAGGTTTCGTCAGGCCGGCTATTACCTATATAAACTCACGGAAGAAGGCTCCGACCCGGAGAAGGTGCCGGGCGTCACATACGATGACCACAGTTATTTTGTGGCCGTCTACGTAACCAACAAAACCGACGATGCGGGAAACACGGAAGATGGGGTATACGTGCACAATATCACCTCCTATCGGAACGAATCCGGCAAGGAAAACTATCGGCCGAACCTCTCCGACATCTCCGGAATCACCGACAACGGCGGAACCGATGCCAAGGAAAACGTCAAGGAAAACCTGGCAAAGGTCGGAACTTCTGACAGCGAGCATCCAAATCAGTTGGAGGCCTATCGTTTCTGGAATGACGCTCACGTCCAGGATCTGGTAATCACCAACAACGTAAAGGGAAATCTGGGAGACCGGAACAAGGCGTTCGAATTTCAGGTAACGCTGTCCGGTTTGGAGCCGGGAACTGCGTACACCACGGAGGAAGCGGCGGCGGATACGGGGGATCGAACCGATGAGGGCGTGAATTTGGTGCGCGCTTCGGTGGGAACGATTCAGGGAAAGACCGTCGTTTCCGATGAATCCGGAAAAGCGGAATTTACTGTTCGTCTGCGGGACGATGAAAAATTCGTTATGAACGGGCTGCCGGTTTCCGCAGCGTATCAAGTGACGGAGCAGGCCAGCGACCACATCGCTTCCTATCAGATCAACGGCTCCGGAAAAACACCGGAAATTCTGAAAAAGATGGAAGCCAACGATATTAAGGAAAAAGCATTGGCCACAGAAGCGGAGCGCGTGGATGCGGAAGACGGCACCGTCACGGTGGCCTTTACCAATGAGCGCAATCTGGCAACCGTTACCGGCGTAGCGGAAAGCATGGGCCCGGCGGCACTTCTGGCCATCGCAGCGGCAGGCGCTATTGCTGCTCGCCGCCGGAAATATGAGTAAATCCCAGGAGAGCCGAGAGCTGGATCGTTGGGAGCGGCGCGTGCGGCGGAGCATTCGGGCGGACCGCTTCGTCGCATGGCTGCTGAAATGCATCGTGCTGGCCCTGCTGCTCATGGTGGGTTTTTCCTACTATGACATGTACCGGTTCACACGGGCGGGGATCGACGGGGTGGAATACCGGGATTTTGCGGCCCTGCGGCAGATCAACCCCGATGTGGCCGCCTGGCTCACTTTGGACGGAACCCATGTGGACCATCCGGTGGTGAAGGGAAAAGATAATTTCGAATACTTGGACCGGGACTTCTACGGAAAAACCTACGCCGGCGGCACCCTGTTTCTGGACGAGCAGTGTCCCAAGGATTTCGCCCAAGAGTACCAGCTTATTCACGGACATCACATGGCCGGCGGCGCCATGTTCGGAGATCTGAAGAAGTATTTGAACAAGAATTTCTTCCGTAAAAACAAAAAGGGTCAGCTGCTGACGCCGGAGGGCCGATACGATTTGGAGATTATCGGGGCGGGCATATTCGATGCCTATGATTCCAAAATCTACAGCATAAACGGAAAAAAGAAACGTCCCATGGAATCCTTCCGCCGGTGCAGGCGGAAACGACCGGTCCCCGGAGCGTGCCGGGACCGGCTCCTATGCCTGTCCACCTGCTCCGGAGATATGGACGACCGGAGGATTGTGGTGTTCTGCCGCATGACGAATCCGGAAGAGTCTCACACGGAAGGAAGGAAAGAATGACAGAAGAAATTGCGGGAAAAAAGAGAATCGTGAAAAGCATTTGGAAGGGAATCCTGATTCGTGCGGGAACCTTCGCCCTGACGCTTTGGATTGTTTTTACGTTCGTATTTGGCATTTGGATTGCGGACGGAAACGATATGGCACCGGCGATTCGGGAAGGAGATCTGGTGGTGTATTACCGGTGCGGGAATTTTACCAATCGGGACAGCGTGGTGTATGAAGCGGATGGGAACGTATACCTGGGTCGGATTGCCGGGTGCGAGGGAGCGGTCATCGGAAAAACCGAGGATCACCGCCTTACTGTCGATGGGCGGATTCAGCCGGTGCAGCCGGGAATGGGAATTTACAGCGAAACGCCGGCCGGAGATTTAAAGGAAAGGATTACCGTGGAACCGGGCCGGTTCTTTATCCTGGGCGACTGCCGGGAGGAGTCCACGGACAGTCGATGCTTTGGAACGGTGGGAAAAGACCAAATTCGGGGGAAGGTATTTCTCCTGTGGCGACGGCGCAACATATAGAAAGGAGAGAAGCATGACGAAAAAAATAGCGACGCTTTGGCTCGCCCTGATTTTGTGCGTGATGTATTCGGTTTCCGTGGGCGCGGAGAGCCGATGGATGACGGAAATCAAGGTGAGCTACAGCGCAGAGGGAAATCCGGTAGATGCGGAAGGGGTTTTCCAATTGCGGGGAACCACGGAAGACACACCCATGCCGGAAGGCGCAGAAGGGCACCGGATGCAGGTGCCGGCGGGAGAGACGCGTTCTTTTGGGGAAATCGTTTTTCCGAGCCCCGGCGTGTATATCTATGAAGTCAATCGACGGAACAATCCGAAAGGCGTCACCGCCCGAGATTCCTCGGTGTACCGAGTAACGGTGGTGGTGCGAAGCGACGGAGAGGTGCAGCAAGTGATTGAGACGGACGGAGAGAAGGTGACGGAAATTCGGTACGAAGATCGGTATGAGAAGGCGGCTCCGGTGGAGACGGGGGATGCGAAATCCCTGCTTCTCCCGGGCGCGGGCTTGCTCGGCGCGCTGGCGGCACTGTTTTTCCTGCGGAAGAATCGCCGAAACAGAAAGGGCGGCCGGACGGGTACCACCGTCGGCATGCTGCTTCTTTTTACCCTGCTTACAATCGGTGTGGGCGTGCCCACATACGGTGCCACCAAAAATCTTCGGGTGACCTACGACCGATTCCAAGAGCTGCCGGAGAATTACGCGAAGATTACCGGGCTGCCCCTGCAGGAAGCGGAGATTACCACCACGAACGGAAACATCCACAAATACAACGGATACGTGGGGAACAACCAGACGGAAAAGCGGGATTTTGTGGCGTACTACGGAACTGTGAAGTTCGGAACGCGAAATCGAAATGACACAAGCAATGCGGTTACAAAGGCCAACGAGGTAAAAGGAAATATCACTCTGCGCTGGAGGAATCGGGCGGTTCTTTCGGACAACACCAAGGCCGACGTGAAGGTGGTGGTGAGCGGATGGACTTTTTCCCTGGGGAAAAATCAGAATTCAAAAATCGGAAACGATACGAAGGTATACGTGCCCATTCTCCAGTCGTCGTCACCGAACAGCAAAGCCACGGAGCTGTGTACCGCTTCTCCGCGCACGAAATACAGCGTGAACAACGGAACCACGGCCAATTCGTTGGCGGGAGCCTGCATTACCACGAAGTGTAATGTGAAGATTCAGATTCTTCAGTCGGGAACGGATACGCCGGTGGATGAAGCCAAATATCCGCGGCTTCTGTTCGGATTCCGGGATCTGGACGTGGAGGATACCACCATCGCCAAGGGGAAGAGCGCGGCGGAACGGTATAACGGACCCTATGCAGAGGGCGTGGAGCTGATTTCCGGTTTCGAGAGCCCGGTGGCGCTGGCGAAGAAAACCGATGCCAACAAAGCGATGCAGACGCTGGAGAAGGTGACAACGATAGGAGAGAACCTGCGGGTCTGCGGGGACGGTGCGAAGATGGAAGCCTACAACAAGGCCACCGGAACCAGCGGCGACAACGGAACCTATTACTCCGGTTTTATTTCTCCGGTGAAGCCCCAGGGCTTTAGTTTCAAATGGACGGGTTCCATCAGCATTTCCGGGAAAATGATGGGGACGGCTCTGTGGACGCAGCCGGAGGTGGCGGTGAAAGCCACTCGAGGCGAGGGCGGATCCATTCAGAAGGAAGGCCTCACCACTTATATCATCAACAGCTCCACCACCTACGATTACACCCCGGCCAAAGGGTACCGGGTAAAATCCCTGACGGTGGAGGGGGAACCGACGGACTTCAATCCGGCAGGCGGAACCTATCGCTTCGACCGCTTGTACACCTGCCCGGTGCATCCGCGAAGCGCCAAGACGGGCCGGGAACTGGAGACCAAAATCTACACCATCGATGTCCAATTCCAACGGATTGAACACAAGATAACCACCAAAGTGACCGGCGGCACCATCGATTCCGACGTGGTGGTGGGAGAAGGAGACGACGAGACCATCCACTACCGTCCGAACGATGGCTATGAACTGGAGAAGGTGACCGTGGACGGCGAAGCGGTAAACATAAAAGAATATCCAAGCGAATATACTTTTACCGACGTTCAGAAGGACCACCATATCGAAGTGGTGTACCGAAAAATTCCGGTGGGGACACTGACCTTGCGCAAGGAAGTGACCGGTGCTTTGGGAGACCGAAGCAAGAAGTTCGAATTTCAAGTGAACTTGTCCGGACTGAAACCTTCCGCCGAATACGAGGCAGACGGCATCGAAGCTGCGGACGCCGGAAAACTTACGGAAAAAGGTTTTTCTTCGGATGAAAGCGGGAAGGCGGAACTTCGTCTGAAACTGAAGGACGACGAAAGCGCGCAGTTCAAAGACCTTCCGGCGGGTACAACGTATCGGATTGCCGAAGCGCCCAGCGATCACATCGCCTCCTATCGACAGAAGGCCACCGGGGAAAAACCGACGCATCAAGCCATTCAGCGGGAAAACGCCGATGCGGGAAAGGAACTTGCCACGGAGACGGAAGTGCTGGATGAAGAGGATGGGGACATTGAAGTAATCGTCACCAACAACCGCCCCATCGCCACGGTCACCGGAGTGGGGAACAGCGACGCGCCGTATTACGCCGCCGGAATTGTCACACTTCTTCTGTGTGGCGGATGGATTTTCGGTGTGGTACTATATAAAAGAAAAAAGTATCACTAAAAAATTGCGGGCAGAGCCGGGATTGGCCCGAATGCCGCAATTCCGAACGAAGAAAGAAGCGCGAAGTGGAAGAGAATCAGCAGAAGACACAATACGTATATATTCTCCGGTGCGGGGACGGCACCCTGTACACCGGCTGGACCACGGATCTGGAGCACCGGGTGGCCATGCACAATGCCGGCAAAGGGGCCAAGTACACCCGGGCGCGGAGACCGGTGCGGCTGGAATATTATGAGGAATACATGAATAAGACGGAAGCTCTGCGGCGGGAATGCGCCATCAAGAAGATGACGCGCAGCGAGAAGCTTCGGCTGATTCAAGAGTCGGAAGGAAAATAGGACTTTCAGGCAGCGCATGCTCTTTTCGGATACCATCCATGACACAAACGATTACACAGAAGCTTCTCTCGGAGAAATCCGGGAGAAGCTTTTACTATTAGAACCGAGTTCCGAAGTATAGAGTTTCCCTATAACGAAAAAAACAAAATTGATAAAACCAATTTTAATTATACCGAAATGGTTGATACCATGTTTAGACAGGGGATGACGAATTATTACTTAGGAAATGAGGTTGGCGTTATGGAAAAGAAACGATGGATTGCATGGGCACTGGCCCTATTCATGGTTGCGACTCCTTGCATGACATTTGCCCAGGAGATTTCCGGAGCAGCGGGTTCTGCCAATGAGAGTGAATCCAATGAACCGGTAAATCCGGACAAGGCATCCGAACAGGATCGCGGGGACGCAGCTGAAAGTGAGAAAGGTGATTCTTCGGCAGAATCCGCAAAGGATTCGGAAGAAGGCGCAACCGGAGAACAGGACTCGGCAAAAGAAAAAAAGACTGGGGAATCTGCGGCTGCCGAAGCTTCGAAAGAAGCGGCAAAGGCAGCAGAGAAGACCGAATCCGAGGCTGTTAGCGATAAATGGACAATCGCGGATTTCACCTATGGAGAATATGAAAAGCTGATGTACGGTTGTGACTACAGCCGGCAGTTTTATGTTCGCGGAAAAGTCATCACCGGTTTTTCCAAGCAGGGGGAAGAGAAGCTGAAGAACAACAAAAATCTGGTAATCCCGGCGAAGGGACCGGATGGAAAGAATATCGTGGGAATCGGCGAGAGCGCATTCAAAGAAAAGGACCTGGAATCGGTTCAGTTCCCGACGGGAATGCTGACTCCTTACGACGATCCGCTGGCAAAGACCGACGAAGAGCGGGTTTCCCGCCGCGGAAACTTTGTCATCGGCGAGAGCTCTTTTTATGGAAATAAACTGAAAGAAGTCGTTCTTCCGACCGGCGTTATTTCCGTATTGGCAAAGGCCTTTGAGCGGAATGAGATTACAAAAGTAAAACTCCCGAAGACCATCTGGTGGATTGAAAACCAGGGCTTTGCGGACAATAAGATTACCGATGTTCAATTCCCTGTAACGACGGACTTTATGATGGAACTTCACGGCATGCCGTTTGCATTTAACAACATCAAATCAGTGCGCCTCCCGAACTTCACCGAGGTGGTGAACAAATTTGCGTTCGCATACAACCCGGGAATGGCGGATGCACCGAAGGTAAACCCATGGGGCAAAGAAAACAAGCTGGAAACAGATCTTCAGGGCGAGACACGGACTGCCGGTCTGGTATATATGTATACCGATAACCCGGGACTGAAGGATAAGCTTCAGAATCGGCTGCACTCTGTGGAGGGAAAGAACACCAATATCTATTCCCCGTACCAGAAGCTGGTTGTGTGCGACGGATCGGAGGCCAATCAGAATCCGGATAAGACTTTGTGGAATGCAAAGGATTTCGAGTACAACGAAGACGGCGTAATTACCGGGCTTTCCAAGAGCGGTATTGCCAAAAGAAAAGTGAACAAGGACCTGGTAATTCCGAGCAAGACACCGGACGGCGAGACGGTGGTGGAAATTAGCGCTACCGACAGCTACACCGGTCTGTTTGCGACGGAAGCTGAAAAGTTCGACTCCGTGTATATGCCGAACACCATTCGCAAAATCGGCGACCGAGCGTTCTGCAGCAGCGGACTGAAGGAAGTTGCGTTCTCCGGAACCCTCACCGGCATCGGCATGCTGGCGTTCTCCAACAACGATCTGACATCCGTGGTTCTGCCGGACAGCGTAAATCATCTCGGAAACGGTGCTTTTAGTTCCAACTCCAATATTGAGCGAATTATTCTTTCGAAGAACTTGCGGGAGATTTCGGATGCGGCATTCGGCTGCAGCGACAAGTACCACTACATGACGAACCTGACGGAAATTGAGATTCCGGACACCGTGACGAAAATCGGAAGCCGGGCCTTTGCCGGAAACAACATTCACAATATCGTGATTCCGGAGTCCGTAAAGGAAATCGGCGAATATGCGTTCTCCACCAAGAACTATCTCAACGAGCCGTGCACCGTATCCCTGCCGGAAGGCCTGGAGGTCATTGGAGACAACGCATTCCGGAACAAGGTAATCGCGGAAATTGACTTGCCGACAGCCGTAAAAGGATTGAAGCTCAACACCTTCCGAAAGGAATACACATCCGACGGGCACAAGGTGAACGGCAGCGTGACAAAGGTCTACGTAAAGAATGAAGAACAGTACAACGACACGACGAACTTCCCGCGTCCGAGTGCGGGAGCGGAAGCGTACCACAAACTGTATCTGGCAGATCCGATGATCTGGACTTCCGACGACTATACCTATTCCAAGGAAGAATCCGGAACGAATGAAATTACCGGATTTTCGGAGCTGGGAGAGAAGAAGCGGGCGCAGAACAAGGACATCGTTCTTCCGAAATCGGATGATGAAGGAAATGCAGTGACCGGCGTGGCTGCAGAAGCGTTCCGCGAAAAAGGGCTCACATCGGCAGAGCTGCCGTATACGGAGAACTTTACCGTAGGAGAAGGGGCATTCCGCGGAAACAGTCTCAACGAAGTGGAAATCAGCTACGGCGTAAAGGAACTGGGAAAGGATTCTTTCCGCGACAATCGTTTGACCAAGGTGGAAATTCCGTCTACCGTGACAAGAATTGGCGAAAGTGCTTTTGAAGCTAACCAGATTCGAGAAGCAAGCTTTGAAGACGTGGGCGATAATTCTCCGGTGCTGGAAGCTCGATGCTTCGCCGGAAACAAGATTCAGTCGGTAGAAATTCCGATGGCCTCCGCTTCCATGAAGGGGGATGCATTTATCGGAAACACCGGCAAGGAAAAAGTAGAGACGGGAACACCGGAAGAGCAGTCCGGCGGCGTGGTATCGGTATACGCAGCTGTAATCGGAAACGTTCCGGATGGTCTGGAAAGTATTTCCAACGGAAAATCCAATGTGCAGAAGCTGATTGTCGGTCAGATTCCGGCGGCAGAGGCACCATGGGGATCCAGACATTTTACGCATAATTCCGCCGGAAATATCGTCACCGGTCTCTCCGCAGCGGGCAAGGCGAAGTTGAAGAATAACGCGGAAGTGATTATTCCAAGCCGCGTGAACGGCGTGCCGGTTACCGGAATCGCAAACGGCACGGAAGGCATTGGAACCTTCGGTTACACAGAAGGCGGAAAGACCTACGTTCCGGAGAAAGTGATTCTGCCGAGAACCCTGAAGAGCGTCGGGGACTACGCATTTGACGCATCGGCAGAGGGTGCATCCGGACTGACGGAAATCGAACTCCCGGATCAGTTGGAGACCATCGGAAACTATGCGTTCCGAAACAGCAAGGCAACGGAGCTGCAGGTTCCGAAGTCGGTAAAAACAATTGGAAAGGGTGCCTTTGAGGCGACCGACAAGAATGCGGCAGCGTTGGAAAAAGTGTCCCTCTCCACCGGCGTGTCCGTAATTCCGGAAAATGCATTCCGGGGACAGAAGCTGAAGAGCGTGACCCTGCCGAAGAGCATCACCGAAATCGGCAGCGGTGCGTTTGCAGATAACAAGGTAGAAAATCTGGCGTTGAATGAAGAGCTGAAGACTGTCGGAAATAACGCATTTGAGAATCATCAGATGAAAAAGCTGGCGCTCTCCGATAACGTAACCGAGATCGGCAATTCCGCGTTTGCGGTAACGGACAGCAGCCTGAGCAAGACGCTGACCGAACTGAAGCTGAATCGGAAACTGAAGAGCATCGGCGAAAATGCTTTTGGCCGCAGTGCACTGAAAGAAACAGAACTTCCGGACAGCGTGGAAGTACTGCCGGCGAACGCATTTAACGGAAACACCGTTGTTGCGGAGATTTGGACCTCTTCCAACAAGCAGATTGCAGGAGAGACACCGTACGAAAAGGTGGCCGCAAAGGGCGACGGCCATGAGCTGAAATACGACAAGCTGGTGGGAACCGGCTGGGAGTACAGCGACTTTACCTTCAGCGAGGACGGCAAAACCGTATTGGGCTGGAGCGATGCCGGAAAGAAAGTTCGGATGAACAATCATCATCTGGTGATTCCGGACAAGGCCTCCCGCGAAGCGAAGGAATACATCACCGTAATTGGCAAGGAGGCGTTTGCCATTCCGTTGGCGGAAGTCACCATCGGCAAGTACGACTGCACATCGCCGAACGGCCTGCAGTCCGTAAAGTTCCCGAAATACCTGGAGCGGATTGAAGCGAGTGCCTTCGAATACAACAACCTGCGGAACCACGATGCGGACGGAAACGTAGTGGATACCCCGACCGGTACCACGGGTGAGGATCACTTCCTGGCGGATCAGAAGTATCTCACCTACGTGGGCGGAAGCGCATTCCACGGAAACCACCTGTGTAACGTGGAACTTCCGAATTCGGTAACCGCAGTAGGCGATGGCGCCTTCTCCATGAACAACATCTACAAGCTGAAGCTGTCGGATAAGATGACGGTAATTCCGGCCGGCGCCTTCTCCATGAATATCCGGATGAGCAGCATTACCATTCCGGAGGGAGTGACGGAAATCGGACAGACCGCATTTGCCGGTGCTCGCCTGAAGAGCTTGACCATTCCGAAATCCGTTACAAAGATCGGAAGAAAGGCCTTCCATCTGCATCAGATGAAGAGCCTGACCATTCCGGGCAATGTAAAAGAAGTGGGGGAAAGTGCTTTTGAAGGAACCTATAAGGCCGCATCTCTGGAAAAGCTGACCATTGAGAACGGCGTGAAGACCATCGGCGAAAGAGCATTTAAGGAAGGACATCTGTCCACCGTGGTCCTGCCGGATTCCGTGGAAAGCATCGGAAAGGCGGCATTTATGAACAACACCGGAAATACCCGAATCAGCGGACACCCGGTGCTGGTGCTGACCAATAACAGCAATTTGCTCAAGGTGAATACGGCGGATGAGAACTTCCGGGTTCAGCTTCGCAGCCTGGCGAAGAACGGAACCAAGGTTTACGGAATGAAGGACAAGACCTACAGCGGAAAGTCCCAGACCCAGAAGGTTTCTGTAAAGAATTCCTTGATGGCGCTGAACAGCGGCAGCGAATACAAGGTGAGCTATTCCGGAAACAAGTCGGTGGGAACTGCAGCGATTAAGATTACCGGAATCGGAAACTACAACGGAACGATTACAAAGACCTTCAAAATCAACCCGAAGGGAACTTCCCTGAAGAGCGTGAAGAAGGGCAAGAAGTCTTTCAAAGCAACTTGGAAGAAATCTTCCAAGACTTGGACGACCGGATATCAGGTGCAGTACAGCACTTCCAAGAAGTTCAAGAAGGCGAAGACTACTACCGTGAAGTCCTATAAGAAGACGAAGGTGACGGTAAAGAAGTTAAAGAAGAGAAAGACGTATTACGTTCACATGCGGACCTATAAGACCGTAAAGGGGAAGAAGTATTACTCCGGATGGTCGAAGGTCAAGAAGGTAAAGACGAAATAGTCCTGCCAAACACGCGATATGACAACGGTGCAGTTCTGCCTAAAATCTGCTCGAACTGCACCGCCGCATATATTAATTAAGAAAGTTAAAACCAATGAACCATGAAAGGAGAATTACCATGGACAAGAAACAGTCTCTGGCCTTTCTGCTCTCGGCAATGATGGTGGCGACACCGTTCAGCGCTTTTGCGGCAGAGGATGGAGAAGCTCCTGCAGACGCCGATGCTTCCGCGAAGGCAGCGACCGAACAGAGCGTAGAAAACAATCAGGCAAAAGGGAAAGCTTCTGTACAGGAAGATGCTCAGCTGGATGAAAACGAACTTCCAATCGTACCGGGAGAAGGAACCGGCGAAGAGAAGAAGGATGAAACACCGGCATCCAATGCATGGGAAGCGACCGACTTCACCTATGGGGAATGGGAAATCGGTGACAATGAGAAGATTTGTCCGTCCAATGATGATGCGGCGTATTTAAAGACTAAGGTATGGGTTGTAACCGGCCTGTCGGACTCCGGCAAAGCGAAACTGGAGAACAACAAAGACTTGGTGATTCCGGAGAAGGATCCGAACGGCAAGAAGGTTCAGGGCGTTGGTAAGGAAGCATTTAAAAAGATGGGTCTTACCTCCGTTCAGTTCCCGGAGAACGTGAAGACGGCCAATGACACCAATTGGGACAGTAACGTAAAGGAACGGGGAGACTTCTTTATCGGAAACCTGGCATTCCAGAGCAACGATTTGAAAGAAGTAACCCTTCCGGAAGGTGTGTTCTACGTAGCTCCCAACGGGTTTTCAAAAAATCCGAATCTGAAGGAAGTGACATTCCCATCCACTATTAAGTTGATTGGAAATTCCGCATTTGCAGCTTGTGCCATCGATACGCTGAACTTCCCGGAAACCACGGATTTCTCGTTGGCAATCGATAACATTGCATTTTTCATGAATAAAATCAAATCCGTATGGCTGCCGGACAAGACCGAAAAGGTAACCAACATGGCGTTTAGAAGCAATACCGGAGTGGAGAACGGAATCGTACACCTTTATATTCCAAAGACCAAGGGCTCGTACGTGGACAACAATGCGTATCAGAAGCCGTTCGTCGGCGATGCTATCCCGGCCGAAGCGTGGGCGGAGAAGCCATGGGGCACCGCACATTTCACCTTCGACGGAACCACCATCACCGGTCTTTCGGAAAGCGGAAAGATTAAGATTCAGAACGATACCAACCTGGTACTTCCGGATCAGAACGCAGCCGGTGAGGATGTAACCGCAATCGGCAACGGAACCAATGGCGTAGGCACCTTTGGCTACAAGGCAGCCGACGACACCGTATACGCTCCGGATTCCGTAAAGCTTCCGGCAAAGCTGGAAAGCATCGGAAATTTTGCGTTTTCTGCCGTAGTGGATATGACGACTTCTGAGGTAAAGCACGGCGTGAAGGCAGTGGAATTCCCGGAGACGCTGAAGACCATCGGAAATACCGCATTCCAGAACGCGCCGCTCACAGAGGTAAGCCTTCCGGACAGCGTTACATCCGTAGGCAGCGGTGCATTCACCAATACGGAGAAGGCAACCACCCATATCGAAAAGGTGAAGCTGTCCAAGGGCATGACCGCCATTCCGGCCGGCATGTTCACCAATCAAAAGGTTAAGGTTGTAGAGATTCCGGAAGGAATTAAAACCATTGGCGCCCGTGCATTTGCCGGAAACTATGTGGAAACACTGAAAATCTCCGGCACGGTGGAGAAAATCGATAGCTACGCATTCTGGAATAACCAGATGAAGGAACTGGAAATCCCCGAAAACGTAAAGACAATCGGCAGCTGTGCATTCCAGAGAACGCAGGATTACATCAAGGCAACCATCAACAAAGTGGTATTGCACGAAGGTCTGGAAAGCATCGGAAAGAAAGCCTTCTATCAGACGCTGACTTCCGAGTGCAAGTCCATCGACCTGCCGACAACCGTAAAAGTTCTGGACGCAGCGGCTTTTGAAGGAAATGCGAAAGTCACACTGACTTCTCTGGTGGAAGATCAGGTAAACGGGAAAGGTGATTACGCAAAGGTCGTACCGCAGGGTAAGGCCCACGAAATCGTGCTGGTTCGCAAGGTGACCTTTGATGCCGGCGAGGGCAAGGCCGATGCCGAAACTGCAAGAACCGACAAGGACGGAAAGCTGGCAGAGCTTCCAACCGCAGCAAGAGACGGATACACCTTCGCGGGATGGTTCACCGCCGCAGAGGGTGGCGACGCTGTAACGGCCGACACCGTATTCGACAAGGACACCACCGTATTCTCACACTGGAAGAAGAACGTTGTAAAAGCAACACCGAGCGTAAAGCTGAGCACTTCCACCTACACCTACAACGGAAAGGTGAAGACGCCTGGTGTAAAAGTTTCCGTCAACGGCACTGTGCTGACCAAGGACAACTACTCCGTATCCTACGGAAAGGGCAGAAAGAATGTTGGAAAGTACACCGTTAAGGTTACCCTGAAGAACGATTACGCAGGTTCCAAGACCGTATCCTTCAAGATTAATCCGCCGAAGTCCGCTGTCAAGAAGCTGAAGAAGGGCAAGAAATCATTCACCGTATACGTGAAGAAGCAGTCCAAGCAGACTTCCGGATATCAGGTACAGTACAGCACTTCCAAGAAGTTCAAATCACCGAAGACAAAGAGCCTGACATCTTACAAGAAGACCAAGCTCAAGGTAAAGAAGCTCAAGAAGCATAAGAAGTACTATGTAAGAGTTCGTACCTACAAGAAAGTTGGAAAGGCAAAATACTATTCAAGTTGGTCTTCCGCAAAGAGCGTTAAGACAAAGTAGTTCGTTAAGCAACTTGTTGTTCTGAAAAATTCGAATTGAGTTCCCCGGCTTCGGAAGGTTTCGGAGCCGGGGAACTTTGCTATCCGGGGGAATCTATGGTATCATAGTACTTAACAATGGGTTTAAAATCGGGTCTATGGATTTAATCTTATAAAGAAAGAATCGTGGAGGACGAATGGAGAATCGAGAAAAGCTGACGGTGATGCGCCGCGTTCGACCGGAGGAGAAGGAACGGGTGCTGACCCTGGTATCCGATGTTTTTGAAATCGAGCAGGGCATCCCCCGGGACATGGATGACATTCCGGCAGAGAAATCACCTCAGTGGTGGTGCATAGAGATTTCCGGCAGGATCGTGGGGGGAATCGTATCCTGGGAAGAACCGGAGGGACCGCATGTAGGGCGTTTTGCCGTTCATCCAAGCTTTCGGCACCGCCATCTGGGCACCGACCTGCTGCGCGGGGTTTTGAGTGCACTGTTTGCTCTGGGAGCTTCGGAGGTGTATGGAGACGCTCGGGATGTGACACTGAAAATACTTTTGAAAATGGGCGCCGAAGTTATCGGCGAGCCGTACGAGTTCTACGGCAGCAACTGCACGCCGTTCCGGGTGAAGAAAAAAGAATTTATCGAATCCCAGCGGCTGAAGTAGAATGCACAATAGAATCGGGTAAAATAAAAATCGCAGAGCCGGAAACTTCCGACCCTGCGAATTCTTTTTTTATCGGAGCGTTGCGGGAACGTCTCTCGTTGGACTATCCTTCGATGTGAACCAACTGCTTGGTTTCATTCTGCGGAAGCGCTTCGGCCTTTGGAACGGTCAGGCTCAGAACGCCGTTGTTGAATGCGGCGCTGATGTCCTCGCCTTTTACGGCGTCACCTACATAGAAGCTGCGCTGGCAACTGCCGGTAAAGCATTCCTTCCGGATGTACTTGCCGTCTTCCTTGTCTTCTTTGTTCTCCTTGTGGGAAGCGGATACGGTGAGGTAACCCTTGTCCACGGAAACTTCTACGTCGTCCTTGTCGTATCCCGGAAGCTGCATATCAATCTGATAGGACTGATCCAGTTCCTTCACATCGCACTTCATGCTTGCGGACGGCATGTAGTTTCTTCTCGTCGGAGCGTTAAAGAAATCATCGAAAAAGTCATCATTTGTAAAATCATTCGTAAATACACTAGGCAGTAACATAATTAAATCCTCCTTTTACTGACGTTATATACAATCGAAGGAGAACCGGTGGAGTCTCTCGGGGAGAACACTCCTGGTGGGAACTCATCTGTTCTCTTGTTGTAACCTCTTTCCGATTACAAGTATGTTATAACTCTTTTTGTTAGCACTGTCAACAATTGAGTGCTAATTATAATGTGAAGAGTCTGTGACGATGCGAATCGAAAAGGCGAAGAGCCGGAGCGGGCTTCCCGCTCCGGCTCTTCGCCGCTATCTCTTTAGTGTTAATTGAGGGCTGTAAAATTATTCTTCCGAGAACTGGTCTTTTCCAACGGAGCACAGAGGACATTCAAAATCCTCCGGAACGTCTTCCCACTTGGTGCCCGGTGCGATTCCGCCTTCCGGATAACCCTTCTCTTCATCGTATTCCCATCCGCATACATTGCATACGTACTTCATAATCGTACCTCCTTTTATCGATTAATAATTCTCCGCATGAACTTCAAAATAGCTCTGCGGGTGATTGCATACCGGACATACCTCCGGCGCCTTGGTTCCTACCACGATATGACCGCAGTTCCGGCATTCCCATACCTTCACTTCGCTCTTCTCGAATACCTGAGAAGTCTCGATATTCTTCAGCAGCGCCCGGTATCTCTCTTCGTGGTGCTTCTCGATGGCCGCCACTGCGCGGAATTTCGCCGCCAGTTCCGGGAAACCTTCCTCGTCCGCAGTCTTTGCAAAACCGTCGTACATGTCGGTCCATTCGTAATTCTCGCCGGCAGCGGCCGCCGCCAGATTGGCCGGCGTATCGCTCAGCTCTGCCAATTCCTTGAACCACATCTTTGCGTGTTCCTTTTCGTTGTCCGCGGTTTTCAGGAAGAGGGCCGCCATCTGCTCATAGCCTTCCTTCTTCGCTACCGATGCAAAATAGGTGTATTTGTTTCTTGCCTGAGATTCTCCGGAAAATGCTTCCTGCAAATTCTTTTCGGTTTGTGTTCCGGTGTACTTATTTTTAGCCATTTTCTTCCTCCTTGTTGAAATTGTGCTATTTCGTCCGGCAATCCGGGCAGATTCCTTTAAAAGAAATATCGTAATCCAGAAATTCCATCCCCTGAGGCCCCCGAACCTTCGCCATCAAATCCGAAAGTACGTCCATCTTCACGTCGAAGACCTCGCCGCATCGAATGCACCGCACGTGGTAGTGATCCTTCAGGGTAAAATCAAATCGATCTGGGCCGTCCGGGATTTCCACCCGGCGAATCTCGCCTTCCTCCGCCAGAATTCCCAGATTCCGGTAGATGGTGCCCTTTCCGATGTTGGGGTGCGCCTTTCGAATGAATTCAAAAACTTCTTCTGCGGTAACATGACTCTTCATGGTGCGGATCGCCTCCAGCACCAAATTCCGTTGTATGGTATTGCGTCGTTTCATGGAGTCTCCTTATTAGGAATTATTCTTTATAAGCATAGTATACTAAAAGCGTAAAGTTGTCAAGGCAAAAATAAATTATTTTTCTACAGAATGTCCGAAGGGGAATTGCAGGTTCGGAGACAGCCTAGGTTTAAAATTAGGGTGATATAGTTTTTTTATCGGTGGGTTCAGTCCTTTTTGTTCTAAGCATATTGCGCTTAAAACTATTTCTGATAGGATGGAACCATGAAATTTCAGAAACATACGCGCGCGCTCATCGTTATTGCAAGTCAAATATAGTTTCGGTATTTGCCATTAAGATTTGACAGGAACCATATTTGATTTTAAAATAAGGAGACGAGAAATAGATGAGTACGAGAAGAAAGTACAAAACTTACAAAGAATTGTCGTTTACCGATGATTTTTTGTTCTGCAACATTATGCAGAACAATCCGGACATTTGCAAAGAATTGGTGGAATTGCTGCTGGACCGAAAGGTTGGCAAAGTGGCTTACAGTGAAACTCAGAAATCCATCGATCTCGCCTTGGATCAGAAAGGGGTTCGCTTGGACGTCTACTTTGAAGACGATCTCAGTACCGCATACAACATTGAAATGCAGACCTCCAATACCGGAAACCTGCCGAAACGAAGTCGCTATTACCAAGGTACCGTTGATTTAAATATGATTAGCTCCGGGACCGGCTACGATGAGCTGAAACAGAGTTACATCATTTTCATCAACACCTTTGATTTGTTTGGGAAAGGATTTCCGAAATACACCTTCGAAAATGTCTGTCAGGAATCATCGGATCTTCATCTGGATGACGGTGCGATTAAAGTGTTCATCAATGCCAAAAGCACGATTCCGGATATGTCGCCGGAACTGCAAGGCTTTCTCCGCTACCTCTGCGGGGATAACCCGAATACACTGCTCACTAATCGAATCCAGAACGAGGTCGTTAAATCCCGAAATAATGTACGATGGGAGAGGGTTTATATGTTGCTGGAAGATAAATTCAAAGCTTATTTCGCAGAGGGTCGTGCAGAAGGTCGCATAGATACCATCCTTGAAATGTTTGAATCCGGATACCTTCCGCTGGAAGTAGTCCTCAAAGAAACCGGGACTGCGACCGAAGTTGAACTGCAAGCTTTTGTTGAGGCGCGAAAGAATGCAGAGGATTGCCCCAATGCAGAATAATTAAATAATACGGATAATTTGAAGAGCGGAATGGAGATAGGCCATTTCGCTCTTTCCCTTTTGAGAGTTCGAATCGCTAGAAGAGAGCAGGTCCCGAAAAACGGAACCTGCTCTCTCATGTGTGATAATATAATGAATGAAACTTAGGTTGGCAAAGGTACCATAGTCCCATCACTATGCAAATGCAAGGCCGGAAACGCAATTTGTCAGTGGAAGGTCGGACGATTCCGGCGAGGCGATATATGCTTTTTTATGGAAATTAATGACTACAGCGAGTCTGCAATCTTGATGTTGGCGCGGATAGCGTTGCAGCTGTCGTTGAATTTGGACAGCTCTTTCTGCGTCAGTGGGAATTCCACGACGCGCTCCACGCCGTCTTTGCCGATGATGCATGGAACGCCGGCGTAGACGTCGCTTTGACCGTACTCGCCGTTCAGCTCGGTGCTGGCCGGCATGAGAATCTTCTCGTCGTGAAGAATTGCTTTTACCATGCGCGCAGCGGTGGTGGCAACGGAATACTCGGTGGCGTGCTTCCAGCTGAAGGTGACCCAACCGCCGTGACGGCCCAGCTGCTCCACTTCCGGCCGGTCGAAATCCCAGCGAGGGTCCTGTTTCGCCATCTCGTCGATGGACAGGCCGTTGACGGTGGCACAGGACCAGGCGGCAAACATGGAGTTGCCGTGTTCACCGAACATGAAGGCCTGGATAGAACTCGGGTCCACATTGGTCTTTTTTACAATCTGAGTGACCAGTCGGGCGGAATCCAGACCAGTTCCGGTGCCCAGCACGCGGCCCTTCGGAAGGCCGAGGTTTTTGGCAATTTCCCGGGTAACGACGTCGCACGGGTTGCTGATGTTGAGAACCACGCCGTCGAAACCGGCTTTACGAACGCGGTCCACCCAGGTGTGAACGGCGGGAATCGTGAACTTCAGCTCTCTGGACCGATCGTCGGATCCCAAGAGCAACTCAATGTGACCGGCACTGTTAACGATTAAATCGCAATCGGCCAAATCCTCATATTCTCCGATGGACACTCTGGTGCGGTGCGGCATATGCGGCAGTGCATCCAACAAATCCTGATATTCACTCTCTACTCTGGCGGTATCCGTGTCCGCCAGCACCAGTTCGTCCACGATGCCCTGAATTGCTAAGCTATACGCAACATGAGCTCCTACGTGACCGACACCGACGATTCCAACTTTTCGATTATTCATTTCCTTATCTCCTTATCTCCCTGTTTTATCTATACCCTTTGAACCCGCGGGGGAATTCACGTCCTTCGGGTAATCTGCAATCCCTCTAGACTGTTTAATTGTTTTGATAAACTATATTATACTCAAGAATTTGTGGAATGCAATAAAAAATAAGCCATGTACACAAAATAGAACAAATTATTTGTGCGGACATACAAATATGTGCGGCGCGCCGGGCAGCCGGAAGTCACGCGCCGACAAAAAGAGAATGAAACTTGGTGCAAGAGAAACGGAAGGATAAGGGTTAGAGGGAATCCTTGCACCAAGTCCGGAGCCGCGCGCCGGCGAAGATGCAAAAAACAACTGCGGCCCGGTCGGGAATCCAATCTTCCCTTCCGAAGCCGCAGCTGTTTGCATCATTCCCTTTTGAAATCGCCAAGCCGACAACGTGAAGTCGCTAAGCCGACTATTTTACCTTGTACATCTCGCCGGAGTAGATCTTATCTTCCGGAATCTTCTCCCCAACATCCCGGTTCCAATCTTCCGGTGCAACATCCTCAACGGATACGGAAAGTGCTTCCGCCGGGCAGCCCAGCGCTTCCTGTGCGCACTGCAGCAGCTTATCCGCAAGATCCTTCTTCTTCTCGTCGTCCCGTCCCGGGAACATCTTTACATTAATATGCGGCATGGTGTGCCTCCCTTCCTTTATTAATAATCCTACCACCAGTATGTCCATAAAAACAGTTTCTGTCAATCGAAAATTTCCGCCGCCCCACGCGAACAGCCCCCGGATTTCCTCAGGCACAGGCCGCGTGCTGCCGGCACCCGCGCTTTATTAAAAAATTTTAACTATATGAAGGATTCTTCACATAACTCGTATTGACACCGGCGGGAACCGGGTGTATTATATTCAAGAATTTTAGTTAAAATATTTTATTTAAATTTCTTTACAAAAAATATTTTAACCAACAAACATACCGAAAAAAATATTTCCAAAATGAAACCAAACAAAGAAGGAGACAAGAAAATGACATTTGACAGAGTAAAAGAAGTGATGATAGACACCCTGAGCTGTGACGAGGACAAGATCACACCGGAAGCATCCATCGCAGAGGATCTGAAGATCGATTCCCTGGATGCCGTAGAGCTGGTAATGGCACTGGAAGACGAGTTCGGCGTGAAGATTCCGGACACCGAGCTTCCGAACATGAAGCTGGTCAGCGACGTTGTTGCTTGCGTTGAGAAATATCAGTAGGTGAACTATGGACAGTCAGAAAATCGTCAAGGATCTTCTGAACGAATTCAAGGAATCGGATTTGACGGAATTTGAAATGGAGACCGCAGAACTGCGGCTTCGGTTTGGTCGAGGCGTGAATGCCGGAAGCGGAATGGCATCCGGCAATTCCTTTGCCCAAAATAATTCGGCCGCGGAACGCGTTTCCGGCAATGCCGCTGCAACGGCAGCAAGTTTCGAAGGCGCAGCAAGCGCCCCGGAGGCTGCAAAGGAAAGCGCACCGGCGGTAGGTGCCGACGACAATCTGGAGCCGGTAAAAGCACCGCTGGTGGGAACCTTCTATGCGGCCCCATCTCCGGACGCCGATCCTTTTGTTCAGGAGGGCCAGAAGGTGACCAAAGGGGAAACCCTGTGCATCCTGGAGGCCATGAAAATGATGAACGAATTAACCGCACCGTACGATTTGATCGTTCGCCGCATTCTGGGCGTGAACGGAGAGATGGCGGAATACAATCAGGTGCTTTTCGAGGTTGAGAAATGTTAAAGAAAATTCTTGTGGCAAACCGAGGAGAAATCGCGGTTCGCATCATCCGGGAATGTCAGGACTGCGGAATTCCTGCAGTAGCGGTGTTCTCCGAAGCGGACCGAAATTCCCTTCACACCCTGATCGCGGATGAAGCGGTTTGCATCGGTCCGGGGAATGCCTCCGGAAGTTATCTGAATATGGACAATATCCTGCAGGCGGCCCTGTCCACCGGATGCGACGGTATCCATCCCGGGTTCGGCCTGCTGTCGGAGAACGCGGAATTTGCCCGGAAGTGCCGGGAGAACGACATCAAGTTCATCGGTCCGGATGGAGACACCATCTCCAAGATGGGGGACAAATCCACTGCTCGTCAGATGATGATGAAAGCCGGTGTTCCGGTGGTGCCCGGTTCGGACGGCGCCGTGAAGACGCCGGAAGAAGCCCTGAAGGTGGCGGAACGCATCGGGTATCCGGTGCTGGTAAAAGCATCTGCCGGCGGCGGCGGCCGCGGCATGCGGAGAGCCGACTCTCCGGAAGAACTGCCCACCGCCATGGAACAGGCGGGAATGGAAGCGGCAGCGGCCTTCGGCGACGGCACCGTGTACCTGGAGAAGCTGATCATCAACCCGCGTCACATCGAAGTGCAGGTTCTGGGAGATCAGCACCACAACGTGATTCACCTGGGAGAGCGAAACTGCTCCATCCAGCGGCGGAATCAGAAGATGCTGGAAGAAGCTCCGGCCTTCGGCCTTCAGGAGAGCACCCGGAAGACCCTGTGTGAGGCGGCGGTTGCGGCGGCAAAAGCCTGCGACTACGAAGGCGCCGGCACGGTGGAATTCGTCATGGACGACCGGGAGAATTTTTATTTTATCGAAATGAACACCCGAATTCAGGTGGAGCACCCGGTAACGGAAATGGTGACGGGAATTAACATCGTGGCGGAGCAGCTGCGGATTGCCTCCGGCGCGCCCCTTCGGTACACCCAGGATGAGGTTCAGGTGAAGGGACATGCCATCGAATGCCGAATCTGCTGCGAGGATCCGCTGAATGATTTCGCTCCGTGCCCGGGGAAGGTGGACTTCGTGCACTTCCCGTCGGGTTTTGGAACCCGGGTGGAGAGCGCCCTGTACAGCGGTGCGGAAATCAGTCCGTACTACGATTCCATGGTGGCCAAGGTCATCGTAAAGGGAGAGAACCGAATCGGTGCAGTGCGCCGCATGAGAAGAGTGCTGGGCGAGACCATCATCCGTGGCCCGAAAACCACCCAGCCGTTGCAGCAGATGATTCTCTACAACCGGAAATTCCTTCGGGGAAATTACAACACCGGTTTCATCGGAGAGGAACTGCCGGAGCTGACGGAAATGATTCAGACGGCAGGAATGATAAAGGAGTAAAGAATGAATCCGTTTCAGGAACGAAAGGGCGTAATGAAAGCCATTCACCGGCTGGCCCACGCCAAAGAGCCGGCGGCCAAGATTCGCCGGGACAAAGAACCGGTGGAGTGCCGGGCCTGCGGCGAGACCAGCATGCGGGAGGAATGGCGGAATAACCTGTATATTTGCCCTCACTGCGGAAACCACCGGGGGATGACGGCCGCTTCGCGGATTCGCATCACCGCGGATCCCGGAACCTTTCGGGAATTCGGCCGCAGCATTCGAGGCGGCAATCCCCTGGGATTCCCCGGATATACCGAGAAGATTCAGGGAATGCGGGATAAAACAAATCTCAACGATGCGGTGGTGACCGGAACGGCAAAGATTCACGGCCGGCGCACCGTGCTGGTCGTGATGGACAACCGATTCATGATGGGCAGCATGGGCATGGCCGTGGGAGAGAAAGTCACCCGCGCCTTTGAATATGCCACCAAGAGAAAACTGCCGGTTATCGTGTTTTCCACTTCGGGAGGCGCCCGGATGCAGGAAGGCATGATGTCCCTGCTGCAGATGGCGAAGACCTCCGCGGCGGTGGCCAAGCACGACGAAGCGGGACTGCTGTACGTATCGGTTATGACCCATCCGACTACCGGCGGCGTTACGGCAAGCTTTGCGATGCTGGGAGATATCCAGCTGGCGGAGCCGGATGCCTTGATCGGTTTTGCGGGTCCCCGGGTCATCGAGCAGACCATCGGAGAGAAGCTTCCAAAAGGCTTTCAGCGAGCTCAGTTCCAGTACGACCACGGATTCCTGGATCGGATCGTGGATCGCCGCGAAATGCGGGATACCCTGGGTCGAATCCTGGAGCTGCACGCGTAGGTGACGGAAGGAGCAGCAATGATAATGAATATAACGGAACGGCGGCCGGCGGACCGGGTACGGATTGCCCGGATGGAATCCCGGCCGACCACGAAAGAATATATAGAAGCGATGATTGAGGATTTCCTTCCCTTGGGCGGAGATCGGGCCTACTCGGAGGACGCGGCGATTATCGGGGGTATCGGAAGTTTTCACGGAATTCCGGTGACGGTAATCGGCCACCAGAAGGGCCGTTCCCTGGAGGAAAATCTGAAAAGAAGATTCGGCATGCCCAACCCGGACGGGTACCGGAAGGCTCTTCGCCTGATGAAGCAGGCGGAGAAATTCCACCGGCCGATTATCACCTTTGTGGATACCCCGGGGGCATATCCGGGAAAAGAAGCGGAGGAGCGAGGCCAGGGCAGTGCCATAGCGGAATGTCTGAAGACCTTGTCCCGGGTGTCTGTGCCGGTGATTTCTGTTTTTATCGGCGAAGGCGGAAGCGGCGGCGCGCTGGCCATCGGCATTTGCGATCGAATGATCATGCTGGAGAACGCCATCTATTCCATCCTGTCGCCGGAGGGTTTTGCCAGCATCCTGTGGAAGGACGGAACCCGGTGGGAGGAAGCCAGCGAGGTGATGCGGCTCACCGCACCGGATTTGAAGAAGATGAACGTGTGTGACGTCATCGTGCCGGAACCGGGAGAGGGTGCTCATGAGCAGCGGCCATTCGTTTTCGCAGAAGTGGAGAAGGAAGTGGCGCAGGCGCTGACAGAGCTTCAGCGGATTCGCCGAAAGGATATTGCGGAACTTCGGTATCGGAGACTCCGGAATGTGGGGCGGGAGCTCCTTCGGGAGAACCCGTGGAATTCAGGAGAAGAACAGGAGTAATTATGGCAGGAATGAAAATCCTCGGATGGGGCAGTGCCCACGGAGACCGGTGCGTTTCCAACGAGGACATGAAACAGTATGTGGATACCAGCGATGAGTGGATTCGAAGCAAAACGGGAATCGGCCAGCGGTATTTCGCAGAGAATAAAAGCAATTTGGATATGGCGGCAGAGGCCGGAGCGAAAGCGACAGCCCATCTGACACCGGAAGAGAAGTCGGAAATCGACGGGCTGATTGTGGCTACTTTTACGCCGGATATGGCGACCCCGTCCATGGCGGCGGAAGTAGCGGGCCGGCTGGGCATCTTCGGAAAGGTGATGACCCTGGACGTGAACAGCGCCTGCTCCGGATTCGTGTACGGATTGGTGCTGGCCAACGCGCTGATGAACAGCGGGTTCCGGCGGATTCTGCTGATCGGAAGTGAGAAAATCAGTCCCATGATGGACATGGAGGACCGGCGAACCTGCGTCCTCTTCGGCGATGCGGCGGGAGCTGTGGTGCTGGAGGCGGATCCGGACGGGGAGTTTGAACACCTGGAAGGAACGGAACCCAACCATGATATCCTGTGGTGTGATCGATTCGATCCCAATATCCGGATGGCGGGACAGGAAGTGTACCGTTTTGCGGTATCGGCGGTGCCGGAGTGCGGAGAAGAGCTTCTGCGCCGGGCGGGCAGAACCGTGGAGGATGTGGATCAATATATTTTCCACCAGGCCAACATGCGGATCATTCGAAGTGCCGTTCGGAAGATGGGCATTTCGGAGGAGAAGTGCTTCCTGAACGTAGAGCAGTACGGAAATACATCCGCAGCCAGCGTAGCGGTGGCATTGGCGGAATGTCTGGAAAGAAAAGAAATCAAGCGGGGAGACCGCATGATGGCAGTGGGCTTTGGGGCCGGGCTGACCTACGGCGGTGTACTCATGACAATCTAAAGGGACAGGAGAGAATATGAGACTGAATCAGATTTTGGGAACGGAATTCCCGATTATGCAGGGCGGTATGGCTCAGGTGGCAACCGGTGCGTTCGCGGCGGCGGTATCCAATGCGGGTGCGCTGGGAATCATCGGCACCGGCGCCATGAACGGCGAGATGATGCGGAAGGAAATCGAAACCGCAAAATCCCTGACGGACAAGCCTTTCGGCGTGAACCTCATGATGATGAATCCGGACGTGGAAGAGATGGCGCAGATCATCGCGGAAGAGAAACCGTCCGTTGTCACCACCGGTGCGGGAAATCCGGGCAAATACGTGAAGATGTGGAAGGAACAGGGAATCAAAGTGATTCCGGTGGTTTCCTCCGTATCCCTGGCAAAGAGATTGGAGCGGGAAGGCGTGGATGCCATCATCGCAGAAGGAACGGAAAGCGGCGGCCATATCGGAGAGCTCACCACCATGGTGCTGCTGCCTCAGGTGGCGGATGCGGTTTCCGTACCGGTAATCGGTGCCGGCGGCATCGCTTCCGGAAGACAGATGAAGGCGGCGGAAATCCTGGGCGCGGTGGGCGTTCAGATCGGTACGGTGCTTCTGGGCAGCGAAGAGTGTCCAATTCATCAGAACTATAAGAATGCCCTGATTAAGGCAAAGGACCGCGCCACCGTGGTGACCGGCCGAAGCGTAGGCGTTCCGGTGCGGGTGCTGAAGAACGGCATGACCCGGGACTATTTGGAACTGGAGCAGAGCGGCGCCGAGAAGATGGAACTGGAGAAGTTCACATTGGGTGCCCTTCGGAGAGCGGTGCACGAGGGTGATGTGGACCGGGGATCGCTGATGGCGGGACAGGACGCTTCCTACATCAAGGAAGTTCGTCCCCTGCGCGTGATTCTGGAAGAGATGATGAAGGAATACGAGAGCCTGTAGAGATTGCAGGTGGATAGAATCGAGGAATGAGTATGTACAGAAAATGGCAGGTGCCGATTATTCAGGGAGGCATGGGTGTTGGGATCTCCATGGGTTCCTTGGCGGGAGCCGTTGCCCGGGAAGGTGGCATGGGGGTCATCTCCACGGCGGTCATCGGTTTTCGGGAAGAAGACGCCTGGACCCACCCGGTGGAAGCGGGCATTCGCGCCTTGAAAGAGGAAATTCGCAAAGCCCGGGAAATCTCGGAAGGAAAGGGCGCCATCGCCATCAACGCCATGGTGGTTACCACGGAATACAAAGAACTGGTGAACGCGGCCATCGAGGCCGGCGTGGATGCGGTTATCTCCGGTGCGGGGCTGCCCCTGGAGCTTCCGGAAATTGCGGGAGACCGAGATGTAATGCTGGCGCCGGTGGTATCCAGCGGCCGGGCGGCACGCTTAATCGGCCGGGCGTGGAAGAGACACGGCCGAAAGCCGGATTTTATCGTGGTGGAAGGTTCCGATGCCGGCGGACACTTGGGATTCTCCAAGGATGATTTGCTGGCTCACGAGACCCAGTCGCTGGAAGACATCGTAAAGGACGTGGCGGCGCTGGACCCGGAAATTCCGGTATTCGCTGCCGGCAGCGTTTTCGATGCCGAGGACATTCGCCGAATGAGAGCCGCCGGAGCGGAGGGCGTGCAGATTGCCACCCGGTTCATCGTCACGGAAGAATGCGATGCTTCCCCGGAATTCAAAAAAGCGATTCTGGATGCGCAGGAAAAGGATCTTCGCATCATCCAGAGCCCGGTGGGACTTCCGGGAAGAGCGGTGGATTCCCCGCTGCTGCAGCGGGTGGACCGGGAAGGCCGCATCGCGCCGAAACGGTGCCGGAACTGCATTCAGAGCTGTGACCCGGCAACTACCAAGTACTGCATCAGTCAGGCGCTGATTCAGGCATTCCACGGCAATTGGGAGGAAGGACTCTTCTTCTCAGGGGCAAACGTGGGCCGAATCAATGCGATGACGACGGTAAAAGAACTAATGGATGAATTGAAGCAGGGCTTCCGACCGGAATAGGGACGGATTCCTGCAAAGGAGTAAAGCATGAAAACAGCAGTTTTGTTCGCCGGTCAGGGAAGCCAGACCGTGGGAATGGGAAAAGACCTTTATGACAATTACGAAGAGTTTCGCCGGGTGTTCGACCTGCTGACTCCGGAAGAGCAGCAGATTGCGTGGAACGGACCGGAGGAACGGCTCAGCGACACGGCCTACACCCAGCCAATCCTGTTGGCATTCGGCATGGGCGTGTACGAGATTCTTCACAAGGACGGCTGGACACCGGATCTGGGCGCCGGACTGAGCCTGGGAGAATACACCGCGCTGACGGCGGCACAGGTGCTGACCCCGAAGGACGGGGTGGAGCTGGTTCGTTTTCGGGCCGAAGAGATGAAGAAAGCCGCTGCCGGTATCGAGCCGGAAATGGTGGCCATCATGGGACTGGATGTGGATCAGGTAAAAGAATGCTGTCTCCGGGCCGGGGAATCCGAAGGGGTTTCCGGCGTGGCGGAGATTACCAACCTGAACTGCCCGGGTCAGATTATCGTTTCCGGTGAAGCCGGAGCGGTGCAGCGGGCGGCGGAGCTGGCGCAGGAAATGGGCGCTCGCCGCTGCATGAAGCTGAACGTAAGCGGTCCTTTCCACACTTCTTATATGAAGCCGGCGGGAGACGCTCTCCGGGAGCGATTCGGACGCGTGGACTGGAACGAACCTGATTTTACCCTGATGTATAACTATATCGGGGACGTAAAATCGGAAGGGGTCGCGATTCCGGAACTTTTGGTGAACCAGGTGTCCAACGGTGTGAAGATGGAAGCCATCATTCGAAATATGCTGGCGGCCGGTGTGGAGCGAATCATTGAGATTGGGCCGGGCAGCACCCTGGCGGGATTCGTTCGGAAGATTGACCGGAAGGCGGAGTGCATCAGCATCAGCTCTTGCGAGGATGTGGAGAAGGTGCGGGCGCTGCTGAAGGAAGAGGCGTAGTAAAGCGGCGGAAGTGCCGGTAAAGGAGAGATTATGAAGCAGACAGCGATAGTCACCGGAGGCAGCCGGGGCATTGGAAGAGCCGTGGCGATGCGCCTGGCGAAGGACGGAATGAACCTGGTGATCAACTACCGGGGAAACAGCGCAGCGGCGGAAGAGACGGAGCGGCTTTGCCGAGAGCTGGGAGCGGAGGTGCTCCTGGTGCAGGGCGACGTGTCCCGCGCGGAAGATTGTGAGAAGCTGGCGACGCAGGCCAAAGAGGCCTTCGGCCGGGTGGACGTGCTGGTGAACAATGCGGGAATCACCCGAGACGGGCTGCTGGCGCGGATGACGGAAGAGGCTTTTCGGGCGGTGCTGGATGTGAATCTGGTGGGTCCGTGGAATATGATGAAGGCCGTGAACCGCATCATGATGAGGCAGCGGTACGGCCGGATTGTGAACCTGTCCTCCGTAACGGGGCTGATGGGCAATATGGGTCAGACCAACTATGCGGCGGCCAAAGCCGGAATCGTGGGCTTGACGAAATCCTACGCTCGGGAAGTGGCCAGCCGGGGAATCACGGTGAACGCCGTGGCACCGGGTTTTATCGATACGGATATGACGGAGGCGATGCCGGAAGGCGCCAAGGATAAAATCATCACCGGAATTCCGATGGGACGCACCGGAAAGCCGGAAGATGTGGCAGAAGCGGTGGCGTTCCTGGCGAGCGAACAGGCCGGATACATTACGGGCGAAGTCCTGCGGGTAGACGGCGGAATGGCGATGTAGAGGCAGAGAGAAGGAGAGAACAGGATGAAAAGAAGAGTTGTGATTACCGGAATGGGTGCCATCACACCGGTGGGACTTTCCGCAAAGGAGACCTGGACGAACGTTCGGAACGGCGTGGTGGGAATCGCCCCGATTGAGACGCTGGACACCGAAGAGCGGCAGGTAAAAGTAGCCGGCGAGGTCAAGGGCTTCGATCCGACGGAAATCATGGACAAAATGGAAGCCAGACGGAGTGCTCGTTTCACCCAGTTCGCCATCAAGGCGGCGCTGGAAGCTTTTGAGCAGAGCGGTCTGGATATGACCCAGGAGGATGCCCTTCGCTTCGGCGTAAATATCGGAAGCGGAATCGGTTCCCTGCAGACCATCGAGGAAGAATACCGGAAAGGTCAGAAGCGGGGCTTCGACCGAATCTCTCCGCTGTTCGTGCCGATGGCCATCGTGAACATGGCGGCGGGCTCCGTTGCCATTCGCTTGGGATTCAAGGGAAGCTGTACCTGCTGCGTGACGGCTTGCGCATCGGGCACCAACTCCATCGGAGAGGCCTTCCATGCCATCCGGGACGGATATTTTGATGTAATGGCAGCCGGCGGTTCGGAAGCCTGCATCAGCGACCTGGGTCTGGGCGGTTTCACCTCCATGAAGGCACTGACCACGGCGGAGGATCCGCTGCGGGCGTCCATTCCTTTTGACCGGGAAAGAGGCGGCTTCGTCTTGGGCGAAGGTGCCGGCGTGCTGATTCTGGAAGAGTACGAGCATGCGGTGGCAAGAGGTGCGAAAATCCTGGGTGAAATCGCGGGATACGGCGCTACCTGTGACGCGCACCACATGACGGCTCCGCTGGAAGACGGAAGCGGTGCGGCTGCTTGCATGACGATGGCGATGGAAGACGGAAATGTGCGTCCGGAGGAAGTGGGATACATCAACGCTCACGGAACCGGAACTCCGCTGAACGATCGGTGCGAAACCGCTGCGGTAAAGCTGGCCTTCGGGGAGTCCGCATCCAAAGTAGTGATGTCCTCCACCAAGTCCATGACCGGCCATCTGTTGGGCGGCAGCGGCGGCGTGGAAGCGGTAATTACCGCCAACATGCTGCGGGATCAGTTTGCACCGCCAACGGCAGGTTATCAGGTGCCGGATGAAAACTGCGACCTGGACATCTGTCCGAACGAGGGTAAAGCGGTGGAGACGCAGTACGCGCTGTCCAATTCTCTGGGCTTCGGCGGACACAACGCCACCCTACTGTTCCGGAGAGTGTAATCATAGAATCAAAGGATAAATGGAGAAAAAATGGAACTGAATTTTGAACAGATTAAAGAGATACTTCCTCACCGCAGTCCATTTCTGCTGATTGACCGGGTAACTGATTTGGTACCCGGCGAATCCGCGGAGGCGATAAAATGCGTCAGCGGCAACGAGCCGTTTTTCCAAGGTCATTTCCCGGAAAAAGCGGTGATGCCGGGAGTGCTGATTCTGGAAGCACTGGCACAGACCGGTGCGGTGGCGATTCTGTCCCTTCCGGAATACGAAGGGAAACTGGCCTTTTTCGGCGGCGTGAAGAACTGCCGTTTCCGGAGACAGGTAGTACCCGGAGACGTATTGACTCTTCGTTGCTGCCTGACCCGCATGAGAGGCAGCGTTGGTTTTGGGGAAGTGGAGGCCACGGTGGACGGCAAGACGGCCGTGACCGGTGAGATTTCTTTCGCAATCGGCGAGGCGTAAGCTATACTGAATCCGTTTTTTCTGATATAATCACGGATGAGGTGAAACAAAATGCTAGAACGAAATTTTCAAAGGGTCTATAACCGATTCAAATTATCATTATACGCCCGGGTCTTTAAAGAGGACCGGGACGGGGGGAAGGATTCCCTCACCACGCAGGAAGTGATTTCCATGGAAATCATCAACTGCATGAACGAACCGACGGTGAACGAATTCGCCGCCATGGCCACTTTGTCCGCGCCTAATGCGGCGTACCGGGTGAACCAGCTGGTGAAAAAAGGCTATATCGAGAAGGTTCAGAGCGACACGGATAAGCGGGAGTTCCATCTCCGGATTACGCCGAAATACGAAGAGGATTACGGAGATATCTTCAACTACATCAACATGGTCTGCCAGCGGATTCGGAAGCGCTTCCCGGAGGAAGACGTGGAAAAGCTGGACGAAATGCTGGGCATTATCGTGTCGGAGCTGATGAAGGAAACCGATGTGCTCCGCCTGGTTGCCGGACGAGGCACCGGCCGGGGAAGCGAGTAGCATGAGAACTCGAGCAGCGTGAGAATTCGAGCAACATGAGAACTGTACCAGTTCGGCCTCCGGATGCAACCGGCCGGGGGCGTAACAGCTTTGTTGGGAGTCGCTAATTACAGCTGTTTTCGTTGAAATCGGTAGAAATTGACGACGGAACACTCTGGCCCGAGTCTCCGTCGTCAATTTTTTGTGACGTAGAATGCAGATTAGAACCGTTCTCCGAAAAGGCTCCCGGACTTGGTGTAAAGGAAACGGAGGAACAGGGTTTTGCGGGGAGTCGTGCACCAAGTCCGCGCCGGCGGGGCGCCGAAAAGGTTCCCGGACTTGGTGTAAAGGAAACGGAGGAACAGGGTTTTGCGGGGAATCGTGCACCAAATCCACGCCGGCCGCTCGCCAAAAAGGCGCCCGAACTTGGTGCAAAGGAAACGAAGGAACGGGTTTTGCGGGAATACGTGCACCAAATCCACGCCGGCGGGGCGCCGAAAAGGTTCCCGGACTTGGTGCAAAGGAAACGGAGGAACAGGGTTTTGCGGGAATTCGTGCACCAAGTCTGCGCCGGCCAATCGCCGAAAAGGCACCCGGACTTGGTGCAAAGGAAACGAAGGAACAGGGTTTTGCGGGAATTCGTGCACCAAGTTCACGCCGGCCGTTCGCCGAAAAGGGACCCGGACTTGGTGCAAAGGAAACGAAGGAACAGGGTTTTGCGGGAATTCGTGCACCAAGTCTGCGCCGGCCAATCGCCGAAAAGGCACCCGGACTTGGTGCA
>CAKQHH010000020.1 GCA_934234035.1 uncultured Clostridia bacterium | reverse complement strand
TGTACAGGGACATCCGATTACAGTGTATGATTCGAAAATCATTTGTACATCGTTTGTCTCTTATACTGATCTTAGACAGAATCTCCATCGAAATGTGTTCCGTCTTTGACCGGTTCTGCACTATGAAGTTTTCAAGGTTCTTGCTATCTCATTCGAAACAGCTTATTCATTATAGCGCTTCAGTTGGCTCTTGTCAAGCACTTTTTTAAACTTTTTTAAAAAGTTTTCAGTGCTCACGAGCGCATCCAATGCCACGAAAGGCTTGGAGCCTGCACGCTGCGCCTCCGAGAAGCGTCCGCTTTTCGGTGACGACAAGATAGAATTATACGCGCATTGCAGGCACTTGTCAACAACTTTTTCAAACTTTTTTAAAAAGGTTAGTTGTAAAAGCAATTTCACGTCGCCGGCGCCATAATTCCGCCTCTTAGCCGAAGAAACGCTTGATTTCGATTTCCGCATTTTCCACGGAATCCGATCCGTGAATCAGATTATATGTGGTGCTGGAAGCAAAATCCCCACGAATGGTGCCGGCCGTTCCGTCTTCGAACTTAGTCGCACCCATTAGAATCCGCATTCCTTTTACCGCATTCTCGCCTTCCACGATCATCGCCAGAACCGGACCGGATGTCATGTATTCCAGCATACCCGGGAAGAACGGCTGGTCCGCCACGTGTGCGTAGTGCTCCCGCAGAATCTCCTCGCTCAGCGTCATCATCTTCGCCTGGGTGATTTTATAACCCTTATCCTCAATTCGAGCAATCACTCTGCCCATCAGACCGCGCTGCACGCAATCCGGCTTCAGCATGATGTAAGTTCTTTCCTGTGCCATAGTTTTCCTCCTATATGTAAAAAAATATATTCACAGCCGCAAAGTTTTCCGGCCGATCGTTAACGATTTCGGTCGCCTATGCCCTTTCCGAATTATTTTTACCGGCGAGCATATCCACGAATTGCTGTGCCACTCTTCCGGATTCTCCGCCGTGGCGCGTTGCCCAGCGGTCCGCCTCCAGCAGCAGCTCTTCCTCCGGAAGTTTTATGCCCCGACGCTCCGCCAAAGCGCGGACGATGTCGTGGTATTCCTGATGAGCCGGCTTGTAGTATGCGATGCTGACGCCGAAGCGGGCAGACAGTGACAGCTTCTCCGCCATGGTGTCGTTTTTGTGCACGTCGTTGGCGTCGGTTTCCTGTCGGTCCGCAAAGCTCTCCCGAATCAGGTGGCGGCGGTTGGACGTGGCGTAGATCAGCACGTTTTCAGGCCGAACCTCCAGGTCGCCCTCAATAACCGCCTTCAGGTACTTGTATTCCGTCTCTGCGCTTTCAAACGACAAGTCGTCCATGTAAATCACAAAACGATAATTTCGGCTTTTAATGATGCTGATGATTTCCGGCAGGTACTTGAAATCGTGTTTGTACACCTCAATCATCCGCAGGCCCCGGTCGTAGTAGTGATTCAGCAGCGCTTTGATGCTGGTGGATTTGCCGGTACCGGCATCGCCGTACAGCAGCACGTTGTTGGCCGGTTGTTCATTCAGGAACGCCTCCGTGTTGTCGGTCAGCTGTTTTTTCTGGCGCTCATAGCCCACCAGGTCGCCCAGCACCACATCGCTGGTAGCGGTAATCGGCACAATTTCCGGCCGGCCGGCCTGCACCGCAATACGGAAGGCTCGGTTCATTCCGAATTTTCCCACGCCGTAGTGACGGTAGAATTCCATCACGATATCGTACATCTCTTCCACGGTTTCCGCCCGGTCGATGTCTTCGCTGAGCCGGCACACCCGAACGCTCACGTTGCGGTTGAAGAACTGTTCTTTCTTCGGCACCGATCTGTAGTTCGTAATCAGTGAGAAGCAGTTCAAGCCCAGGGCTTGCTCCATTTCCGAGAAGTCATAGTCAAACAGCTTCTTGAAAATGGCGAAGTCGTTCATGGCGAAATCGTTCACCGTTCCCTCCACGCTGCCGTTTTTCTCCGACACCAGTGTGAACGGATTCTCCGTCATGGCAATCAGATACGCCAAATAGTTCTGCCACAGATTCCGGTCAAAGCCGTAGGCGGTGCTCACATCCATCAAGTCGTGAACCTCATCCAGAATCCGGTCCGTCAGATGGGCCGGCTCGTAATTTCCGGAATCGAAATCCCGGCAGATATCCGCCATGCGAAACAGGATGGAATCCTTCCCGATATTCCGGTAGATTACTAATTTCGATACTAATTTGTACATCGTCAATCCCTTTTCCCTTACTCAAAAATTCTCTTACCCATTGTAAAAGTATCTTATCTATGATATCTCAGACTTCCGGCTTTTTCAATAGGTGGCCGTAGGAGTCCAACTAAAAATGCGATTGACACATTCGTTCAATCGCATTCCTGTGTTTTTACTTTTTAGGAGCTTTATATCCTTTAATTGTATGAGATACTTCTACGCCTTTTGTCTCTCCTGCAAAGAACCACACGCCTCTAGCTTTCACAGTATAACCTTTGCCGCTTTTACTTAATTTGGTTGAGTGATTTAGATAGTTGCAAGTAGAAGATCCCTTAAAGTTTGCTTTCTTTGCTTTACTTGCAACAACTTTGTACGGTGCGCCCTTTTTCAACTGAGTTTTGTTTTTATAATGATACGTTACTGTACACTTCACCATAGCACCATTCACGCCAACCTTACTTTGTTTGGTTTGTTTACGTGTAATCCCTGAACCTGCAGATACCGCTACAGCACTTACAAAAGTGAGTGTACATACCATCGCAAGAGTAATAAAAATTTTGATTTTCTTTTTCATTTTGGTCTCCTTTCCACCACTTGATATACTTACAATTTAATTATATCCCCCCCCTATCTTTAATTGTCAATAGTTCTAGATAATATATTTCATTCTATATATCAATTATTTCAACAAATAAAACCCCGGTGGTATTACCACCGGGGAAGCTTAATTCATCATTCTATCTTAATTAAAAATCATAAACCTGTTTCTGTAGTACAGATTACTCTTCCGAAGTACCCCAGGATTCCAGCTTGTTGGAGAATCCCCACAGGATTGCACCGAATACGATTACTACAACTGCGCAGCCGCCGTAACCCTTGGTGAAGTCCATGGTATTCAGGAAAGCGTACAGCTTTGGATACAGCTGCTGAGACAGGAATACGGCGATTGGCCATACACCGAGCAGCAGACCCAGCAGTTTAGCCGGAGCGAACTTGGAGATGAAGGAGTTGCCCAGAGGGGAGAATACCATCTCACCTACGGACATCAGCAGGCATACCAGAGCCAGCCACATTACAGAGCACTGACCGTTGTCGCCGGCGATGTTGTTTGCAACTACCATTACCAGGTAGGAAATACCCAGCAGGATGCAGCCCAGAGCGGTCTTTCTGAACATGGACATGTCGCCCTGCGGTCTCTGGGACAGCTTACGCCATACCATAGCCAGAACCGGTCCCAGGATGATGCAAACCAGAGCGTTTACGGAGTCGAACCAGGATGTAGGAATCTGGAAGCTTCCGATGTACCAGTTTGCCTTGTTCAGGAAGGCATCTCCATCACCATAACCGAATCTGTAGTATGCTGGCATGTAAGCCATGTACCACAGCATCCAGAATACTGCGGACAGCAGGGTCAGCATGATGATAGCAGCAACCTTCTTCTTGTCTCCGGATGTGAGCGGAGCAGCTGCAGCAGCTCTCTTCTCTTCGGATACGAATTCACGGGCATCCTTCTTGAACGGAGTCTTGCCGGCTTCGCCCAGAGCCTTCTTTCCACCGATGGTGAACCAGATCAGGTCAAGAATCAGCAGCGCACCGCATACGGTGAATACGCCGGTGAAGGTCATCTTTCCACTGGTAGCCAGAACGGCGATGAAAGTAGTTCCGATGAAGGAACCGATGTTAACGAAAGAATACTGGATAGAGAATGCTTCGTCCAGTTCTTCCTGATCGGAGAACAGGAGTCCGTTAACGCCGGACAGGTTTCCCTTGAAGAAACCGGTACCAACGGCAACGAGAACGATCATTACCCATACCATCTTCAGATCTGTTGCCATTCCGGCAACGATGTAGCCAACGCCCATCATCAGCATACCAATCTGTACGCACAGTCTTGGGCTGATGAAGTGGTCAGCGAGATATCCACCGATCATCGGTGTGATGTAGGTCCATGCTACGAAAGAAGCGGAGATAGCCGCACCCTTCGCATCGTCAAATCCCAAACCGCCGGATGTTGCCTTAGTCGCAATCCAAATGGTCAGCAGGTACTTGACTGTGTAGAATGCCATACGCTCGAATGTGAAACCGAGTGCGCAGACATAAAACCCAAATGGCTTACCTTTTTTTGCAGTTTCCATTTTACTTTTACCTCCTAAAGAAATAACGATAAATGATGAATAATTTACATCAGGTTCCTTTGTCTCGAACCTGACAAAGCCTTGGTTACTCCCACACCCATTGAATAAAAATATCTCAAATTCGATGGGACACAGGCTGTAATTAAACTATGGCTAGACCATGGTCTAAATCTACTCTGTGATTCTATCACCATAGCTTCACATTGTAAACACTTTTAAAAGCTTTTTTTGATTCTATGCAAATTTTTAATACTTTTTTTGTTATCTATTGGAAATCTATAAGTTATTTTATTAACCATTTCACAAAATTTCATTTGTCAACGGAAATCTTTGCTATTTCAAAACTTTTTTTACTGCATCTGCAATGTCGCCTGCAGTCATGCCGTATTTCTCCAACAGCTCTGCCGGCTTTCCGGATTCGCCGAAGGTATCCTTCTGACCCACCATCTCAATTCGGCACGGTGCGTTCTGCACGACTACTTCTGCCACGGCACTGCCCAGGCCGCCGATAACGGAATGTTCCTCTGCCGTCACGATGGCACCGGTTTCCTGCGCTGCCTTGATAATTGCTTCGGCATCGATTGGCTTAATGGTGTGCATATCCAGAACACGCGCAGAGATACCCTCTTCTGCCAATGTCTCCGCAGCAGCCATGGCATCGGCCACCAGAATGCCGGTTGCGATGATGGTCACGTCGGAACCCTCTCTCAGCTGAGTGGCTTTTCCAATCTGAATCTTTTCAGCCTGCTCATCGGAATACAGAACCGGAACACCGGATCTTCCCAGACGGATGTATGCCGGGCCTTCAAAATCCACGGCCGCTTCCAGCAGCTTGCGTGCGCTGACCGCGTCTGCCGGACACAGTACGGTCATGCCCGGAATCTCTCTCATCAGTGCCAGGTCTTCAAAAGTCTGATGGCTGGCACCGTCTTCGCCGACGGTGATTCCCGCATGGGTCGCGCAGATTTTTACGTTTGCGCCGGTATATCCGATGGAGTTCCGGATGATTTCATACGCTCTTCCGGCGGCGAACATAGCAAAGGTGCTGGCACATACCACGTGACCGGACAGTGCGATTCCGGTGGCCTCTGCATAGAGGTCCTGCTCCGAAATGCCGCAGTTCACGAAACGTTCCGGAAATGCTTTTGCGAAATTCTTTGTCTTTGTGGAACCGGAAAGGTCTGCATCCATTACCACCAGGTTCGGTCTCTTGGCACCTTCTTCCACCAGAAATTCACCATACGCTTCTCTGGTTGCAATCTTCTTTACATCTGCCATTACTGTACACCTCCCAGTTCTTCCATTGCCTGCCGGAACTGCTCGTCGTTCGGCGCCTTGCCGTGCCATCCGGCCTGATCTTCCATGAAGGATACGCCGTGGCCCTTGTGGGTCTTGGCGATGATTGCCGTCGGCTGTCCTTTTACCGTCTTGGCTTCATCCAGTGCCGCCAAAATTTCCGGGAAGCTGTGTCCGTCCACGTTAATCACGTGCCATCCGAAGGTCTGGAACTTTCCGCTGAGCGGAGCCACCTTCTTCACATCATCCACTCTTCCGTCAATCTGCAGGCCGTTCCAGTCTACGATCAGCACCAGGTTGTCCAGGTTCCGATGCGCGGCGGACAGCGCCGCCTCCCAGATAATGCCTTCCTGCAGTTCGCCGTCTCCGCACAGGGCATACACTCTGCCCGGATTTTCGTCCATCTTTCCGGCCGTCGCCATACCAACCGCAACGGAGAAACCCTGTCCCAGGGAACCGGTGGACATCTCCAGTCCCGGAACTTTATGCATATTCGGATGTCCCTGGAAGTGGCTTCCGATTTTTCTCAGAGTCATCATCTCTTCCACATCGTAGAATCCTCTCTCTGCCAGAGTCGCATAGAGCGCCGGTACCGCGTGTCCTTTGGACAGCACGAACTTATCCCGGCCTTCCATCTTCGGATTCTCCGGATCGATATTCATGGTGTCGAAATAAAGTGCCGTAAGAATGTCCGTTGCGGACAGGGAACCACCCGGGTGGCCCGAACCGGCTTCGTGGATGGCGCGAATGACATCCACACGAATCTTGCGAGCTGTTTCTTTCAGCTCATCATAATTTCTGTTACTCACAACTTCCTCCTGTTCTTGCTTGTGCAAACATAGACTTATTATATTCATACAGCAATGGATTGTCCATAGCTACAGATTCAGGAAATATTTTGCCATCACGAAATACGTGCCCAGCGATACCATATCCGTCAGGGATGCCATCATCGGTCCGGACATCAATGCCGGGTCGATGCCGATTTTTTTTGCCCCCATCGGAAGCAGCCCGCCGAAACACTTGGCAATGATGACGATCAGCAGCATGGAGACGCACACCGTCAGCGCCACCAGCGTGCCGTTGTGGTCCAGCAAAATAATCCGCACGAAGTTCACCGCACTGACGCAGATGCCGATCACGATGCTCACCCGGAACTCCTTCCAGAATACTTTTAGGGCGTCTCCCATCTCGATTTCGCCAGTGGACATTCCCCGCACCACCAAGGTGGTGGTCTGCGTTCCGGAGTTTCCTCCGGTACCCATCAGCATCGGCATGTACACCACCAACGCCACCACGGAGGACAGGGCGTCCTCGAACCGGGCAATCAGCCCGCCGGTGATGAAGTAGGAACACATCAGCAAGAGCAGCCACGGCAGCTCCGCCTTCACGTGGTCCATGACCGGCATGTCCAAATATTCCTTGTCGGTGGAGTCAATGACACCGCCCATACGCTCGATATCCTCCGTCATCTCCTCTTCGATGACGTCCAGAATATCGTCGACGGTGATGATACCCACCAGACGGCCCTCGTTATCCACCACCGGCAGCGCCAGAAAACCGTACCGCTTGAACAGGTCCGATACCTCTTCCTGGTCGTCGTCCACGTGAGCCAGAATAATGTCTTCATGCATGAGCTCCGACACCTTCTCGTGATCCGGTGCGATGACCAGCGACCGCAGAGACACGATGCCGATCAGCTTTCTCCCCCCGGAAAGCACGTAGGCCGTGTAAATGGTCTCCGAATCCATGCCCACTTCCTTGATGTGAGCCAGCGCTTCCTTGGTCGTCATATCCTTCCGCAGCTCGATGTAGTCCGGCGTCATCAGGGAGCCGGCGCTGTTCTCCTTGTACCGCAGGAAGGTGTTGATCTGCCGCCGCTCATTCTTCGGCGTTTTCTCCAGGATTTTGTCCACCAGGTTCGCCGGAAGCTCCTCCAGCACGTCGATCATGTCGTCGAAATCCAGTTCATCCAGAATGTACTGAATCTCCGGATCCGTGATGATATTGATGATTTCCACCTGATTGTCCACATCCATGTTCGGGAACACCTCGACGGACACGTCTTTCGGCAGCGTCCGAAACAGCACCACCGCTTTCTGCATGTCGTATTCCCGCATGACGTCTTCCAGCATCTCCGCGATATCCACCGCATTGAACTTCAGCAGTTCGTCCCGACACTGGAAATACTTTTTCTCCTCCAGGAGGCTGAAAATCTTCTCTTCCGAATATTCAAAAGTTTCGTCCATATCCTGAATCGAATTATCCATAGTTCCTCCCCCTTTCCGTATAATATGTAAAAATATTTTATAAAAACAATTTCGTTACGCTTCGCTTTGTCCGATCATCCCCAGGATGTCCTCCTCCGTGATAATCGACACGCCCAACTCTCGGGCCGCCCGATTCTTGGAGGATCCGGATTCCGGATTGTTGGTAATCAGATAATCCGTGCTGCCGCTGACGCTTCCGGCCACTTTTCCGCCCTCTGCCTCAATGGCCGCCTTCAGTTCCTTTCGGTTGCCGAAGTGATTGAGGGAACCGGTAATGACGAACACTTTTCCCGCCAATCCGGTACCTTGCTCCTCGTAGGATTCGTCCAGATGCAGCTTGGCAATCAGTCGATTCACCATTTCCTCATTCTTCGGTTCCCGGAAGAAGCCGGCAAAATCCTTCGACATCACGCTTCCCACGCCGTCGATGTCCAGCAGTTCCTCTTCCGTCAACGCCTGAATGGTCTGCCACCGATTTCGACAGGCACGGGCAATCTGATTCGCCATGGTGACGCCTACCCCCGGAATTCCCAGGGCCGTCAGCACCCGAGCCGGCGTGGTGCTTCTCGCAGCTTCGATGGAGTCCAGCAGATTCCTGCAGGATTTCTCCCCAAAACCGTCCATTTCTATAATTTCTTCCCGGTACGTTTCCAGTTCAAAGATGTCCGGGAAGGACCGAATGCATCCCATGCCGATCAGCTTCAGTAAAGTCTGCTCGGAAAGCCCCTCGATATTCATGGCATCCCGGGAGACGAAGAGAGAAAATCTTTTTACCTGCTTCGCCAAGCAGTCCGGATTGGTGCAGGTCAGCACTTTGGTGCCGCCGTCCGACTGCACCCGTGCTTCTCCGCCGCACACCGGACAAGTCTCCGGGATGTGGAAGCTGCCGCTCTTGGTGAGGTTCCCGCTAATCTGCGGAATGATCATATTGGCTTTGTACACCGTAATTCGGTCGCCGATACCCAGCTTCAAATCTTCCATTATATTGATATTGTGTACCGATGCCCGGCGAACCGTGGTTCCCTCCAGCTCCACCGGATCGAAAATTGCCACCGGATTCAGCAGTCCCGTACGGGACGGGCTCCACTCGATTTCCCGAAGCACCGTTTCCGCCTGCTGATCACGCCATTTAAAGGCCATGGCATCCTTCGGGAACTTCGCTGTTGTTCCCAAGGAAGCGGAATACGCCAAATCCTCCAGGGTCAGAACCAGTCCGTCCGACGGAATCTCAAAGGTGGGAATCCGCGTTTCAAATTCATCGATGGCCGCCAAAAGATTCTCTCGGTCCACCTTCCGGTATTCCACCACGTCGAACCCCTGCTCCGCCATCCATTTCATTTGGGCTTCCCGGCTGTTCTCGAAATCCACCTCCGGCGCCTCACTCAAGGTAAAAGCGTAGAAGTTCACGTTTCGCTCCGCTGTAATCCGGCTGTCCAGCTGGCGCACACTGCCGCTGCACAGGTTCCGCGGGTTCTTGTATTTCGCATCCGCATCGTCGATGGCCGCGTTGATTTTCTCAAAATCCTCGTAGCGAATCACCGCTTCTCCTCGTACCACCGTATGTCCCCGATGGGGAATGGTGCGGGGCACGTTCCGGAATACCCGGGCGTTAGGGGTAATCACCTCGCCCACATCGCCGTTTCCCCGGGTTACCGCCTTGGCCAGCTTTCCTTCTTCATAGGTCAGCACCACCGTCAGACCATCCAGCTTCCAGGACAGCAGCGCCTCCCGGTCGCCCAGCCAGGAACGCAGCGCCTCCCGATCCTTGGTTTTATCCAAACTCAGCATCCGCCGAGCGTGGCGCTCCTTTGGCAGTTCCGACTGCACCGTATAGCCCACGTTCTGGGACGGACTGTCCTCGGGAACGTATCCGCTCTCCGCCTCCAGCCGCAGCAGCTCGTCGTACAGCGCATCGTATTCGTAATTGGTCATGATCTCGCTGGCGTCGTCGTAATAGGCCCGAGAGGCCTCGTTCAGCTGCGCCGTCAGCTCGTCGATTCTCTTTCTGATATCTTCCATTAATCTACCTTCTCTATGTTCACAAAACCCTTGCCAATCTTCTTAATTCCCACGGAATCAAAAGCAATGGTAAGGATTTTTCCCGAATCCTCAATCAGCATTCCTTCCCCGAATTTCGGGTGGCGCACCTTGTCGCCAACCTCCAGTCCCTCGTTGGAGAACTTCTTCCGAGTCTGCTTCTTCGCGTACCCCAGGCTGTCAAAAGGCTTCCCGCCATCCGGTCCGGAATATCCGTCCTCCGTGCCGTGGCTTCTCCCCTTGTAAAAATAATCGCCGAAAAGCCCGCCGTCTCCGGCAATGCCGCCCTGTTTCGCCTGACGTTCCTTCACGGTCTCGCCGTCGATGTACTGCTTGTCCATCTCGTCCAGGAACATGGATTCGGACGTATAATCCGTCCGGCCGTACAGCATCCGGGTCTCAGCTCCGGTGAGGTACAGCTTCTTCTTCGCTCGGGTGATTCCCACGTAGCAAAGGCGCCGTTCCTCTTCCAGCCGTCCTTCTTCATCAAAGGAAGCGGTTCCCGGGAAAATGCCGTTCTCCATTCCCGGAATGAATACAATCGGAAATTCCAATCCCTTGGCGCTGTGCAATGTCATGAGCACCACCGCATCTTCCGACTCATCCCGGTTGTCGATATCCGACATCAGGGTAATCCGTTCCAGGAAGGCCGCCAGCGGCGTAGGCTCATCCACCGGGAATCCCGCTTTGGCCAGGGCTTCCCGTTCTTCTCTCAGTTCCTCCTGATAGGCCGCCTCGTCTCCGTTCTCCAGGCTCTTCTCGAACTCCGCTACCACGGATTTAAATTCCATGATGTTCTCAATGCGGCCATCCGCTTCCACCGTATCCGCCGCCTCTAAAGCACCCAGGTAACCGGACCGGTTCAGAATGTTGTCGTACAGATCCACCAGGGTCAAATTGTCCAGTTCCCCTCGAAGGTCCTGAATCATCTGCACGAATTCCTGCAGGGCCTTTCCCGCCTTCTTCGGGAGGGATGCCATTACCTGCGGTTCGCAAAGGGCACGGTAAATGCTGACCCGGTATCCGGAAGCATAGGCTTGAATACCGGACAGGGTCTTCGCTCCCACGCCCCGCTTCGGCTCGTTGATGACCCGCAGCATGGCCACATCGTCATCCGGATTTTCCACCAGGTGCATGTAGGCCATTACGTCCTTGATTTCTTTACGGTCGTAGAACCGCAGTCCCGCCAGCACCCGGTACGGAATTCCCCGGAAGGAGAATTTTTCTTCAAACGCTCGGGACTGGGCGTTCTTCCGATACAGCACCGCCATATCGCTGTAGGGATATCCCGCCTCGTGCAGGCGGTCGATTTCACTGCCGATGCACCAGGCTTCCTGCTTCTCGTCGGGCAGTCGGCGGTAGGTGATCTTCGCCCCGTCCTTTTTCTCCGTCCACAAAGCCTTCTCTTTCCGGCCCTTGTTGTTGCGAATGACGGAGTTGGCCAAGTTCAAAATATTTCCGTCGGAGCGGTAATTCTGCTCCAGCTTGATGGTGGTCACCTCCGGGAAATCCTTCTCGAAATCCAGAATGTTCCGAATGTCCGCACCGCGCCACTGGTAGATGCACTGATCGTCGTCTCCCACCACGCAGAGGTTCCGGTTGGTCTTGGACAGCAGGTGAATTAGTTTATATTGCAAGTAGTTGGTATCCTGATACTCATCCACCATAATGTACCGGAATCGATTCCGGTAGTACGCCAGAATCTCCGGATCCGCTTCAAGAAGGCGCACCCCGTTGAGAATTAAATCATCGAAGTCCATGGCGTTGTTCCGCATCATTTCCTTCTCGTATTCCCGGTACACCTGATATACGGTCTTGGCTCGGAAGTCTCCGGAATTCTCGGCAATGTATTTTTCCGCGTTCTGCTCCCGCTCCTTGGCATTGCTGATGACGCTGATCACATAGCTGACGGGATAGGTCTTTTCGTTGATTTCCAAAGCCTTCATGATCCGCTTCACCAGGGATTTTCGGTCCGTCTCATCGTACACCGTGAAACCGGTCTTGTATCCCAGCACCTCGCACTGATACCGAAGCATCCGAAGGCACATGGCGTGGAAGGTCATGATCCACATTCCGCGGGTCCTTGGAACCAGGCTCTCCACCCGATCCCGCATCTCTCCGGCCGCCTTGTTGGTAAAGGTCACCGCCATAATTTGGGCCGGGTTCACGCCCTGCTCAATCATGTACGCAATTCGATGGGTCATAGTGGTGGTCTTTCCACTTCCCGCTCCGGCCAAAATCAAAATCGGTCCGTCAATATGTTTCACTGCTTTCTGTTGTTCGCTGTTCAGATTTGATAAATCCATTAATCTCTTCCTTAATATATGTATAAATTGCGTCCGCAGGAATGCGGGCGAAAAAATATCTGACCGTCTGTAAAAGAATCTATCCGAGCCTCGGCATTCTCACTGTTTCCGGCTGTACGGAACAGTCTTTCTATCGACATTTTATTTTAGCATAACAGCGATAAAAACAAAAGATTTTAACGGCGGTGCAAGGGGTTCTTTCACGGTGTAAGGATTGGAATCACCTTCTAGATTGTATTTTGCTTCTAGATTGTATACTTTTTTCACGTGCATTGACACTGCATATTGAGAGTGCTAAAATCAAAGTGCGATTGGGAAAGAGTCAATCGCAAGTATATTTAGTTTTTTATAAGGAGAAGAAAATGGCTAATATTTCACAGAAGTACATTGAGATTGCTAAGAAAAATTATCCACATGAACCAGAATTTCTTCAGACTGTTGAAGAAGTACTGACTTCTATCGAGCCTGTTCTGGAAGCACATCCGGAATACGAGAAGGCTGGTCTGGTTGAAAGACTGATCGAGCCTGAAAGAAGCATCACCTTCAGAGTTCCTTGGGTTGACGACAACGGCGAAGTTCACGTTAACAGAGGATACAGATTTGAGTTCAACAGTGCACTGGGACCGTACAAGGGTGGTCTGAGATTCCAGGCTAACGTATATCCTGGCATCCTGAAGTTCCTGGGATTCGAGCAGATCTTCAAGAACTCCCTGACAGGTCTTCCTATCGGCGGCGGCAAGGGTGGTTCCGACTTCGATCCGGCTGGCAAGTCTGATGCTGAAGTTATGAGATTCTGCCAGAGCTTCGTTACCGAGCTGTACAGACACATCGGTCCGAACGTAGACGTTCCGGCTGGTGACATGGGTGTAGGCGGCAGAGAGATCGGCTACATGATGGGTCAGTACAAGAGAATTACCAGACAGTACGATGGTACTTGGACCGGTAAGGGAACAACCAACGGTGGTCTGAACGGAAGAACAGAAGCTACCGGTTTCGGTATCGTATTCTTCGCAAGAGAGGTTCTGAAGCACTTCAACGAAACTCTGGAAGGCAAGTCTGTAGTAGTTTCCGGATTCGGTAACGTATCTTGGGGAACCATCACCAAGCTGGTAGAGCTGGGTGCAAAGCCAATCACAATCTCCGGACCGGACGGATACATCCTGGACGAGGAAGGTATCACCACACCAGAGAAGATTGACATGCTGCTCTGGCTGAGAGCGAACAGCCCAATGGCTTGCGCTCCATATGCAGAGAAGTTCCCGAACGCTAAGTTCATCCCTGGAAAGAGACCTTGGGAAGTTAAGGCTGACCTGTACATGCCATGCGCAATGCAGAACGACATCACTCTTGACTGGGCGAAGGAAATGGTTAAGAACGGCGCTAGATACCTCATCGAAGGTGCTAACATGCCTACAACCAACGAAGCTATCGCTTACCTGCAGGAGAACGGCGTAGTTGTTGGTCCTTCCAAGGCTGCAAATGCCGGTGGTGTAGCATGCTCTTGCCTGGAAATGGCACAGAACGCTGAGCACCTCATCTGGGATAAGGAAAGAGTTTACAAGGAACTGGAAGGCATCATGGTTCACATCTTCGAGATCACTGAAGCAGCTTGCGCTAAGTACGATCTGGGTGAGAACTTCGTAGCCGGTGCAAACATTGCCGGATTCGAAAGAGTAGCAGATGCTATGATGATGCAGGGTATTGTATAATCGAACCATTCGATTATCGATTCACTTCATTGAAGACTCAAAAGAGAGCTGCAATTGCAGCTCTCTTTTTTCGTGCCAGAATTCGGCCGCCAGCAGGCGGCCGCGACGAAAAACCTGCATGCGGGAGGCAATCTTGGCTTGCGGATTGGGGCTTTGAGCCCAATCCGCAAGCGGTTGCCGAGCGCATGCAGGTTTTTCTTATATTTCTATGGTTTTCCCAGCGCGGAGCATGTACAGATATGCTTCCGTAACCGGAAGTCCGGCCGCCTGTTCCAGGGCAATCCGGTACAGGCGGATTTGCTCTTGATACATCTCCTTCATTTTGGACTCTTCTTCCGAACCGCGGTTACTCTTGTAATCCACCAGGACGATATGGTCTCCTTCCCGGAAGTAACAGTCAATAACACCCTGCACCAGCACGGATTGGTCTTCCACTTCCGTCCGGAGGGTGAACGGCTTCTCCTTCCACAGTTGGTTCCTGTCGGCGGCTTCTGACGCCCGTCTGCCGATATCCGTGGCGAAGAATGTTTTTATCATGTTCAGATCCAGGGCTTCGAAGATTTCCGGGGAGATAGCACCCTTGTCCTGCAGTGATTCTCCTACCTGCCGGATGTAGTCCTCGTCCACGGTTCCATCGGTGAGGGCTTTGCGGAAATCCAGCCGCTCCATGATGCGGTGATATCCGGTACCGATTTCCGCCCCGGTGATTTTGCCGGATCCCAGGAATTCCGGCTCTTCCAGATCGATGCGCCGCTTCCGGAAGGAATCCGCCCGAAGGGTGCGGATTTCACTGACGGTATACTTCGCTTTGGTGGACAGGCCGCGGGCATCCGGATATTCGTAGTCCAACCGTTGTGCCACCATTTCCGCCGCCTGCTCCGCCTTGGCGTCGCCTCGGAACCGGTCCCGCTCCTTCTGAAACTCTTCGAAGAGGTTTCGCTTCTGGGTCAGAAGCTGCTTTGGGAATGGAGCGTACCGATATTCCACCGACGGAATAAAGAGCTTCTCCTTGATGACCTCGTAGTAGCTGCTTTTGCCCGGCAGGCCTCGTTCCAGCTTTTCCGGGGATTTGGCGGTTCCCACCAGAATCAGCTTTTCTCTGGCCCGGGTCAGCGCCACGTACAGCACTCGCAGCTCCTCCTGGAATCCTTCATCCCGCTTCTTTTCCATAATCAGGTTCTGCAGGAGAGTGGCCCTCCAGAATTTCTCCGTGCGGTTTACATAGGACAGGCTGACACCCATGTCGGAATCGAACATGAATCCCTTTCCCAGATTATCCCCCCGCAGCTGCTTGCCCATTCCCGCAACGATAACGAACGGGAACTCCAAGCCTTTGCTCTTGTGAATGGTCATAATGCGGACCACATCCGCATCCTCGCTGATCATGGCTGCCTGTCCGGTTTTCACATTCTGCTTTCGGAGAATATCCACGTAGCGGATAAAGCCGTTCAGGGAAGCGACTCCGTTCTCCTGGTAGCCCCGGGCTTTCTCCGCCAGAATCCGCAGATTGGCCTGGCGCTGTCTGCCGCCGTACATGGCGCCGGCGTACAGATAATAGCCGGATTCCGTCAGCACGTACCAGATGTATTCGTCCAGCGGCATTTTGTTGGAGAGGTAGCGCCATTCTTCCAGCTTCTCCTCTGCCTGACGGAACTTCTCATACAGGACCTCATCCGCCAGTGCTTCCGGATTCTTCAAGCAGTACTCGAAGGCCTTATAGTATGCCCCCCGCTGCCCATTTTCTTTATAAGCGATTCGCACCTTCGCCAGTTCCTCCGGGCTGAACCCGAAAATCTCCGACCGAAGGATGCCGATCAGCGGCACATCCTGATGTCCGTTGTCCAGAAGCTTCAGCAGCGCCATGGCCTGATGGATTTCCACCGTATCGAAATACCCCTGATCGTCGTTCACATGAGCCGGGATATCCTGCTCCAGCATGGCTTTGTAGAACACGTCCGCGCTTCGGCTGGTGCTCCGGCACAGGATAACGATATCCCGCGGGGTGGCGGTTCGCCGAACTCCCTGCTTTCCGTCGTAGAACGTGGTGCCGATGATTCCGTTTACCAGTTTGGCGATATAAGCGGCCTCCGCTTCCAGCTTCGGAATCGGCTCCCCGTCGTCATCCACCTCCGCCAGTTCATCCGCCGCCCCGTTGTCCTCTTCCAGAAGAATATGCGCCTCCGATTTCAGGTTGAAGCGATCGTCTCCCTTCAACCCCTGGTACAGCTTCGCATTATCGTCGTATCCCGGCATAATCCCCTCAAAAACATCGTTGATGTACTGAATGGTGGCGCCGTTGCTTCGGAAATTCTTGTTCAGGTCGATGACCATGGCATCGGTGTTTTCCGCCTTCTCGTACTCCCGCCGCGTGTCCATAAAGATCTTCGGGTCGGACTGCCGGAACCCGTAGATACTTTGTTTTACGTCGCCCACCTTAAAGAGATTGTCCGGCCGGGCGATTTTGGATATGAGGTATTCCTGCAGCTTGTTGGTGTCCTGATATTCGTCGATAAAAATAAATTGGAACCGCTTCCGAAGGGTTTCCGACACTTCCGGGTCTTCCAGAATGCGCACCGTGATGTGCTCGATATCGCTGAAATCCACCAGGTCCGATTCCTGCTTTTTCGCATCGAACCGCTTCTCAAACTCCTGCAGGAGCTTCAGATAATAGATGGTGTATTCGTAGGCCGCATCCATCTCCCGGAACCGGGTCTCCGGGCTCGGGTCCATGAATTTATTCTTGAAGTCCTTGATGCGCTTCTTGTACCGGTCCCGCAAATCCGTGCAGTACTCCTTGATATCCGCGTATTCGTCCTTCTCATCCTTCTTTACCCGGAAGGTGGCGAATTTCACCGCGCCCCAGGCGGAAGCATCGGGTCCGTCCGGATGTTCCAGGGAATCCCGCAGTTCTTCCAGCTGTTCGTAATCCTTGTTGGCGATGGCCACCAGCGAGGCGATGCCGTTCCGGTCCAGCACGTCAATCAGCTTTTCGCAGTCCTTCAGGGCCGCATCCAGCTCCGTCTTTCCCCGTTCCAAGAGCATTTGGTATACGGGGGAATCCGCCATGGATCCCGACTCCGGAAAACGCAGCATCTCCGCCTTCTCGAAGGCCCAGCAAAAATAGTTCGGCATGCTTCGGAGTTTGGCGTAGGTGTCCATCATCTCGTTCATCAGCGCCGTCTCGTTTCGGTCGCTGCTGTAGTGTTCCAGGAAGTCCCGGAAGGATCCCCCTTCGATGTATCCGTCATTCTCAAAACATTCCTCAAAGAGCTCGTCCATGGCTTCCATCTGAAGGAGCTGACTCTGGGTTTCATCGCAGATGCGGAAGGTCGGCTCCCGGTCGATTTTATAGAAAAACTCCCGAATCACCCGCAGCGCAAAGCTGTGGAAGGTGGTGATGTAGGAACGGTACATCCGATTCAGCTGCCGGTTCATCACCGGAGCGCTCTCCGGCACGTCCTTCATGTGCTGCCGGATGGCCCGGGTAAGCTTCAGCTTCATCTCCGCCGCCGCCGCGTTGGTAAAGGTCACCACCAGCATCTCATCCACGTTGGCCTTCCCTTCCAGGATGATGTGGATGATCCGCTCCACCAGAACCGCCGTCTTTCCGGAACCCGCCGCCGCGGAGACCAGGATGCTTTTATCCAATGTATCGATTGCTCTCTGTTGATCTTCTGTAAAATGTACGCCCATAGTTTCCTCCTGCTATAAATATATTATATTTATATTTTCTTTGCGCGCAATATGAGTTGTGATATACTATCGATAATGGTTTATTAAAAGGTTATTTCTATATGGGACCGGAGGTTATTTCATGAAACACAGACCTGCAATGTTGTTGATTCTGGATGGTTTCGGAATTCGCGAGGAAGCGCATGGCAATGCCATTGCCGCCGCGAACACGCCTCATCTGGACGCATTATTTCAAAAGTACCCCTTTATCACGCTGGATGCCAGCGGAGAGCCGGTTGGGCTGCCGGAGGGGCAGATTGGCAATTCCGAAGTGGGTCACACCAATATCGGTGCCGGAAATGTCATCTACCAGGATTTGCCGCGGATTACCCGGGCAATCGAGGACGGATCTTTCTTTCAGAACGAGGCTCTGCTAAAAGCAATGAGCAACGCGGCGGAGGGGTCCGGTCATACGCTCCATATCATGGGGCTGCTGTCGGATGGCGGCGTTCACAGCCACATCCGTCATCTTTTGGCGCTTCTGGACATGGCAAAAGAACACCATGTAAAGGACGTCATCGTGCATTGCTGGCTGGACGGAAGGGACGTTCCACCGAAAAGTGCCGGCGTCTATCTCAAGCAGCTGGAGGATCGCATTCGCGAAATCGAACTGGGACGATTCGGTGTGATTTCCGGCCGATTCTATGCGATGGACCGGGACAAGAGATGGGACCGACTGGAGCTGGCTTACGATGCGCTAACGCTTTCGGAGGGGCTTCACGCCGATTCTCCGGAAGAAGCATTGGCTCAGTCCTATGCAAAGGATGAAACCGATGAATTTGTAAAACCAACCGTCATTACTCCGCAGCCGATTCAGGATGGGGATTCCGTGATCTTCATCAACTTCCGGCCGGACCGCGCGCGGGAGATTACCCGGACGCTGGTGGATGGAGATTTCGATGGTTTTACCCGAAAAAAAGTGGTACAGGATCTGACGTACGTGTGTATGACGGAGTACGATGCCACCATGCCGAACGTCATGCTGGCATACCCGCCGGAAGTGGTGGAACCAACCCTGGGGAGCGTCATCGCCGCCCACGGACTGCGGCAGCTGCGAATTGCCGAGACGGAAAAATATGCCCACGTCACCTTCTTCTTCAACGGCGGCAAAGAGGCGCCGGAAGAGGGAGAGGACCGAATTCTGGTGCCTTCACCGAAGGTTGCCACCTACGACCTGCAGCCGGAGATGAGTGCTCCGGAGGTGACCCGCCGCGTGCTGGAGGCCATCGCATCGGATCAATACGATGTGATCATCCAGAACTACGCCAACCCGGATATGGTGGGACATACCGGGAATTTCCAGGCGACGGTTCAGGCCATTGAGGTGCTGGACGGCTTGGTGGAGCAGGTGGTGGACGCCATCCTGGCGAAGGACGGTCAGATTCTCCTGATTGCGGATCACGGAAATGCGGATTATATGCTGGACGACAAGGACAATGTGGTCACCAAGCATTCCCTTTCCCGAGTTCCGTGCTGCCACATCTGCAATGAGCCGCAGGCTTTTGTAGTGAACGAGGGAAAGCTGGCAGACGTCACCCCGACACTTCTGACGCTGATGGGACTTCCGGTTCCGTCGGAGATGAAGGGAGATGTGCTGGTTTAATCTCGCGGTTGTGTTTCTTAGTGCTGCATATCGAGCATACGAGATTATAAGAAAGAGGAAAACTAAATAATATGAACGAGTCAACGTATAAGAGATTATCCCGCAAGGTCGGGCTTGTTGTGGTGGGCAATGTGATTTACGCGATGGGCGTAAACCTGGCCATCAACCCGGTACACTTCTACAGCAGCGGTTTTACCGGCATTGCTCAGCTGATCCGTCTGTTCTTGCTGAACGTGCTGCACCTTCCGGAAATTCCGGGGCTGGATTACATGGGCATCATCTACTTCGCCATCAACATTCCGTTCTTCCTGCTGGCTTACAAGGTAATGGGCAAGAAGTTCTGTCTGGAAACGCTGATATCCATCGCGATGGCTTCGGCACTGCTGGCCATCATTCCGATTCCGGCCAAGCCGATTGTCAGCGATCCGATGCTGGCTGCTATTGTGGGCGGTCTAGGCGCCGGTGTGGGCGCCGGAATGGTGCTTCGTGCCGGAAGCTCTCAGGGCGGACAGGACCTGATTGGCGTCTGCATGGCCAAGACGCGTCCGGACTTCAAGGTGGGCACGGTGGGAATCATCATCAGCTTCTGCATCTACGCAGTCTGCCTGTTCATCTATGACATCCAGACTGTACTGTATTCCATCGTATTTTCGGTAGTTACCGGCCTCTGCATCAACCGAGTTCACATCCAGAACATCCAGATGCAGGCCATGATTTTCACCAAGAAGGAAGGCATGGTGGATGCGGTCACCCAGCGGATGCACCGCGGTGTCACCCTGTGGGAAGGTGCCGGCGGCTATACCAATGAGAATTCTCATATTCTGGTGACGGTTCTTTCCAAGTACGAGGAGCCGATTCTTCAGAGCATTATCGCTGAGCTGGACCCGCATGCGTTCGTGATCATCGTGGAGAACGCACGAGTGATCGGAAACTTCGAGAAGCGATTCTTGGACTAAGACGTTTTAAACATTTAGACAAAAGGAGCTCTGTCCATTCGGCAGAGCTCCTTTTGTTTGGTTCTTCACTTTCGGAACCAACAATTAGAGTTTTTGCGATGATGCAAATTTAATATGCCTAGAAAATCAAGGCGACTTCACGCTAAATTCGCATTTCCTGCTGATTAGCGTGAATAGTTTTCTCACTTTATCCGATTCCGTCATGTTGATTCCTGCCTTCGAACCTTCCGTTCAAAAAATGTTCACGCTGTTTGAAGCAAATCGGCTTTTTAGCGTGAATCGACAGTGATAATCCAGAGATTCAAAATTAGAATCCCACCCAAACGTCAATTTGCATTCACGCTGAATTTCGTTTTTGCGTCAAAAAGCGTGAACCGCTCTCAATTTTCTAGGCATATGGGACTGCTCGCACGAGAAGCAGATAATTCAATTAGACAGTCGGAGGACGGCAGCAAATCTCTCTGTTGGCGAGTCCTTGATAATATATTCGAAGTATGGTATACATGAATTAAAACAAAGCAGTATAAAAAAGGAGAAGAAATATGAGTGAAGATCGCGACGATCATTTATATACAGTCGGCATATTGATTATTGCAATTGCTTTGATGATGTTTATTGAAAATAAAAGCTCTTGTTCGTTTCCGGCTGTTCAGACTATGCTGGGACTTCTATCCGGGCTTACTGTTTATCATGCAAACTTTTTAAGAAAAAGAAGGAAAGCCCGATTCTCTTCTAACAGTAATGAAGAAGAGCATCAGGGCAAGAATGACGATGGACGTTTGTACACAATTGCCATACTGCTTGTTGTACTTGCTTTGATGATGTTTACTGAAAACAAAAGCTCATGCTCGTTTCCGGCTCTTAATACTGTGCTGGCACTTCTATCCGGATTGTTTTCGCTCCATGCAGTGTCTTTAATAAAAAATAGGAAAGATGGGACATCATCTGACAATAACAAAGAAGGATAGGGTGAGATGTGCGGAGAAAAAGTCTGTAAAGTTGTTGTTTACAGACTTTTTCTCACACTATCTACCTTTTCTACATTTCTATTCCTCCCGGTATCCCGCAATCATATGGGGCGCGGATTCTGCCAAGGTTTTGCAGATTTCCTCGCAGAATTCCGGCAGATCAAAGGCAGCATTTTCCTCCAGCCAGTCCAAGATAATCCCCACAAACAAGCATTTGTAGCAGCGGATGACTCTTTCCTTTTCCTCAGAAGAACTTTCCTTGTACTCCTCATCTTCATCCACATACGCTTTCACCACGCCGTAGGCCATCTTGTTCAAGCCGGAAAGGAACACATCCTTTTGGGCAGAGCGAAAAAGATGCAGAAAGGCATTCTTTCGCTTCATGCACTCCCCGGCGATATATGTCAAACAATATGCCGGGGATTCCAGATTGCCGTACCGGTGAATCACATCCTCCATCCACTCTTTGACGGACTCCTCCATCAAAGCCGGAATGTCCTGAAAATGGTAATAGAAGGTATTCCGATTCACTTGGCAGCGATTGACGATATCCTGCACCGTTATCTTGTTATACGGTTTTTCCTCCAGGAGTTCCCAGAAGGCCTCCCGGATAATTTCCTTTGTACGAATCATTTTTCTTCCTGTTGTTCTTCCTTCAATTCCCGAAATTTCTCCGGATCTTCAAAGTTAATATTGATGGCCAGCTCCCATTTACGCCGGCACAGCTCCCCTCGGTATATCACGTACAGCTTCGTCGCGGCTTCCAGAAGGCTGATCAGTTCCTGATGCAGCGCCTCCGCCAGCTCTTCATCGATCTCCGGATCCTCCAGCTGCACCTCCATCATCCGATCCAGGAACTCATTGCCGACTTCCACCCGAATGTCGTTATCCGATGTGAGAAGATACCGCACTTCCAGTTCCGCCGGGCAGATTTCCGGAAGCGCATCCATCATGTCCATGTGCTCGAAGATTGTCAGCATCTCCTCGCCCAGGTCCTTCACTTCGGAAATCAGGTTCTGCTCGATTTCCATGCAGATTGCCCGAACAAAGGCCTCATCCTTCTGGTTTTCGAACAGGGTTTCAAAAGCATCCGTCCAGCCGCCCATGACTTCCGACATGCACACAATCTGGACTTCCTCATCCCCTTCTTTCATCATCGCCCGAGTGTTCATCACGCCTCGCGCTAAAATGATTTCGATGGATTCCCGGTTTTCCGGTTCTTCATTCTCTTCTTTTCCTTCCCAAATGAAGGTTTCCGACAGTACGTCTTTCTTGTTGGTCATATCTTCCGTCCTTTACTTTGTTGCATTTTCTCGAATCCGGCACATCAGCGATTGACGCTTTCATTGATATGTTTTGCCACCCGGCGTTTCACCTGATCGGCGAAGCGCCGGATATCTTCCATGTAATAATTCTGATGCCGAATCTTCGCATTCGCTTTTTTCTTTTCCTTTTCCCGAAGACCGAACTCTCGGTTGTTGGGGATTATCAGGTTCGCCACCTTCTCATATTTCCAGCCGCGCTGGCGATAGAGTTCCTCCACGCCGAGGGCGGCGGTCATCGGGCGATCTTTTTTCGCCAGCTGATGAAGGGGCCGATCCAGATACACCACCAGGCTGTTCTCCCGCAGCACCGGCCAGTTCTCCTCTCGAACCACGATTCCGCCTCCGGTGGAAATCACCATTCCGTTCTCTCGGCAGTATTTCTTCAAGGTATCGCTTTCCCGTTCCCGGAAATAGTCCTCGCCATATTGGCGAATCATCTCCCCGGAGGTCATCCCGTAGATTTCGTTAATCTCTCGGTCCAGATCCACAAAGGTTCTTCCGGTACGAATCGCCACCTGTCGGCTGATGGAGGATTTCCCGCTTCCCGGCATGCCGATCACCGTGATGTTCAGTTGTTTTCGAAGAAGGCTTTTCAACGCCTCTCGTCCCAGATCCACCGGAATGGATTTTTTCTTCTTTTCTTTTTTGCGGCCATTCTCACCCCGGGTCTGTTCCGTCACGATTCGGCGGCCCTTTCCGCTGCGGGGCACTTCTCCCCAAATCTGTGCGGACCGAAGTCCTTGGTACACCAGCATGGCCAGCCCGGATTCCACTTCTGCCCCCGCTTCTTCCGCATCCATCAGGAATTTGGTGCGGTACGGGTTGTAGATGGCATCCAGCGCCGTCTCCAGCTGCCCGAAATCCGTCCACTGTACGGAGCACCCATCCAATGGGGAATGTCCGTTGTTGGGATACATTCCAATGGGCGTCGAATTCACGATTACCTGCGCATCCAGATGGCGGTTCAGCTCGTCGTAGGTGCAGCAGTCCGGTTCCGGCCGCCGGCTCCGGGATACCTGAAGGATTTCTTTTGCCCCCAGATTCCGGAGCGCCTGACAGATAGCGGAAGATGCCCCACCGGTTCCCAGCACCAAAACCTTCCGGCCCCGAATCCGTTTCTCCTTCGCCATCTTCTCAAAACCGTACACGTCCGTATTGTGCCCCACCAGCCGCCCGTTACCCAGGCGACGAATGGTGTTCACCGCCTGCAAGGCTTCGGCCTCCGGCGTCAGCTCATCCAGGAACGGAATCACCGTCCGCTTGTAGGGGCTGGTCACGTTGAAACCGCTGTATCCCGTATTCCGAATCACGCCCTCCAGTTCGTGCTCCTCCAGATCCAGCCGGTCGTAGTCGTAAGGCTGGGTATATCGGGCGAAAATCCCGTGGAGTTCCGGGGAGAGACTGTGGGAGATATGTCTCCCGATTACGCCGTATTTCTTTCTATCTTTCATCGCCTTCCCCCATCCAAACATCCAATAAAACCAGTGCCGCGGCCGCTTCCACCACCGGAACCGCCCGAGGGACTACGCATACATCGTGGCGTCCGCCGGCACACAATACCGTTTCTTTCATCTCTTGGATATTCACCGTCCGTTGTTCGCGTCCGATGGTAGGCGTGGGTTTAAATGCCACCCGAAATTCGATATCCATCCCGTTGCTGATGCCGCCGTTAATGCCGCCGGCATTATTTGTCTCGGTGATTAACTGTCCCTCCCGCAAAAGGATGGGGTCGTTGTTCTCCGATCCCCGCATCCGGCTTCCGGCAAAACCGCTGCCGAACTCAATGCCTTTGACCGCCGGAATGGCAAATATCGAGGAAGCGATGGCCCCTTCCAAACCTTCGTACAGGGCACCGCCCACTCCGGCCGGAAATCCGGATACCCGGCACGCAACAATGCCCCCCAGGGAATCCTTCTCTTCCGCCGCACGGCTCAGCGCTTGTTCGATTTCTTCCGGCTCCGATTTCCCGCCGATTTCGGTATATTCTGCATGCACGGAAATTCCTTTTTTTGCCAGAAGCTGCAGGGCAATTCCGCCGGCGATGCACATCGGTGCCGTCATTCTGCCGGAAAAACGACCTCCGCCGGGGCGAAGACCTTCCGGTCCCTCCTTCAGGTACGCACCCAGATCCGCATGCCCCGGCCGCAGCACCTTCCGAAGCTCATCGTAATCCCCGGAGCGGCGGTTGGTGTTGTAAATGCAGGCCTCCAGCTCCTCTCCCGTAAGGATTGCTTTACCGGCTTCTGCCTCCCGGATGCCCCGCAGAAAAACCACCTTATCCGGTTCCTTCCGCGCGGTGGCCGCCGAATCTGCGATTTGATTGCCGCCTTTCTTCCCCGGTGCTCTTCGCGCCATGAAATGCGCCAGCTTCTCCCGGTCGAATTCCGCGTCCTTCGGCAAGCCCTTTACAATCACGCCGATTCGGTCGCTGTGGGATTCCCCGTAGATTTCAACCCGCAGGTTTTCTCCAAATTCTTTTTTCATAATACACTCTCCGTCCCCTTTTGTCCAATCAAACGATACTGCGTCCCCTTTGCAACATCATAAAATATTTATATATGAAAAATGGATTCCCCCATTAAAGAACCCATTTTCATTTCTTATTTATTCTGTCAAAATCCCTTATGCTTCCGGCTCCGTTACTTCCGCTTCTTCGCCTTCTGCGGTGCATTCCTCGCAAGCAGTCTCTTCCGCTTCGGTCTCTGCTTCCGCTGCCTCTTCCGGTTCTTCCACCCGGCGGTATGTAATCAAATCCTCTGCGATTTCGTTGGCCGCCTGGCTGACCGGTCTCTCCGACTGAACTTCCGTCAGCGCCGGCTTCTTGGCAATCAGATCTCTGGCTCTCTTTGCCGCCAGCATGCACAGGGTGTACCGGCTGTCCACTTTTTCTCTTAACTTGTTTACCGATGGATAAAGCATCATAATATCATTCCTCCCATTTCGTACCGTTTCAACAGCGTATCTCTAGTTATCTTCCTCTTCGTAATCCCGAATAATCGGTTTCACCTTGCCCGGAACCCGGCGGCTCTCCGCACGCACCACGGCAGCCACATCGGCAACCGCTTCTTCCAGGTCATCGTTCACCACGTAATAATCGTATTCTCCCAGCAGGCGAATCTCATTCAACGCCTCCCGGAATCTCCGCTGAATCACCTCTTCCGAATCGGTGCCCCTTCCGGACAGTCGTTCCTGCAAAACCTTCATGCTCGGCGGCAAAAGAAAAACAAGAACCGCTTCGTTCATCGCTTCCTTTACCTTCAGTGCCCCCTGGACATCGATTTCCAAAAGCACGTTGCGTCCTCGCTCCAGCTGCCGGACCACCGCATCCTTCGGGGTTCCGTACAGGTTTCCGAACACATCCGCATATTCCAACAGGTTTCCTTCCGCGATGTTCTTCTCGAACTCTTCTTTCGTGACGAAGAAATAGTCCCGGCCGTTCTGCTCTCCCTCTCTCGGCTGTCTCGTGGTCATAGAGACGGACAGCTTCAGGTCGTTTCCCTTGAGGAGTTCTTTGCAGACCGTGCCCTTTCCCGTTCCGGAAGGTCCGGAAATGACGAATAGTGTTCCTTTCTGCGAACGATGTTTTGCCATGGAATTCTCCTTTTCAAAAGATATGTTTCATATTGGCTAAATATTATATCATATTTCGGCCGTTCTTTGCTACTCTATATTCTGTACCTGTTCCCGGATTTTTTCGATTTCCGCCTTTAAATCCAGCATCCAGGAGGTAATCTCCGTATCGTTGGACTTGGAGCCGATGGTGTTGGCTTCCCGGTTCATCTCCTGAATCAAGAAATCTATTTTTTTGCCCACGGTCTCTTCCTCGGTATCGAAGAAATTCCGCAACTGCTGAATGTGGCTCTCCAGGCGAACCAGTTCCTCGGTGATGTTGGCTTTGTCCGCAAATACCGCCGCTTCCACCAGCACGCGCTCTTCCGGAACCTCCAGCTTTCCTTCCAGCAGTTCGTTGACCCGTTCCCGGAACTTGTCGGCATACTCCTTGCCGATTTCCGGAGCACGTTCCTTGATTTTGTCCTTAATCTCCTCAATGATGTCCGCCCGCATCAGGATATCCTTCGCCAGGCGCTCGCCCTCTGCGGCTCTCATATTGATGATGTTCTGCAAGGCGATTTCCGTTGCCACGCCCAGGGAGTGGAGCAGTGCGTCCTCATCTTCCTCTGCCGGCACGGCTTTGATCACATCCGGCATGCCCGCCAGCATGCTCAGGGTGACGCCGCCTTTCTGGTCCAGTTCGAAGGTTTCCTCCAACGCTTTCAAAGCGCGGTAGTACTTCCGGGCAACGTCTTCGTTCAGACGAATGTCGTTCTCGCTCTCGCCGAAGGAGTCCACGGTCACCAGTACCTCAATCTTTCCGCGCTTCAGTGCATCCCGCACGTCGCTCTTGATTCGCTCCTCCGCAAAAGAATATCTTCTCGGCATCTTTACGTATACGTCGCAATAACGGTGATTTACCGCCTTGATTTCTACGGTGATGCTCTTCTTTTCGTCGATGTATTCCCCCCGGCCGTAACCGGTCATGCTTTTAACCATAATTTCCTCCATTGTGAAATCAAATTACTCATTATTTTATCACCTTCTATCGATTCTGTAAAGGATTCTATGGCGTAGAAGCGGCGATTCCACTTGATATTTCGGTGGTTCTCGTGCTATATTAGTCACATGGCTTACGATGGAATTATAACATATGGAATAACAGAAGAATTGAAAGAACGACTGACTTTCGGAAAGATTGAGAAGGTCTACCAGCCGGGCAGCGAAGAACTGGTGCTGCAGATTCACACCCGCAAGGGGAACGTGAAGCTGTACGCCTCTGCTGCCAGTCAGGCCGCCAGGGTCTGCCTCACCGACGGGAAATTTGTGAACCCGGCCGCTCCGCCGAATTTCTGCATGCTGCTGCGGAAGCACATTCAGACCGGACGCATTACGGACATTCACCAGAAGGGTTCGGAGCGGATCATCGAAATGGATATCGAGGCACAGACGGAACTGGGATTCACGGTGTCGAAGCGGCTGATTTTTGAAATCATGGGAAAGCACAGCAACATTGTGCTGGTGTCTTTGGATACGGGAAAAATCATCGACAGCATCAAGCGGATTTCCATCGATGTGAACCGGTACCGCCAGCTGCTGCCGGGATTGGAATACCGGTATCCGCCGGAACAGGACAAGGTTCCTTTCAAGGAAATCTCGGCGGAACTGTCGGAGAAACTGGATTCGGATCCGGAAGCCGCCGCCGACCCGAAGTATTTGCTGTCCCACATTCAGGGAATCTCCCCGGGAATTTCTCGAGAGCTGGCTCGCTCCGGAAATCCGGTGGAACGGCTGGAGGAAATTCTGGAAAGCGTTGAGAACGGCACCGCCGCTCCGCGGGTGTATCTGGATGAAACGGGCAAGCCTCTGGAGTTTCATTTGACGGAACTGGGGGAATACGTGGGGGCACAGGAAAAGACCTTCGACTCCATCAGCGAGGCGACAGAATATTTTTACACCCATCGGGAGGAGTCCAATGCCATCCGCCAGCGGTCCAATCCGCTGCACCGGTCGGTTCAGGCTTCCCTGGACAAGGCTCGGCTGAAGAAGCAGCGCCTGGGAGAGGATCTGCTTCAAGCGGAGAATTCCGAGAAATACCGCCTCTACGGGGAACTGCTCACCGCGAACCTGCACCGGGTGGAACCGGGTGCTCACGAGGTGACCGTCATCAGCTACTACGACAATCAGCCGGTGACCATTCCTTTGGACGAGAAATATGCCGCCTCCAAAAATGCCCAGAACTATTTCAAGAAGTATTCCAAGGCGAAGACGGCGGTTCACGAGAAAACCCACCAGCTGGAGGAAACCTCGAAGGACATCCTCTACTTGGAATCCGTTCTCCAGAGCATTGAAAGCGCGCACACCTTGGACGAGCTGAACCAGATTCGGGAGGAGCTGGAGGATACGGGATACGTTCGCAAGAGAGCCCAGAAGGGTTTCCGCCGAAAGAAATCCAAACCCCAGCCGATCGAGTACACCCTGCCCACCGGTCAGAAGATCTTCGTAGGCCGGAACAATAAGGAAAACGATTACCTCACCACAAAGATGGCCGGGAAGCGGGACCTGTGGTTCCATACCAAGGATATCCCGGGATCCCACGTGATTCTGCCCCTGGAGCCGAACCAATCCCCGGAGGACATTCCGGAGGAAACAATCTACCAAGTGGCCTCCATCGCCGCATACCACAGCAAGGGCAAGGAGTCCCAGAACGTGCCGGTGGACTTCGTTCCCATTCGGTACGTGAAAAAACCAAGCGGCGCCAAACCGGGTATGGTCATCTTTACCCACAACACCACCGTGTACGTGGACCCGAAGCTGCCGGAAGGTGCAGAGGGGAAATAGAAAAGCAATTAAAAACATTCGGAAGCATCAGCACTTCCGAATGTTTTTGTTTTCCGTTATTCTCACTGAGCACGAGGATCTTTCTAGAGCATTCCTCCGAAGATTCCGGCAAGAACGGTTGCAAAGCTTCCGGTTACAAAGCCGGCGATGTTCATCTTAGGCAGCAGGTAGTTCTCGATAGTCTGACGCTCTTCCTCGTTTTCTGCGGTTACCTCTGCAACCTCCTTTGAAAGGTACATTGTTGCAGGGAATCCATACATACAGGTCAGGCACATTACAATGGCCAAATTCTTCTCAACTTTAAAGATTTTTCCGCAAATCGCGCCGGTAATGCATCCGAAGAAGGTTCCTACCAACAGAATAAATGCCATCGGCTTGAGCAATGCGATTACATCGGACGGAGAGCAGGTTGCAAAATCAGAGAAGAGAATGATTACGCAGCCGAACAGGATAAATCCGCTCGCATCCGTTTTTCCCAGAGTATCTTTGTCGAGGAATCCGATTTCCGTAAAAATCGTACCCATAATCAACGCAACGATAATGTAGCTAACATTTACTCCCGTGAATTTCAGAAGAATGGCAGAGAAATAGTAACTTACTACGCCAACAACACCAAGCTTCATCAGATGGAACGACGGTCTGTTTAAAGATTCCGGGAAATGAATCAATTTCTTTTTATCGGAAGTCAACTCTCCCGTTACCGCATGCCGGTATAATTCAAACTCCGCTTTGTTATTCTTGAAAGCCTTTCCCGCTCTCTTCAAGAACTGGGACGAAACCGGAATTCCCACCAAGCTCTGCAATCCCAACAGCAGCGTGATATATACGGAAAGATATTCTTTTCCTTTATCACCAAGGATGGTTTTCATAGCTACGGTTGCCGCTGTACCACCGCTGAATACCGGTGTTCCGGCAAGAGCATAATCTCTTCCGATTACAAACTGTCCTACAAATACCAGTGCAAAGCATGCTGTTGTAAGTGCGATGATCGAAATGCATACGGTCTTCCACTGTCTTTTCAGCTCTGCGAAGTCAATCATATTACCCATTCCAACGATCAGCAGGGTAATAATGATTCCGGCCATCGGCAAAATTCCGGATGCTTCATAGATGGTTGTCGGAAGTCCCACCCAGAAACCAACCAGAAGAACAACTGCTACGAACAGCACAACATCAACATTTGCTTTTGTTTTAACGGCAACATATTCACCTATTGTAAAAATAAGTACGAATATAGTAAAAGCCAAAATATCAGACATAACATACCTCCATTAATGTCAAAATCGATTTTTCTACGCGAACGTCGGCCAGTTCTCCGGCATTTTCTCCGGAATAATCTTTTCCGGTTCCGGATAATCCACGCCGAATGTTTCCACTTCCACCGTAACCATAATCTCCGGGTTTCTCGGAACATTGATTTCCACCGGCTCATACGGGTTCGGATACGTTTCCACTTTTTCAATTCGATGCAGCTCTTCCGCGCCTTGAATTACCTGTGCAAAAACAGGACATTTTCCCTTCAATGCCTCCACTCGCTGAAGCGGGAAAAAGAATTCCGCCCCGGCGATTTCCGTATCCGAGAAATATCCGAGACATACGTCTCCAAACTCCGGAATCTTGATTTCCCCTTTACTTTCTTCTTCAATTCGATTTGGAAGAAAGTACTGGCATTCCTTTCGGAAAAATGCGTTGTAGCTTGCATCAATCCAGGATCCGGGAACAATTCTCTGAATGGCAAAGTTGTTGTAATACCCTTTCTGTGCGACACTGATAAAGCTGCAAACTTCGTTGTACGCATAGTCCGGTCTCAGTTCAAGAACAATCTTTCTTCCATTGTTTAAAGTGATTGTTGCAATTGGATTCTGCATTTTGTTCCTCCTTACTTCAATCTCTTGCTAATTAAAACAAAGTATTAACAATTTCGTTGATGTTACTATATCGCTACTCTCTTCGAAATTCAAATCTCCCACTTTGTACTCAAAAGAAATTAATTCACACGTTCTTCACATTATTTTCTTCTGGCTACAACGTTATGAACGCTTTTACATCCTTTTATATTATTTCCAGTCCATTCAACAAATATTCGTAATTTAACGAAAAAATTTCGAAAAAAAGCTCTGTTTGGTTTACTTTAAAGGCATATTAGATTATCATTTATATAGTGGTATTCAAAAAAACAATCTTAAGGAAAGAGAAAATGAGTAATATCTGTATTCATGTTGGCAATCAAATCCGGTATTTTCGAAAGCTGCGAGGCATTTCACTGAAAGAATTTTCACTTCTTTTGAATAAGAGTATTTCGACGATTTCAAAATACGAAAACGGATCTATCTCTGTAGATATTCAAACGTTGGAGAAAATTGCACATATTCTCGGAGTAACGTTGGAGCAGCTTCTGCCTTTTGCTACTCCAACTATCGCAAGGGACGTGCTTCCTCCGGACAATAAGAAGAACTTCTTTCAACAAACGGATGTATTCTATGTGTACTATTACCTGGAGCCGAACAATAAAAGTCATGCGAAAGGTATTTCTGTTAATGTTATTGAAATTAATCGAAATGAGAATGGGCTGGATGATGAGGTGACTTTTTATAACGAATGTACCTCTCCGGAAGTGAATTATCGAAATTGTTTATATGTGTATCACGGAAAAGTCCGCTACCATGACTTTGTTGTTTACTTTCTTTTGGAGAATGCATTTCACCCCGGCAGTTTTGACTATATCTGTGCCAAGGTTCCGTTTAACAACACACGTACAACCACCGGACTGTATACCGGTTTATCGGAGAGCATTCGGAATCCCTGTGCAACGAAAGTGCTTTTTTCCACCGTTCCCTTGGAACTAACGGATGAACTGGCTTTCCGCTTGATGATTTCTGATAAGGAAACGATTTACGGATTAAAACACAATAATTCGCTTATTATACGGTAAACGATGAAAAGTGATGCACGGAGGTCTCTCACCGACCTCCGTGCATCACTTTTCAACATTATAATTTTCAGAAGGAAAGAATTGACGACGAAACCTCGGGGCAGAGCGTTTCGTCGTCAATTTCTTCCGCTTTCCCGGAAGCGACTCGGATTAGAGGCGGCGCGGTGCATTTTCTTGGTGCAAAGCCTACGCAATCAATGGCTTTGCGAATTTGCTTGCACCAAAGCCGCCGCAGTTTTCGAGCGGCGCAGCGCATTTTCTTGGTGCAAGGCCCACGCAATCAATGGCTTTGCGAGTTTGCTTGCACCAAAGCCGCCGCCCTTTTCGAGTGGTGCGGCACATTTTCTTGGTGCAAGGCCTACGCAATCAATGGTTTTCCCGGTTTGCTTGCACCAAAGCCGCCG
>CAKQHH010000019.1 GCA_934234035.1 uncultured Clostridia bacterium | reverse complement strand
CGTCTTGAGGCGCGGGTCAGTAAAGGGGGCTTATAGCCCCAGTTCGAACCACCCGTTTTACGGGTGGCACCGATTTGATTTTTTGTACAATATTTTCGTGAGAATTTGTTGAAATGTAAAAAAATTAAAATGTGTAAAAAAATCGCAAAAAACAAGTTGACCCCGGCCAAGTGCGGTGATATTATCGAGTTGTAAAGAAATTTCAATTTGAAATTTATTTGAATTGATTTAGGAGGTAATTAGATGGCCGAGAAAGTAATTATGTCGGGTAACGAGGCAATTGCCCGCGGAGCTTATGAAGGTGGCTGCGTATTCGCATCTGCTTATCCAGGAACTCCAAGTACAGAGATTCTCGAGAACATGCCGCAGTACAAGGAAAACGTGTACTCGGAATGGGCTCCGAACGAGAAGGTTGCGGCAGAAGCAGCAATTGGTGCTTCCATCGCCGGTGTTCGTTCCTTCTGTGCAATGAAGCACGTTGGTCTGAACGTAGCAGCTGACCCAGTATTCACCGTAGCATACACAGGTGTTACCGGTGGTCTGGTAATCATTTCTGCAGACGATCCGGGACAGCACAGTTCCCAGAACGAGCAGGATAACAGAAACTATGCAAAGGCAGCAAGACTGCTGATGCTGGAACCGTCTTCCAGCCAGGAATGTAAGGACTACATGAAGATGGCGTTCGCACTGTCTGAGAAGTTCGATGCACCGGTTCTGTTCCACGTGACAACTCGTGTATGTCACTCCAAGGGAATCGTTGAGCTGGGTGAGCGTGTTGAGGCAGATTACATCCCTTATGAGAAGAAGATTACAAAGTATGTATCTGCACCAGCAAACGCAAAGAAGATGAGAGTCAATCTGGAAACAAAGCTGCAGATGATGGAAGAGTATGCAAATACTTGCGAAATCAACCAGCCGGAATGGCATGACAAGAAGATCGGTGTGGTAACATCCGGAATTTCCTATCAGTATGCAAAGGAAACCTTCGGTGAGAACGCATCTTACCTGAAGCTGGGTATGACCTTCCCGCTGCCAACCAAGCTGATTGAAGACTTCTGCGCACAGGTTGAGAAGGTATATGTTATTGAAGAAATGGATCCGTATCTGCAGGAATTCCTCCAGATTCACGGAATTGAGTGCGTTGGAAAGCCGGTTATTCCGACATTCGACGAGCTCAACACAGATATCGTAAGAGAAGCACTGACCGGTGAAGTTCCGGAATCTTATGAATCCGAACTGAAGTCTGTAGTAAGACCTCCGTCACTGTGTGCAGGATGTCCGCACAGAGGATTCTTCCAGGCAATCAAGAAGAAGAAGAACCTCATGATCAACGGAGATATCGGATGCTATACACTGGGTGCCAACGCTCCTCTGAACGCACTGGATACCGCAATCTGCATGGGTGCCAGCCTGTCCATGGCTCACGGTGCATCTCAGGCATATAAGATGGTTGGTGCAGAGACAAAGGCAGTTGGTGTACTGGGTGACTCCACATTCTTCCACAGTGGTATCACCAGCATCATGGATTCCATCTACAACCAGGGTCACAGCATCAGCGTAATTCTGGACAACAGAATCACCGGTATGACCGGACATCAGCAGAACCCGGGTTCCGGATTCACTCTGATGGGCAAGGAAGCACCGGAAGTAGATATTCCGGCTCTGCTGAAGGCAATCGGCATGAAGGAAGAGAACATCCACATCGTTAACCCGAACATTCTGGAAGAGGTTGACAAGGCATTGGATGCTTGCATCGCTACCGATGAACCAAGCGTAATCATCACAAGATGGCCGTGCGTTCTGAAGAAGTTCAGCCAGCAGGATCTGGATGAATTCCCAACCATGAACAAGCATCAGTGTGAGATCGATCAGGATAAGTGCAAGAACTGCAAGATGTGCGTAAAGACCGGATGCCCGGCTCTGATGTCTACCAAGGATAAGGTAGAAATCGATAAGACCAGCTGCAACGGCTGCACAATCTGCAAGCAGGTATGCCCATTCAATGCAATTTCGGAGGTGACAAGATAATGAGCGAAGTAAAGAATATACTCCTCGTAGGTGTCGGCGGACAGGGAACCATCCTCGCCAGCAAGATCCTCACGAGCGGCCTTATGGAAGCTGGTTATGACGTTAAGATGAGTGAGATTCACGGAATGTCTCAGCGTGGCGGAAGCGTAAGTACCCAGGTACGTTATGGAGATAAGGTTCTTTCTCCAATCGTTGGAAAGGGTTCTGCAGACGTTATCGTTGCATTCGAAACCATGGAAGCACTGAGATGGCTGCCATACCTGAAGAAGGGCGGATCCATCGTAGTAAATGATTTCGTAATTAACCCGGCACCGGTTAACCAGGGTCAGGCAGAGTATCCGGAAGGAATTATCGATGACTTGGCAGCAAAGGTTAAGGTTGTATCCCTGAAAGCCGGAGATATGGCTGCTGAGCTGGGCAACCCGAAGGCAATGAACGTCGTTCTGCTGGGTGCGCTGGTTAAGGCCATCGGTACACTGGACGATGTAGACTGGATGAAGCACATTGAGAAGAATGTGAAGCCGAAGTTCGTTGAACTGAACAAGAAGGCGTTCCAGGCCGGATACGATTTTAAGTAATAGGGAAAGAGCGGAATAAGAATGGGGATGCAGTCTCCAGACGAATCCGATTACCTCTAAACAACAGAAAGGCGAGTCGCAAGACTCGCCTTTCTGTTGTTTTTTTGTGATTCTTCCGTTTCAAATTCCGGCGATGGTATTTCCTCGTTTGTATAATTTGTGTATAAACTTTGATACAACCCGTATTTTCATGAATTTTTATTGACAAGTATGAATATTTATGTATAATAGAATACATCAACGAAAAAGAAAAGGAGTATTTGTCATGAAAAAGGAAGATATTAAGAAAGTAGTACTTGCATATTCCGGAGGTCTGGATACTTCCATCATCATTCCGTGGCTGAAGGAAAACTACAACAACTGCGAAGTCATTGCCGTATCCGGCAACGTAGGACAGGACGATGAGCTGGAGGGTCTGGAAGAGAAAGCCCTTAAGACCGGCGCATCCAAGCTGTACGTTCTGGATCTGACGGATGAATATGTGGATGATTTCATCATCCCGACCATGAAGGCCGGTGCAATTTACGAAGAGTACCTGCTGGGAACCAGTACCGCAAGACCGTGCATCGCGAAGGGACTGGTAGAGGTAGCGAAGAAGGAAAATGCCGATGCCATCTGTCACGGATGCACCGGAAAGGGAAACGATCAGGTTCGTTTCGAGCTGACCATCAAGCACTTCGCGCCGGAGATGCCAATCATCGCTCCGTGGCGTGAGTGGGATATCAAGTCCCGTGAAGAGGAAATCGATTATGCGGAAGCACACAACGTTCCGCTGAAGATTAACCGTGAAACCAACTACTCCAAGGATAAGAACCTGTGGCATCTGAGCCATGAGGGTCTGGATCTGGAAGAGGTGGAGAACGAGCCGAAATACGAAGAGAAGGGATTCCTGGAAATGGGCGTATCCCCAATCGACGCACCGGACGAACCAACCTATATCGAACTGGATTTTGAGCAGGGAACACCGGTGGCATTGAACGGTGAGAAGATGACCGCGAAGGAAATTATTTTAGCCCTGAACGAACTGGGCGGGAAGAATGGTATCGGTCTGCTGGATATCATCGAAAACCGTCTGGTGGGCATGAAGTGCCGCGGCGTCTATGAGACACCGGGAGGCACCATCCTGTACAAGGCGCATGAATATCTGGAATCCGCTACGCTGGACAAGATGACTCTGCACGAGAAACAGAAGCTGGCGATTACCTTTGCGGAAGTGGTATACAACGGTCAGTGGTACACACCGCTGAGAGAGGCGCTGTCTGCTTTTGTGGACAAGACACAGGAGAATGTAACCGGTAAGGTTCGCATGAAGCTGTACAAGGGCAACATCATCAAGGCAGGACTCTGGAGTGATTATTCCCTCTACTCGGAGGAAATCGCAACATTCGGTGAATCGGATTACGATCAGACCGATGCAAACGGATTCATCAACCTGTTCGGACTGCCAATTACCGTGCAGGCAATGGTGGATCAGAAGAACAACAAGTAATAGATTTTAGGAGATATATAATATGAAGAAAATGTGGGCCGGCCGCACTGCCGGAGAGTTGAACAAAATTGCCGATAAATTCAATGCGTCGATTCCTTTCGATCAGAGACTGTACAGACAGGACATCACCGGATCGATAATGCATGCAGAGATGTTGGCGGCAAAGGGCATCATTCCGGCTGCGGCCAAGGATCACATTATCGAAGGGCTGGAAGGAATCCTGGAGGATCTGGAGAGCGGAAAGCTGGAGGTGGATCTCACCGCCGAGGACGTGCACATGTTCGTCGAAGGGGCGCTGACCGAACGCATCGGAGCGGAAGGAAAGATGCTCCACACCGCACGGAGCCGAAACGATCAGGTGGCCTTGGACCTTCGGATGTACGTAAAGGAAGAGATTGAAGAGCTGCAGCAGCTGGTGCTGGAAATGGTGGAAGCGCTGACCGACAAGGCGGAGGAATACAAGAAGACCGTGATGCCGGGATATACGCACCTGCAGCGGGCCCAGCCGATTACCTTCGGACATCATCTGATGGCGTATGCCATGATGTATCTGCGGGATTTGGACCGTCTGAAGGATGTGTATAAGCGGACCAACGTATCCCCGATTGGGTGCTGCGCCCTTGCGGGTACCACCTATCCGACGGATCGCCGGATGGAGGCGAAAGGTCTGGGATTCGATTCCATCTGTTTGAACAGCTTGGATGGGGTTTCCGACCGAGATTACAGCGTAGAACTTCTCAGCGCGCTGTCCATCCTGATGATGCATTTCTCTCGCCTGGCCGAGGAAGTGGTTCTCTGGTCCAGCTGGGAATTCAAATTCGTAGAGCTGAGCGACAGCTTTACCACCGGTTCCTCCATCATGCCGCAAAAAAAGAATCCGGATATGGCGGAGCTGGCCCGGGGAAAGACGGGGAGAGTGTATGGCGATTTGATGTCACTGCTCACCGTGCTGAAGGGAATTCCGCTGGCATACAATAAGGATATGCAGGAGGATAAGGAGCCGGTGTTCGATGCCATCGATACGGCAAAAATATGCCTTCAGGTATTCGCTCCGATGATTCGGGAAATGAAGGCCAACGAAGAGAATATGATGCATGCGGCACAGAAGGGATTCATCAACGCGACGGATCTGGCGGACTACCTCACCAAGAAAGGCATGCCGTTCCGCGAGGCGTACAAAATCACCGGAACCATCGTTTCGGATTGCGTGAAGAGCGGAATGGTGCTGGAGAACCTTCCGTTGGAAGAGTATCAGAAATATTCGGATATGTTTGAGCAGGATCTGTACGATGCCATCGATTTAATCAACTGCGTAAAAAGAAGAAATTCGGAAGGTGGGACTTCCGTGGAGTCTGTGGAAGCGCAGATTCAGGCAGTTCGAAATATACTAGAGGAAGAAAAGGGAGAATGGGAATGAGTATTAATCTGAAAGGAAGGGATTTCCTGACACTGCTGGATTTTACGCCGGAGGAGATTCAGTATCTGCTGGATTTCTCGGCGGAATTGAAAGCGGAGAAGAAGGACGGAAAGCTCCATAAGACACATGAGGGAAAAAACATTGCGCTGATCTTCGAGAAGAGCAGTACCCGTACCCGTTGTTCCTTTGAAGTGGCGGCCAGCGATCTTGGAATGGGAAGCACGTATCTGGCCAGCGGGTCCCAGATTGGCGTAAAAGAAACTTTGGCAGACACCGCTCGGGTTCTGGCGGGAATGTTCGACGCCATTGAGTACCGCGGATTCGAGCAGAGCCGCGTGGAAACCCTGGCGAAATATTCCAAGGTTCCGGTAATCAACGGCCTGACCAACGAGTATCACCCAACGCAGATTCTGGCGGATTTTCTCACCATCGAAGAGCATTTCGGCAAGCTGAAGGGCATCAAGCTGGTGTACATGGGCGATGCCGGTTACAACATGGGCGATTCCCTGATGATCGGCTGCGCGAAGATGGGGCTTCATTTCGTGGCATGTGCACCGGACGAATACTATCCGCCGCAGCCGCTGATCGATCGGTGCCGGGAAATCGCCAAGGAAACCGGGGCAATCATCGAGATGAATGCGGATCCGATGGATGCGGTAAAGGATGCGGATGTTATCTACACCGACGTATGGGTATCCATGGGAGAACCGGAAGAAAAGTGGAACTATCGTTTCAAGGATCTGTATCCGTATCGTGTGACTCAGGAACTGATGGATGCGGCGGGACCGGATTGTGTCTTCATGCACTGTCTTCCGGCATATCACAACACCGATACGCAGGTGGGAAAAGAAGTCTGTGAAAAATACGGAATCGATTCGCTGGAAGTGACCGAGGAAGTCTTTGAAGGTCCGCAGTCCATCGTTTTCCAGGAAGCGGAAAATCGCATGCACACCATTAAAGCAATTATGGCAGCGGTAATCTAGTTGCCGGACATACGACATTTACTCTTTTTCGAAAGGGCTGCTGCAGGAATGCGGCGGCCCTTTTGGTATTGAAAAAACTGAGAATTCTGTTATAATTAAAACGATTGGACTATGTTATAGAACGCAGTCAATAATGGCCGCGCGAAAGGGTGCGCTGCCGAGATTATGGAGAAAGAAATGGAAAAAGAAGAGAACATCAAAGAACGAATCATCCGCAAATCCTGGAGCTTGTTTTCACAGAAGGGGTTCGAAAAAACAACGCTGAACGACATCATTATGAGTGCCGGAATATCTAAGGGGACTTTTTATTATTATTTTCGCAGTAAAGACACATTACTGAACACGTTATCTGTTATATTTGATGAAGAGTACAGAAATGTGGAAGAACAGATGCCGGCGGATTTGGATTCCTTTGAGAAATTGATGTACTTAAATTATAGAATTCATACCTATATCGGAGAGAACTTCGACTACAGACTGATTGCGAATCAGTATGCGGCTCAGCTGACGAAGGAGGACGCCTCCAACCTACTGGACAAGAATCGATTCTACTTTTCAATTTTGAATCGCATTATCGATGAAGGCCAGAAGAACGGGGAACTGCGGGACGACCTGACCGTCACGGAAATGGTGAAGCTGTACGGAATCTGTGAGCGGGCGCTGGTAACCGATTGGTGTATGAATAACGGAGAGTATTCTCTGGGAGAATACAGCAAGAAGATGATGCCTCTGCTGTTCGGTCAGTGCCGGAAGAAATAACGGCAGGTGCATCCGGTAAAGGAGTACTATGTATTACAGAAATAATAATTTTGGCTGTTTCATTTTGTTGCTGCTGGTCCTCTTTACGATGGGCGCTTTTCTGCGGCTTCTGTTCACACCGGCTTTTTGGCTTGTGGTAGGCATTGTCGCACTGATTTCTGCGGTGCAGAAATACCTTTACAAGCGGAATCGCGGAGATGAATACGAGTCGGAGTATAGAGGAAACAGCACATACGGCAGTTCCGGAAACAGAAGTTACCCGGAGGAGGATGTGGATTATTCGGAAGGGACGGACGATCCGAATCGGATGGAACAGGTTTACGAGACGAATGCCGTGGATGTGGACGATGTGGAAGTCACTCGAGACGAAGACTAGAAGAATTATTGTGAATAGGGATGGCGTTCCGGAAGGGACGTCATTTTTTTCTTGCGGAAATAAAGATTATGTGATGAAAAGTTCGTTAATAATTCGAACAAAGTTTTTGTTTATGTGTTATAATTTATTTACAGATTGCAACGACTAGTGAAGAGGAAAGGTACATGATATGACACAGGAAGAACGAATTAATATGCTGTCCAATATCGCAAAAGGTCTTTCCAAGATAATGGGAAGCGATACTGAAGTTGCGGTTCATGATTTGCAAGAAATGAGACTCAGTTATGTTGCAAATGGGTATGTGACCGGCCGAAAGGCGGGATGCCCTCTGGATGAAGAGGTGGGCCGATCCATCGAGAAACTGTCCGATGAGGACGATCATCTGGTGGGATTTGAAAGTCATACCGGAAAAGGAAAGAAGCTGAGAGCTTCGCATATGCTGTTTCGAGATGAAAACGGAGATGTGGCCGCGATGCTCTGCGTGAATCAGGACACCTCCACCATCGATGGCATTCTTCAATATCTGGGAAATATGGTTCGCGTGAATCTGCGTGAGGATGAACAGGAGAGCATGCTGGGAGAAGAAGATTACATCCAGAAGATGACGCAGGAGGTCATCCGTCGTTCGGCAGAGGCCATGAATCCGGTGGAATTGACCACGAAAGAAGGAAAGATGGAGCTGATTCGCCGGCTGAGAATTCAGGGTGTGTTTGATGTGAAAGATGCGATTCCTTATGTATGCAAAGTGATTTCCGTGTCCCAGGCAACACTATACAATTACCTGCGGGATCTTCGAAATGATGAAGAATTGGAACCAATCGAACGTCTTAAGGTAAAGTAATTAGGAGGAGAGAATGGAAAGATACAGTCTTTTGAAATATAAGGACAGAAGAAATACAAACAGCGTAAAGTGGGACGATTTGGAGGAAAAATTTGGCCGCACGGATTTGCTCCCGGCGTGGGTGGCGGATATGGATATCGAGGCACCGGAATGCGTCCGGGAGGCACTGACGGAGTACGTGAACTATAACGTGTACGGGTACTATTCAATCCCGAAATCCTTCACCGATTCTTTTATCCAATGGATGAAAGAACGGCATGGATATGAAATCAATCCGTTGTGGATTCGATATTCTCCGGGCGTGGTTCCGGCGATCTACTGGATTATTCAGATGCTGACGGAGATTGAAGACAGCGTCGCACTGATGTCACCGGTATATTATCCTTTTGCCAATGCTATTCGGGATACGTCCCGCACGCTGGTGGATGTTCCGCTGGTGAAAGACGAAAACGGATACTACACTATGGACCTGGAGAGCTTCGAGGCAACGGTGCAGAAGAAGGACGTGAAGCTGTTCATCCTCTGCTCACCACATAATCCGGTGGGCCGGGTATGGCGCGAGGAGGAGCTTCGGAATTTGTTGGATGTGTGCCGACGGAACGGGGTCTACGTCATTGCGGATGAGATTCATCACGATTTGATTATGCCGGGACAGCGGCAGGTCACCGCTGCCGCCACGGGGGATTACGACAGCATTCTGATTACGCTGACCTCTGCATCCAAGACGTTTAACCTGGCCAGCTGTCAGAACGCCATGGCGATTATTCCGAACGATGCCCTTCGGGCAAAGTACGACGCCATGACACGGAAAATCAAGACGCAGAGCGGAAGCAGCTTCGGATACGTGGCTTACGAGGCGGCATTCCGGGGCGGAAAAGAATGGCTGGAGCAGTTGATTCAGCTGGTTTACGGAAACTATCAGATTCTGGTGAAAGGGTTGAAACAGAAGCTTCCGGAAGCAGTGGTGTCCCCGTTGGAAGGAACTTATCTGGCATGGGTGGACTTAAGTGCCTATCTGGCAGACCGGGATACAGAACGTACGATTCGAGATCTCTGCAACCTGGCAGTGGATTTCGGAGAGTGGTTCGGCCGGAACAAGTACGAAAACTTTATCCGTATTAACCTGGCAACCTCTCCGGACAATGTCCGCCAGATTGTTGCCAGACTGGATCGGATTAATACCCTTTAATGAATCGGGAGGTGTGGCCGATGGGTGACTTAACGAATTGCAGCACGCGGAAACGAATTATCGTTCTGCTGCGGTACCTATATCTGAATACGGATGAGCAGCATCCCGCATCCACCTATGATCTGCTGGATTATCTGGAGGAGCAGGGGGTTGGAACCAATCGGAAGACCTTGAAGACGGATATGGAATTCCTGACGGGGGAGGACTCCGTCTACGATATCGTGGAAATCAAGAGCAAGCCGAATCGCTACTTCTGGGGTTCGCGGGAGTTCGAGCTTCCGGAACTGAAGCTTTTGGTGGATGCGGTATCCTCTTCACGGTTTATAACACCGAAGAAAAGTCAGCAGCTTATTGAGAAGCTGAACCGCTTCCTGAGCGAGAATCAGCGGAACGAGCTGCAGCGGCATCTCATCTTCGGAAGCCGCGTAAAGGCCATGAATGAGAGCATTTACTACATCATCGAGCGGATCAACGATGCCATCAGTCAGGAGAAGATGATTCGTTTCAACTACTTCGAGTATAACGCGGAGAAGGAGAAGGTGCTCCGGGGCAATGGGGAACTCTATCGCCTGAGTCCATACACTCTCTTTTGGAACGATGATTTTTATTATGTGATCGGCTGGTCGGACAAGCATTTGAACATTTCTTCTTTCCGGGTGGATCGGATGACCAATGTGGAAATCGCCGATCTGCCGGCGGCCAAGAAGCCGATGGGCTGGGATCCGGAGGATTATTGTCAGAAGGTGTTCGAGATGTACCGGGGAGAGCTTCAAATTGTGACCCTGGAGTGCGAGAACGAGGTGATGAAGTACGTCATCGACCATTTCGGCGAGGACGTGCACACGCGGGTAACGGATGAAAAACACTTCCTCGCTACGATGGAGGTGTCCGTCAGTCCGAACTTCTTTTCCTGGATTTTCCGTTTCGCCGGAAAAATCCGGATTATTTCGCCGGCCGTCGTCCGAGACGAATACATGGAAATGGCACAGAAAGTGTTAAAGGGATAATCAAAAAACAGGAGTGACTGCCGGACGTTTCCGGTAAAGCCGCTCCTGTTTTTGGCTTTTGGTAAAAATAGAATCGATTCTAGCAGATGGTTCCGCCGCCGATGACGTAGTCGCCGTCGTAGAGAACGACCGACTGGCCCCGGGTGATGGCCCGCTGGGGTTCGTCGAAAATCACATGGACGGTATCCGGTCCCGTCGGGACGATGGTGGCATCCGCTTCTTTGTGCTTGTAGCGAATCCGGGCTTTGGCCCGAATGTCGGAGGCCGGGGTATCCGTGGCAATCCAGTTGAAGTCCTTGGCGTCGAATTCTCGGGTAAAGAGATCCGCGTTGTCTCCCAGAATGACCCGGTTGCGCTCCATGTCCAGCTCCTGCACGTACATCGGTTTCTTCAGAGCGAGGCCGAGGCCCTTTCGCTGTCCGATGGTGTAGTGGATGATGCCCCGGTGCTCGCCCAGAATATTTCCTTCCCGGTCGGTAAAATAACCGGAAGGATAGGTTTGGCCGGTGTACTTCTCGATGAAGCCGGCGTAATCCCCATCCGGGATAAAGCAGATATCCTGGCTGTCCCGTTTTTCGGCGTTGATGAAGCCTTGCTCTTCGGCAATTCGGCGGGTTTCCGTTTTGTGGAGGCCCCCCAGCGGAAACAGGGTGCGGGAGAGCTGATCCTGAGTCAGGGAGTAGAGCACGTAGCTCTGATCCTTGCTCAGGTCGGCGGATTTCTTCAGGAGATATCGCCCGGTTCCCCGGTCCTGTTCGATGATGGCATAGTGGCCGGTGGCGATGTAGTCCTGGTCGATTTCTTTTCCGGCGGTGTACAGGTGGTCGAATTTGAGGTAACGGTTGCATTCCACGCACGGATTCGGGGTAATCCCCTGTTCGTAGGAGTCGATGAAGCGCTGGATGACTTCCTTCTTGAATTCCTTTCGGAAATCGTACACCAGAAAATAGATGCCCAGCCGATTGGCTACGCTGACCGCATCGTTAATGCTGTCCAGGCTGCAGCAGGTCTTGGCACTGCTGATACCGATGGTTTCATTATCATAAAGGCGCATGGTGACGCCGGTGGCTTCGTATCCGGCTTCCCGAATCAGGTACGCCGCAACGCTGCTGTCCACACCGCCGCTCATGGCCACGAGAACTTTTTCAGACATTGAATTCCTCCGTTTGTTACTTTTCGTTCATTATATCACAGATTCATGGTACAATAATTTATATATTATTTTTTATAAGATACCACTTTGGTAGGCATTTTGCAACCGGAAGAGAAAATCGTTCCGAGATGCAGGGAAAGAGGGAAGCTATGGATCGCTCAGAAATAATTCGAATTCGAGATCTGCAGAATCAATATTTTCTTACCGGCACCACGCTGGATGTGAGACATCGAATTTCCGCGCTGAAAACCCTTCGGGCGGGGATTCGTCGGTACGAAGATGCCATCTGCCGGGCGTTAAAGGCAGATTTGGGAAAGGGCTCCCACGAGAGCTTTATGTGTGAAATTGGCATGGTGTACGACGAGATTTCCTACATGATTCGGAATGTGCGGCACTTTGCCAAGGAGAAGAACGTGCGGACGCCGCTGGCACAGTTTCGTTCCCGAAGCTTTGTGAAGCCGTCCCCACTGGGAACGGTGCTGATCATGAGCCCGTGGAACTATCCGTTCCTCCTTACCATGGAACCGCTGATTGATGCGATTGCGGCGGGCAATACGGCGATGGTGAAGCCGAGCGCTTACTCCCCGGAGACCGGATCCGTGATTCAGAAGATTATAAAAGTATGCTTTCCGGAAGAGTACGTGGCGGTGGTGACCGGCGGACGGAAGGAGAATCAGTACCTTCTGGATGAAAAATTTGATTTTATCTTTTTTACCGGAAGCAAGAGCGTGGGACAGCTGGTGATGCAGAAGTCGGCAGAGCACCTGACCCCATTTGCTCTGGAGCTGGGCGGGAAGAGCCCGTGCATCGTGGACAAGACGGCCAACATTAAGCTGGCGGCGCGCCGAATCGTATTCGGGAAATTCTTGAATTGCGGTCAGACCTGCATCGCACCGGATTACATCTATTGCCATGAGGACGTTCGAGAGGAACTGGCGGAGGCGCTGAAGGCGGAGACCATCCGGCAGTATTCGCCGAATGCACTGCTGAATCCGGACTACGGAAAAATCATCAATGAGAAGCACTTCCGGCGCCTGAACGGGCTGATTGATCCGGAGAAAGTAATTCTGGGCGGCGGTTCCGATCCGGACACCCTGCAGATTGAACCGACTATTCTGGATTCGGTGGAATGGACCGATCCGGTGATGGGGGAAGAGATTTTCGGACCGATTCTTCCGATTCTCACCTACCACAGCACGGAGGAAGCGGTGCAGACGCTGAATCGGCTGCCTCATCCCCTGGCGCTGTATGTTTTTACCGGCAAAAAGAAAGTGGCGGAGTACTTCCTGTTCCGGTGCCGATTCGGCGGCGGCTGTGTGAACGATACCATCATTCACATCGCGTCCAACAAGCTGGGTTTCGGCGGCGTGGGCGACAGCGGAATCGGAAATTACCACGGCAAGTGGGGATTCGATACTTTCTCCCACTACAAGGGAATTGTGGATAAGAAGATGCGGCCGGATCTGCCGATGCGGTATCAGCCGTACAAGAAGATGTACGAGAAGGTGCTCCATGTGCTGTTCCGGTAATGAGAGAGACCGGCTTTCCATTCAGCCGGTGGCGTATATTCATACGGATTTCAAAGAGAAATTCGGAATTCCCCGGCAGCCGGGATTGGTGCCGGGCTTGACGGGCATCGTGGAGTTCGAGCCGGAATTTCGGACGCCGGATGTGCTTCGTGGAATGGAAGATTTTGAATACCTTTGGCTGATTTTCGGGTTTTCGGAGAACTGGGATTATTCCCGGGAAGGGGGACCGGAACCGAAATGGTCGAAGCTGGTGCGGCCGCCAAGGCTGGGCGGAAAGGAGAAGAAAGGGGTGTTCGCCACCCGCTCGCCGTTCCGGCCCAACGGTCTTGGCATGTCCGCGGTAAAACTCCTTCGGGTGGATGCGGAGAACCCGGAGAATCCACTGCTGATTGTAGGCGGAGCAGACCTGTTGGACGGCACGCCCATCTACGATATCAAGCCCTACGCGGCCTATTCCGATGCGCATCCGGAGGCGAGGTCCGGGTTCGCCCGGCCGGAGATGAAATTCCTGGAAGTGGTATTTCCGAAGGAGCTTCTTCGGAAGGTGAGTGAAGAGAAGCGGCAGTCTTTAATCGGGGTGCTGGAACAGGATCCTCGGGCGGCGTACGAAAAGAAACCGGGGTACGTGTACGGAATGAAGTTCGCTTCCTACGACGTGCGGTTTCAGGTTCGGGGGGACGTGCTGCAGGTGGTGGATGTGGTTTGCTCGGAAGAGCAGCATATTAAGTAGAACACAGTAAATGAGGAAGGGAAAAGACAGAGATTTATGTTCAAATGGTTTATGCTGGCGGTATACATCATACTGCTGATATATACGATGGCGCATTTTCACAAAGGGCTGGAGTTCATCACCGGAAAGAAGCGGCGCTACCTGGTGGGGATGTGCACGCTGGTAGGCGTGTGCTGCCTGACGATTTTGGTGGGGCGTTTTCTTCCGGCCGGCGGATTTCGCCGCCATGTAATTGAATTTTCCAATTATTGTCTGGGCTTCTGGATTTACTTGGTGTTCTTCTTTGCCCTGCTGGATATCGCGCTGATTCTTCGGAAGCGTGTGTGGAAGAAACCTGCTTTTACGTGGCACACGGCAACCTTCGGAGTCATTCTTCTGTTGGCTGCGGGATTGACATTCTATGGCGGCATTCACGCCAGACACGTGACGGTGAACACGCAGAACGTGACCATCCACAAGTCGGTGGAAGGCATGAAGGAGATGAAAATCGTGCTGGTGTCGGACTGGCACCTGGGGTATTCCATCGGCGTTCGGGACATGAAGCGGATGGTAAAAAAGATTAACGCCCAGAACCCGGACCTGGTGGTGGTGGCCGGGGATATTTACGATAACGAATATGAAGCCATTCACAAGCCGGAGGAAGTGGCGAAGGTTCTGAAAGGAATCCGAAGCCGCTACGGAACGTACGGCGTGTACGGTAATCACGATGTGTCGGAGAAGCTGGTGGGCGGTTTTACCACTCAGACCGATGCCAATCCAACGCGGGACCCGCGCATCGACCAAATGATGGAGAAGGCGGGAATCACCATGCTCCGGGATCAGGTGATTTCGGTGGATGGAAAAATAGAGCTGGTGGGCCGGCTGGACGGGGAGAAGACCGGATACCGAAACAACCGGCGGGAGTCCCTTTGTAAATTGATGCAGACGGTGGACAGAAATAAGCCCGTGCTGGTGCTGAATCACGAACCGGAGCACTTGAAGGATTACAAGGATGCTGGGGTGGATTTGCTGATGGCGGGTCATACCCATGCGGGGCAGTTCTTCCCGCTGACCATCATGCGGTCCTTTGTATGGGAGAATTACTGGGGCGTGGAGAAGCTGGGCACGGCCACCGGGGCGGTGACCTCCGGCGTGGGGGTCTACGGACCGCCGCTTCGGCTTCTGAGCAACAGCGAAGTGATGGTGCTGAACGTACGGTTTGCAGGTTGAAGATAAATAGGGAGTTCTATGCGTAAGGAATTAAAACGACGGGCGAAGGAAAATCTGAAGAAGCACTATCTTATGGTGTTGGTCATCTGTCTCTTCGCCAGCTTTTGCGGGGTGGAATACGGTATTTCCACCATTCGCTACCATATGGACAATATTGAATACACTTCCATCGGGCAGCTGTACGAAACGATTGTGGTGAATTCGGATTTCAAAGAAACGGTGGACCGAATTGCCAACGGAGAGGGAGATCAGGTCCGGAAGGAAATCCGGGAACAGAAAGAAGATCTCGTAAAGAACGATCACAGCCGGTACCTGGGCCGTTCCAACGGTGTTTTTTCCGGCATTGCCAATTCCTATTCCGCCGGCGGTTTTCGATTCGCCATGGCAGAGGCGCTGCTCAGCCTTTCCGGGTCCCGAACCGTTTCCATTTCCCTGATGATTCTGGGAAGCGTGGCAGTGTACCTGTTCATCTGGCTGTTCATCAAGGAAACCTATCGCGTGGTAATGCGGCGTATGGTGTTGGAGGGCCGGGTATATGAAAAGGTCACGATTCAGCGTTTATTCTATCCGCTGGAGACCCGTTCCTGGCCGAAAATCGCCTGGACTATGTTCGTGCAGTCGTTGTACCGTTTTCTGTGGACGTTGACCGTCGTGGGCGGAGTGATTAAGCGGTATTCCTATGCGCTGGTGCCGTACATTCTGGCGGAAAATCCCACCATGAAAGCCAATGAGGTCATCACCCTCTCTCGAAAAATGATGCAGGGTCACAAGTGGGAACTGTTCAAGGCGGACATGAGCTTCCTGGGCTGGGATGCTCTGGACATTTTCACCATCGGCTTGTCCGGTATCTTCTTCTCCAACCCGTATAAAGCGGCATTCTACGGAGAGTATTACGCAAAAATCCGGGAGGTTTCCAAGGAAGCCTGTGTTTCCGGTACCGAAAACCTGATGGACGAATACCTCTACTGTCCGGCACCGAAGGAGATACTGCGAGAGAAGTATCCCTATCTGGTGAGCCGGATTGAAGAAAATGAGAAGAACGCCGTTCCGGAGCCCGCGGGGGTGAGCGGATTCATTGCAAAGTGGTTCGGCGTTGAACTCCTTCCGTCCCGAAAGCTGGAGGAGTACGAACGGAATAAGGCGATGCAGTACCAGCTGGGATACGGTCAGGCGCTTCTGGACGGGGTGGTGTATCCCGGCAGACTGGGACCGTTCTTCGGCAATTTCCAATTTACGCCTCGGTTCACCATGCTGCCGACTCGGAGCTATTCCCTGCTGAGTTTGATCATGATCTTCTTCATGATGTCTTTTGTGGGCTGGTGCTGGGAGGTCAGCATTCATCTGGTGGAAGACGGGGTTTTCGTCAACCGCGGCGTACTGCACGGGCCGTGGCTTCCGATCTACGGCGTGGGAAGCCTTCTGGTGCTGATTCTGCTGAAACGTTTTCGGGAGAAACCGGTGCTGCAGTTCACCTTAACGGTGGTGGTCTGCGGTATCGTGGAATACGGCACGGCCTGGGTCCTGGAGACGAAATACGGCCAGAAATGGTGGGACTACAGCGGATATTTCATGAATATAGACGGAAGAATCTGCGCGGAAGGACTTCTGGTATTCGGCCTGGGAGGACTGGCTATCGTCTATCTCATTGCGCCGCTGCTGGACAACCTTCTGAAGAAGGTGAACCGAAAGGCTCTTCTGCTGGCGGCCATCATGCTGATCAGCCTGTTCTCCTTCGATCAGATTTATTCGGTGAAGCATCCCAATACGGGTGCCGGCATTTCCAGCGGAAATACGAAACAGGTGGCTATGAAAATCACCGAATCCAAAGCCGTACCGAATCGCCGGAAATGGACGAGAGGATGAATTGACATATCAGCATAGTGAAATATTAGGAGAGTGTTGTGAAAAAACCAATTTCAATTATTTTTTCAATGATGATAATAATTCTGTTATCATCATGTACGAAGTCCGGTGATTCAATGGGTATTGAAGGTAAATGGAAAGCATATGGAACTCTGGTAGATAATGAGATACACTCTTTTGACGATTCGTTTGGCAAAGACGTTGCAGAACAATTAAAGAGCCAGAACATTGAGTTTAAACAGAAGGGCGTTGTAACAATCAACAGTGCATTAGTAACTGCAGATGGAACGTATAAGAAATCCGGTGATTCATATACCGTGCAGATTCCTTTTGATGAGGAAGGCAATACACTAACTTTAAATTGTTACATCAAGGATGAAAACTTGATTGTTGAGCAAGTATTACCGGATGAATATAAAGATTACGATGTGGGTGATCCAACCGTATATAAAAAGTAAAAATCCAAAAGCCTGCATCGGTCAGCAAGCTGTTGCTGACCGGTGCAGGCTTTTGTTATTCGGTTCTATACTTATTGGTGTTGGTGTGGCATGACGAAGAAACAGGTGACGAGGAAACAAATCTTTACGGTAGGGATGACACAAATTCAAACAACTTGACTTGTGCTGAATTCTAATGAAGTAATACTTTTTTTGAGAAGTTGACGAAAGAAGGCCTGTATTTTCAGTTTCATCGTCAATGACTCGAATTATCCGCTCAATATTACAGTGGAAGCCCATGCGGCTTACGAAGAATTTGACGATAAAGCCTCTGTTTTCATAGCATTATCGTCAATTCTATCCGAAAAAATCCGCCGAGAACTCTAATCGCTACTGTTTCCATGTGACGGATTGACGTTGGCGGCCGGAATAGTTTGCTTTTATCGTCAATTTTTTGGTTCTTCACTTTTTCATCAGTCCAAACGAATAGAAAAGAATACCGAGCAGTTTAATCACTGCTCGGTAGAAGTTACTTCTTTTCTTCACCAACACCATTTGACAAAGAACCTTTTATTCTTCCCAGAATTGTTCGATGCGTGCTTTGGCGGCATTTTCGATGCTCATTGCCGTGTGGAAGGCGTCTTCCAGGTCTGAGCCTACCGCCACCATGCCGTGGTTCTTCATCAGGCATCCGCGGTTCTCCCCGATGGCATTCTGCACATTTCGGGAAAGCAGACCGGTGCCGGAAGGTCCGTAGGCGGCGCATTCGATGGCATCGCCGCTGCTGGTGGTAAAAGAAAGTCCGCAGGCGGCATAGACGCAGGCGTACCGCGCATGGGTGTGGATGACGGCATTCACGTCCGGACGGTTCCGGTAGATTCCGGCGTGGAAGTCCTTTTCCGAGGTAGGCTTGAGCGCACCCTCATAGGCCAAGGTCTCCAGGTTCACCTTTACGATATCCTCCGGAGACAGTCCCCGGTAGTCCATCCCGGATGGGGTGCACAGCATCCATTCATCGTCCAGCCGAAGGGAAAGGTTTCCCCAGGTGCCCTGGACCAGTCCGGAATCCAGCAAGCGGATACCGTATTCCACCACTTGTTCCCGGCACTTCTGTTCTTCCGGAGACCAATCTCTTTCCGGCAAATCCATTTCGGCATAATCCGCTGCCGCATCCTGCAGAATCTCTTCCGGTATTTCCGCAGGAGCCTGCTGTTCCAGCCGGTTCTGCCGTTCCATCTCTTTCCGAGAATATTTCTTCAGATAGATTTTGTGTTCCAGTTTACCCATCAGCGGGCATACCGGACGGGCGCCGCCGAGGAAATCCGCATCTACAAAGATGCCGGCGTTCTTCTCCAGAATCAGAAGGCTGGTGAACACCTCGTACAGGTTTCGCCCGCAGACCATCAGATTGCCTTCCGTGGTGAGAACGGCCGGGGATTTTCTCAAGGCTTTGGCCAGAGTGAGGCGATCCTCCGGAACGATGGAAACTCGGTTCCCGATAATCATGGCCATATCGTCCAGCACGGCCGGAATGCTCAGTCCATCTTGAATGCACATGGCGGTATATTTTGTTTTTGCCACTACCATGGCTTCGTAAGGGGAGGCAATCAGAGCACCCTTGGCCGGGTCGGAAGTGCCGGTGATGTCGCGAATTTCTTTTACCTGAAGGTTGGCAAAATCCGCACCCGGTTCTGTCCCGAAGACCCGGAGGTTCTGCTGCACCAGAATCCGAGGGGAATCCCCCAGAGAGAAACCGATGTCCGCAAACTTTTTTCCGTATTCAATTATATTCTGTTTCACTGCGTGGAGTGTCATAAGGTTTGTCTGTGCTCCTTTCCGTTAGTCCTGATCCGCACCTTCGAAGCGGGCGGAGTTCGCTTGGCGATAGGCTTTTTCCAGCGAATGGTAGACGTTCTTGTAATCTTGGAACAGCTTGTTGTAGATGGCGGCGTTTTCCGGGTTCGGGTGGTATTCCCGTTCGACGGGCACGAATTCCTTCGCCGCCGCAAAGGACGGGATTACACCCAGACCGATTAACGGAATCATGGCGGCACCCACGGCGCCCGCATTCCGCGGATCCTTCACCACTTCAAAACTCTTTCCCGTAATATCCGCGATGATCTGCATCCAGCCTTTGTCCAGGGAACCGCCGCCGATGATGCGGAAATTGTCGCATCGGAAACCGTAATCTTGCCGGTAGTTCTCCAGAATCCACCGCAGGTTGTATCCGATGCCTTCGTACATGGCCCGCATGATGTGCTCCCGGGTGTGAATCATGGTCATGTTGAACAGAGTGGCCCGGGTGGTGGTGGAGGAGACCGGACACCGCTCTCCCAGCATCCACGGGGTGCAGATTAGATGGTCGCTGCCCGGCGGGATGTCGGCCACCACGGAGTCCATGTAGTCGTAGATTCCGTCTCCCAGCTCGTCCATCTCCTTTCGGAAAAACTGGTTTTTCAGCCACTCAATATTGGCGCCGGCGGATTCCGTGATTCCCGCAATCAGGTTCATCTCCTTGTCGGCGCTCTGGATGGCGGCGGCACCGTGCTTGAATTTGTCCGCCGTCCGGCTGCAGGCTGCCACCCAGGCAGAGGTGCCCAGGTAGATATGGATATCTCCGTCTTCGCACATGCCGGAACCCACCGTCGCCGCCTGGACGTCGTCGCATCCGCCGAACACCGGCGTTCCTTCCAGGAGTCCCGTTTCCGCAGCGGCTTCCCGGGTGATGCCCCCTACGATGTCCGTGCTGGCCACCAGCGGCGGCAGCCGGTTCATATCGATGCCCACCAGAGGGAAGACGGACATCCAATCCTTTTTCTTCAGGTCCAGTCCGTAGGAGGAGGCCCCGGACAGTTCCGTGACCATGCGGCCGGTGCATTTGTATTTGAGGTAGCCGTTTACGTCCAAAATCAGGTGGGTTTTGGCGTAGATTTCCGGCCGTTCTTCCTTAAGCCAGGTGATTTTGGCGATGCAGTCCTTTCCCATGATTGGGGTGCCGGCGAAGAGAGTGAACAGCTTCTTGCCGCCCACCCGGTTCATGATATGCTCCGCCTGCTTCTGCGCCCGTCCGTCCACCCAGGTGATGTTGGGATAGAGGACGGTGCCGTCTTCGGACACGGGAATAACTCCCTGTGCCTGGGTAGAGAACACGATGCCTTTAATTTGGCTGTTTTGGATGCCCGCTTTTTCTGCAACCTCCCGGCTGGTTCGGCACACCGCTTTCCAATAATCCTCCGGATTCTGCTCCACCCATGCCGGTTCCGGGTAATAGGTTGGGTAGGGGGCGGTGGCAGCGGCGATAATCTTGCCGGAAAAATCCACCAGTACTGCTTTATCGGAGCCGGTACCGATATCGTGGGCGAGAATGTATTCTTTCATAGCGTTTCTTCTTTCTTACAGCAATCCCTTGTTCGTAGGAACCACGTGCTTAAATACCTCTTCAAAGCGGTTCAGTGCATCGTCGATGACTTCGTCGGTGGTAGCCATGGAGGTGTAGAGCCGGCTTCCGGCTAAAGTCACCAGTCCGTTGGCCATATAGGCAGCGCCCATCCGTTCCATGGAATCCTTCCGCTCATACATCATTTCCTTGTTCCGCAGAAGTCCGACGGCGGATTTCAGGATGTTGAAGGAGGAGAAGTCGAAGCTCATGGCGCCGGTGCATTCCAGGTGGCAGATGCTGCCCTGGTTGTAGGCCACGAACGGAAGGCGATACTGCTGAATCAGGGATTTGATTCCGTCGGTCAGCTTATCTCCCGCTTTTCCGGCAATCTCGCAGGCATTGGTGCGTTCAATTTCCTTGATGCAGGTGTAGCCGGCCAGTGCGGAAATCGGCGCAGCCGCCAGGGTTCCGCCCACGTATGCCCGATGCTTTCCGCTGGCAACGCCGGCCGCCATCAGCCCGGCGTATTCTTTTTTGCCGCCGACGCCGCCGGCTCCCGGATAACCGCCGGCAACGACTTTGCCGAAGATGGTGAGGTCCGGTGTGACGTCGAAATAGCCCTGGGCGCCGCCGATGGAGGTGCGGAAGCCGGTGACCACTTCGTCGAAAATCAGCAGGGCGCCGTATTTGTCGCAGAGATAGCGAACGCCCTTGTTGTACTCCTTGGAAACCGGACGGGTGCCGCTTTCCGGCCCGCACGGCTCGATGATGACCGCAGCGGTGCCGCCGCGGAACTTGTTCAGCTTCAGCATGCTCTCCAGCATGTTCAGGTCATTCGGGCGAACCTCGTCGGTGAGGGAGTAGAGGCGTCTCGGAATTCCGTGGGATTCCAGCAGCCCGCGGGAGCCCGGAATCTTCGTGCCGTAGACCATCTGGTCGCTCCAGCCGTGGTAATCGCCGCCTTCTTTAATGATGCGCTTGTTTCCGGTAGCGATGCGGGCGATTCGCAGGGAGGCCATGACGGATTCCGTGCCGCTGCCCAGCATCCGGAACATCTCCACGCCCGGCATGTGCTTGTGAATCTCTTTGGCCAAAAGAAGTTCGGATTTGTGCAGGAGTCCGGTGACCGGGCCGCATTCGTTGAGCAGCTCGATAACCGCATTCCGAATGGCCGGATAGTTGCTGCCCAGAATGGTTGGGCCGCCGGCCTGAAGGAAGTCCAGGTACTTATTACCGTCCTCGTCGTAGAGGTAGGCCCCTTCGGCTTTCCGGAAGGCTACCGGGAACGGTTTGTTGAAGGCCAAATTGTGCTGCACGCCTCCCGGGATGTATTCCTTCGCTTCTTCGTAGATGGCTTTGGAATTGGTGCACTTCTCATCGTAATATTTAAGAATGGTGTTTTCGTAATAGTCGTCATCCACCTCCCAGATCGGTTCTTCGGTCAATGCCTTCAATGCGGCATTGATTTTATCCGGGGAGTCCCATCTACTGATTCCGCAATTGTTCATGTTATTCGCTCCTTTCCTCTTCTCTCTGTGCCCGCCGGTTCGTATTCATGCTGTTCCGGTATACCACAAATCGATCGTAAATATATTCAGAAATAAGGTTCGCAGCCATGGTGAGAAAAAGAACGGCGTAGCTGTTCCAGCCGGCTTTTTCCGTCAGCGCATTGCCCCACCAGGTGGAGAGGGGCGTGAAGACGCAGTAGAACAGAAAAATCTGCATCATGGCTTTGGACACATTATTCGCGGATTTAAAGGTGAACTCTCGGTTCAGCGTGAAGTTCCACAGCACCGAGAGCACCAGGGCAATCAGGTAGCAGGGCCAGTATTTCCAAGGGGTCACCATGTCCAGTAATGTAAAAGCGGCGGTTTCAACAATTCCCGCCGATGCGGAGAACAGGGCGAACTTAATAATCTGAATCCTTGTTTCCCTTGCGTTGGGTTTGTACGGTTCGTTCATATCGGGCCCCTTTCTGCAGCGACTGCATAAATATAATAAATAGTATACGTTTATTATCTCACCGGGGGCGACGTTTGACAATAGAAAACAAAGCAGTGACGGGCGTTTTTTGGATGTATTCATGTCGCCGGAAAGCCGGTTTCGAAAAATGAAAAATTTTCAAGTTTCGAAAGCGGGTTCTTGCATATGCTATTTGCAAGCAGTATAATAAGTACAACAAGACGGTTTCGAAAAACGAAAAAAATTCAACTTTTGAAAGAGGTCGGCTATATGAAAATAATTACGAGAACGCAGTACCTGAATCGAATTATCGAACTGAATGGTACTCCGGATATAAAGATCATCACAGGGATTCGCCGCAGCGGTAAGTCAAAGCTGATGCAGGCATATATCGAATATCTGAAAAGCAGCTTTGAAAACATTAATGTCATCTTCATTGATTTCATGGATTTGGCATATGAAGAACTTAAGGAATATCATGCATTGCATGCTTATGTGGAAGCGAATTATCAAGAAGAAAAAATCAATTACCTCTTTGTGGATGAGGTTCAGATGTGCCCACAATTTGAACTGGCAATCAACAGTCTTTATTCCAAAGGAAAATATGATATTTACATAACCGGCTCAAACGCTTTTCTGCTGAGTGCAGATTTGGCGACACTTTTTACAGGCCGCTACATCGAAATTCATGTTTTTCCGTTCAGTTTTCAAGAGTATTGTCAATACTATGATGATGTTCAAGATAAGGATAAGCTATTTGAGGAGTATTCGATTAAGGGCGGCTTAGCAGGATCCTATGCGTACAGGACGGAAAAAGACAGAACGAATTACATCAAGGAAGTATACGAAACCATCGTCACAAGAGATTTGATACAGAAATATATTCTGCCGGACACATTGGTTCTGCAGCGATTAAGCGAGTTTCTCATGGACAACATCAGTAATCTGACATCTCCCAATAAGATTAGTCAGCAGTTGACAGCGAACGAGATGCCAACCAATCATGTGACCATCGGCAAGTACATTAAGTACTTGTGCAATGCTTTCGTTTTTTATGATATTAAACGATACGATATTCGAGGAAAGAAATATCTGGAGACTTCGGAAAAGTTCTATCTCTGCGACAATGGAATTCGATATGCAATCCTCGGAAGCAGGAACATGGATTACGGAAGGGTTTATGAGAATATCGTCTGCATTGAACTCCTCCGCCGTGGATATGAAGTCTATGTCGGAAAACTGTATAAAAAAGAAATTGATTTTGTGGCACAAAGGGGCAGCGAGAAGATTTATATTCAGGTTAGCGACAACATCACCGGCAAAGAGACTTTTGAGCGAGAAGTATCGCCATTGCTTCAGATTCGTGATGCATACCCCAAAAAGGTGATTGCTAGAACCAGGCATCCTCAATACAGTTATGAAGGAATTGAAATTGTTGATATTGCGGACTGGTTATTAACAAGAGCAGAATAAAAAAATACAACGTGCGAAAGGTAACCGATGAAATGGATGATAGTAAATTGCTGAAGTCTCGGATTGCGGACCGAATCCGCCAGGCAGAGGAAGGCTTCTATATAACGAATACGGATTTCCTGGATCTGCACCAGCAGGCCCTGGCTCGAGAGGAATGCCGGGGATACGCAGATCTTCGATTCTGGTTTTATGGTGGATATGAAGACGCGGAACGGCGTATTCTGATTATCGCCCCGAAGGATTATGGAGAGACGCTGGAGGATGTGCTGGGCATGGAGGAATTCCTGCAAGTGATTCACGTGGAGGCCGGCGGCAGTGACCGAAAGCTGAGCCACCGGGATTACCTGGGCTCCGTGCTGGGGCTTGGCATTGAGCGGCGAATGATTGGCGACATCCTGGTGGATGAGAAGGGGGCGGACCTGATTGTCCGTCCGGACATCAGCGCGTTTCTGGAGCAGGAATATCGATCTGTGGGAAGAACCGATGCCAAAGCAGAAGTGAGACCCATCGGGGAGCTGGCGGTTCCGGAGCGGCGGGTGCAGGTCATCCGGGATACGCTCCCCAGCCTGCGGCTGGATAACGTTGTGTCCACGGCGTTCAAGGTTTCCCGGTCCGATGCGGTGAAGGGGATTCGAAGCGGAATCGTATCGGTGGATCACATGGAGTGCACGAAAATCGACCAGCGGATTGACGAGGGGGCGGTAATCGTGCTGCGGGGAAAAGGAAAGGCGGTGCTGCAGGAGATCGGCGGGGAGTCCAAGAAGGGACGAATCTGGGTGGAGATTCTGCGGTACGTGTAGCAGCAGAGCGCCTAAGAAAAAGTAAAGTGCTTGGATTCAAAATCCAAGCACTCAAACTGAATGCAACCAACTCGTCTTTGGCTTATTCTATTATTTTTCCGACATTTTTCGTTCTTGAATTAGCTGTTTCAACTCTTTTTCTGAAGTGGCGCCGGTTTCACGGAGTGCAACTTCCAAAGAGAGGTGTCCGGCTTCGAACAACTCCAGAACCTTATCTAATTGACCTTCTTCGAAATAGGCTTTGTACTTTTCTTCCAATAACATATAAACCCTCTCCCATCCTACATTATTTCTAGATTTAACGACCTCATTTTGGATTCGGTCGGTGAGCGGTGTTTCCGGGACGTTTCCGCAAAGATATCGGAGGAAGCTTTGCAACTCATGAGGCATATCGGGAAGCGTGCTTTTTGCATTGATAAACACTTTCACAGTACCGTCATCCAGATGAATATTCGATGATTCCCGACAGACATTTTCAAAAGTATATTTTGGAAAGCCTTTTCCAAATAAATCAAAGGTATTGATAAAAATAATATAGCTCTGCTTCAGCTTATCATAGGTGGCACCGGCGCTCATCATATTTAAATCAATGGTACCTTGATAATAGCGACTTCGCTTCTGTAAATCCCTGGTATTGGTGGTCTGCATTTCGATATTGTACGCAGTGTTCAAGTCATCCTCAAAGTATACGTCTAGGCGAACCCTCTTTTGATCTAAGGCAAGATCAATAGATTTCTGGGTCTCACTGAATATAACTTTGCCAACTTTTCGGTCTAGCAAGAGTTCCACCAGTTCTTTACAAATGTCCGGATTATTCTGTAAGATGTTACAGAATAGAAAATCATCGGTAAAAGTTAGTTCTTTATAGCTTTTGCATTTTTTGTGGTTAGTCATTTTCTTGCTCCTATTGTAGTTTTAAATATAATTTCTGTCAATCCTTATGGGAAGTCTGTGAAATCATATTGTTAAGAGATATGAGCGCTCGTTGTTTTTTCTGAAATTTCATGGCTTCATCCTAGCAAAAAATAACAGGAATTCAATATCGTTGGAACAAAAAGGACTAAAACATACGATAAAAAAACTATAGCTATAGAATTTCGGAATTAAAAATCATAAAAAGTAAAGAACCAAAAACAAAGCGGGAGCGAACCATGAACTTTGGTTCGCTCCCGTTTGTCGAATGACTTTGCTTACCTACTTTGCAGCGGCGATTACTTCGATTTCGCAAAGGATGCTCTTCGGAAGTTCTTTTACCGCAACGCAGGATCTGGCCGGCTTGGACACGAAATACTTCGCATAGACTTCATTGAATGCACCGAAGTCTGCCATATCGGTGATAAAGCAGGTGGTTTTTACCACGTCTTCGAAGGTCAGGTCGTTGGCCTTCAGAATTTCTCCGATGTTCTTGCATGCCTGCTCCGCCTGTCCCGCAACATCGGTACCGATGGTTTCACCGGTTTCCGGGCTGAACGGAGTCTGTCCGGAAATGAACAGGAATCCGCCGGCAGTGACTGCCTGGGAGTATGGGCCGATTGCAGCAGGTGCTTTGTCTGTGTTTGTATATTTCATCTCTATGTCTCCTTATAATTGGTTATTTGGTAATCTCTTCGGTCTGTGCCTTGACGAATTCTGCCAGGTCGCCATCCACACGCGGAAGCAGGGTTTCACGAACCATCTTGTGGTAGTTGTTGACCCATGCCAGCTCTTCATCGGTTAGCAGAGCCGGGTTGATAGCTTCTCTCTCATACGGTACGAAGGTGATCGGCTCGTTGATGGTGTTTCCGTTTCCGTCGTCCTTCATCAGAACTTCGTTCTCGATACGAACGCCGAACTGATTATCGATGTATACGCCCGGCTCGTTGGACATAATCATGCCCGGACAAATGGTAATCGGAGTCGGTACACGGCGAAGGATATTCGGACCTTCGTGAACGCTGAGCAGGTGACCCACACCGTGAGACAGTCCGTGCTTAAAGTCCAAACCAACGGCTCTCATCGGTGCACGGGTGATAGCATCCAGGTCAATTCCGTTCATTCCCGGAGTCAGCACGGCATTGTGCATTGCCAGGTGTGCTTTAAGAACGTAGGTGTAATCATCAATCATTTCCTGAGTCAGCGGACCAACGGCGATGGTACGGGTGATATCCGTGGTACCGTCTGTGTAATGACCGCCGGAGTCCAGAAGCAGGAAGCCTTCCGGCAGGATTTCGGCATCGGTTTCCGGTGTCGGTGCGTAGTGGATGACAGAACCGTTTGGTCCGTATCCGGCAATGGTCTCAAAGGACAGATCGAAGAAGCCATCCTCTTCGGCACGGAACTTCCGCAGCTGTTCTGCCGCACTGAGCTCGGTCTGATGCGGTGTCTTTGCAGCGACATCCTTAATCCACTTGATGAATTTCACCATCGCAACCGCATCCTTCTTGTGCGCGTTGAGGGAACTCTTGATTTCGGTCTCATTCTTAACGGCCTTCATCATAGCGATTGGAGTAGCTTCATCCACCGTCTTCATGCCTTCCGGAATTCTCAGGCACAGAGCGTAATTCGCAGAACCGGAATCCAGCCACAATGTCTTGGATGCATCCAGAGCGGCAACATCCTGTTCAATCTCATCGTATCCTTTCACGGTAACGAAGGACAGGTCTTCCGGCAGAGAATCCTTTACCGCACCGTCCATTACGTACAGGTTTACGGAATCCTGGGAAAGCAGGATGAAGGAGAAGAATACCGGTGTGTAATCGATATCTCTGCCTCTCATATTCAGGAGCCATGCGTTTTCCATCAGATCGGTAACCAGCAGGAAATCCGCATTCTTTTCGGCCATGGCTTTCCGAACGTCTGCAATCTTTTCGGTTGCGGTCTTGCCGGTGGTGGTCAGCGGCAGTTCGTAGATTTCCGATGGCTGAATCTGCGGACGGGAAGTCCATACTTCACCTACCAGGTCTTTGTCCCATTTAATGGTAACGCCCAGTTCACCCAGCTTCGACTGAAGCTCTTCACCGTAATATCCCGGAACAACCTTGCCGTCAAATCCCAGCGTATAACCGCCTTTTTTCTTGGCCAGGTCAATCAGGAATTCTTCAACAGTCGGAACGCCCGGCTCTGCCATTCTCATCAGCTCAATTTCGCTGCCGGCCAGCTGACGCTCTGCCTGGAGGAAATATCTGCCGTCGGTCCAAAGATAAGCACCTTCGTCATCGACGATGAGCTCACCGGATTCTCCGGTCAGTCCGCTCATGAATTCACGAGCTTTAAAGAAATCGTTTACATACTCGGAACTGTGATAGTCACCGGATGGTACGTAATAAACATCCACACCGTTGGCTTTCATCTTTTCCCGAAGCTCTAGAACTTCTTTTTTCATTTTATTCACCTCTTTGCTGTCAATCCTATTTGTGGATTTCACAAAAATAATAACGCGTCGGTAGAGAACTCTTACCGAACTATTTTTATTATAGCACGTGCCCAAAAAAAGTTAAGGGGGGTATTCAAAATAGTACAAAGACCTCCGCGGGGGCATTTGAATTTTCTCGTCCGATTGGTATAATGGTAGGGACTTTATGCAAGCGGAAAGAAGAGGGAGAAATAGATGAATATAACGGTATACTGCGGGTCCAGCATGGGGTCGGATCCGGATTACAAGAAAGCGGCGGAGGCACTGGGGCTCTGGATTGCCGGGAACGGGCACGCGCTGGTGTACGGCGGCGGCAATATCGGTCTGATGGGAATCATTGCAGATACCGTGCTGGAGAACGGCGGAAAGGTCATCGGCATCATTCCGGATTTCCTGCTGCACTGTGAGCAGGGGCACGAAGGGCTTCACACCTTGGAAGTGGTGCACTCCATGTCTGTCCGGAAGAGTCGGATGATTGAACTTGGGGATGCTTTTATTGCCATGCCGGGAGGCATCGGAACCCTGGAGGAAATCACGGAAGTGCTGACCCTCAAGAGACTGGGCCGGACGGAGAAACGGGCATTCCTGTACAACATCAACGGATATTACGAACCCCTTCGCGGCACCTTCCGCCAAATGGTGGAGAAGGAATTCCTGCCGGAAGAGGAGATGAAACTGTTTGAATTCGTGGCAAATGTGGACGAACTGGATGAAGCGCTGAGAGGATAATGGAGGAAGAAATGATAACCGGAGAACTGAAAAATCGGATTGACAGCCTGTGGGATGATTTTGCGGCGGGAGGAATCGTGAACCCGCTGACGGTGATTGAGCAGATTACCTATCTGATGTTCATCCACGATCTGGATGAGGCGGATAATAAGGGCAGCATGGAAGCGATGATGTTGGGAATTTCCCACGAAAGCATCTTCAAGGATGAAGTGGAAGTGGAGGGCCGGACGGTAGACGGAAAGCAGCTGAAGTGGTCCGTATTTCAGGATTTCCCGGCGGAGAAGATGTTCGATGTGGTGAAGAATGAGGTGTTCCCGTTCATCATCAACCTTCACAGCGACCGGGAAAGCGCATATTCAAAGTACATGAGTGATGCGATTTTCATGATTCCCACGCCGCTGCTTCTCTCCAAAGTCGTAGAGAAGCTCAGCGATTTGTTCCGGATGATGAAGGAAACAAAGCTGGATAAGGAAGATGTTCGAGGGGATGTGTACGAGTACCTTCTGTCCAAATTAAACACGGCCGGAAGAAACGGCCAGTTCCGAACCCCTCGCCATATCATCAAAATGATGGTGGAATTGATGCAGCCGAAGCCGGATGAAATCATCTGCGACCCGGCCTGCGGAACCTCGGGATTCCTCATCGCGGCCAGCGAATACCTGATGGAAGACGAGGAGCGGAAGCGGGAAGTCCTCTTCGACAAGGCGAATAAAGAACACTATTTGAATCACATGTTCCACGGCTACGACATGGACCGAACCATGCTCCGTATCGGTGCCATGAACATGATGGCCCACGGAATTGACAACCCGTGCATCGAATACAAAGACAGTCTGTCGGATCAGAATGAGGATAAAAACAAATATTCATTGGTCCTGGCAAATCCGCCGTTCAAGGGAAGCTTGGATTACGATATCGTCTCGCCGGATCTGCTGAAAATCTGCAAGACGAAGAAGACGGAGCTTCTGTTCGTAACCCTGTTCCTTCGCATGCTGAAAATCGGCGGTCGCTGTGCCTGCATCGTTCCCGATGGAGTGCTGTTCGGTTCTTCGAAGGCCCATAAGTCCATCCGAAAGGAAATTGTGGAGAACAACCGTCTGGAAGCCGTAATCTCCATGCCTTCCGGCGTCTTCAAACCGTACGCGGGCGTATCTACGGCGATTCTTATTTTTACCAAAACCGAAGCCGGCGGAACGGATCACGTCTGGTTCTACGATATGCAAAACGATGGTCTCAGTCTGGATGACAAGCGGAGTCCGATCGAGGAGAACGACATTCCGGATATCATCGAGCGGTTCCATCACTTGGATGCGGAGATGGAGCGGAAGCGGACGGAGCAGAGCTTCATGGTGCCGAAAGAGGATATCGTGGAGAACGACTACGACCTGTCTATCAACAAATACAAGGAAGTGGAGTACGTTCCGGTGGAATATCCATCGACACAGGAGATTCTCACCAACCTGCGGGAAATCGAGATGGAGATCGCCACGGCGATGGAGGAACTGACCGCGATGCTGGGTGAAGACTAAGGAATACAGTGAAGTGTGCGCCGGGATTGCCGGTTCAGCGGCTTTGCGGATATAGCGAGAGAGAAATTGATATTTGCGAAGAGCGGACGCCGGGCGCTGACGGAAACCGGCGGGGAACAGCGGTAAACAGCGGAAATTAGAGTGGCCGCCGGACCGGATTGTGAAGTTGGCGTGAAACGTTATGCATATTGCCGTCGGAACCTGCTTTTTGCGCTAACGTTTCAAAGGCGAAGCGGTGAGACGGGGTGCAGCTCACTCGTTTCGGACGGATTTGACATAAAAATAGTGTGTTTTTTCGAGGGAGACCAGGGAGATTCTAATAAGAAAAGTCATTACTGATTGGTAGTTTCTCTAATTCCCGCCAAAGAACTGCTTCCTCGTCAAAAATGTTGTGCAGATTGGGGTTGGATTGCCGGAAATGCACAACACTTCACGGGAACTTCATGATGCACTTTTCTGTATTGAACTTCAAAGATTGATTAGTGGGGAATACAAATGAAAAAATATAAGTTAGGAGATATCTGTGAAATTGTGTCTGGCAGTACACCTAAAACCAATATTGCAGAGTTTTGGGATGGTGATGTGAAATGGATTACCCCTGCTGAACTCGATGAGAATACATATATTATTACAGATAGCGTACGGAAAATAACGGACTTGGCGATGCAGAAAACTGGGTTAACTGCTTTTCCAGCAGGAACGGTTATTCTATCATCCCGTGCACCGATTGGCAAAGTTGCAATCGCTGGTTGCAAGATGTGCTGCAATCAGGGGTTTAAGAATTTTATCTGTTCTGAATTAGTTAATAACAAGTACCTATATTGGTTTTTAAAACATAACACTGCTTATTTAAATTCACTAGGCAGAGGAGCTACCTTTAAAGAAATTTCAAAATCAATTGTTTCTTCAATTGAGATTAATCTTCCATCTTTGGAGGAACAGCAGAGAGTGGTTGATAACATCGAAAAAATATCAACCATTATCACTCTTCGAAAAAAAGAAATATCAATACTTGACGATTTGATTAAAGCCCGATTTGTAGAGATGTTTGGGGATCCAGTTATTAATAGCCGAGGATGGTCTAAATCATTAATAGGGGATTATTGTTTCGTTACTAAGTTAGCGGGTTTTGAATATACACAATATATTAACTATGATGATTCGGGTGATGTTGTCATGGTAAAGGCACAAAACGTAAAGAATGGTAAATTAAATCGAAAAGATTTGTCTTTCATATCAAATGAAGTATCAGATTCGCTGCCAAGATCACAACTAGCGCAAGGCGATATTGTAATGACTTACGTAGGGGCGAATATTGGTGATGTAGCGGTAATAGATGATAAGTATAAATATCATTTAGCTCCTAATGTTGCTAAGATTCGTCCTAATTCTGAAATATATGACTCTACATATTTTATGTACATGCTTATGTTACTAAATGCTTATATTGTTAAGAACTCAGCAGATACTGCAAAAGCTGCTTTAGGAATGGAACGAATAAGAAAACTGAATGTATTTACTCCGCCAATTGAACTTCAGCAGCAGTTTTCCGCCTTCGTAGCAGCGATCGACAAATCAAAA
>CAKQHH010000018.1 GCA_934234035.1 uncultured Clostridia bacterium | reverse complement strand
CGGGCCGCTATTACCGGGTTTTTCGGCCCGGGGTTCGCGCCCGGAAACCGAGAACAAAGGTTTAGCGGGGAGTGGAGCGCGAACCGCATCCGCCTCCGGCGGTCGGCCGGGCCGCTATTACCGGGTTTTTCGGCCCGGGGTTCGCGCCCGGAAACGGAGATCAAAGGCTTAGCGGGGAATGGAGCGCGAACCGCACCCGCCGCTGGCGGCCGGCCCACATTCTCCCTATAAAAAACTGCATGTGGGAGGCAATCTTGGCTTGCAGTTGGGCGTTTCGAGCCCAACTGCAAGCGGTTGCCCACCACATGCAGTTTTTTGCTTACATTCTTAACAGCAGTTCCTTGGAAATCACCTGCCCGTTCTCGATAAAGAGACGGGGAACCCGCTTGCTCACGCTGCAGGTCAGCTCGTACGGGATGGTGCCTGCCATTTCCGCCATGTGCTCCAGGGAATTGTTCGGGCCGAAGATGGTCACCTCGTCGCCCACGTCTACGCCGGGCGCATCGGAAAGATCAATCATGCACATGTCCATGCAGATTTTGCCCCGCACCGGTGCCGGACCTTCCGCCGTCATCAGGGCGTAGCGGTTGGAAAGGCAGCGCAGGAAGCCGTCCGCATATCCGTAAGGCACCACGCCGATTCGCGTGGACCGGGTGGTCTCGTAAATTCCGCCGTAGCTGATGTGGGTGCCGGCCGGGTAGATTTTGATGGTGCTGACAACGGTCTTCAGGGACATTACCGGGCGAAGTCCCAGCTGCTTCGCATAGTCTCCGTATCCGTACAGCAGCAGACCCGGGCGAACCATGTCCAGATAGGTTTCCGGGTATTTTGCCGTGGCTCCGGTATTGGCACAGTGGCGAATCCGGAATTCATGCCCCCATTTTTCTTCCGCACTGCGAATCACATCGGTGAACAGCTGAAACTGGTGCCGGGTGTATTCCAGATCTTCCGCACCTTCTTCATCCGCCACCGCAAAATGCGTAAAGATGCCTTCCGCATCCAAGCCCGGAAGGGTGCAGGCATGAACGATGCCGTCCACCCCGTGCTGAAAATAATCCCCCTCGCAGAGGTATCCCAGCCGGGACATGCCCGTATCCACCTTGATGTGAACTTTCAGGGTGCCGCCGTATTTCACCGCCTCCTCGCTGTACTCCAGCGCCTTGGCCTCGCAGGTTACCGCCTGGGTGATGTTAAAGCAGATCAGCCGATCCACCTGCTCCTTCGGCGTGTGTCCCAGAATCAGAATCGGCATGGTGATGCCGTTGAAGCGAAGCTCCAAAGCCTCGTCGATGCTGCTCACCGCCAGGTAATCCGCCCCCAGTTCCTGCAGCTTCGTGGCCACCTGCAGGGATCCGTGGCCGTAGGCATCCGCCTTCACCACGCCCAGGAAGCGCACATCCGGTCCAATGTGTTTCCGAATCGTGTGATAATTATATGTGAGGGCGTCCAGATCGATTTCCGCCCACGTCCGCTTCAATGTTGATTTCATATTTTTGCTCCTGTGAATCATATAAAAAAATATTTTTTTCGCCAGGGCACTTCCGATCGTTCCCACAAATCGGGAGCACTCAACAACAAAATATTCTAGCACGGGAATACCGGGTCTTCAAGTGACGGGATAAAAAACCTGCATCCGGTCCGCAACCGCTTGCCGATAGGGCTCCGCGAGCCCCATTGGCAAGCCAAGATTGCTGCCCGGATGCAGGTTTTTCATATAGCTGTGTATGATGATGAGAAGGAAGAAGAAATTTGGAAAAAACAGGAAGAAAAACAAAGTTTCATTGGGATAAAAGACACGATTGGACGGAAAATGTGGTATTATAGGGGAAGTGTTTTTAGTGTAAAGTAGGAGGAAGATTGTATGACGATTTGCGATTTAGAAATCGGACAGTCTGCAGTAATATCGGCTGTGGGAGGCGAGGGGGCCCTTCGGCAGCATTTTTTGGATATGGGATTGATTCCCGGAATTGAAGTCACCCTGATTAAGTACGCGCCCATGGGCGATCCTATGGAATTGATGGTATCCGGCTACTCTCTGACCCTGCGGTTGGCGGATGCGGCGCGGATTGATATCACCAACGTGCACGAGCACCCCGGCGGCCGAGGGGAAGTACTGGAACCCATTCAGCCCAGCAAGGACATTCCCCACCCGGGAATCGGTGAAGAGGGCAGAGGCCGAGACCGAGATCGGGAGGCGACGGAAGAGCATATCGTTTTCGCCTTGGCGGGAAACCAGAACTGCGGTAAAACCACCCTGTTCAACCAACTGACCGGGTCCAATCAGCACGTCGGAAACTTCCCGGGGGTAACAGTGGATCGGAAGAGTGGGGTGATTAAAGGATATCCCGGCACGGAAGTGGTGGATTTGCCGGGCATCTACTCCCTTTCCCCGTACACCAGCGAGGAAATCGTCTCCCGACAGTTTATTCTGGAAGAGAAACCATCGGCGATTATCAACATCATCGATGCGACCAATATTGAGCGAAACCTGTATCTCACCATGCAGCTGCTGGAGCTGAACGTTCCCATCGTCATCGCCCTGAACATGATGGATGAGATGACGGGAAACGGCGGTTCGGTGCTGATCAATGAGATGGAAGAAATCCTTCAGGTGCCGGTCATTCCAACCTCGGCGGCGAAAAACCAAGGGGTGGAGGAGCTGGCCGAGCACGCCGTGCGCATCGCGCGTCTGGGTGAGACTCACGGCCGAGTGGATTTCTGCAATCCGAAGGATCACAACGGTGCCGTGCACCGGGCGATTCACGGAATCATGAGTCTGGTGGGGGATCACGCAGAGGCGGCCGGCATTCCGGTTCGGTTTGCGGTCACGAAGCTGATTGAAGGGGACCCGCTGGTAACGAAGGCGCTGGCGCTTACAGAGAACGAAGAGGAAATGGTGGAGAAAATCACTCGCCAGATGGAAGAGGAGTGCGGCATGGACCGCAGCGCCGCCATGGCGGATATGCGATATACCTTTATTCGCCGGCTGTGCCATCAGACGGTGATTAAACCGAAGGAAAGCAAGGAGCGGATTCGAAGCCAGAAATTGGACAGCTTCCTCACCGGCAAGTGGACCGCCATTCCGGCTTTCGTGGCCATCATGGGGCTGGTGTTCTGGCTCACCTTTAACGTCATCGGGGCCTTTTTCCAGAACCTGCTGGATGAAGGGATTCAAATAGTCACCCACTGGACGGATCAGTGGCTCACCGCCATGGACGTGGCGACGCCGATTCATTCGCTGATCATCGATGGTGTTTTTACCGGCGTGGGTTCGGTGCTGTCCTTTGTGCCGATTGTGGTGGTGTTGTACCTGTTCCTGTCCCTGCTGGAAGACAGCGGGTACATGGCGCGGGTGGCCTTCTTTATGGATAAACTTCTGCGCCGGGTGGGACTCTCCGGGCGCAGTATCGTGCCGATGCTGGTGGGCTTCGGCTGCAGCGTTCCCGCTATCATGTCTTCCCGCACCCTGCCGTCGGAGCGGGACCGGAAGATGACGCTGCTGCTGATTCCTTTTATGAGCTGTTCCGCAAAGATGCCGATTTACGCATTCTTTGCCAACGCGTTCTTCCCGAAGTATGCGGCGCCGGTGATGATTTCGATGTATTTTATCGGAATTCTCATGGCCATATTGATTGCCCTCATCGGCAAAAACACGGTGTTCAAAGGGGAAGCGGTTCCTTTCGTCATGGAGCTGCCGAACTACCGGATGCCGGGGGCGAAGAGCGTTCTGCAGCTCATGTGGGACAAGGCGAAGGACTTCCTGCAGCGGGCGTTCTCCGTCATCTTTATCGGCACCATTGTGGTGTGGTTCCTGCAGAACTTCAACTTCTCCATGAACATGGTTTCGGACCCGCAGTCCAGCATGCTGGCGGCACTGGCGGGATTCCTGGCACCGCTGTTCATCCCGCTGGGCTTTGGAAACTGGCAGATGGTAACCGCCTTGATTTCCGGATTCCTGGCGAAGGAAAGCGTGGTATCCATGATGGCGGTGGTATACGGCGGAACCGCAGCCGTTCGTTCGGCCATCACGCCGCTGGCGGCATTCACCTTCATGGTGTTCTGCCTGCTGTACACCCCGTGCATTGCGGCGGTGGCCACCATTCGGAAGGAGCAGGGCCGAGGAGCCGCCATACTCATGGTCATCTTCCAGTGCGTCGTGGCCTGGCTCGTTGCGTGGGCGGTGTATCTGATTGGAAGCATTATTCTGTAAAAACAAAAAAACACTCACCGGCAGCGTCCGGTGAGTTTTAGATAGCGGGAAAAATCGGAATTTCTTAATAATTATTAAGATTTCTTTAGGATTTGCGGGAATGGTTGAAACAAAAGCGGATTATATATATAATTACATCATTGCGGAAAAGTAATTCTGAAGATATTTGTCATGATAAAAGAGAAACTGAAAAAAATTGCGCCGGAGTACTCCTGGGGATTGCTGACGGCGGTGGTTATTTTAAACTGCATAACGTATTTCGGAACTCGCCTGTTCACCTCCGGGATGAAACACCATTCCATCCAGCTGGCGGTGGATCGGATGATTCCATTCTGCCCGCACTGGATTGTAGTTTACTTTTTGGCGTTTCCCTTCTGGGTCTATGGATTTATTCTCATTGCCCGGGAGAGCCGGGAGATGTGCCGCATTTATCTGATTGGAGAGATGATTGCGAAAACAATTTGCCTCATCTGTTTCGTGGTGTTCCCCACCACCCTGGTGCGGCCGGTCATCGATGCCGACGGGTCCTTCTGGGAACAGTTGGTGGCGCTGCTGTACCGAATCGATTCGCCGGACAATTTGTTTCCGTCCATCCACTGTCTGGAAAGCTGGATTTGCTTTCGCAGTGCGCGGAAGATGAAGAAGGCGCCGCCCCGGTATCGGAATGTGGCGGCGGCAGCAACGATAATGATTTTCGCGTCCACCCAGCTGCTGAAACAGCACGTGCTGCTGGACGTGGCGGGCGCAATTGCCGCGGGAGAAATGGGGCTCCTGTTGGCGCATAAACTGTATGTTCAAAGAGAGGGTGCAACTGTATGAACAAAAAGAAAGTAGTGTGGGGTTTCCTTTCTCTGGGAATTGCTATACTGACGATAATGATGATTGCATCGGGAAGCAAGGAGTTTTCCTTGGATACCATGATGGCGTATCTGAGCCGTGCGAACAAGCTGTGGCTGGCGGCCGGCTTGCTGTGCATGTTCGGCTACATCTGGTTTGAAGGATATGCGCTGGTGCACATCTGTCGGACGCTGGGATACCAAAGTGCGAAACGGCAGGGGACGGTGTACGGGGCGGCGGACGTCTTTTTTTCCGCCATCACTCCTTCCGCCTCCGGCGGACAGCCGGCCAGCATGTTCTTCATGCTTCGGGACGGAATGACCTTCCCGGCATGCACCACCGCATTGCTGATTAATTTGGTAATGTACACCTTGGCGACGCTGACCATTGGCAGCCTGTCCGTGCTGTTTCACTTCAATCTGTTCCGGAGAATGTCCCTGTTCTCCAGAATTTTGATCGTCGTGGGCTGGTTCATCATGACGGGACTGTCCATGCTGTTCTACATGCTGCTTCGCCGGGGAGAAATCTTGTACCGGCTCTGTGACCGGGTGATGGAGATGCTGGGAAAGCGGAAGCTCCTGAGCAACCTCACGAAGAAGCAGGCGAAACTGAAAAAGAAAATGGCGGAATACCAACAGTGTTCCGATGAAATCGCCGGACACGGGCGGATGCTGATTCGTATTTTTATCATCAATCTGCTGCAGCGGCTGTCCCAGATCGGCGTGACGTTTATGATTTTTATGGCGCTGGGAGAAGGGCTTCGAACTTCCGTGGAAGGATTTGTGGTTCAGGCCTTTACCGCGCTGGGATCCAACAGCATCCCGATTCCGGGCGGAATGGGCGGTGCGGACTACCTGATGCTGGACGGATTCGGAGAGATTCTGGGCCGGGATGCGGCATCCATCGAGATGCTGTGCCGGGGCTGTTCCTTCTACGTATGCATTATTACCAGTGCACTGATCGTGCTGGCAGGGTATTTTATGGGAAGAAAAAGGAGTTTGAGAAAATGATAGGATTTTACAATTATACGGTGTGGCTGACATACCTGTCCCTGATTTCGGCCGGGACGGGAATTATGATTTCCCTGTACAGCCATGCCCATCCCTTCATCGGCGTGTTCTTTCTGCTGGTCAGCGGACTGTGTGATGCCTTCGACGGAAAGGTGGCGCGCAGCAAGAAGAACCGCACGGAGATGGAAAAGAAATTCGGAATTCAGATCGATTCCCTGGCGGATATGGTGAGCTTCGGCGTGCTTCCGGCCTGCATCGGCAGCGCCATGATGCGCGTCGTGCTGCAGAATTACGAAGCGGGAGATCCCACCGGTGCGGACAAATTGCTGAGTCATCCCTACTTCTTCATCTGCTATGCGGTGATAATTCTGTACATCCTGGCCGCCCTGATTCGGCTGGCTTATTTTAACGTGGCAGAGGAAGAGCGTCAGAAGACGGAGGGGGGCGTTCGCAAATATTACGAAGGTCTTCCGGTTACTTCCGCGGCGCTGATCTTCCCGACGGTGCTGCTGTTCCAGTACGTGCTGCCGAAAGACATCACCTGGATTTATTTCCTGGCCATGGCCGTTACGGGATTCCTGTTCATCTCCAAAATCCCGGTGAAAAAGCCGGATACCAAGGGCATTCTGGCAATGGTAGGAATCGGTGCCATTGAATTCATCATCCTGATTGCTACATGGATGTATTACGAGGGGTAGAAAAGAGATATGCTGAAATTCTTATATCAGACGATGCCGGGACGATGCATCCTGAAGCTGCTGACCCGCCCGGGCTTATCCCGCTTCGTGGGCCGCTTCATGGATTCCGCCATTTCCCGTCCCATCATTCCTCGCTTCATCCGCAAAAACAACATCGATATGAACGATTATCTGGACGAGGAGTACGGTTGTTTCAATGACTTTTTCTGTCGCCGCATTCGTCCGGAACTTCGGCCTGTGAACATGGATTCGGCAGTGCTTCCGGCACCTTGCGACGGGCTCCTCAGCGCCTATCCCATTACGGACTCCCTGGTGATTCCCGTAAAAGGAAGTCGGTATTCCATCCGGGATCTGGTTCGGGACGAGGCGTTGGCGAAAAAATACGAGGACGGCACCTGCCTGGTCTTCCGGCTGTGCGTGCATCATTACCACCGCTACGCCTATCCGGACAACGGCCGCAAAACGAAAAATACTTTTATCCCGGGCGTGCTGCATACGGTCCGTCCGGTGGCACTTCGGGAACTTCCCGTATTTACGGAAAATGCGCGGGAGTATACGGTCATCCGCAGCGAGAACTTCGGCGATGTGCTTCAGATGGAAGTGGGTGCCATGCTGGTGGGAAAAATTGACAACTACCATCAGGAGGCGGATGTCCGGAGAGGACAGGAGAAGGGGAGGTTCCTTTACGGCGGCTCGACCATCATCCTGCTCCTGGAGCCGGGAACCGTTGCGGTAACGGAGAAATTCTTCGAAGCCACCCGGGCCGGTGAAGAGACGGAAGTGAAGATGGGGGAAGCCGTCGGCAGAAGGGGATAGCCGGAAACGGACAATAAAGCGAAAGCGCACGGGAATCCGAAGAGGGTTCTCGTGCGCTATTTTTCTACTTGATAATCAACATGTTGGTGCGTTTCAACTCCTTGATTTCCTCCGGGGTCATCAGCAGTTCGTTGCGAATCTCGTCGGTGACGGTAAGGGGTTCATGGGAGACTAGAATTTTCAAGGTAATTCCCTGGTAGTATAGGGAGATGCAGGACATGATGCCCTTTTGGCGGCGGCCCTTTTGGAAAAGGAGCGGCATGCGGATGAACACCTTGTCAAAGGGCGGCGCTTCGTTGGTGTAGTAGAAGGTAATGCTGGTATCGGAATAGGATACGGTTCCATGGTAGATGAAATCCGATTGATATTCCGAGTTCTCGGCATCCGTCACAAAGTAAATCTTGGATTTCATGGACGGATGGGAGTTTTCAATCATGGCGTTCTTCACCCTCTTCTCCTCTCCGTTGTACCAATAGATGTATAACCGGTCAATCAGATGTTTTTTGTATTTCAGGATATCCGCATTTTGCAGGTCCACGTACGTGGCCGGAAGGAGTTCCGAGATATCCATATTTAAGGCGGTACAGATTTCCACCAGAGAGTCGATGGCGATGTTCACTTCACCGTTTTCGTATTTGGACAGGGACGCGGGGCTGCGATGGACGGCCTCCGCAAGTTCCGTCAATGTAATTCCTTTCATTTTTCGGCCGGCTTTCAGTTTCTGCCCTAGGGTTTTGTAGAATGATTCTTGCATAGACGTCTCCCCTCTTTATTTTAAAAACTGAGACTTTCACTTTTGGAAAGAAAGTCATGAATATTTGTGATACTTCAAAACACTTTTTGGAATATTATACCACAGGACAATATTTTTTTCACAATATGAAAGAAAATACCCGCCAATTTTGAATTTAAAGAGAGTGGGCACATTTGAACCTCCGAAAACATTTTGTTATTCTTTAGACAATCAAGGAAGAGATTATTCATAGGAGGTACATAACTATGGCTAAACAGGAATTTAAACAGAAAAGAGTAATGTCCCGGGAAGAGTTCCCGTATGAGTGGGAAGTCATTGAAAATATCTGGGTACCGATGTCCGACGGATGCAGATGTTCGGCACGTATGTGGAAACCAAAGTCCGACAAACCGCTGCCGACCATCTTCGAAACCCAGCCATACCGTAAGAGAGACGGTATGAGAGGCAGAGACGAACCGATGTACGGATACTTCGCTGGAATGGGATACAACGTTGTCCGCGTGGATATGCGCGGTGCCGGCGAATCCGACGACTGCTTCTACGATGAGTATCTGAAGCAGGAACAGGATGATGCCATCGATGCCATCAACTGGATTGCTGCACAGCCATGGTGCGACGGAAACGTGGGTATGCAGGGCAAGTCCTGGTCCGGATTCAACTCCCTCCAGGTTGCCGCAAGAAGACCGGCGCCGCTGAAGGCCATCATCTGCATCGGCTTCGTAGACGATCGTTACACACAGGATATCCACTACAAGGGCGGATGCCTCCTGAACGACAACTTCTGGTGGGGCAACATCATGCTGGCATATATGTGCCGTCCGATTGATAAAGAAATCAAACCGGATACATGGTATGAAGAATCCATCAAGAGACTGGAAGAGATGCCGCTGTGGCCGGAAAACTGGCTGAAACATCAGACCAGAGACGACTACTGGAAGCACGGTTCCGTCAGCGTGAACTACGACGACATTCAGGTTCCGGTATTCGCACTGGACGGATATGCCGATTCCTACACCAACAGCGTCTGCACACTGATGGAAGGCCTGTCCGTTCCGAGAAAGGCCATCATCGGACCGTGGGCACACGTATTCCAGCACGACGGAATGCCGCAGCCGGCAATGGATTACCTGGGTGAAGCAACCAAATGGTGGGATAAGTGGCTGAAGGGCATCGACAACGATACCTTGGATTGCCCACAGATCACCGTATGGATGGAAGACAGCATGAAGCCGGAAACCGTACACCCAATCTCCGACGGACGCTGGGTTGCAGTAGAAAGCTGGCCATCCGCTGACGTAAACGATAAAACACTGCACATGACCTACGGTCACCTGCAGGATGAGAAGAACGATAAGGAAGAAATCGTGGATCTCAGCACCGTTCAGAATCACGGACTGTTCGCCAACGAGTGGATGGGCGCCGGCGTTCTGGGTGAGAGCCCGGCAGATATGAGATGCGATGACGGAATGGCAATGACCTTCGATTCCGACGTAATCGAAGAGGACTTCGAGATCTTCGGATATCCGACATTCACCGTAGAGTTCACCGCCGACAAGCCAAACGCATTCCTGTATGCAGAACTGTGCGACATTCATCCGGATGGCGCGGCAACCAGAGTATCCTACGGCCTCATGAACTTGACTCACCTGGAAGGACACGAGAAGGTGACATATCTGGAGCCGGGCAAGAAATACAAGGCAACCGTTACACTGGACGTATGCGGACACGTATTCCCGAAGGGACACAGAGTTCGCCTGGCCGTTGCAAACTCCTTCTGGCCGATGATCTGGCCGTCTCCGGAGAAGGTAACTCTGAAGCTGGATCTCTCCACCGCAGAGTTCACCCTGCCAATCTTCACCGGTAAGGATACCGAAGGCCCGAACATGGAAGCGAAGTGCGCTCCGCTGACACCGATGACCGTCCTGAAGGAAGGCGTGGTAAACCGTCAGATTACCTACGATCTGCTCACCGACTCCTGGACATCCATCACCGACGGTGTGGGCGGCGTATTCGGCGAAGGAATCTATCGCTTCGATGATATCGGCACCGTGGTAGAGCACAACCTGAAGAGAATCCTGACCGTAAGCAACTCCGATCCGTCGGATGCAAGATATGAAATCATTCAGAAGATGAAGAACGGTCGTCCGGGCTGGGAAATCGACTGCGACATCGATGTGGTACAGACCGCCGACAAAGAGAACTTCTACATTACCGGATTCATGGATGCTTCCATCAACGGAGAGCATGCATTCCACAGGGATTACGATGTAACCGTTCCTCGTAACGGACTCTAGAAAACAGCTTGCATAGGGGGGGCGGACTCCGGCCTCCCCTATGCTTTATAAAGAATAAGAGATAGACAGAAAAGGAGAGGGGCTATGAAAAACAAGAAAATCACATTTTGGGAACTGGTTATGCTGAACATTTCCGCTCTGTACGGAATTCGCTGGATTGCCAGATCCACATCGGATGCGTATCTGGGACTGGGTGCGATTCCGATGTGGGTAATATTGATGTTCCTGTTCTTCGTACCGCAGGCACTGATGTGCGCGGAAATGGCAGCATCCTATCCACACGATGGCGGGCTGGCCTATTGGGTGAAGGTGGCCTTCGGAACCAAATACGGATTCCTGGTGTCCTGGATGCACTGGACGGCTTTAATTTTCTGGTTTGCATCCTTCCTCACCTTCTTTTCGGTAAATGCCACCTACATGGTGGGACGTCCGGAACTGGCCAACAACAAATTGTTGGTGTTGGTGATGTCCATCGCCATCATTTGGATTCTGTCCATCGCCAGCATGAAAGGCATGGAATTCGGAAAGTATTTTACCAGTGTGGGATCTCTGGGATCCACGGTGCCGACGGTATGCCTGATTGTACTGAGCTTTGTGGCAATCGTTTTCCTGAAGAAGGCGCCGAGTGCTTCCGTATTCACCCTTGCGACGCTGACGCCGAAGCTGAACATGAACTCCCTGGTAGCGATTTCCAGCATTATGTTTGCCTACACCGGTGCTCAGCTGGCCGCCAACTTCATCTCGGAGATGGAGAATCCGCAGAAGAATTATCCGCGGGCAATCTGCACCGCAGCGGCAATTATCGGCGTGCTGTACGCCATCGGTTCCATCGCCATGACCATGCTGCTGCCGACCTCGGAAATTCAGTCTTCTACCGGAACGCTGGATGCACTGCTTCGTGCCTGTGAACTTCTGGGAATTCCAACCCTGTTCGTTCAGGTCATCGCACTGGGAATCGCACTGTCTGTATTGGGGGCGCTGGTTCTGTACATCGCACAGCCGACCAAGATGCTCTTCGGATTCGTGGAGCCGGGCGTATTCTCGGAACGGATTACCAAGGTGAATGAGCACGGAATTCCGACTAAAGCAATTGTTTTCCAGGCTACCCTGATTTCCGTCCTGCTGATCGGCGTGTCCTACCTGCCGGGAGTGGAAGCAATCTACAACATGCTGGTGACCATGACCGCGCTGACCACGCTGTTCCCGTACGTATTCCTGTTCCTGGCATACGGAAAGATTAAGCGGGAAAAAGAAGATTTGGATGGGCTCTATGTGATGACGAAGAACAAGAAGCTGGCGTCCACCGTTACATATGCCGTAACCACATTGTGCGTATTTGCCATCATCTGCTCTGCACTTCCGATTATGGGAAGCACGCAGGAAAACATCATCTATGAAGCAGAGCTGATTGGCGGAAGTATATTGATTATCGTATCCGGCCTGCTGATCTGGAAGAAATCCGGATTGGAGAACAAGGTGATTCCGGTGAGAGACGTGAAACAGACCGTTCCGGAATCGGAGCCGGAAACCTCAGGGGAAAAGTAATTATTTTTAGCGACAATTAAATAAGTGAGGAGAGTATTATGGGAACACAATCAAAACTGAAGAAAAACATGCTCCGGCTGATCCTGATTTCCATCGCCGGAACCATGATCTACGGATTGCCGTATTTTAGATCGTACTACTACGATGCGTATCTGCAGACTTACGGATTGACCAACGCTCAGATGGGTATGTTCGGTTCCATTTTCGGAATCATGGGCGCCTGCTCCTATCTGTTCGGCGGCGTGGTGGCGGATATTTTCACACCGAAAAAACTGATGTCCGTCTCCATGGTCCTCACCGGCTTGGGTGGTTTGCTGCACCTGCTGCACCCGAATTATCTGATGCTGGTATTCATCTATCTGCTCTGGGGCTTCACCTCCCTGTTCGCATTCTGGCCGGCACTGCTGAAGGTGCTGCGTTCTCTGGCAAATGAGGACGAGCAGAGCAAGGCGTACGGCTTTATGGATGCGACAAGAGGTGTCACCAATGCGGTTCAGCTGGCGGTAACTCTGGCCATCTTCAATGCGCTGAGCAAGAAAGCCAGCGACCTGGCAGGCCTGAACGGCGTGGTAATTTTCTACTCCGCCATCTGTATCGTAATGGGCATTGGATTGTACTTCGTACTGGATGAAAGAAAGTTCGAAACCGAAAAGAAAGATGATGTCAAAGCGGAAGAGGAAGAGAGCAAGTTCTCCTTTGCCATTGTAAAACAGGTGCTGAAGATGCCAGTGGTATGGATGCTGTCCCTGGTGGTATGCTGTTCTTACACCATGAACATCCTGTTCTACTACTTCACTCCGTATGCAACCGCAAACCTGGGCATGACTGCCGCTGCCGGTGCCATGGTTACCATGCTGGCGCAGTACGTTCGTCCGGTGGCTTGCGTGGTCGGCGGCGTGGCGGCAGACCGAATCGGAAGAGCGAACGTAATGTACGGAACGCTGGGCATCATGTTGGCGTCCACGCTGGTGCTGATCTTTGCGGGATCTATGACCAGCAAGGTGTTCATCGCTATCTGCGTATGCATCTACTTCGGCATGTATGCGGCATATTCTCTGGCGTTCTCCATGTTTGATGAATGCGGAATTCCGAAGCACATGTCCGGAACCGCCATCGGTCTGATCTGCACCATCGGTTATATGCCGGAATTCATCTGCCCGCTGCTGGCCGGAAAAGTTCTGGATTCGTACGGGAATGCGGGATACCATATCCTGTTCGTATTCTTAGCAGTCATGATGGTAATCGGTCTGGTGATTCTCACCGTTTACAAGCGCTACATCAAGAAGATGCACGCAAAGGGCGCGCTTTAATTCAGACAATTATATTTGAATATTCTAAGTGACCATATCAGAATATAAGCCGAAAGGACTCCGTCGATTTTCGACGGGGTCCTTTCATTCGGTGTTTCTATTTTATAATCAGCATGTTGCTGCGTTTCAGTTCCTTAATTTCTTCCGGAGAGATGAAGAGCTCCTTCGTCAGCTCCGGCGTGAAGGTGAGGGGCTTCTTGGATACCATGATTTTGGCGGTTACCCCCTGGTAGAACAGGGAGATGCAGGACATGATTCCCATCTGAGGATGGTCCTTATGGAAGAGAAGAGGCATCCGAATAAAGATCTTATCAAACGGAGGTTCCTCATTGGTGTAGTAGAACATGATGCAGGTATCGGAGTAAGTGACCTCGCCGTGATAGATGAAATCCGACTGATACTCCATATGCTTTGCATCCGTATCGAAATACAGCACGGATTTCATGGACGGATGGGAGTTCTCGATGAGTGCACTCTTTACCTTTTTAGCGTCTCCGCTGTACCAGTAGATGTACAGTTGATCCACAAAATGCTTTTTGTACTTCAGGATATCCACATTGTCCGGATCGCTGTAGGTAGCCGGCAGGAATTCCGCAATATCCACATTTAACGCGGTGCAGATTTCCACCAGAGCGTCGATGGCGATGTTCACATCCCCGCTCTCATATTTGGAAAGGGAGGCGGGACTCCGATGAATGGTGTCCGCCAATTCCGTCAATGTGATGCCCTTCGCCTTCCGGCAGGCTTTTATTTTTTGACCGAGGGTTCTGTAAAATGATGGCTGCATAGATGTCTCCCTTCTGATGTCGATCCAAACTTTCGCTTTTGGAAAGAATTTCATGAATAAATGTGATGTATGCAAATTACTAAGGACAACTATAACACATTTGCAAGTTTTTTTCATTATATGAAAAAAATAATCGAACCATTTTTGAAAAACGTGAATGCAGCCGAATTTGAGCCGGGATTTTCTCTTTGTTATTATATAGACAAGTTAAGGCGAGAGTACTTGTTTAGGAGGTAAGGATATTATTCCGGTGACAGAAGCCGGAAACCTTAGACCGCAGAGCAAATTGATTTTACGGAAGAAAGGAACCGACAAAGATGCTTGTATTGAGAAACGCGAGAATCATCCCGGAGCTGACCGAGGGATACGATTCGGACAGAGCGGATATCGTTATAGATAATGGAATTATTCAGGAAATTAAAGCACCGAAAACTGCAGATGCCGGTGAGGTTTTGGACATGACTGATATGACCGTGATTCCGGGATTAATCGAAGCGCATCTGCACTTAGACCTGAAGGGTACCAACACCTTCGAGGAAAACGTTCAGCCGGATGCATACCGCAGCATGACCGCGCTGAAGCTGGCACAGGATAACCTGCGTCAGGGTTACACCACCGTTCGGGATGTGGGTGACCGAAACAATATTGTAATCGACATCGCCAGAGCGGTTCGGGAAGACGCGGTGGTGGCACCGGACATCCTGGCCAGCGGAAAGATCATCTCGCCGACAGAGAAGGGAAATGACTTCTTCGGTACCATGTATCTGGAAGCGGATTCTCCGGAAGAGTTCCGGAAAGCGATTCGAAAGCAGTATCAGAGGGGCGCCGACTGGATTAAAATTATGGGCACCGGAGCAATCATGAATCCGGGTGCGGAGCCGGGGCTTCCGATTATTACCGAAGAGGAATTGAAAGCTGCTTGCGATATGGCAGACTTTTTGAAGATGCCGGTATCCGTGCACTGCCACGGAACGGAGGGCATCAAGATGTGCATTCGCAATGGCGTTCGTACCATTGAGCATTCCACCATTATGGATGATGAGTGCTTGCGGATGTACAAGGCATCGAATCAGAGCTTCATGATGCCGACACTGAGCGCACCGCACTCCTTCCTGGATTGGCCGGAAGGAATGCCGAAGCACTACGTGGAGAAATCCAAGAAAATCGTCAAGGTTCTGGATGAAGGAATGAGAGAGGCCTACCTGCAGGGAATCAAGATGGGTTGGGCTACCGATGCGGGTGTCTACGAGGGCAGCCACGGCAACGGAATCTACGAGTTCCGGATTCGTGTGAACAAGCTGGGAATGGACCCGAAGGATACGTTGATTCAGGCGACCAAGTACAATGCGGAAATCCTGATGATCGACGATCGGGTGGGCACCATAAAAGCAGGAAAGAAAGCGAATTTGGCAGTATTCCGGGGAAATCCGGATGAAGATATTGAAAAATTGAATGATGTTGCACTGGTCATCAAGGACGGCAAGAAGGTTTTTGTATAACCGGGAAGAGTTAAGGAGACACAATTATGGGAACACAATCAAAGCTTAAAAAGAATATGCTCAGATTAATTCTGATTTCTATTGCAGGTACCATGATTTACGGACTGCCGTATTTCAGATCCTACTACTACGATGCGTACCTGCAGACTTACGGATTAACCAATTCACAGATGGGAATGTTTGGTTCTATTTTCGGAATCATGGGTGCCTGCTCCTATCTGTTTGGCGGTGTGGTTGCGGATATGTTCTCTGCAAGAAAGCTGATGACCATATCCATGATTCTCACCGGTTTGGGTGGTTTGCTGCACTTGATGCACCCGAATTATCTGATGCTGGTATTCATCTATCTGCTCTGGGGCTTTACCTCCCTGTTCGCCTTCTGGCCGGCGCTGCTGAAGGTGCTACGTTCTCTGGCGAATGAGGATGAGCAGAGTAAGGCATACGGCTTCATGGATGCCACAAGAGGTGTCACCAATGCAGTACAGCTGGCGGTAACTCTGGCCATCTTCAACGCACTGAGCAAGAAAGCCAGCGACCTGGCAGGCCTGAACGGCGTGGTAATTTTCTACTCCGCCATCTGCATCGTAATGGGCATCGGACTGTACTTCGTGTTGGATGAAAAGAAGTTCGAAACCGATAAGAAAGAAACCGTCAAGGAAGACGAGGAAGAGAGCAAGTTCTCCTTTGCCATTGTAAAACAGGTGCTGAAGATGCCGGTGGTATGGATGCTGTCTCTGGTCGTATGCTGCTCCTACACCATGAATATCCTGTTCTACTACTTCACTCCGTATGCAACCGCGAACCTGGGAATGACCGCTGCTGCCGGTGCCATGGTCACCATGCTGGCGCAGTACGTTCGTCCGGTAGCCTGCGTGGTTGGTGGCGTGGCGGCAGACCGAATCGGAAGAGCGAACGTAATGTACGGAACGCTGGGCATCATGCTGGCGTCCACGCTGGTGCTGATCTTTGCGGGATCCATGACAAATACCGTCTTTATCGGTATCTGCGTATGCATCTACTTCGGCATGTATGCAGCATATTCTCTGGCGTTCTCCATGTTTGACGAATGCGGAATTCCAAAGCATATGTCCGGAACCGCCATCGGCCTGATCTGCACCATCGGATATATGCCGGAATTCTTCTGCCCACTGCTGGCCGGAAAAGTTTTGGATTCTTATGGAAATGCGGGATACCATATCCTGTTCGTCTTCTTGGCAGCAATGATGGTAATCGGTCTGGTTATCCTGACCGTTTACAAGCGCTACATCAAGAAGATGCACGCAAAGAAGGCTGCAATGGCAGAAGCGACTGAATAAAATTTTCCTTAAGCCATAGCAATAACAATCACCGTCGGATTAATATGCCAAGTGATAATATAATTGCCCGAAAAGCCCCATCGAAATCGATGGGGCTTTTCATGTACGGTTGTATTCGTTTGGTGTTATTCTTCTTCCATTTGCAGGTTGGCCCAGTAGCTGTAGCTTCGCTTCAGGGTGTGGGCGATGGCATCCGTATCCCGCTCTTCCAGAATCTTTAAGATTTCAAAATGGATGTCCACCAGATACTTCCGGTCATGTTCCCGAATGCACTGCTCAATGGTGCGGATTCGGGATCCGTAGGTCAGCTTGGACAGCATCTCGTTCACGGTGACAATCAGGTCGTTTCGGGTCGCCTTCGCGATGGCATCGTGGAAGGCGATGTCCGTCCGGCAGATTAATTTCGGATCCGGATTGGGTTCGTCCAGTTCCCGCTCGATGGAAACCGCAATTTGCCGCAGGTTCTCCGCATCCTCCGGATTGAGACCTTGATCCATGATAACCTGCAGGGTACCGAACTCGATGCATTGCCGGAGACCGATGAGGTCTTGGTAGGATTCTTTTTTCTGGAGAATCATACTGTAGATCAGCGGATTGATGGTCTGCGGCTTAAAGGTTTTGCATACAAAAGTACCTTCGGGACGGCGAATTTCCAGGATGCCGTACGCAACCAGGGTTCGTACCGCCTCTCGTACCGTGTTCCGTCCGACGCAGAAGCTGGAGGCCAGCTCCGGCTCGGTGGGAATTTTGTCTCCCGGATTAATCTGCCCGTCGATGATGGCTTCTGTCAATCGTTCCACAACGATATCGGAAGCGGATTTCATGCGAATGGGCTTCATAAAATCTGAAGCAGTCATTAATTTTCCTTTCTGTGTAGCAGTGCTGCGTTTCGCGGCAGAGGGAGAAAGATATTAGTTCTTCTTCTCCACGATGGTGTCTGCCAGCGTCTCAAAATATTTAACGTAAGCGGCGTGGTCTTCTTCCATGTGACCGTGCGCCTTCATGGTCTGCTGGATTTCATAGAGCTGAGCGGTGTAAGGAATCGGGCAATCAATGGCGTGGGCCGTGTTGATTACGTTGGTGATATCCTTGTGGTTGACCTTGATGGTTCCGCCCGGGGTGAAGTTCCGTTCCACCATCATCGGCGCCTTATCTTCCAGGGCATAGCTTCGCGCAGCACCGCCTTCGATGGCTTTGTATACCTTCTCCGGATCCACGCCGGCTTTTGCCGCAAAGGTGAGGGCTTCCGCTACGATGGCGATGTTGTTGTTTACGATGATCTGATTGGCCAGCTTGCAGATGCTTCCGGAGCCGGAATCGCCAATCAGGGTTGCCTGAGAACTGTAGGTGTCAAAGATCGGCGCGCAGGTGTTGAAATCCTTCTCGTCGCCGCCCACCATGATGGCCAGCGTGCCGGCCTTGGCGCCGCTCTCTCCGCCGGATACCGGCGCATCTAAGAATCCGATGCCTTTCTCCTGCAGCTTCTCATAGCATTCTCTGGAATCGTTGGCGGTGACGGAGCTGTGATCTACCACAATCTGTCCGGCCTTCATGTAATCCATCAGGCCGCCTTCGCCGAAAATGACGTTCTTAACGATGGATGCGTTCGGGAGAATCATCTCCACCACATCGCATTGCTCCGCCAGATCCTTGTTGCTTCCGGCGGTCGCACCTTTGGCCACCAGTTCCGCAACAATCTTCTCGTTCAGGTCGGATACCATGACATCCAGACCTGCTTTTACCATGTGTTCTGCCATGGGACGTCCCATGATTCCCAGTCCAATAAATCCTACTTTCATTGTGTGTTTCCTCCTGTTGATGTTTCGTGTTTTGGATTAAAAAAACAGTACCGCCTGCAGCCATAAACCGAATTGTGTTCAACATAGGATGTTTAACACTTCAATACTAATGAAAAATTCATGCAAAGTCAATTGGAATTCTGCTTTATTTTAGAAGATGGATTTGTTACTTGAAACAAATTTTTTGACAAAATATTGTTTGTTGTTGACTTTAGCGTAAAATGTTCGTAAAATAAAACCAACATCCCATGATGGTATGAACTAATGATGGGGTGATATCCGGATTCGTCCGGGAAAAAAACTATACCGCTTGTAGTTAATGTTGTTGGGATATCGCAGGCATCCGGCCTGCGAAGGAGGAAAAATTGAAGAGAAGAAAACTGATTGCAGTTGCCTTGATGTTGACCTTGCTCTGCACGATTTCCCTGTCCGGCTGTGCGAAGCAGAACAGCGGAGAGGTAGCAGAGAACGGATACAATCAGGTAACGCTGCTGCTCAACTGTAACGGAACAGAGATTGCCAATGATACCAGAATGGCGCTCCTGTTCAAGAAGTACGTGGAAGAGCGTTCCGATGGCATGGTTCGGATTAAAGTATTCCCGAACGATCAGCTGGCCAGCGGAAACATGAACAAGGGTCTGGAGATGATTACCAGCGGAACTACGGATTTGGACATCCATTCCACCAGTATCATTTCCAATCTGGATAACCGTCTGATGGTATGCACTATGCCGTGGCTGTTCCAGAACTACGACCAGGCGGAGAAGACCTTCTTCGGGGATGGCGGAAAGTTCATCCAGAAGGTGGTATCCAAGAAGGGTCTGACTTACCTGGGTGCGGTTCATAACGGCTTCAAGGCGATTACAAACAGCAAGCGCTCCATTAAGAAGCCGGAAGATCTGAGCGGTCTGAAGATTCGTATTCCGGGTGGTGCGTTCTACACAGCCTTCTACAAGGCATTCGGTGCCAGCCCGCAGGCGATGAGCTGGAGTGAAGTGTTTACCGCACTGCAGCAGGGAACCATCGACGGACAGGACAACAGTTTGAGTACCTGCAATTCTGGAAACATTCAGGAAGTGCAGAAGTATATCACTATCGCAAAGTATACCTATGAAGCTTTTACTTTTACCGCGAACTCCGAGAAGTTTAACTCGCTGAACTCCAAGACCCAGAAGCTGCTGAAAGAGTGTGCGAAAGATGCGTGCCACGAAGTGGATCAGCAGATTGTGGAAGGAGAAGGAGATATCCTGCAGAAGTTCAAAGACTCCGGCTGTGTAATCAATGAGCTGTCTCCGGCAGACATTGAGAAATTCCGCAAGGTTGTAGAACCGGTGAAGCAGGAATACATGAAGAAGTACGGCGAAGAGGCCTGCAAGGCATTCGGCGTGACGAAGTAGTGAAACTCAAATAGAAAGTGAGGCAAGGTATATCCTATGAAAAAATTCTGGAATGAATTGGAAGACAATATATGCGGCATCCTGCTTCTGGTGATGATGCTGCTCACATGCGTCAATGTATTTGCGCGCTATGTCCTGCTCAGCTCCATGCCTTTCGTCGAAGAGCTGACCAATGCCGGCCTGATTCTCCTCAGTATTGCCGGCGCAGCGGTGGCTGCGAAAAGAGGAGCCCATTTGGGCCTGACGGTCCTGACGGAGAGATTTTCTCCGGCGGGACAGAAGGCTTGTGCTCTGTTGGGCGATGCCCTTGGCATTATCTTTGGACTGGTCATCCTGTACTTCGGTATTCGGATGTCCGGTCACGAATTCGCGCTGGGACTGAAGACCAGCGGCATGCAGTGGCCGGAAGGTGCCTTTGGTGCCATGATTCCGGTAGGCGGTGCGTTCCTGGCGATTCGCTACTGCCAGCTGTTTATCCGTACGCTGAAAAGCGATGCAACGAACTCGGAAGATAAGGAGGCATAAGAATGAGTGCAGGCTTAGTAGTATTTGGAAGCTTTGCGGTCCTCCTGTTTCTGGGAGTTCCGATTGCGTTATCTTTGGGAATGGCCAGTGTCATCACACTGCTGTATGAAAATCTGCCACTTTCCATTATTCCGGCGAATCTCTATTCGTCCACCGGCAAATTCGTTTTGCTGGCAATTCCGTTCTTCATACTGGGCGGAAATATCATGGAGAAGAGTGGAATCTCTTCCCGCTTGATTGATTTTGCGAAAACCTTGGTGGGCCACAAGAAGAGCGGTATGGCGATGGTATGCGTCATCGTTGCATGCTTCTTCGCCGCAATTTCCGGTTCCGGCCCGGCGACGGTAGCGGCTCTGGGAATGATTATCATCCCGGCAATGACCCAGGTGGGATATGACAAAGCGTCTTCCACCGCATTGATGTCCACTGCCGGTGCCATCGGTATCGTCATCCCGCCGTCCATTACTTTTGTAATCTACGGATCCATCACCGGAAATTCCGTGGGCCAGCTCTTCGCTGCCGGCCTGGTTCCGGGAATCCTCATGGGCGTGGTGCTGGTTGTTGCTATGAAGTTCGTCAGCCGGAAATGGGAAATCGAGACCATTCCGAAGGCTACCGGTGCGGAACGTTGGGCTGCTTTCAAGGATGCATTCTGGGGCATCATGATGCCGGTTATCATCCTGGGCGGAATCTACGGCGGAATCTTCACCCCGACCGAAGCGGCTGCCGTGGCAGCTCTGTACGGTCTGCTGGTTGGATTCTTCATCTATAAGACCTTGAAACTTCAAGATTTGATGACGATTCTCAAGGACTCCGTTTCTCAGACCGCCGTGGTTATGTTCATCGTTGGAACTGCCAGCCTGTTCTCTTGGGTGCTCACGGTTACCGGTGTGGCATCCGCAGCAAGCAATACGCTGATTACCATGGTAGGCGGCAACAAGATTCTGTTCCTGCTGGTAGTGAACATCATCCTGCTGATTGCGGGCTGCTTCATCGATGCCAACTCGGCAATGTATATCATCCTGCCGATTCTCTACCCGGTGGCAACCGCACTGGGCATCGACCCGGTTCACCTGGGTGCCATCATGGTACTGAACATGGCTATCGGTCTGGTAACACCGCCGGTAGGAATCAACCTGTACACCGGATGCGGCATTGCGAACATTTCCCTGAAGGAAATTTCCAAAGCGGTTCTGCCGTTCGTATTCGCATCGCTGCTGGTACTGATTCTGGTAACATACGTTCCGGCAGTATCCACCTGGCTTCCAAGCTTGATTTCGAACTAATCGAGATATAACAGACCTGTGCTGCTTGCCCGCAGGCAGGTCTGTTTCATGGGACACGGGCAATCATTCATGAACAACAAGGAGGTCATATCATGAAGGATATCAGCATAGGGGAGCTGAAAGACCGCGCGCAGGATTTGCGCCGAAAGGCTCTGACTATGATATATGAAGCACAATCCGGTCACCCGGGCGGTGCATTCTCGGCAGCAGAGGTCGTTACATATCTGTATTTCAAGGAGATGAACATCGATCCAAAGAATCCGGAATGGCCGGATCGGGACCGCTTCATCCTTTCCAAGGGTCATGCATGCCCGATTCAGTACGCAGCACTGGGAACGCTGGGATATTTTCCGGAGGAAGAGATGCATAAGCTGAGAAAAGAAGGCTCCATGCTGCAGGGTCACCCGAACATGAGAAAATGCCCGGGCATCGATATTTCCACCGGATCCCTGGGTCAGGGACTTTCTGTAGGCGTGGGAATGGCGGTTGCCGGCAAAAGAGACGGCAAGAACTACCGCGTATATGTGGTAATCGGCGACGGCGAGCTGGATGAAGGTGAGCTGTGGGAAGGCTTTATGGCGGCTAACGCGTGGGGTCTGGATAACCTGGTGGTCATCCTGGACGACAACGGTCTGCAGCTGGATGGCACCACGGATGAAATTATCCCGCACCTGGATGTGGTAAAGAAGATGGACGCGTTCGGCTTTGAGACCTACGACATTGACGGAAACGATATGGAACAGGTAGTGGATGCTTTTGGGAAAGTCAATGCGTCCTCTTCCGGAAAGCCGAAATTCATCGACGCTCGCACCGTTAAGGGCAAGGGCGTATCCTACATGGAGAACCAGCTGGGCTGGCACGGCAAAGCACCGAACGATGAAGAATACGAAATCGCGATGAAGGAACTGGGAGGTCGGTAATGAATACAGAACAGAAAATTGCCACTCGTGTCGGTTTCGGCGAAGAAATCGTAGCACTGGGTAAAGAAAACAAGGATATCTACGTTGTGGATATCGATATCGGTAAATCCTGCAAAACTCAGGAGTTCCGTAAGGAGCTGCCGATGCAGCATCTGAACGTGGGCATTGCAGAACAGAACGGCGCCGGCGTTGCGGCGGGACTGGCCACCACGGGAAAAATTCCATTCGTGGTAACCTACGCGGTATTCGGTTCCCTCCGGATGGCGGAACAGATTCGTCAGGAAATTTGCTACACCAACCTGAACGTAAAGATTGCTTGCTCCCACGGCGGCCTGACTCCGGCCAACGACGGAGCCAGCCATCAGGGCATTGAAGACATGGGCGTTCTCCGTACCATTCCGAACATGAGAGTGGTCATGCCGGCGGATTACTATGCGGCCAAAGCCCTGGTTCGCCAGGCGGCAGAAATCTACGGACCGGTATATCTGCGGTTCACCCGGGATGCGGTTCCGGTAATCTACGATGAGAATCAGAAGTTCGAAATCGGCAAAGCCATCCAGATTCAGGATGGATCCGATGTGGCGCTGATTGCCAACGGCGATACCGTCATTCTGGCAATCCGGGCGGCAGAGGAACTGGCAAAGGAAGGCATTTCCGCCAGAGTTATTGACATGCACACCATCAAGCCGCTGGATGTGAACTGCGTAAAGGCCTGCATCGATGACATCGGCAAAATCATCACCGTAGAGGACCACAATATCATCAACGGTCTGGGCAGTGCCGTATGCGAGGTGGCAGCGGAATCCGGAAAGGGCATCGTAAAGAGAATTGGCATCCAGGATCAGTTCGGAGAATCCGCACCTTATGAACGTCTGCTGGCAAAGAACGGCATCACGGTGGAGAACATCGTGGAGACCGCAAAGGCATTGCAGAAGTAATTAAATATGTCCACTTTTACTTCCAAAAAAGGAGTAACCTTTTGTGCACGCTGCTGTGGGATTATCCTGCGGCAGCGTGTGTTTTTTTGTTCTTCACTTTTCCCATTTCTTTCGGGCCGGCCGCCGGGCCGCATTTTCTGAATTCCATGGCCCGGGGTTCGCGCCCGGAAACCGAAATCATAGGCTTTGCGGGCAGGCGAGCGCGAACCGGGAGCCGCTGGATTTGAAAAAAACGATCGATGCACGGGATGTCTAATTGTATTACTTGCTTATGAAGTGCAATATCTCATATGCCTAGAATTTCGAGGGCGATTCACGCTGTTTGAAACAAAAGCAAGAATTAGCGTGAACGAAATTCGCCGGAATTGCAAAAATCTAATTTTGAAGCGACCGGCTGATGCCTATTGTTCACGCTGAAAAAGGAATCTGCTTCAAAAAGCGTGAACTGTCTTCAAAAGGGTGACTTGTACAGAGGAACTTCCATGGAGAAAGCGGAAATCCATTCACGCTAATCAGCAGTAATTGTAAAAATAGCGTGAAGCGTAATTGTAAAAATAGCGTGAAGTCATGCAAAAATTCTAGGCACATTGAATTTTTGCTATTAAAATAATTCTAATTGTCAAATTGGCATTGAAGAAAAAGGATAACATAATGACCTTGGAGTGACCTAATTTTCAATGAGCCATATTAACTCGTATACAAGAAAGAAGCTGGGCAACCAGTCACCATACCATTTGTTCAGATCCTTCCGTCTAAATTTCAATAACAAATTCAAAAAATGTTAATTACAGAAATAATTCTGAAACATTTCATTGATATAATATGCCTGGAAGATGATTGCTTTTTTTCATACTTGAAAGGAGAAAATGTAATGAGAAAAAGAAGTATGGCCTTTATGATGAGTCTATTAATTGTATTGTGCACAACACCTTTTGTAAATGCAAATACAGGAACTGAATTTGATGATTCAAAATCAGACGTATCCTGTGAATGGATTCAAGATGATGAATTGCTTGTAAAAGATGGAACCGATTTATCGAGAATTAAAATTGATGAAAATATGGTAACAGTTACTAATCTTAAAACTGAAACGGAAGAGTATTTCTATATTTCAGAAGGAAAAGTACATTCTTCTATTACTGGAGAAACTGTTAGTGTATTAGAAAGAGATTCTTCCGAAATTACAAATAGCGATTCTGCAATAAAAAAAGCGTATAAGAGCAAAACACGAACAACGAAAATAACCTATGCGAAAATAAAAAAACTAGCTGGTGGTTCAGCTGGATTGGCTACTATTGCGGCTTCCATAGTAGCATTGTTAGGTGCTGCTGGGTTCCTTTGTCCGGGAGCAACACCGCAAGTATTGAGTCTTATCTCAGGTATCGCTGGATTTGCGTCAACTGTGATGAAAGGAAGTTCAAAACATGGCATAAAAACAACATTAAAGAGTTATAAGCGTAATGTAAAAGGTGATATAATGGAGTGCTGGAAAGTAACAAAAATTGTAAAGTATTGATTGGAGAAGCCTATGAAAATGTATTCGAAAAATATCGTCCGCTGTATCAGTATGCTCGAAGACATCTATGTTATTGTAATTGCTGTTATTTCACTTATGGGAACTGTTGATAGAGTTTCTACAACGGTAACTTATTTACTGTTGCTGCTCTCCTTGTGTGGAGTTGTGTTCCTGGTGGTCGCATCAATAAAGAATAATAAGTTTGAAGGATACGTACGAGCCACTTGCTTTTTGGTAATAATGGCGAATCTGTATTTGTGGATAAAACCGTGGTAAACACAAAATATCGGACAGTCCTGTTGCTGTCCGATATTTTTGTTATGAAGAAATTGTCAGAATATATCCACACCCTCTCCGTGAAAGAAGGCTTAGATTTGAAGAGATGGCAATTAATTTTTTGCGAATAATAGAGATTCGAACATCGATGGACCGATCCGAAACATCATAATTCTGTGCGTTATTAATGTTCAGTAATTCTGCTCTAGATATAATGCATTGAGGATGTTCGAAAAAAGCGTGTAGAATTTTAGATTCATATGAAGTAAGGTCGATTGTTCCTTTAGGTGTAGTTAGCGTTCCCAAGGAAAAATGCAATAATGTATTTCCGTACCAAAGCATGTCCTCACGTTCTTCATGAGTCAGAAGCTGCTTAATTCGAAGTAACAGCTCCGGATAATTAATCGGTTTTATCAGAAAGTCATCAAAGAAAACCTCATCAAAGAAAAGGCGCGGAGAAGTTGACGCTTGATTATCTATATCTGCTGATGAAAAAAGAAATAAAAATTTACCATGATAAAACTGATTTGAAAAAGAAATTTGACCGTGCCATTCTAATTCAAAAGTTTCATAATCAAGAATTGTTAAATCGGTAGGGCTCTCAAAAAACGCATCAGAAAAAGAGCCTTTGACAATAACATCATTGAGGAGTTTCTCCTTTTGCAGGAATTCTTTCAAATTGTTTGCAAAAGCGAAATCCCGTGAGACGATAGCAATTCGATTTTCGAAAGACATATTCTATCTCCTGCATTGAAATGGGCATAAAATTACAATAACAAATTGAGCACTACATACACTGATATTACGAGCGTAATATCAGTGTATGTACAATCTGATTCCACCTTTTAGAAAAATCCGATTATGAAATAAACATTCCAAATTGCCGCCAGCCCGCTTCCGATGGACATTTTCCTTCTAGCTAAATCTGTTGACAAAATCCCGATTGTGGAAATCACGAGGAGCAGGATTCGGAGAGAGGGTGAAGGTTCCATACGGAAATAGAAAACTCCGATGCAGCAGCAAAGGGCGTAACAACCCTCCAGAATATCAATGATGTTCATCATTTGCTTTTTCATCATGCAGTTCTCCGTTTTTTCCTTTCATACAGCAGCCACAGCAGTATAAGCAAAACGGCGATTCCAATCGTTGCGAGGATTCCCTTATGCTCGGAGAGGAACGAGGTCGATTCTTCCTGCGCCCCCACATCGTACACCCGAACGAAGGATCCTTCGTTTTCGTGAATCATTTCTTTTACTTCCTTCAAAGAAATTTTGCCGACACAGCCTTTGTCCACTTGGATGTGGGTTAATCCTTTATCGGTATACACGTAGAGGGCTTCCTCTTCGGAGGCCAGCAGATTCTCTTCTGAAAGATTCTCCATCGCCGTTATTCGGGTCGTTTTCGATTTCGTCTCTCCGGCAATCTCTTTTATCGCCTTATCTTGGATTTTATCCCGAACGGATTGATCGACTTCGACCGATCCGCTGTAACCCTTTAAATCGTAGGACTTGTATTGAACCTCATCGTCCGCATTTGCAAAAGAAGTGAATATAAAAACAGTCACGGCAATGCAGAGTATTCCGGTGAGAATTCGAAGTCTGTTGCAATTTACACTCATCTCAATCTTCCTTTCTTGAAAATACTGCTTTAACAAATTGAATCCAATTTCTGCATCGGGTATCACCTCGTTTCGCGCTGATGGTTAAATCTATCTGCATTATACCAAAGATTTACAGCAAAAAGTCTTAAGATTTCTTAAGGTTTACCTTATATTGATGCCATGCAATTATTGCCTTGACAAATTCCAATAAGGGGGGGGTAAAATAAATTGGATAGGAACGGATTAGGAGTAAATATATGGATCGAATTGCGGTGCTGATACCTTGTTTCAATGAAGAAAAAACCATCGGAAAAGTGGTAACGGATTTCAGGAAAACATTTCCGGATGCAGCAATATATGTATACGACAATAATTCGGAGGATCGGACGGCAGAAGTGGCTCGTGATGCCGGTGCTGTTGTGCGAAAAGAACCCCTTCAGGGCAAGGGAAATGTGATTCGTCGGATGTTTCGGGAAGTGGATGCGGAGTGCTACATTATGGCGGATGGGGATGATACTTATCCGGCGGAGGCTTCGATTGAGATGGCGAAGCGGGTATTGGAAGACCAGGCCGACATGGTGGTAGGGGACCGCCTTTCATCCACCTATTTCGATGAAAACAAGCGGCATTTCCACAATTTTGGAAATGCATTGGTCCGAAAGAGCATCAATAAACTGTTCAAAAGCAACATCCGGGACATCATGACCGGATATCGTGCGTTCAGTTATCAGTTCGTGAAAACATTTCCGGTTTTATCCAAGGGGTTCGAGATTGAGACGGAAATGAGCATTCACGCAATTGACAAGAATATGAACGTAGCAAATGTCGTTGTGGAATACCGGGACAGACCGAGTGGTAGCAACTCGAAATTGAATACATTTTCGGACGGGGCAAAGGTGATTCGGACAATTGTGAGCCTATTCGAAACGTATAAACCGCGAGCCTTTTTTAGCGGGATTGCGCTGGTATTGTTTTTGTTGGCGGCCGTGTTTTTTATCCCGATATACATTAATTACCGGAAGACGGGGCTTGTGCCGAATTTTCCTACTTTAATCGTATGCGGATTTACGGTTATTGCGGGACTGCAGTCTTTTTTTTCCGGAATAATATTACACACACTGCGGAAGAAAGATCGCCAGGATTTTGAGAAGGATTTGATTCGCTGCCAGGAGCGATATACTGAATTGACGAAAAGGAATGAGAGAAATTGAACATAAGAGCATCGTGGTGGGAGAAATACAAATCGTACATTCTGTATGCAGTGTTGTTGATTATTCCAATCTTTGTGATGGATTCGTATTTTAGCAGCGGAAGAATATCCTATGTATGGAATCCGGATGGATGGGGTCAGCATTATGTTGCTTTGCAATATATACGGGATTACCAGCATAAGATTGTAAGTGGCATCGCAAACGGGACGCTATTTCAGATACCGCATTTCTGGTATACCTTGGGGCAAGGGGCAGATCTGCTGACAACCTTGAATGCCTATGATTTCCTGGATCCGATTAGCTGGATTTCGGTCGCTCTGTTTCCCAATCGGTTGACAAGAAGCTATAAGCTGATGATATGGATAAAGATCTTCCTTTCCGGGGAAGCCTTTTGCCTGTATTCAAATTATGTGAAGAAGGCGGATAGTTGGCGAACCGCCATGGGCGGATTGCTGTACTCCTTTTTTAATATTGAATATTTTTTCTACTTTCCGAATTTCATGCATGGGTGTTATCTTTTTCCGGTAATACTATGGTCGATTGAGGTACTGATGAAGGAGAATCGGAAGGCCCCGTTGGCTGCGGTTACATTCTATTCGTTCTTAACCAATTATTATTTCTTTTACAGCAATGTGATTCTAAGCATGGTGTACCTGTGTATCCGGTTGCGGTGTAAGAAAAGTACGGCCATTGAGAACATTCAGGTTTGCAAAAATGTATGTGCATCCTATTTGGTGGGCGGATTGTTATCCGGATTTGTCCTATTTCCGACAGTGCATGCGTTTTTAAATAATTATAGAATTGGATTGACCACCGGATATATCGAATCGCCGTTTCTGTATCCGATGAATTTTTATAAGCAGCTGTTTGTTCATCTGGGAAAATTCCATGGAATGTTTGCCTATCATACCGTAATCGGCGGGATTCCCCTTGGCTTGATATGCTTGTTTTTCCTGATAATGCAGAGGGAAAATCAATGGAAGATCATGAAAATTGCCACCGTGAGCAGCTTGCTCATTATGTGTATTCCTTTATGCGGTCGTGTTTTAAACGGCTTTGGGTATGCAACGAATCGATGGAGTTATCCATTTGCACTGGCGGTTGCAATGATATATGTGGGACTTGAAGATAAGCTGTGCAAGTTAGAAAAGAAACAGTTAATTGTTTTGACGATGATGGTCGGCATGTACGTGTGTGTCGCTCACTCCATAGAGGGAAATTCGTCCGATGGGTATTCGTATGACGTATTGCTTCTTCTAACGGTGCTCGTCTTGTGGGCGGTGAATACAATACCCGTTTTCAAAGCACATGGAAATCTAATTCTCGGAGAATTAACGATTCTGTCCGTGGTAGTTGGCGTCTGTGTAATTTTCGCACCTGCATATGGGAACTTTGTGAAACAATTCGTGAGTATAGGTGATTTAAACGCATACTTTAACGCAACATCTATTTCAAAGGCTTACGGAACTGCGAATCGGAAAGAATTCTATCGGGTGGAGAAACGAGAAACGAATCTGAACGTAGAGTGTGCCAATCAAGTGCGAGGGACCACTTTTTGGTGGAGCATCATGGATAAGAACTTTCAGCGTTATTGCACCGATTTGCAACTGAATACGTTGACGCCGAATTGCGGATTACATGGATTGGATGGGCGGAGAGCTTTGCTGGATTTGGCCGGGGTGAAATACTATACGACAGATTCGAAAGATAACGAAGGTGTGCCGGTCGGATACGAGAAAATCGAAAAGGGCTTATATGAGAACACACATTACTTGGGCAGTGCTTTCTTATACAAGAACAGCATCTTAAAAAAAGATGTTCTAAAAATGAACCCGCTGAATCATCAAGAGGCGATGCTGCAAGGGGTCGTGACAGATACAAAAATACCGAACATCAAAACAATAACGCCAAAGAAACGAATGACATCTCTTCCGTATAGAGTAGAAGCGAAGGATGTGCACTTAACGAAAAAGAGAATATCGGTGAAGAAAGAAAAAGGCGCACTGATATTGCATTTTAAAAAGCCGATGAAAGGGGAACTGTATCTGTGGATGAATGGCTTGAAGATAAAGGAAGCCGATAAATCCATGAGTTCGCTTATCTTTGGAACGAGTTCAGATATCTGGTGTCGCGGACAAAAGAAGGGAGATCTTCGCGTTTCGGATTACGAAAAGACAGCAACAGTATTGTCATCCTATCATTACTGGTACGCACCAAAGGATGGCGGGACCTGTTATTTGGGAAAAAGTGAAGAAGGATATGATTCCGTTAAAATTGTATTCGCGAAGCCGGCGGAATATACGTATAAAAGCATCGGCGTGTATGAAAACGATACCGAGAAATACATGGAGGATATTTCAAAGCTCACACCATGCAGGAACATTTCAATCGGAAATGATACTGTTTCCGGATCGGTTGAATGTTCCGAAAACGAGGTTCTGTTCCTTTCGATTCCGTATTCAACGGGGTGGTCTGCGAAAGTGGACGGAGAGAAAACTTCAATAGTAAAAGCAAACGGAATGTATATGGCGATTCCGCTGACCCCGGGAAAGCATCATATTCAATTAAAGTATTCGACCCCGTGGCTCCGCACCGGAATACTGACATCATTGATGACTATTTTTGGCATATACATTTATCAAGTCATTCGAATAAAAAACAAGTCAAAATCCGCATAACGAAAAACGGATGAATGATATCGTCCGGCATCCGGCGTGTCTTTTTCCTGGGGGCGTCCGAACCTCATGTTCGAACGCCCTTTGGATGTGTGCCAGGCATGGCGCAAGTCTTACGGGTGAAAGTCCCGTCACGGGTATTTACCGCCAAGTGTAGCGAACCACAAGCCGAAGACAGCAATGTTTAGGGGGAGGAAGTGGTGTAGCAAAACCGTTGAGCCTACGAACAGAAACTGGATATGAGGCTAAATGGCGGGCGAGATTGCGAGACAAATCGAAGCCCAAAAGGTAAACGTAACGCCAAGAGAGTAAATCCAGAGGTTGTGCGGTGAAAGACTTGTGTCTTACCCTGGGAGGCCTAGGTAGCGTACAGTGAGTACGTGCGATAAAAAGCTCATACCTAGGAGTCAGCTGAGACCATAGTATCCCTAAGAACCAAAGGGAAAAGGGTCTAATGTCAATATATTGCAAATCGCTGTAAGCAAGGTTAGAACAGTCCGAAATCGAGGATATGCTTAACAAGTGGAAACGTATGCCCACGGAAGCAAAAAGGTAGAGGGGATGGTTTCTAACATCTTTACAAGCAGAAGGAGGAGCAACAAATGGAATTAATTGAATGGATTTTACAAGACGAAAATATCAATAAGGCCATCAAATCAGTCAAGAAGAACAAAGGTGCATACGGAATAGATAAAATGTCCGTGGAAGAACTTGACGGATACTTTGCCAAGCATAGGGAAGAAATTAAATCCCAAATACGCGATGGCAAATACAAGCCAATACCAGTTAGAAGAGTCTATATACCCAAATCCAACGGGAGAAAGAGACCTCTAGGAATACCGACGGTTGTAGATAGAGTGGTACAACAAGCTACGGCACAAGTCTTGTCGCTTGGCTACGATAAGTACTTCTCAGAACACAGCTACGGATTTCGCCCAGGCAGAAGTTGTCAACAGGCAATAGAGGAAGCACTGGTATACCTCAACGAAGGATACGAATGGGTAATAGACTTGGATATTGAGAAATATTTCGATACCGTAAACCACGACAAATTAATTTCGATACTCAGAGAACGTATCAATGATGCGAAAACATTACGACTCATTCGCCAGTTTCTACAAGCAGGAGTAATGGAGGATGGACTTATTAGTCCAAGTAAAGAGGGTGTACCTCAAGGCGGTCCTCTCAGTCCGATATTATCCAATGTATACCTGGACAAATTGGATAAAGAGCTGGAAGCAAGAGGGCTCTGTTTTGTCAGATACGCCGATGACTGTAATATCTTTGTCAAAAGCGAAATGGCAGCAAACAGAGTAATGAAGTC
>CAKQHH010000017.1 GCA_934234035.1 uncultured Clostridia bacterium | reverse complement strand
ATTGATTTAGTCTCAATTACAGTATAGTGGCGAATCCACGATATTACAAATGTGAGGTCATTTCATATTATCTTGTTTCTTCGTCGCGGGGCACCACGTCACTGGGTCCGATTAGGCTTTCGTCGGAGCGGGCGTGGTGCTTCACCGCCCGCCAGCCCTTGTTTCTTCGTCGCGGGGCACCACGTCACTGGGCCCGATTAGGCTTTCGACGGATCCGGCGTGGTGCTTCACCGCCCGCCAGCCCTTGTTTCTTCGTCGCGGGGCACCACGTCACTGGGCCCGATTAGGCTTTCGGCGGATCCGGCGTGGTGCTTCGCCGCCCGCTATCCCTTGTTTCTTCGTCGCGGGGCACCACGTCACTGGGCCCGATTAGGCTTTCGGAGGAGCCGGCGTGGTGCTTCACCGCCCGCGAGCCCTTGTTTCTTCGTCGTGGGGCACCACGTCACTGGGCCCGGTCAGGCTTTCGGCGGATCCGGCGTGGTGCTTCACTGCCCGCAAACCCTTATTTCTTCGTCGCGGGGCACCACGCCCCCGATTTCCACCAAGCGGACAATTCCGGTAACCCGCCCCGGGTTCCCGGAATTCCCCTCTCCCCAAAAAACGAAAAATGTCGGCGCCGGTGCTGCTCACGCAGCACCTCGCCGACATTTCCCCTTTTCCCCTATCAATCGGTAGAGACTGTCCCTCTTTACACATTAGGGGGACAGTCTCTATCTTATCTTATCCTTGCCTTCTGAATTTCCCAAAAAATAAAAATGGAGCGGAAGACGAGATTCGAACTCGCGACCCTCGCCTTGGCAAGGCGATGCTCTACCCCTGAGCCACTTCCGCAACAACTACTTTATAATATCACCTTTTAAGTTCTCTGTCAACATTTTTGTTATGTTTTTTAATTTGGTTCTTCTCTTATTCCTCGGGGATGGATTCTTTAACAATCTTTTCTAAATGCTGGACATGAGCATGTTGGCGTCGATCTCCCCGCTAAGCCTTTATCTTCCGTCGGTCCACGCCAACACGACCCGGATTATCTCGTTTGCCCGGCTCCAGAAATGAAAAAAACTGCATCCGGGAAGCAATCTCAGCTTGACGATGAGAAAGAGCGTGCTAGTCCGATGGCGTCTGCCCGTCCCATTCCCATCTACCGAATCCGTTTATCACTGCGGATTTCCAGTCCGTCTTCCGTCACCTTGCACGGCAGTTCCAGGATTTGAACGCCGGCAGCCTTGGCTTCCGCCAGAGCTTCTCCGAATTCCGGATGGGTTTCCACGTTGGGCAGCACCTTCGTCACTTTAGGCATGGAAATGACGAAGGCCAGCATGGCATGGTACCCTTCGCCGGCAGCTTTTATCAGTTCATGCAGGTGTTTTACGCCGCGCAAGGTCGGGGCATCCGGGAAATAGCCGATTCCTTCTTTTTCCAGCGTGCACCCTTTAACCTCCAGAAGATAGCGTTCCGAAGTACTTTGTGCAGTTGTCAGCCGTTCCATATAGAAATCCATTCGGGAGTTCCCGTAGGTGTACTCCGGATGAATCACATCGAAGCCTTGTGAAGACAGCCACTCCTTCATCACCTGATTGGGTGCCTGGCTGTCGATGTTCACCAGGCCCAGGGACTCCTTGTACACCGCCACCAGATCGTAGGCGGTTTTGCGGTTGGGGTTATCCGAATGGTTCAGGATGACGCGGCTCCCCGGAAGGAGCAGTTCCCGGCAACGCCCGGTGTTTTTCACATGCACCGTTTCCGGATGCCCGTTAATCTCCACATGGGCCACGAATCGATTGGGCCGGTCGATGAATTTTCCTTCTGTAATATCCGGATATCTCATTCTCTGCTGCCTTTCTTTTATCGGGCGAAGCCCGCACACTTCTTCACCGGCAATACAATCCGGTAGAACAATCCGTGTGTCCTTCGGTCGCCGGTAAATTCACCCACCGCAAGGGCGGTTTCTTTCTCATCCAAAATGGTAATCTCGCCTCCGTGGGCTTCCACAATTCGCTGGGCCACGCTCAGACCCAGACCGGTTCCCTGACCGTTGCTCCGGGAGGGCTCCGCCACCACAAAGGGATCCATCAGCACCGACTTCATCTGCTCCGGAATGCCCGGACCGTTGTCGCCGATATAAATGATGATGTTTTTACCGTCGGCGGATTTCATCAGGCGCACGAACAGGGTGGTGCCCTTCGGCGTGTATTTAACCGAATTGCTGATGATGTTCTCCCACACCCGGTTCAGCTGATGGTGATCGAAGGCGGTTCGGATGTTCTCTTCCGGAATATCCGCCTCTATAGAATACCCCAGCAGATTCAGCTCCCGGTACCGGCCGGCGATGTATTCCCGCAGGTATTCCGCCAGGTTTCCCGACATCAGGGTATAGGCGAAATCCGGATGCTCCAGCGTGCTGAAATCGCTCAGGCTGCTGATCAGATTTGCCATGGTATCCACCCAGTCCTCGATAATCGCCAGGTACCGGTCCTGCTCCTCCGGCGGCACCAAACCGTCCCGAATGGCGTCCACGTATCCCCGAATGACCGTAATCGGCGTCTTCAGATCGTGCGAAATGCCGCTGAGCATCTGCTGCTTCTGACTTTGGAGGGCCTGTTGTTTTTCTTCCGCTTCCGACAGCTTCTCTTCCAGCTGATTAAACGTATCGATTACCGTGGTCACTTCCCTCGGTCCGGAATAGCCGGCGATGGGGTTCCGCTCTCCTTCTTGGAAGCTCGCCATGGCGTGTTCCAGGTCGGCTAGCGGCCGGCGCACCTTGTTCACGATGTACAGGTCCATCAGCAAGATCGTGACGATGACCGCCAGGACGAAACCAAAAAGGCTGACCATAAAGATTTTGGAATAGATTTTTCCCAGCTGCATGCCCACGCTTTCCGTGTGAATCAGCGCGGTTCGCGCCTTTCCGTCCACCGTGGTAAAAGGAAATTTCTGAACGATATTGCCGGACACGTCCTCTCCGTCGTCACTCTCAATCAGGTATTGAATCTCATCCTTTGTCAGCTGTTTTTTCCCCAGGTTGATGTTGGAATAAATCACATTTCGCTTGGAATCCAGGAGTGCGGTACCCGAAAGATACTGTTCGGATTCGTCATTCCAACGGTACTGAAAAATCAGGTATCCGCTTTTCTTCAGCTGATACCCGGAACCGATGCGCTGCACGCCGTAATATACATCCGAATAGATTTCGGAAATGTACCGAAGGGATTCCTTGTGATATTTTTTCTTGGTTTTGCCGCGGCTGTCGTAGATGACTTTGGCATTCTCGTCCAGAATCTCCAGGTATCCGGTCTTGCCAAAGGTCTTGGTCACCGGAACCCGGTCGTACTTCTCTTCTTCCAGAATATTGGTGTAATCCGCAATATCATAGGATTTTGGCATTACCACAACCCGGCGAGGAAGGAAATAGTTCACCCCGTAGAGGATTCCGGCAAGTCCCACGATCACCAGAAACAGAAGGATAAAACCCTTCATGAAAACCATGTACAGGCTTCCCTCTTTACTTTTCAGTTTCTTCATCGCTGTCCTTCTGCTCCTCGCAGAATTTATAACCGATGCCCCGCACCGTTTGAATGTAACGGGGCTCCCGATTGTTCGCTTCGATTTTCTTCCGCAAATTGGAAATGTGCACCGTTATCGTATTTTCATCATTGATGTAATACTCTCCGTTCAGAAATTCATAGATCTGAATTTTGGTGTACACCCTTCCCGGATGGCTCATCAAGAGCTCCATAATTCGGAACTCCGCCGGGGTGGTGGGCACGATTTCCTCATCCACATACAGTTTTCGAGTGCTTCGGTCCAGCCGCAGGTTTTCGAACCGGATGTCTTCATCGGTCTGAAACGGTTGGCTGCCGGTCCCTTCTTCGGCTCCGGCTTGTTCCAAAGGATCCGGCTTCTTATCGAACTCGTAGCACCGCCGCAGCACCGAGCGCACCCGGGCCACCACCTCCAAAGGGTTAAATGGTTTTACCAGATAATCGTCGGCGCCGATATTCAGCCCCACAATTCGGTCCGCATCCTCCTTCTTTGCCGATAAAACAATAATCGGGACAGCCGAAAACTCCCGCACCCGCCGGATGAGCTCGTAGCCATCCATCCGAGGCATCATGATATCGAAGATGCAAAGGTCCGCCGGCTGCTGCTCCATGATTTCCAGCGCCTCCGCCCCATTGGGGGCATGGAGAACCTCGTACCCCTCATTATTCAAATACAGCTTCAGCACCTGAACGATATCCCCATCGTCCTCGGCAACCAGTATTCTGTAAGCCATTCTTTATGCGTCCTCTTGCAGTCTTTCCACCATCTTCCACAGATTGGCCGCAGAGTTGAAATTCTCCGGCGTCATCTCCGCCGCATCGATGGAAATGTCAAAGGCATCCTCCAGCTCGCTCACCAGAGAGATAATCGCAAAAGAATCCAGCAGATGGTCGTCAATCAGGCCGGTTTCCGTTTCATAATCAATGGTATCGTCGATTTCATTCAAAATTTCCAGTAATTCGTTCATCGTATTCCTTCTTTCTCGCGTAACGCGTCATCATCTGAATTAATTAGTTCGCACCGGTGTGTTCAGCGGGTGGGTCTGCATTTGCTTCCGCACCTCTGCCAAACCTTCCGTCTCGCTATAGAGCACCACCCCCGGCAGCTCATGGGTCAGGAACAGGCTCATGCCCTCGTACACCGAATAGGCACCGGTTCGGGTAAAAACAATCAGGTCGCCCTCCCGAAGCGGCCGGCAGCCATAGTCTCCAATTAAGATATCGTTGGTGGTGCACAGGGATCCGCAGATGGAATAGTGCACCGTCTCGGCACATTCGGCCGCCTCCGGCTTGCCCGAAAGTATTTTTACCTCCGGCACGTACATGCCTCGAATCTGCCCATCGTAGTGGAGCTGATGAATTCCGCCATCGGTGATGGCATAATTCTTTCCGGAATTGGTCTTCACGTCGCACACCTTGGTGATGTAGTAACCGGTATCGTACGCCAACGCGCGCCCCATCTCCAGGGTCACCGCCCCTTTCCAGCTCATCTGTGCTATTATATCACGAAATTCCGAAAGCTGCTCCGGCGATGTCACATCTTCTTCCTGCCCTTCGAAGTACGGCACGCCGAAACCGGTTCCGTACTCCAGCATAGGCACCCGGAAACCCGCTTCCACTTCCAGTCTTCGGAAGAATTCATCCAGCTTCTTCAGTTCCTTCCGATGCTTTGCCAGGCGGTGTTTCTGGGTGCCGGAGAAGAAATGAATTCCGTGGAATTCCACGCCCTTGTATTCCGCTCTTCTTTGGATTAAGGAAAGTACGGTCTCCTCATCCATTCCGAATTGGCTGCCGTTTGTGAGCCTCGGGAGAACGTTCAACACCAGATTTCCTTCGATTCCCATTCGGTTCAGCAATTCCAGCTGACTCGGGGACTCCGCGGTGTACAGCGCCCGGTCCCCGCAGTAATCCAGAATTTCTTCCAGATCCTCTGCTCGTTTCAGCACCCCGGAAATCAAGAGCTTTTCCGGGGGAATTTCCAGGCTTCGGCACACCCGAAATTCCCCGTCGGAGCACACTTCAATTCGCTGGGTTTCCGGAAGGGATGCCGCGGTGAGAAACGGATTGGTTTTCATGCAGTAGGTCAAACCGATGTCCGTCCCCAGGTGTTTTCTAAAATATTGAAACCGCTCTAACAGGGCATCCGTGTCGAAAATATACAGAGGGGTGGGATATCGCTCCGCCGCCTCCCGGATTATTCTATCTGAAAGCATCATTCTATTTCCTCCAGTTCTGTCAGCACCTTTCGGTCGATTTTTCCGTTTTTGTTCAGGCGGAATTCCTTGACGTGGTGGAATTTCCACGGAACCATGTAGGCCGGCAGCTTTTCCTTCAGCTGCCGATGCACCTCCGAAGCGGCCGCATCGCCGGTGTAATAGGCGGAAAGCCGGCTTCTTTTAGCATCGTAGGAACAACAGCTCTGACGCACTCCTTCCAGCGCATTCATCTGAAGCTCAATTTCCTCCAGCTCGATTCGATGCCCCATATGCTTGATCTGAAAATCCTTTCGTCCGGCAAAAACCATCTCTCCGTTTTCATCCAGCACCGCCAGGTCTCCGGTGCGGTACATCCGTCGGGTGGTTCCGTCGTCCTCCGTATACCGGACAAAATGCTTTGCCGTCTGCTCCGGATTGTGATAGTATTCCCGCGCCAGGGATTCTCCCATCACGCAGATTTCTCCGGGCTGCCCGGCCTCCTTCACCGGACGGTCCTCTTCGTCCAGCAGCACCACGGTCCGTCCCGGGAACACCTTTCCCAAAGGCAGCTTTTCTTCCTTCCCGTACCGGCGCTCAATCGGGAAGTAGGTGCAGTTGCAGGTGATTTCCGACGGTCCGTACAGGTTCACGAACTTCGTCTCCGGCAGATTCTCCTGCCAGATGGTGAGCTGCTTGATTGGCATCACCTCACCGGAGAACATCACCCGCTTCAGGTCCGTCGGCACCCGGTACCCGAAGCCCTTCAGACCGGAAATGATGCACAGCGCCGATACCGCCCAGGTCAGGTTGGTCACGTGATTGTCGCAGATGTAATCCAACAGCCGCGGCGGTGTGGAGAAGTATTCCCGCGGAATGAGGAGCAACGAGGCCCCGGTCATCCAAGCGGAATAGATGTCCTTTACCGATACATCGAAGTCAAAGGGTGCCTGGTTTCCGATGACATCCTCTTCCGTGAATTCGAAAATCTCCACAAAATGCCGGATAAAGTCCATCACAGACTGCTGTTCCACCAGCACGCATTTCGGCGTTCCCGTGGACCCGGAGGTAAAAATACCGTACAGCGGATCGGTACTCCGAATTTCCCGGCGAATCTTTATCAGCTTCATCATGGCCGCTTCCGGCGTATTTCCTGCTTTCGCCTTTTCAACCAAGGCATCCAGGGACAGGGTTTTTCCTTCGTACCCCGCCCGGGAGAGTTTTTCCTTCTGTTTGTCTTCCACGATGACCAGACGAGGCTCCAGAACGTTTAAAATGGAAGAAATCCGGCTCTCCGTCTGCTCCGGATTGATGCAAACGTAGAAACTCCCCGCATAGACGGAAGCCAGAACCGCCGCCAGTTCGCTGCAGCTCTTCTCCGCCAGGATGGCAATGGGAAAACCGGTCTCCACCTCCGCGTCCTCTTCCGGATACAGAACCTCTCCCACTTCCGCCGCCATGCGCTGGGCCTGTTCAAACAGCTCGCCGTAGGTGAGCTCCCGAACCGGATCCTTTACCGCCGGACGCTTTCCGTGAATCACTGCGGTATTCTCAAAGATGTCCAAAATGGTTTTACCCGTATTATCGATGTTATTATTCATATCTTTTCCTTTATCATTCATGGAGTTCTGCCTCCTCTGCTATTCCTGAAGCTCTTTCTTCGAACCGCCTTCCGCCAGCAGGTTCTCCAAAGAATTCATGGTATCGTCCCCGTTGATTTTCTTCATCTTTTTCTTCTCGGCAATCTCGTAGTTGCCGTATATCCGATTCCACTTGGCGGAAATCAGGGGGTCGTTCCGGCGATCCTCCAAATTGCAGTTCTGAACCAGATAGTCCCGAAGGTAACCGGTGGTTTTGATAGCGCCGGAGATGTTCAAATGATCTCCCCGGTCCCTGGTATCCGTTGCCCAATCGATTTGAAGTTCTTTTACCCGGCGATTCAAGTCCACATACGGGACGTTGGTTTTCTTCGCCAGCTTTGCCAGGGCGTTGCACCGCTGAATGTTGTAGTTCTTCGGGGACGGTGCGGAATAGAGAATCAGCTGGATTCCGTACTTCTCACAGGTCTTCCGAATTGCGTCGAAGTCTCGGCGATTGGCCCTGCTGATGGTATTCTGAACCTTATCCTTGTCCTTCGGATTAACCGTCGGTGCGCCTTCCGGTGGATTCATATAATCCGCCGGTCCCGTGTACGGCCGAACCTTGCTGCTGATGCCGAACCCCTTATAGGTGGCGTGCATCTTCTGGGGAAATACCTGTTTCCAGCTGTTGTGGTAACGCAGCACCGGAAAGGCATTATATAATTTTTCCGCCAGAGCCGACTGCTTCTGGAAGGATTGGCTCTTCCGGTTTCGGAATAAACTGTGGGTTTCCAGCAGGATGACCTTCGGCTTCTGAGATTCCAACGCAGTCTTCAGCACGTTCCGGGTATCCGCCAGATTGGCCCCCGGCTGTCCTGCCGCGTAGACCGTGTATCCGGTTTCGTTCCAAATCTTCATGGGGGAAATGCTGGTGTAGCTCTCGCTGTCTCCCATCACCAGCACATCGATGGTATTCTTCGGTTCGTTGGCAATGCGGGAATACACCGCATTTCTTCCGGCGCCCAGGTGGTATTTCATGACCACCTTTGGGGTCAATGCCAACCCCGGAAGGAAGATTATAAGGAACAAAATAATCAGGAACAGACATGTTCTCAGCGTATGTCTTTGCTTTTTCATATGCTCCTCCTCCTTTCTAGAATCCCGCATAGATCAGATCCACGGTCTGGTACCCCGCCCCGTAGGCTCCGAACACGATAATAAAAACAATCAATCCGTAATACACGCTCCACCGCCAGAAGGTCGGAATCTTCGGAAAATGCTCGAAGAGATCCGGTTTCTTTTCCAGCAGGTCGTCCACGATGAACACCAGAACGGTTCCCACAATGACCACGAACCAGTCTCCCGGATCCAGCTTCAAGCTCAGCATGGAGGTGGCCAGGTTGTCGCTGATGAAGGATCCCCGGAACATATTTCGGCACATGGACAGAAACTGCCCAAAGGATTCCGCCCGGAACAGCATCTCGCCCATGACGATGATCACCCAGGTTCGAACCATATGCCACTTCTGAATAATCGGGTTATCATCGGACACGTGAATCAGCCGCCGCATTTTCTCGCCCAGCGGCTCCAATGCCACTTCCGCCAACAGAATGATGAAATAGTACACTCCATACAGGATGTACGGCCACTTCGGTCCGTGCCAAAGTCCGTTCAGCATCCACACCGGAAACAGCGCCATCGCGCTGGTGACCACCATGGTGATGTACTTTCCGCAATGCTTCCGTCCGTACTTTCCCCATTTCTTCACCAGTGAAGAAGTGGTAACCGGATAGAAAATATAATTCTTGAACCAGCGTCCCAAGGTGATGTGCCATCTCCGCCAGAACTCCGCGGCGCTCTTGGCCTTGAAGGGCTGACGGAAATTCTCGGGCAGCTTCACCCCGAAAATCCGTGCCGATCCGATGACGATATCGATGGTACCGGAGAATTCCAGATACAGTTGAATGGTGGTAATCACCGCCGTCAGCACAATCATGAATCCGCTGTAGTGTGCCTCCGGCCGATACAGCATCAGCACCGCCGTGTTCAGTCGGTCCGAGACGATCATTCTTTTAAAAAGTCCCCAAATAATCCGGAAGCATCCCAGCCCCAGGTTCTCTCCCTGAATCGGTTCGCCGCTATACAGCGTGTCCTTCGTGTCGCTCCACTGAAGAATCGGACCTTCCATCACCGTCGGGAAGAAGATCAGGAACAGGAACAGCTTAAAGAAATTGGATTCCGCCTTCTCCCGCTTCCAGTACACGTCCAGCAGATAGCTCACCGCCTGCAGGGTGTAGAACGAAATCCCGATGGGAACCAGAATCCGCCCCACGCTGAAATTTCCGTTCCCGCCAAAATGCCGAACCACCTGCATCGTCGTCTCCACGGTAAAAGCAGTATATTTCAGTGCCACCAGGATGCCCACGGTCCCCAGCAGTCCCAGCTGCAGAATCTTCCGGGATTTCTCCTTCAGGGCGTTTCGCCGTTTCTTCTCCGAACGGTCAATGGCTTTAATCTGAACCTGTGTGCGGTCAATCCATCCCGCAATGCTGTAGGTAATCCCGGCGGTCGCCACCGCCCAAAGGATAAGCTGCCGGCTGATCAGCCAAAAAAATACCACGCTGGCCCCCAGCAGCACCCACCATCGCCGCTCCTTCTTCACCAGCTGGTACAGGAGTGCCACCGTCGGCAGGAAGATAAAATAGGAATTAACATTATATGCCATAGTATTTACCTTTCATTTTCAGTATATGGACTATTATATCACGCTTGTATTAAGATTCTATTAAGATAGGGTTTTTCAATTCTTAAGATTTCTTAAGAATTCTTAAAGCTTGGAGGATGTGTTCGCGAAACAAACGTTTCACACAAAAAGAAGCGGTGCCAAAGCCGGTTCTCACCGCTTTGGCACCGCCCCCATATTTCTTTATTTATACCCCTTTTCGTTTCAACATCCGCATGGAATTCAAAATGCAAATTACAGCGACGCCCACGTCGGCGAACACGGCCCACCACATTCCGATAATGCCCAAAGCACCCAGAATCAAGAACAGAATCTTGATAAACAGCGCGAAGGCAATGTTCTGGTAGGCGATGCCCACCGTCTGCCGGGCAATTCGAATGGTGCGCGGGATTTTGCCGATATCGTCATCCATGATGACCACGTCCGCAGCTTCAATGGCCGCATCGGAACCCATGGAACCCATGGCAATTCCCACATCCGCCCGGGAAAGCACCGGTGCATCGTTGATTCCGTCCCCGATAAATGCCAGCTTCTTCTTGCCGTTGCTGCCGTCTTTCTTGTCGCCGGACATCCGCGCCAACAGTTCTTCCACTGCCTGCACCTTGTCCGCCGGCAGAAGCTCTGCCCGGAATTCATCCACGGACAGTTTTTCGGCAACCGCTTCCGCAATTCCCTTCCGGTCTCCGGTGAGCATCACGACGTGCCGGACGCCCTCCTGCTTCATTTCGCGAATTGCTTTTACCGCACTATCCTTAATCTCGTCGGAGATGAGAATGGCACCTTGGAATTTGCCGTCCGCCGCCACGTAGACGACGGTGGACTCTCCGTCCTGAATCTCTCGGTAGTCGATTCCGTTCTCCTCCATCAGCCGTTTATTTCCCACGCAGACCGTGGAATCACCCACTTTCGCAATGAGGCCCTGGCCGGAGATATTCCGCGCATCCCGTGCCAACCCCGGCTCCAAAACTTCGGTGTACGCTGCCTGAATGGATTTGGCGATGGGATGGGTGGACAGGCTTTCCACGATGGCGGCGTTCCGAAGCACCGTTTCTTCCGAAACACCTTCCGCCGGAACCACTCGAGTCACGTGAAAAACGCCTTCCGTCAGGGTGCCGGTTTTGTCCGAAACCACCGTGTCCAAATGCGCCATCTGTTCTAAATAGTTGGAGCCCTTTACCAGCACGCCGATGTTCGACGCCGCTCCGATACCGCCGAAGAAAGACAGGGGCACGGAAATGACCAAAGCGCACGGGCAGGAGATTACCAGGAAGGTGCAGGCACGCATCATCCAATTCATCCAGTTGCCCGTAAAAATAGGCGGAATGAGGGCCAGTATCACCGCACCGGCCACCACGATTGGCGTGTAGTACCGAGCGAACCGGGTGATGAAATTCTCCGTCTTCGACTTCTTGGAGGACGCGTTTTCCACCAGCTCCAGAATCTGAGCCACGGTTGAATCCTCGTACTTCTTCTCCGCCCGAATCTTCAGGAGACCTTCGCCGTTAATGCATCCGGAAATAATCTGATTTCCCGGAACCGCCGAACGCGGCACCGATTCTCCGGTAAGAGCCGATGTGTTCACCATGCTCTGACCCTCCAACACCGTGCCGTCCACCGGAATCTTCTCCCCGGCACGAATCACCAGGGTGTCCCCAATCTGCACTTCCTCCGGATCCACTTCCTCGATGGACCCATCGGCTCTCTCCACATTGGCAAAATCCGGGGCGATGTCCATCAGCTCCGTAATGGATTTTCTGGATTTCCCCACCGCGTAGCTCTGGAACCATTCACCCACCTGGTAGAACAGCATCACCGCAACCGCCTCGCTGTTCTCGCCGGTCACAAAAGCGCCCACCGTCGCCAGGGTCATGAGAAAACACTCGTCCAGCAGCTGCCGGTTCTTTATGCCGAGAAAACATTTTTTTACCACGTCCCGGCCGGCAATCAGATACGGAATTAAGTACAGCACCAACTCGCCCCACCGGGTTCCCAAAACCCCCGGAAAACCGCAGGTGTGCTCCACCACCATCAAAACCGCAAAAATGGATAAGCCGATCAGAATCTGTTTCAATTGTCTTTTTAATTTCTTGCTCATGCCCTCGTCCTCAGAATGATCTTCTATAAAAATAAACTACCGAATAACCTCACAGTCCGGCTCGACCTTGGCAATCACCTTGCAGGCTTCATCCAAAATCGCCTCGAAGGATTCATCCTCCGCTTCCAGCGTCATCTTCTGGGTCATGAAATTGACCGATACCTCTTTAACACCGTCAATTTTGCGGATGGCGTCCTCCATCTTTGCCGCACAGTTTGCACAATCCACTTCATCCAACTTAAATTTCTTCTTCATGATAACCTCCTCGTTACTCTTCGATGTGATCTTTGCCCATTGCGATAATCGTACTTACGTGGTCGTCCGCCAGAGAATAAATCATGGACTTCCCCTCCCGGCGAGCGCAAAGAAGCTTGGCATTTCGAAGGATTTTCAGCTGATGAGAGACCGCCGATTGATTCATTTCCAGATCCTCGCAGATTTCCGACACGCTCTTCTCTCCCTGAGACAGGTCGACCAGTATCTTAATTCGTGTGGAATCCGCAAACATCTTGAACAAATCCGCCAAATCCATCAACTCATCCTCATTGATGCCTCCGATTCGGGCTCCCTTCTCTTCCTGATATTTTCGTTTCGTCATGTCTTCGCTCCTTCCATACATATTATCGTTTGTTCATATGAGTATATTATCATATATTCATATTATGTCAATACCCTTTTTCATTTTGTGCCGCCGCCGCGCTTACCGGTACCGAGGGAATGGGATTCTCGCCGGCGATAAGGCGTTTTCCGCCGCCGCCTTGTGTGAACTTTTTGCTCCCCGGAACGAAGCCGTAAACCTTTGCGGGCGGCGGGGAGCAAAGTCCGCGGCCGGAGAAACCCAAAAAATAAAAAAGAGACCGCCGCACCATTGTGCAGCAGCCCCTTCTGATAGCTACTTACCACTTAAGTATTCTTTAACAACCTTCGAGACGACAGCACCGTCTGCCTGGCCTTTCAGCTCTGCCATAGCGGCTTTCATCATCGGACCCATGCTCTTCATCGAGCGGTCCAATCCGGATTCTTCACAAATTCGCTCCACAGCGGCGCGAACGGCTTCCTCCGACATTTCCTCCGGCAAATACTGCTTCAGAATATCGATTTCTGTTCTATAACTATCGAGTAAATCCTGTCTTCCTGCCTTTTCGAAATCAGCAATCGCGTCAGTACGCATCTTAAGCTGTTTCTTAATAATTGGAACGATGTCGGCATCCTCCAGGGTCACCTGCTGATCGATTTCATGTTGCTTAATCGCGGCACGAATCAGATTAACGGTTTCCTTCCGGGTGCTGTCATGCGCCTTCATCGCTTCCTTATAATCGGTAAGCAATTGTTCCTTAAGACCCATTGAATACCTCCTTTACCAGATTAATACTTTCTGGCTTTCTTTCTAGCAGCTTCGGATTTCTTCTTACGCTTTACGCTTGGCTTCTCGTAGTGCTCTCTCTTTCTGAGCTCAGACATAACGCCATCGCGAGCGCAAGATCTCTTAAATCTCTTAAGAGCGCTCTCTAAGCTTTCGTTTTCTCTAACGATAACCTGTGCCATATTCCGATTTCACCTCCTACCGTACTCAGAATGTAAATGGAACAGAATCGTCCATAACATTGTAATTGTACCATCATCAATCTATTTCTGCAAGTGATTTTTAAAGAAATTTCACAACTCCTTAGAAAATACTTTCCACGATGTCTCCGGCCATCATCTTCCGGCGGGAATCCTCGTCCACCGCGAACTTATCCGCCGCCATGCCGTGAATCATCACGCCGTACAGCAAGCTGTTGTTCTCCGAATTGCCCTGAGCAATCAGGGATGCAATTACCCCGGAGAGCACATCCCCGGATCCCGCCGTCGCCAGCCCGGAATTGCCGGTGACGTTCAGGTACAGCCGCTGAGTGCCATCTTCCTTAATCAGGGAAACCAGCGACACGTCGGACTTCACCACCATACTCACCCGATACAGCTCCGAGAACTTCTTTGTAAAGCCGATTCGATTTTTTTCAATCACCTGGATGTCCTCTCCGCAGAGCCGCGCCATCTCACCCACGTGCGGCGTGATGATGCACGGGCATTTTCTTTTACGGAACGGCTTCAGATTCTTGGAAATCAGGTTCAGCGCACCCGCATCCAGCACCACCGGAGTCTCCTGTGCCAGGATTTCTTTGATAATCAGGCGTCCGGTTGCATCTTCCTTCATGCCCGGTCCCGCCAGGACCACGTCTACGCTTTCCACAAAATCATCCAGCGCTCCGATCACATCGTCCGTCTTGTACGGCACCACTACCGCTTCCGGGATGGATACATTGAAGAAACCGGTGAATTTGTTCGGGCAGAAAATCTTTACCAGCCCGCAGCCCGCTCTGTAGGAAGCTTTTGCCGAAAGCATCGCCGCCCCCATCATGCTACCCGGGCTCACCACGATTCCCACGGTTCCGTAGGTGCCCTTATGGGAAACCTCCGTTCTCGGAATCAGCGCCATATCCTTGGTTTTTCGGAAGAACTCCCGGTCGCACACGAAAATACGATCCGGAATGTCCCGATATCCTCGTTTCGCCAGGCCGATGTCCACTACTTTTACCTCGCCCGAAACCTTTCGTCCCTCACAGAAGAACAGGCCGGTCTTGTAATTTCCCATGGTTACGGTAAGGTCGGCCCGGAATACCGCGTTCATAATCTGACCGGTGGTGGCATTCAGTCCCGACGGAATGTCGATGGCCACTTTGTAGCCCTTCTTGGAATTCACATACTCCAGGAACTTCACAAAATTATTTCCGAAACGGCGATTGAGTCCGGTTCCGAATATACCGTCCACCAGAACGTCGTATTCCGAACGCAGCGCCTTCAGGCTTTCCGCCGCATCTTCCGTTCCGTAGATTTTCAAATCCGGGAACATGGAGGAAATAATCCGAATCTGGCGCCGGAATTCCTTAGACGTGCGGTTGGGATCTCCCACGAAATAGAGTGTAACGGAATAGCCCAAATGAAGGAGCCAGCGTGCAACGCACACTCCGTCCCCGCCGTTGTTTCCCGGTCCGCACATAACCAGAACCCGCGTATTGGTATCCGGAAAGCGCTCCGTAATTTCGTTCACCACACCTCGGGATGCATTTTCCATCAGCACGGAACTTGGAACACCTTTGTCCATCGTGTATTCGTCCATGTATTTCATGGATTTTGCCGTTAATGCATACATATATCTACTCCTGCTTATACAGTTTTCTAACCAATTATACAGAATATATTATATCATTTTTGATATCATATGCAACTCGGGTTTTACCGAGAATCCTTGAAACCTTCACCGAATCAAGCTACAATATATGTACTGATTTTATAAAAATAATATTTCACAGGAGATTTTATGTCCGTACAGATTACCGACGACGAAATCCGGCAGATTATTCTCCGGAGAAAGCGAAAAGAAAAAGAACGCAAGAAGAGAAAGCGGCGGATTACTTTGGCCGTTTGCCTGGTTTTCCTTGCCGGAATTCTGGGCTTTTCCTTCAGCACCGGCGGCGGCATCTTCACTTTGTTCCAGACCCGCGGCGTCATCTTTATCGATGCGGGACACGGCGGTGAGGATCCCGGCGCAGAGGCTTTGGGACGCAAGGAAAAGGATGACACCCTGGAGCTGGCTTTGAAGGTTCGGAAATACCTCCGGCGAAAACGCTTTAAAGTGGTGATGTCCCGAACGGATGACGTGAACGTGGACCGCCCGGAGCGAGCAGAGATGGCCAACGAGGCAGAAGCTAAGCTGATGGTTTCCCTCCACCGGAACCAGTCCGACGGAGAAGGACAAGGTGTGGAGGCCTGGATTCACTCCGGAGGGAATTCCTCCGCCACCCTTCTGGCGGACAACATTCTCCGCAATCTGGAGAAAGAAGGTTTTACCTACCGAAAAATCGGCACCGGCACATTGCCGGATGCTTCCGACAATTATTCCGAAAATCGGTATTCCACCATGCCGTCCTGCATCATCGAGGTGGGATTCATCTCCAACGAATCCGATAACCAACGCTTTGACAGCAACCTGTCCGGCAATGCCAAAGCCATTGCCAACGGCATTGAAACCACCTACGCGGCGCTTTACGAAAAGGAGTCGGAAGAATAGGACAAATGAAACACCCGGAAATCCACCGCTTTCGCAATGGATTTCCGGGTTTATTTTTTTATTTCTTTGCTGCGTGCTCCGTATCGCAGTATTCACAGCGATACACTCTCCGCTCCGGATCCGCCAGGCGGAACCGCTGCGGCACGCCCCGCTCGATGGACGTGATGCATCTCGGATTCTTGCACTGAATGACGTTGGTCAGTCGTTCCGGCAATGCCATGTGCTTCTTGTCCACCATCTTTCCGTCCTTCACGATATTCACCGTGATGTTCGGGTCCACGTAGCCCAGCACATCGAAGTCCAGATCAATGAGCTGGTCGATTTTGATGATGTCCTTCTTGCCGTATTTTCCGCTCCGTGCGTTCTGAATCACCGCAACAGAACAGTCCAGATTCTCCAGCTCCAGGAGTTGATAGATCAGCAGGGATTTACCCGCCTGAATATGATCCAGAACAATTCCGGTGCTTACACCGTCAATATTCATTACATTTCCTCCTTCCATCTAAGCAGCGTTGCAATCAGGGCTTTCCGAACGTCTTTGCCGTTCCGCACCTGTTTGAAGTACACCGCTCTCGGGTCCCGGTCCACATCCACGGAGATCTCGTTGATACGAGGCAGCGGATGCATAACGATCATCTTTTCCTTGGCCAGCTTCATTTTGGCCCGATCCAGAACATAGGTATCCCTCAAACGGATGTAATCCTCTTCGTTGAAGAAACGTTCCTGCTGAACACGGGTCATGTAAAGCACGTCCAGGTCCGGAATCGCATCCTCCAGGCTGGCAGTCTCCGTCCATTTGACGCCGGCCGCTGTCATGCTTTCCTTGTTGTATTTCGGAAGCTTCAGTTCATCCGGCGAGATGAGAACGATTTCCACCCCTTCGAAGCGAAGCAGGGCTTCAATCAGGGAGTGCACCGTCCGGCCGAACTTCAGGTCTCCGCAGAATCCGATTCGAATATTGTCGATTCGGCCGAATTCCTTCCGAATGGTGAACAGGTCCGTCAGCGTCTGAGTCGGATGGAAGTGTCCGCCGTCTCCCGCGTTGATGACCGGAATGCTGCAGGCATTAGACGCCACCAGCGCCGCACCTTCCTTCGGGTGTCTCATCGCGATGATGTCCGCGTAGCATTCGATCACCTTCACGGTGTCGCTGACACTTTCGCCCTTGGACGCAGAACTGGTGCTCGCTGAGGAGAAACCAATCACATTACCGCCCAGTTCCAACATCGCCGATTCGAAACTCAGTCTCGTCCGGGTACTCGGTTCATAGAATAACGTAGCGATTTTCTTATGGGCGCATTCCTCGTAATACTTCTCCGGATGCGCAACCATGTCGTCTGCCAGATCCAGAATCTCGCCAACTTCTTCCTGGGTCAGGTCCGTAATGTTGATTAGATCTCTCTTAGCCATGAAATGATTCCCTCTCCTTCATCTGCCTGAATGTAACCTTCTTCTACCGCTGTGTCAATCATGGTCTCCACGCTGCACAGGCTGTATTTCTCCACATTCGCTTCCGCAAACTTCTCGTCTGCCTTTTTGGTGTTGTAGGTAAAAATACTGATTACGCCAAGGACATCTGCTCCGGCTTCTCTCAGAGCTTCTACGACCTCGATGGAGGAACCGCCGGTGGAAATCAGGTCTTCGATAACGACCACCTTATCTCCCTTTTCCAGCTTTCCTTCAATTCTATTGTTCCGGCCATGGGTTTTTGCGCTGCCGCGAACATAACCCATCGGCATATCCAGAATATGTGCGGCGATTGCAGCGTGTGCAATTCCGGCGGTGCTGGTTCCCATCAGCTTCTCGCATTCCGGATATTTTTCTTTTACCACTCTGGCCATCTCATTCTCTACGGTGTTCCGAACTTCCGGATCCGTCAGAATCAGACGGTTGTCGCAGTAAATCGGGCTCTTGATTCCGCTGGCCCAAGTGAAGGGTTCGTTCGGTCTCAGAAAAACAGCCTGAATCTTCAACAGACCTTTTGCAATTTCCTTACTCATTTCCCATGTCCTCCTTACATCTCGCATATGCAGCGACCGGGTCGGCTGCCTTTGTAATACTTCTTCCTATAACCAAATAGTCCGATCCCAAAGCTTTAGCCTTTGCCGGCGTTGCCACACGGCTCTGGTCTCCCTTGGCATCTCCTGCCAGACGAATTCCCGGTGTAATCGTCCGGAAATCGGAAGCCACCCGTTCATGAATCATCGGGGATTCCCAGGCGGAGCAAACCACTCCGTCCAGACCGGCTTTCCGAGCATTTTCTGCATAGTGAACAACCACGTCTTCCATCTCACCGTTCACCAGAAGTTCCCGGTGCATCATCTCCTCATCGGTGGAGGTGAGCTGAGTTACGGCAATCAGCATCGGAATCTCCGAGCCGCCCCGCTCCTGAACGCCTTCCATCAGACCTTCTTTCGCGGCCTGCATCATCTTGATGCCGCCGGCGGCGTGAACGTTGGTCATATCCACACCCAGTCTCGCCAGTACTTTCATGGCGCTTTTCACAGTGTTCGGAATATCGTGAAGCTTCAGGTCCAGGAAAATCCGATGGCCCCGCTTCTTGATTTCTTCGATGATGGACGGACCCTCGCTGTAATACAGCTCCATGCCCACCTTTACAAATACCGGCTCTTGGAACCGATCCAAGAATTCCAGCGCTTTCTGTCCTGTTGGAAAATCCAACGCAATCATAATTGTTGGTGTCATCTCTATACTACTCCTCTGATTTCTTCCAGGTTACGGATTCCCAGTTCCTTCATTCTCTTCGGCAGCGCATCGATGGTCTTCTGGCACGTCCACGGATCCACCAGATTGGCGGAACCGATTTCGATGCCCGTCGCGCCCGCCATAATCATTTCCAGCACATCGTCGGCACAGGAAATTCCGCCGATTCCGATAATCGGCAATTTGCATGCGTGGTACACTTCGTTCACCATGCGCATCGCAATCGGGCGAATCGCCGGACCGGACAGGCCGGCATACGTCTTGGACGTAATAGTCCTCCGGGTCTTCAGGTCAATCCGCATCGCCTTGAAGTTATTGATCAAGCTGATGCCGTCGGCACCGCCGCTCTCGCACGCCTTCGCAATCTCGGTGATGTCCAGCACATTCGGTGTCAGCTTCATAAAAATAGGTTTTTTTGTCACATCCCGAACCGCCCGGGTAATCTCTTCCGACAGCTTCGGATCCGACCCGAAGGCGGAACCGCCGTGATCCACGTTCGGGCAGCTGATGTTGATTTCCAGAATCTCCACCTGCTCTTCCCGGTCCACCTGTGCGGCCACCTCTCGGTACTCATCCACGCTGAAACCGCTGATATTCGCCACAATCGGTCCCTGATAAATCTTCCGCAGCTCCGGCAGATCCACTTCCCGGAAATGCTCCAGTCCCGGGTTCTGAAGGCCGATGGAATTCAGCATTCCGCTGGTGCATTCCGCAATTCGCGGCAGCTCGTTTCCGTAGCGCGGCTCTTTCGTAATACTCTTGGTCACCAGGGCACCCAGCTTATTCAAGTCAAAGACATCCTTGTATTCCTGACCGTAGCCAAAGGTTCCGCTGGCCGGCATCACCGGATTCTGCAGCCGAACACCGGCGAGTTCTATGCTCATATCTACAGGGTTTCCCATAGCAGCACCTCCTTATCAAATACCGGGCCTTCCTTACATACCCGCTGAGATCCGACTTTCGTCTGAATGGAACAGCCCATGCAGGCGCCGAAGCCGCAGCCCATGCGCGCTTCCAAGCTGAACTGGCCCTTCCGAACCTTTCCGTCCAGCGCCTGGAGCATCTTCAGCGGTCCGCAGGCGCAGGCGTAATCCAAAGTGTCGAAGGCATCGGTGACAAAGCCCTTCTGTCCGTAGGAACCGTCCGCCGTCATCACCGTGATGTCATCTGTAAAATTCTTAAATTCATCCACCAAGAAGATCTCGCTGGCCGTATTAAAACCAAGAATCACCCGGCATTTTTTTCCGGCGATGACCAGGCTCTTGGCCAGTCCCAGCATCGGCGGAATTCCGATGCCGCCGCCGATCAGAGTGCATCCGTCCGGAATGGCATCCACATCGTATCCGTTTCCCAGACCGGTGAGAGAGGAAATCTTCTCTCCCGGTTCCATCCGGCTCAGCTTCTTCGTTCCGTCTCCAACCACCTTATAAATCAGAACGTAGCGATCGCTGTCATAGGAGCTGACCGAAATCGGTCTCCGAAGGAATTTTTCCGGAACCTCCAGCATGGCAAACTGCCCCGGAGCCGTGAACGCGCACTCCGGCGTCTCCAATGTCATTTTATAGATGCCGTCCGCCAGCATCTGATTCTCCAAAATCGTGCTTTTATCTCTCTTCATATTCTATACCTCGTAGACAATCTTTCCGTTCCAGAAGGTCATCTGCGTCTTCCCGTATACCGTCCAACCGTCAAACGGTGTGCACTTGCCCATGGACAAGAACCGGCTGCTGTCCAGAACGTACGGGTTCTCCAGATCCATCACTGTGTAATCGTCGCCCATCGATAGTCCGAAGCGTTTCCGCGGTGCGATGGCCATCATTTCCACCAGGCGCTCCAAAGTCATCACGCCCGGACGCACCAGTCCGGTGTACAGAACCGGGAACGCGCATTCCAGTCCGGTGATTCCGTTCAGGCTCTTTTCAAAGCCCTTGGACTTCTCTTCCGCACTGTGAGGTGCGTGATCCGTCGCAATCATGTCCACCGTGCCGTCCAACGCCCCTTCAATCATGGCCTTCCGGTCTGCCGGATCCTTGATCGGCGGGTTCATTTTGAAGCGGCCGCCGGCCTCCGGATTCTCCGCAATGTCCTTTCGAACATCTTCGGTATCCAGCACCAGGTAGTGGGGAGCGGTTTCGCAGGTGACGTTCACGCCGCTCTTCTTCGCATCCCGAATCACTTCCACGCTTTCCTTGCAGGAAATATGGCATACATGATATCCGCAGCCGGTTTCATCTGCCAGCTTCAGATCTCGCTCAATCTGCCGCCATTCGCTTTCCCGTACTTTCCCCTCCCGAAGAAGGGATTCATCTTCGCAGTGTGCCACAATCAGTTTGTTCAGGCTCTTTGCCACGTTCATGGCCTCCCGCATCAAACCGTCATCCTGCACGCCCTTGCCGTCATCGGAGAAGGCCAGCACGTGATCCGCCATGCCTTCCATATCCGAAAGAGTTCCGGTACCGGACTGATCCTTGGTAATGGTGCCGTATGGGATGACCTGAATCACCGCATCTCGGTCGATGATTTCCTGCTGCACCCGGAGGGAGTCCATATCGCAAGGTACCGGCTTTAGGTTCGGCATGGTGCCCACCGCCGTGTATCCGCCTTTGGCTCCGGCCAGACTTCCCTGCCGGATGGTCTCCTTGTATCCGAATCCCGGTTCTCTGAAATGGACATGCACATCACAGAAAGATGGCAAAATAAAAGAGTTATCGAGTTCGATAACTCTCTTTTCGTCACAATCATTCATATTGGTAACATCGCTAATTTCAAAAGAACCGTTATCCGTCAGTGCTCCGTCTTTATATAGTTTTCCGCCTCTGAGTACTGTCTTCATGTTACCTCCTTAATTTAAACCTAGTAGATTATAGCACTTTTTCATCTTCTTGTGTAGAAGTAATATCAAGTTCTGCTTGGTTTTTTTCAGGTTCCGGGGTTTCCGGAATTTCCACCGATTCGTCTGCCGCTTCCGGCGTTGCAGCACTCTCCGTCTCCGGTGCTGCCGGCTTTACTGCGTTCTGCAGATTCTGAAGAATTTCCATTCTTGAATCATCGACTTCTGTCGGCACCGGAGTCACAGTTTCCTCCGAAACGTGAACCGGTTCCTCTGCTGCGTCCGAAACGTCTCCGCCGCTCGGCTCATCTTCCGCAAAGTCCACAAACGTCTTCTGCGGAATCGCCGGCTTCTCGTCAATTACATACGTATCCAGAATCTTGTCGTGCCAGCCGCGGTTGTATTTGTCGATCAGAATCCAGATGTATCCCAGCCACAGGACCGACGACGATGCCTTCTTTACGATAATCTCCCGCAAAAGCATTTTCGCAAATCCAACGGGACGGCCGGTTCGGGCATCCACTACTCTCAGACCCAGAATCGCTTTGCCGATGGTCTGGGAACGAGAGAAGAAATACAGCTCTGCACCCAAGAAAATCAGCATCAAAATCATGACAACGGATGGGTACGATACTCCGCCCGTCACGTACGGCTGATTGTTGTAGTAGGATCCGTATTCGGAGAGGCTGTTCATGGCATCCTGAATCAGACTCATTATGCCGCTGACAACCTGTCCAAAGAACATAATGGTGATGAAAGCCACCGGCACCGAATCAATCAGTCCGGCACCAAATCTCTTTCCTCTCGTCGCCAATTTCATTACGCGTTTCTGTGACATATCAATTTACCTCGTTTTCTCTAAGCTCCCAAACATTGCCACACATTTCTTAACATTCTAGCACAGTGCGCCGGCGGCAATGTGAATCCTATCTAAAAAACAAAAACCCGCAGCCGATATCAATCCGGCTGCAGGCTTTCATCAATCATCAATTACTCTTCGTGCGGCTTGAAATCCTTGATTTCCTCCGGAAGTTCCAGACCCTTTCTGGTGTAGTAATCCACCAGTGCGGATTTGATTGCTTCTTCTGCCAGTACGGAGCAGTGAATCTTTCTTGCAGGAAGTCCATCCAATGCTTCCACTACGGCCTTGTTGGACAGCTCCAGCGCTTCCTGAACGGTTTTGCCCTTGATCAGCTCGGTAGCCATGGAACTGGTGGCGATAGCGGAACCGCAGCCGAAAGTCTTGAACTTGCAATCCACGATCACGTCGTTCTCAATCTTGAGGTACATCTTCATGATGTCGCCACAGACCGGGTTTCCAACTTCACCTACGCCGTCTGCATCTTCGATTTCACCAACGTTTCTCGGATTCTTAAAATGATCCATTACCTTTTCGCTATATAACATGTTCTCTTTCTCCCTTCTCTAACTCTTCCCAGAATGGGGACATCTTTCTGTAAAGTGCCACAATCTCATGCACCTTCTCGATGATGTAATCTACTTCTTCTTCTGTATTCTCTTCGTTCAGGCTGAAACGCAGGGAACCGTGAGCCGCCTCTACCGGAACTCCCATTCCCATCAGCACGTGGCTCGGATCCAAAGACTCACTGGTACATGCGGATCCGGAGGAGCAGCGAATGCCTTCCTCATCCAGAGCCAAAAGCAGGGATTCACCCTCTACGCCTTCGAAGGAATAGTTTACATTTCCCGGCAGTCTCTTCACCGGATCGCCGTTCAGCTTGGAATGCGGAATATCGCTCAGTCCCTGAATCAGACGATCCCGAAGCGCTGCGGTCTTCTTGGCGTTCGCTTCCATGTTAGCAACACCCTCTTCCAGAGCTGCTGCCAGAGCGGCATCCCCCGGAACGTTGCAGGTGCCGGCTCTCTTTCCTCTCTCCTGAGCACCGCCTTCAATCACGTTCACCAGACGAACTCCGTTGCGGGCATACAGAACGCCCACGCCCTTCGGTCCGTGGAACTTGTGCGCCGACATGGACAGCATATCGATGTTCATTGCCTGTACGTCGATTGGCAGGTGTGCCGCTGCCTGAACCGCATCGGTGTGGAACAGAACGCCCTTCTCCTTGCAGATGGCACCGATTTCCGGAATCGGCTGAATGGCGCCCATCTCGTTATTGGCGAACATGATGGATACCAGCGCGGTATCCTCGCGAATGGCATCCCGCACCTTATTCACATCTACGATACCGTTGCTCTCCGGAGCCAGCAGTGTGACTTCGAATCCTTCCTTCTCCAGCTTTTTCAACGTATGGAGAATCGCATGGTGCTCGATATTCAAAGATACCAGATGCTTCTTGCCCTTGTCCTTCAGCACTCTGGCTGCGGACAGGAGCGCCTGGTTATCCGCTTCGCTTCCACCGGAAGTGAAGTAAATTTCATTTGGATTTGCCGCATTGATGGCTTTTGCTACCTTCTCTCTGGACTCTGCCAGCTTCTCTGCGGTAATCTGACCCTCGGTATGGAGGCTGTTCGGGTTGCTGTTGTAATTCTTCAGGCAATCCATTAACGTGTTCATTGCAGTTTCACTCATATATGTGGTCGCTGCATTATCTGCATATACTCTCATGGAACCCTCCCTCTATAAAATATAGTATGTGTATTCTTTGTATGTCGAATTAAAAGTATCATATAATCCCTATCAAGTCAATAGGAATTAGCAAATCCTCACCTATTTTTTAATATCCAGAATCTTCTCACGATTTCCGTCCAGCAGATCCTGCAATGTGATGTTCTCCAGGTAATTGGAAATCAGCCGGTCCAGCCCAATCCACAGCGGAAGCGTAATGCAGCCCTCCGAATTGGCACAATCCACCTCGCTGTTCTTCACGCAGTCCACCGGCGCCAGGTTCCCTTCGGTCAACTGAAGGATCTCGTTGATGCTGTACTCCGAAGGTTCTTTTTTCAGCCGATAGCCGCCGTTCTTTCCCCGGCAGCTCTTCAGCAGACCTCCCTTGTTCATCATGGCTACCACGATTTCCAGATATTTCAGGGACAACTTCTGCCGCTCCGCCACCTCAGACAGAGAAACGAAACCATCCTCCTGATGTTTTGCCAGGTCCGTCAGCACCACCAGCGCGTATCGGCCCTTTGTCGAAACCATCATCTGCCTATCCTCCTTTCAAACTTACCTATTTAAAATACCACCGGTTCACTAGGAAATCAAGTAATTCCTACTAATTCGATAGAATTTAATTTTTTCGTTAAATATGGTACAATCCGGGTAAGGAGAAACGCCATGAATTACGATTACAATCAGCTTTTTGCAAAAGAATATTCCGGCTACTCCCGCATCCGTCACGGTGCGGAAGAAGCCTTTCGCGCATTGGAGGGATGCCGCCTCACCGCTTGGCGAACCGACGCACACCTAGGGATTCACGCCCTGGAATTCGGGTCCAAATCCCTTCTCATCTGGTACAAGGATTCCGACCACTGTAAAATCAGAATCGGTCCGGCCGCCTCGTCCGGCGAACCCTCGGGGCTTTCGTCTTTCGATGGGGTGACGGACTGCGCCGGAATGGAACTCCACGATTTCTACGTGCTGATGGGAGAAGAGCCCATGCTCTGCCTGTCTTTTTCCGATGCCTTCTTCCATCCGGAAAACCGGCTGCTCCGGCAATACATCATTTCATCGGCAGAGGGCGGCTATGGAATTCAGTCCACCGCCGTTCCGGATGAATCCCCCTTCCGCCGAATTTCTACGGAACGGGTTCCCACCACCCGGCACTTCCGCAAGGTAATTCGAAATGAGGAAACCCAGGAGCAGTTCGTTTCTCTGTTGGACGAGGACGGAGGCACTCTGATTCCGCCGATCTATAACGATATCGAACTGTTTTCCACGGAGAAGGAAATCTACCGAACCAGCATTCGAAAGGTAATCCCCGGAGGATCGGATTACGACCTTTTCGGGCTATGCGACGAAACGGGAAAGGAAATCATTCCCTGCATCTACCCTGATCTCTATTACATGGCCAACGGATTCGTCCTGGTGATGGATTACCGGCACAAATGGTGGGTGCTGAACGAGCAGAACGAAGCCCTCTTCGGTCCTCACAATCAGGGCGTGGATATTTACAGCCGCAACCGGGAGTACCTCTACTACATCGAATACAACAAAGATGCCCAATGCGAGGCACTGGGCATCTACAGCGTGGAACTCCGCACCGAGTTAACGGATGCGAATTATATCCGTATTCAATATTTGGGAGACGGCACCTTCCGTGCGCAGAAAATATTCGGCCCCGGCGATGTTCGCACCGTCCTCATGGATCCTTACGGAAAGATTCTTCCCTCGTAAAGGCTATTTTGAAGAACCCCTCAGATCCTACAGTTCATACATGTGATACATGTGGGCGTACAGTCCGTCCTTCGCCATCAGCTCATCATGGCTTCCCTCTTCCTGAATACCGTTCTCCGTCAGAACGATGATTCGGTCCGCATTTTTAATGGTGGTCAGTCGGTGGGCGATGGTCAGCGTGGTTCTTCCCTTGGCCAGTTCTGCCAGAGAAGACTGTACGAGACGCTCGCTTTCGTTGTCCAATGCCGAAGTGGCCTCATCCAGAATCAGAATCGGCGGGTTCTTCAGGAATACTCGAGCGATACTGATTCGCTGCTTCTGGCCGCCGGAAAGCTTGGTTCCCCGCTCTCCCACATAGGTGTCGTATCCGTCCGGCATTTCCCGGATAAAATCATCGGCACCGGCTAATTTTGCCGCCGCAATAATTTCCTCCCGAGTGGCACCGGGACGGCCGTACTCGATATTTCCCGCAATGGTGTCGGAGAACAGGTATACGTCCTGCTGCACCATTCCAATCTGGGAACGGAGGGATTGAATCTTCGCCTTTCGGATGTCCACTCCATCCACGGAAATGCTTCCGGATGTTACATCGTAGAAACGGGGAATCAGGTTGCAGAAGGTGGTTTTTCCCGCACCGGAAGGTCCTACCAGCGCGATGTTCTCCCCGGCACGGATGTGCAAGTTGATGCGATTCAGGATTTCCTCGCTGTCGTTGTAGCGGAAGGACACATCCTTGAAATCCACCTCGCCCTTCAGCGGTCCCAGTGTTACCGCATCCGGTGCGTCGTCCACTTCTACCGGTTCGTCCATCACTTCCACGAACCGCTCAATTCCCGTAATGCCCCGCTGGAACTGCTCCGTAAATTCCACAATTCGGCGGATGGCTTCCAGCAGCATGTTTACATAAAGAAGATATGCGATGAAATCACCGGCGGTGATAACGCCTTTAATCAGAGAAAGGGAGCCCAGCAGCACAATCATCACGTACATCAGCCCGTCAAACAGACGGGTCACGCTGCGGAATCCCGCCATATTCTTGTATCCGATGCGCTTGGCATCCAGGAACTTGACATTTCCTTCGCTGAACTTTTCTTTTTCAATATCCTCGTTGGCAAAGGATTTGGCTACCCGGATTCCCAGCAGGCTGTCCTCCACATGGGCGTTTACTTCACCCAGCTGGCTCCGCTGCAGCTTGAAGGCGGAACGCATCTTAGTCCGATACTTCATGGCGAAATAGATCATCAGCGGAATCATGGCGAAAAGCACCAATGTCAGCGGCACATTCACCCGGATCAGTATGACGAACGAAATGATGATTTTAACCGCCGCGATGAAATACTCTTCCGGACAGTGGTGGGCGAATTCCGCAATGTCGAACAGGTCCGTGGTGATTCGGGAAACCAGCTGACCGATTTTGTTCTCGCTGTAGTAGGAGTAGGACAGTTCCTGGAAATGGCGGAACAGGTCCCGCCGCATGTCCGTCTCGATCAGCGCACCCATGACGTGGCCCGTGTTCTGCATGTAGTAGTTGGACAGCACGTCCACCCCGCGGAGTACCAGATACAGCGCAGTCAGGCGCACCACCATGTTGATGGTGAGGTCGGCCGGATGGTACGATACCGTGTTGGTGATAAACCGGATGATGACCGGCAGCACCAGGTCGCAGACGCTGGTGAAGGCGGCACAAATCAGGTCAAAAATAAAAATCTTTTTATAAGAGCTGAAATACGGCATGAACCGCTTCAGCAAATACCCGGTGGGCAGTGTATGGTTCTTCATATCTTTCCTCCTTATTTATATTGTAACAAGTTATTGTACCCAATCATTTGGGAAGTTGCAAGAATTATCCGTTCAACTCTGTTATTTTCATGGAGATAATGTATAATTGTCATATTTAAGGATTGTATTTGGAGCGTAACTGGGAAAGGAAAAGGGTCATGAAACCGAATAACTTTATTCCATCGAAATACCGTCATTTCATCGAACAGAACGCCTGGATGGTGGGAGGAAACATCCTCTTTGCCATCGGCGTCAATATGATTGTCACCCCGATGGGACTGTACAACGGGGGTTTTATGGGACTGGCGCAGCTGCTGCGCCTCCTCTGCGTCAACGTGCTGCACATTCCGGTTCCGGCCGGTTTCGACCTGGTGGGCGTCATCTACTTCCTGGAGAACGTGCCGCTGTTCTTCGTCGCTTATAAGGTAGTGGGAAAAGAATTTTGCTTTAAATCCTTGGTGTCCATCGGCATCGCCTCTCTGGCTCTGGCATTGGTTCCCGTGCCGGCCACACCGATCATGCATGATACTCTGGCGGCCTGCTTTGTGGGTGGTGTCATCGCCGGAAGCGGCGCCGGCATGGTAATGCGGGGAGGCTCCTCCGGCGGCGGACAGGATATCATCGGCGTGTGCATGGCCATTCGCCACCCTAATGCCAAAGTCGGAATCATCAGCATCATCATGAATGTTTTTATCTACGGTGTCTGCCTCTTCATCTTTAACGTGGAAGTGGTCATCTATTCCCTGATCTACACCACGATTCTGGCGGTGTTCTTGGACCGGATGTTCATCCAGAACATCAACGTGCAGGTAATGATTTTCACCAAGAACCCGGGAATCTCCGATGTGATTCTCACCGAGATGGAGCGGGGCGTTACCGACTGGACCGGCCGCGGGGCCTACACGAAAGAGGATTCCTATATCCTGGTGACCATGATTTCCAAGTATGAAATCGAGCGGCTGCTGAGCCTGGTGCGGGGCATCGATTCCAACGCCTTCGTCATCGTGACGGAGGGCACCAAGGTGTACGGAAATTTCCAGAAAAAGCTGACGGATTAATTCTTGGGCAGCAGCTCGGGTGCTTGTTGGCGTGGCTCGACGGTGAATCAAGCCTTTCCGAGGAGGCCCACGCCAACATGGACGGCGCCGGCACTGGAAAATCCGGCTCCTGTTGGCGTGGCTTAACGGTGTAACAAGGCCTTCCAGGGAGGCCCACGCCAACATGGGCGGCGCCGGCACGGGAAATTCCGGCCCTTGTTGGCGTGGCTCGACGGTACAACAAGCCTTTCCAGAGAGGCCCACGCCAACACGGGCGGCGCCGGCATGGGAAAATCCGGGGCTTGTTGGCGTGGCTCGACGGTGAATCAAGACTTTCCAGGGAGGCCTACGCCAACACGGGCGGCGCCGGCTCGGGAAATTCCGGACCTTGTTGGCGTGGCTTAACGGTGAAACAAGCCTTTCCAGAGAGGCCCACGCCAACACGGGCGGCGTGCGAACAAATAATGAAAGGAAGTGATGCATGACCCCTTGTTTTTCCGCCCCGTGCATCAACTCCATTCTCAGAGTTGATGCATCAGCTCCCGTTTTTTCATTTCATGCATCAACTCTAATCATTTTCATATTACTTTCATTCTACTTTGTTTTCAATTAGCATAAAAAGTGATGCATACGCAGCTACTTTCTGTTTTCCTACATCACAGCATACCATTGCCGACGGTCATCATCCCTCTGAGTGCCCGGCGGCTACACAATAATTGATGCAGGAACATCTTTTTTCAGCGTTCCTGCATCAATTTCCTGATTTCTACCCGCGGCCCGAATTAGATTCGGACCGCGTTCAAATGAAAAGTGATGCACGGAAGGCCGGCGACGGCCTTCGTGCATCACTTCATATCATCATAATTCACAAAAGGAAAGAATTGACGACAGACCCTCGCTTTGGGGTAACCTGTCGTCAATTTCTTCCGCTTTCCATGAAAGCGGCCCGCATTAGAGTCCTTCATGAATCATTGTGAGATAGTTCGCAGAAACTATTCCGCCCTTTTTCCTCAATATGAAAAACTATCCACTATCTGCCTCTTCATAATCACTACCAATCCACATATATTTCTTTAATCAGCGAATAACCTTCAGGCCGTTGATCTGAAACACCTACAACGTCTCCAAGCCAGTCTCCCGGTTCAGTAACTCTTCCATAACCCATTAAAAGTGCCAGTGGATCTGCATAATCATTCTTTGTACGATCCCGAAAAAGTATGTCTGTCTCAGCAAGAGTGTAATAAATCTTCTTTGTGTGGTTAATCGTGAACATACGTCTTTTCGCAGTTTTTAGAAACAATCCTTCATACGGATTATCCAGATCGATTCCGTATTCGTTGAAATGATCAAGCTTACCGGTTTCCCTGTATTCCTCAAGATCATCCTCTATCCATTTACGGACGTCTTTTTCAGCTTCCTTGAATAAGCATGATACGTTTCTGTACGATTCGCAGATCATATCAAAAGCATCCTCCGGATATCCAAATTCTACCGACTGTTCATACAGCGTTTTTATCACTCCGTTTGAAGACTGTTCCGGAACAGAACACTCATCACCAAACCAAAGAACACGGTCGCCCCTCCACTCATCTGTCAACAGACTGTGAAGTGCATGAAGAGGAGTACTATCCTTGCGCATAGACGCGCCAAATTTACTCCCGTAATCAAACTCAGCCGGACAGATATATTCTTTTTTGTCGACATTCACCCACCGATAATATTCGCCCATGATTCACCTCGTCATTCGTTCATGCTTTACCCGAACTGGAAATAATATTCCTCTGTTCTATTCAACTACGAGATATCCGCATTTCGGTTGATATCCCGAATCGTGCCCATGATTCCACTCCACACATCCTGGGAATCTCCGAACAGTTCGATGATGTTTCCGCGGTCCGTGAACGGAGAATCCTGGAGAACCGAAACATCTTTCATGATACCGTTTCGAACGATGTATTCCACAATCTGGTTCACGAAGTAGATCTGCCGGTCATTTAGGTTCGCATTTTCCAGGTAATCTGCGAATGCCGCTTTGGCCGCATTCATATCCATTCCCACAATTTCGCGAACCAGTTCTCCCAGTGGTTTGTCGCCGTACTCCTTCTCGTAATCCTCTTTGGATCCCACTTCGCTCCAAAGGATTTGCTCCAGCTGTTCCACATCCATTTTGGTCAGCGGAATATTGGACTTGAGCTTCCCGATTACCAGATGATCCGGATGCTGGCGAATGTATACCTCTGCATCGTGACGATAATCCTTCAGGTAATCGTTCTCCAGTTCGCCGCCGTCCCATTTCATTTCCAGAATTTCATCTTCGAAATCCGTATGGTGCACTTTTATCTTTGGCGGCTGGTAGTATATCATCAGCTCCCGAAGGTTTTTCCGAACGGATTCGAAATCGTTCATGTCCGCTTCGCTGACCCACTCTGTATCCAGAACCCGGTCGATCCACATTTTCTGAGCTTTTACCGCAGGAATCGTCCCGGCTTCTTTTGCCACACGGCCCACACGATTCTGGAGAGACTGGATTCCGGCACTCGTCTTCTTTCCTTCCAGATGCGCCAACTCGATACCGTACATCAGCGAATCAAACCGAAGAACCCGCGCATCTTCCGAGTCGCCCTGCAGCAGCGGAGCAATCTCTTCCTTAACGTACGTCTCGTCTTCATCGGTTATGATTTTGTAATTATCCTTATTTAAATATTTTTCGATATACCGCAAATGCTGCCGCGCCGCAAAACCATCCTTATTGATTCCCCGGACCTTCTCCAGCATCTCATCCACCAGATTATTTCGGAATGCCATCAGCGGCTCCGTCTGGTACTCCAGATCCTGCAGCTTATGGGACAGGGCGAATTTAATTCGGTACAACTGGCCCTGCAACGTTCCGGAATCCTTCACTTCCCGGCCGTTTGGATTCAAGCGGAAGAATTCGAAGTTTCCGCAGAAGTCGAAAATATAGAAATTCTCCTTGTCCGCACCGTCCAGCAAGCCTTCACACAGCCGCGTCCCCCGGCCAATCATCTGCCAGAATTTCGATTTGCTCATCACCTTCTTGAAAAACACCAGGTTCAGCACTTCCGGCACATCAATTCCCGTATCCAGCATGTCCACGGAAATCGCAATCTGCGGCAGCTTCTTCGGATTGGAGAAGGTATCGATTGCCTGCTGCGAATTCTTAATCTGATTATCGATGACCTCCGCATAGCCGGTCAGCTTCGGATATTCCTCGTTGAATACTTTTAGGATTTCCTCCGCATGCAGATGGTTTTTCGCAAAAATAATGGTCTTGCCGATATCTTTTCCGAAATGCACACGGTGACCTTTCGTCATGAGGATGTCCAGCACTTTTCGAATGGTGTCCTTGTTGAACAGCCATTGATTCAACGCCGAGGAATCAATCTGCTTCGGGATAAAATCCTCATCCTCAAAAGTATTTTCGAATTCGTCCTGCTCTTCCGGGGTGAGATCGTCGTAGTTGATGCCATTCTCCATGAATTGCAGCTTGCTTTCCACGGACACGTAATTCACCAGGTATCCGTCCGTCACCGCCTGAGCCAGTTCGTAGCCATAGGTCGGCTGTCCGGCTTTCAGGTTAAAAATACCATAGGTATTCTTGTCGATTTCGTCCTTCGGGGTTGCCGTCAAGCCCACCAAAGGGGCGTCGAAGTAATTAAAAATATCCCGGTATTTGTTATAAATCGACCGATGGGCCTCATCGCAAATCACCAGGTCGAAGTGGCCCGGCGTAAAAAGTCTTTTGCCATTCTCGTCGTTTACCGAATCGATGCAGCCGATCATGGTCTGGTAAGTGGCAAAGACGCAGGCCGCGCCGTAGTTTTCCTTATCCTCGCAGAGATTGGTTACCGATAGGTTCGGCAGCTGATCGCCGAAGCTTCTTTTGGCCTGGGTGACCAGTGCGGTTCGATCGGCCAGGAAGAGGACGTTTTTCACCCAGCCCTTTCGCTGGAGCACTTCTACCAGAGATATTACGGTTCTGGTTTTTCCCGAACCCGTCGCCATAACCAAAAGTGCCTTTCGCCGGTTCTCCTCGCCCAACGTACGGCAGACTGCTTTTACCGCGGCTTCCTGGTAATATCGGCCGGCGATGTCCCGGCGAATTCGGATATCCGTCAGCGGTTCCCGCATCCGCTGGAGGTTGTGAAGCTTCTCCAGGTCGCGCTTGGAATAGAATTCCGCAACCGGTCGCTCCGGGTATTGGTTATCGATGATTCGCATCTCGAAACCGTTGCTCAGGAAGACCACCGGCCTGCGCCCGTATTCCTTCTCCATAATATCCGCATAGAGCCGGGCCTGAATTCGGCCGTTTTCCACATTGACGCTGGTGCGCTTCGCTTCCACAACGGCCAACGGCCGGCCGTCGTCCCCGTACAGCACGTAATCCGCAAAACCTTCGCCGGAGGCGTTCGGCATTCCTTCCAGCCGTACCTCCTCCAGCCAGTCCTTGCCTTTCGTCCAGCCGGCAGCGGCCAGCATAACGTCGATGTATATTTTTCTTGTATTGAATTCCGTCAAATCCAGCGGTTTTGGAACGTAATTCTCCATCCGCTCTTCCCGTCTCGCACTGAGCTCGTCTTTCAGCGCCCGGTTCTCTTCGATGAGCTTCTGGATGTTCAGTTCATACTGCTGCGTTTTCTCCTGGGCCAGGGCTTCCTTCTTCTCCAGCTCATTTTCTGCGCCGAGAAGTTCCCGGTGGAAATCCGGTGCGTCGTAGGTTCTGGAATAGCTGCATGCCACAAAATCCATGAAGTAGAACAGGTTCTCAATTCCCAGCGCCGCCTGTTCATAGGTAATCTGCACGCCGGCATGCGCCGCATTGTTTCCCAGCGCCCGCACATACTGAATCCGCCGCATCAAATCATCCGGCACCAGTTCCCGGAATCGATTGGTATTAATCATCGCAACGAGGGTTTCTTTATATGGCATCCGAAGAAAATGGTCCGCCGTGTACATCCATTTGATGGCAAATTCCATCGCCTTTCTGCACCCGATGGCGCACGCCTCCGGATCGATTCCCAGCAGCCGTTCCGCCCGAACAGCCATGTCCGCAAAAGACTTAAATTGTGCATCCTCTTTGAGGAAATCAAAGTTACCCATTGCTTCTCTCCGATAATTATACTAACTGCAGCACCCTCGCCACGGGTGCATTCCAAAGTCATTTCATTATATCGTATTTCCCATCTCCCTGCCAACTGTTGATTGGGAAGAAATCTTTCCATATGCCTTCACATTGGTAATGGTCCCTCGTAAAACCGTTCCAATCAACGCCTCTTACAAGAAAACCCGCAGATTCAAATTTTGAATCTGCGGGTTTTCTTCAGTTGGCGAACTGCTTACAGCTTGAATGGGCCTCATTTTACCAGCTATTTACGATTATTTTCTTTTATTCTGCCTAGTGCACAACCTTACAATAAATGTAACAATACCTATTGTTAATGCAATAAGCCCTATAATAACGCAACTAAGTATAAATGTATTTGTCATTTTTATAATCCGCCTTTCCGGCGAAAGACACCAATGTGGTCATGAAAATATCCCGGTGCTGCTTTCGCTCTTTCCTTCTTCCTGCTAATCTTATTCTGCAGCGCTGACATACTGCTTCGAAATCGACTCAATCTTCGCCGGATGACCAGTCACTTTATTAATATTTAATTACGACTTCTCTGCATTTCGGACATCTGTATGCAGTTGTAATCGTTCCACCACTGAAAAGTCCGACTTTTTCTTTCCCAAGCGGAACAGCGTTCTTTCCAAGAGATGGAAAGACTGTAATCGGGCTTGGTTTTTCACAGAAACAAAGTCCATCTCTACACTTAATATATCCAAGAATCATCTCTTCGCCACAGCTTGAACATTTCATTACCATTCTCCTTATTTGGGAGCCTGTCAAGACTCCTCATTATTTGATATGCGTAATATATCAACGATTTTGGGGCTATTAGATAGCCGTAACTATGATACCACACGACAATCTCGATGGACAGATGCTTTACACAATTATCGAAAATATCTTTTCAATGTTCCATATTGGAAAGCTGCTCCGTAAGGCAGGTGCCGGTGAAAATCGTAAGAATGTGTTCATCATCAATGGTACGCTCTTGGTTGGGCTGATGGCAATTACTTGTTCAGCTCCCATTTTATATCGGAAGTTTAAGAAATAAATAAATCACACAGGCAAATTGATATTTGCGAGGAGCGGAACTCCGACGCCGAGCAGCTGACGGCTGACGGAAAACGGTGGTGAACGGTGGCAAACAGCGGAAATTAGAGTGGCAGCCGGGCCGGATTGTGAAGTTGGCGTGAAACGTTATGCATATTGCCGTCGGAACCTGCTTTTTGCGCCAACACTTCAAAGTCGAAGCGGTGAGATGATCTGCAGCTGACCCGTTTCAGACGGGCTCGGCATAAAAACAGTACGGTTTTTAGAGGGAGACCGGGGTGATTCTAATAAGAAAAGCTATTGCTAATTGGTAGTTTCTCTAATTCCCGGCAAAGAACTGCTTCCTCGGCAAAAATGTTGTGCAGATTGGGGCTGAATTGCCGGAAATGCACAACACTTCACGTGAACTTCATAGTGCGTATGTATCAATATGCTGAATAGGCTTTATCCTAATTCAGACAAACCAAGTGGACTAAGAATCCATATGTATGATAATAAATTTAAAGATATTAAGCGGTGCAGTTAAAGTATAGGATAAATGTAGGAATAGAATTATGAAGAAATCGTTTGAAGAAGTATTTATAGATAAAACAAGATATGGAACCAAAATTAAAACAGATGAATATTGTAAATCAGGTAAGCATATAATCGTTGATCAAAGTCAAAATGCCATCGCGGGTTTTACTGATTTAGACAGTGGTTTATTTACAGATGTTCCTGCTATTATTTTTGGAGATCATACACGAATTATTAAATATGTTGATGAACCATTTTTTCTAGGAGCTGATGGGACAAAAATACTTCGAAGCAATATCTGTAATGCAAATTATAAATACTTGTATTATGCTTTAAAAAATGCAAGAATTCCAAACACTGGGTATAATCGTCACTTTAAATGGTTAAAAGAAATAGAAATTCAGTATCCTGATGAAAAGACACAAGATAGTATTGTAAGTTTACTTGATAAGGTCTTATACGTTATCAATCTTCGTAAAGATGAGCTTCAAAAGCTTGACGACCTGATTAAAGCCCGATTTGTAGAGATGTTTGGGGATCCAGTTATTAATAGCCGAGGATGGTCTAAATCATTAATAGGG
>CAKQHH010000016.1 GCA_934234035.1 uncultured Clostridia bacterium | reverse complement strand
GTGGAAAATACTAGTTACATTAAGATGAGTAAGCTGCGGCTGACAATTGCTATGTTGACACTGGGTGCCGGCTGGGCTGTTGTATATTTGGTACCGTATCTTCAGTACACCTGGTATGAACCGTTTCGCGAATTCTTGGATATTTCCGGAACCAAGATGAGCTTCTTACTTTCCGTTTACGGACTGGGAAATGTTATTTTGGCACCGTTTGGGGGATGGTTTGCAGACCGCTTCAACTATAAGACGATTTATCTGCTTTCCATCGTGCTGAATGCGGTATTTGCGGTAGGCTTCCTGCTGAATCCCCATTCCTACGTGTGGTGCATTGCGATGTGGTTCGGTTTCGCTATAGCATCCCTGATGTTCAACTTCCCGACACAGGTTAAGATTATTCGTATGATGTGGCCGGACAGTGAACAGGGGAGAGCATACGGTTTGAACGAAACCTGCATCGGCATCTTCAATATCGTGTTGTCTTCTTTGATGATGGTGGCATTCCAGTATGCGGGAGAAGGCGAAAATGGAATTAAAGCAACCGTTGTTGCCAACATCGCAATGTCCGTAGTCATTTTCATTGCATTGTTCTTTGTTATTCCGAATCCGACCAAGGAGATGCTGGAGGCAAACAGAGCAGAAGCGGCTGCCAGCAAGAAGGATAAAGAGAATCACAATGCGGTGAAGGAAATTCTTTCGGTAGTGTGCCACAAGGAAACCTGGATGTTCGCATTCTGTATCTTTGCGGTATACTCCTTTAAGACGACACTGACGTACTTCACACCGTACTTCTCGGACGTACTGGGTATTCCGGTTGTTATCGCCGGATGGGCGGCAATCTTCAGAACGTACGGCTGTCAGATGCTTGGAGCACCGGTAGGCGGAGAGATTGCGACCAGGCTGAAATCTCCGGCGAAGAATCTGATTATCGTTTATGTACTGTCAATTATCGGACTGCTGTACATGCTGTTCGGTGCAAACGAGAATTCCTCTGCTGCATTCGTTATATTCGTGATAATTGGACTTTCCTTTGTTTGCTTTGCCGGCAGAGGATACTATGCGGTTATCGGAGAATGCGGAATTCCGGCAGCTCTTACTGCAACCACCACCGGTATTGCGGCGATTCTGGGATTCTCTCCGGATATCTTTCAGTTCACATTATTCAGCCATTGGCTGGATACCCTGCCGGCAGTTACTGCGTACACCAGAATGTTCACATTCCAGCTGGTAGTTTTAATCTTGGGATTGCTGGATGCAATCCTGATTATCCGTCTGCACAAGCGGAATCAGGCGCGTCTTGCAGCGGGCAAGGATGTGGAATACAACGGGAAATAAGCGTTAAATGATGAATTAAGCAAACCCTATAACGACACGGAAAAGTGCGTTCTTCTGCGGAAGATCGCATTTTTCTTTTGCTTTTATGGAAACGACCCAAAACCCGATGTTATAAAATCTTTTAAATCAAAATTTAAAATGAATTAAACCCATGCTTTGCAAGGGGTACAGCAGAATTCAGCGTGGGGCGGAAAAGTGAAATTAATAACATGTGTTTTGAACTTGTCGTGGCTATGCTATAATTTGGTCACAAAATAGAACAACGTTCTAATTTCACGGGGCGAGAATGGAGGACTCTCCCCCATGGTGTAATTAGGAGGAGGAGAGAACAATGGAAAAGAAGAATCGGATTGCAGACGGAAATCCACGTACGCCAAATTTGGGAATATCCCTGATTCCAATCGTTGCGATATTTATATTGCTCTATGGGTCGTTGCGAATATTCAACCTGGATGTGCAGATTCCGCTGATTTTTGCATCCATCATCGCCGCATTTATCGCCGTGGTAATCTTGAAGAACAAATGGGATACCATCGAGAAGGGCATTATCGATTCCATTCAGAACGCCATGCAGGCGATTCTGATTGCGTGTTTTATCGGAATGATCATCGGATCCTGGATTGCCGGGGGCATCGTACCGTCATTGATTTACTACGGGCTGAAAATTCTGTCACCGAAGTTTTTCTTGGTCACCTGCCTGCTGGTATGTTCCATCGTGGCGGTGGCAACGGGAAGCGCCTGGACTACCGCGGGAACCTTGGGCGTTGCCATGGTGGGCATCGGCTCCGGAATGGGAATTCCGCCGGCGGTGACGGCAGGCGCAGTGGTATCCGCAGCGTACTTCGGGGATAAGATGTCTCCGTTCTCGGATACTACGAACTTAGCTCCGGCGGTATCGGGCACCACGCTGTTTGCGCACATCCGACACATGGTATACACCGCAGGAACCAGCTATGCCCTTGCGATTATCGGCTATATGGTTCTGAATACCCGATTCTCCGGAAAAGTTTCTTCGGAGTCGGAAATTTCCGCCGTACTGGTATCCCTCAAAGAACAGTTCGTGATTTCACCGCTGCTGGTGCTTCCGCTGCTGCTGCTGATTCTCATGATCTGTTTCAAGATTCCGGCTATTCCGGGACTGGTAGCCAGCATGCTGCTGGGCGTATTCTGTGCTCTTCTGGTGCAGGGACAGGGCATAGAGGAAATCGGTACCGTACTGAGCTACGGATACTCCTGTGAGACCGGAAACAAGGCGTTGGACGAGCTTTTGTCCAAGGGCGGACTGCAGAACATGATGTGGACCGTTTCGCTGATTCTGTGTTCCCTGACATTCGGAGGCATCATGCACAGCTCCGGTATGCTGGCATGCATCGCGAACCACATCCTGAAGGTGGCGAAGGGAACCGGAGGACTGATTACCGCAACGGGAATTACGGCAGTGTTCGTGAACCTGGTATGCGGAGAGCAGTACCTGTCCATTCTGCTGACCGGAAGAATGTATAAGGACGAGTATGAAAAAAGAGATTTGGCTCCGCAGAATCTGTCCCGAACGCTAGAGGATTTCGGAACGATGACGTCCCCGCTGATTCCGTGGACGACCTGCGCGGTGGCCATGAGCACGTACTTGAACGTGCCGACACTGGACTACCTGCCGTACAGCTTCCTGAATCTCGTAAACCCACTGGTGGCCATCGTATTTGCTTTTACGGGCTTTACCATTCGGAAGAGAAGTCAGGTGTCTCCGGAAGACATTGTGGACTGATCGGCACATCATAAATGAGGACAGGTGTTCTTGCTTTACCGGCGCAAGACATCTGTCCTTTTTCAGTAGGCGGATTCACGGGACGATGGAAATGGGGATAAAAGAAAAATAGGAAAAATCGTGCTACCGGTTGACGCGGACTTGGTGGAGATGCTATAATAAGGTAAATTATAGAACATCGTTCTATAGAGTGGAACAGATTAAAAAAGATATTTCTTTAAGAACGCGAAAATTGTTGGAAAGGACGGTTCTGATCATGGAGAAAATCAAGTTGAACGTTGAACATTGCAAGGGTTGCTATCTTTGCATTGCCAACTGCAAGCCTGGTGCTTTGAGCGTATCATCGGAGGTGAACGCAAAGGGTTATCTGGTACCGCAGGTGGATTCGGAGAAGTGCGTACAGTGTGGATGCTGCTACACCATGTGCCCGGATCTGGTTTTCGAAATTTTATAGGTTGTAAGGAGGATACGACATTATGGAAAAAAGAATCATGAAGGGCAACGAGGCGATGGCAGAAGGTGCCATCCGTGGCGGTTGTCGTTTTTATGCGGGATATCCGATTACTCCACAGTCTGAAATTCTGCAGTGGATGTCTTGGAGACAGAAGGAAGTAGGCGGAGTATTCATTCAGGGTGCTTCCGAAATCGAAAGCGTTAATATGACCTTCGCAGCTCGCTGTCTGGGCTCCCGTGCTTTCACTTCCACATCCGGTCCGGGATTCTCCCTGTATCAGGAAGGAATCGCTTACTGGGTATCCGCTGAAATCCCATGCGTAGTAGCATGCGTTCAGCGTTTCGGAATTGGTGATGGTTTTATTTCTGCAGGTCAGGATAACTACTGGCAGGCAGTAAAGTGCGGTGGAAACGGTGACTACCACCTGATCGTACTGGCACCGAACTCCGTTCAGGAATCTTGTGATATGGCTTATGAAGCATTTGAGTTGGCAGAGAAGTATCGGCATCCGGTATGCCTGCTGTCCGATGGTACTATCGGTCAGATGATGGAGCCGGTGGTTCTTCCGGAAATGAAGGAATACGGTCTGGACGACCTGGATTGGACCATCAGCGGTGTGAAGCCGGGCGAGGACCACAAGGTTGCAACCGACGTAACTTACTTCGAGCCGGTTCAGGAATGGAACCACAAATACCTGGCAAAGATGAGAAAAATCTCGGAAGAAGAACAGAGATGGGAAAGCTTCCAGGTTGAGGATGCCGATGTTGTACTGGTTGCATACGGTATTTCCTCCAGAGTTGCACAGGAAGCGGTTACCAGAGCGAGAGCAGAAGGCTTCAAGCTGGGCCTGATTCGTCCGATTACCCTGTGGCCGTTCCCAAGCAAGGCATTCGACGAGATTCCGGAAACCTGCAAGGGTATCGTAACGGTCGAAGTGAACATGATGGGACAGATGCGTGAAGACGTAATTATTCACACTAAAGGAAAGTTCAATACATATGCCATGACAGTAGACGAACCGAGAATCCATACCGTAGACGAGGTTATGGCGTTTGCGAAAGAAGTCTTCGAAGGCAAGGACGAAGAGGAGGTATACTAATGGCTACAAAGAAAGCACCTGAGTTATTTTATGATGAGAGCCGTTTCTGCGGCGGATGCGGCCACGGAATCTTCAACAGAATTCTTGCAGAAGTTCTGGAGGAGATGGACATCGTAAGCGACACCATCATTTGCTCTGATATCGGTTGTAACCACCAGTTCCAGTTCTGGATGAACGTGGATGCCATCGTTCCGCCACACGGAAAGATGGGTGCGGCACTCACCGCAATGAAGAGAGTTCGTCCGGATAAAAACATTCTCACCATTGCCGGTGACGGCGGTGCGTATGCGATCGGTCTGGGAGAGACCACGTCCGCAGCACTGAGAAACGAGAACGTAACCATGTTCGTAATGAACAACACCGTATTCGGAATGACCGGCGGGCAGCTGGCTCCGACCACAATGATTGGTCAGAAGACCGCATCCACACCGGCAGGAAGAAACTTCGTTGACAACGGTGAGAATACCGATGTATTCAAACTGATGAAGGGCATGGATATCGCTTATCTGGCTCGTACATCCGTAACCAGCCCGGCAAACATCAACCGTACCAAGAAAGCGGTACGGAAGGCAATTGAGAAACAGCAGGCCGGAAAAGGTTTCTCCTTGGTAGAAGTACTGGTACCGTGCCCGACAAACTGGCACATGACACCGGTAGATTCCATGAAGCATATCGATGAAGTGGTTTCCAAGGTATATGAACTTGGCGAAGTAATTGACAGATAAGAAGGAGGAACAAAAGATGGTTAGACGTATTATCTGCGTAGGACTGGGCGGACAGGGTGTCCTGACAGTTGGTAAACTCCTTATGGAAGCAGCTGTAGACAAGAACCTGCAGTGCACTTGGACCTGCAAATACGGAAATGAAATGCGTGGCGGATATTCCGAATGCAACGTAATTATCAGTGATGAGAAGATCGCTTCTCCATATGCGGATCATCCGGATATCGTATTCCTGATGAAGAACGACGGTCCGGTGGTAGAGGCTTCGGTAGAAAGATACGAAGCAGCGATGCCGAAGGATGGCGTAATGTACATCAACAAGAACGCCCTGGATCAGGACGTAAAGCGTCGTGAAGACGTTCGCGTCGTTGAGATTCCGGCAACGGATATCGCAACGGAGCAGGGAAGAGGCGGAAATGCCAATCTGGTTCTTCTGGGTAAACTGGCTTCCGAATCCGGACTGTTCACTTATGACGAGTTCGAAGCGTCCATGTGCAAATACTTTGAGTCCCATGGAAAGGGTAAGTTCAACGAAGGCAACAAGAAGATGCTGGCTGCCGGAAAGAATGCTTAACGGAATGATTCACTGAAGTGTTTTGAAATAGTGTTTTAACGGTAATAGGGTAGGAGTCCTTGAGATTCCTACCCTATTATCGTGCTTTTTTTACAAAAGAAAACGGCGCCGCGGTTCCCCGCAGCGTCGTTGAATTACAGATAAACCTCCCGGGTAATCCGGGCACTGATTTCTTTCATCAATGTAATTTTTTCTTCAAAATGCTCGTCCTTGACTCTGGATTTCGGACCGGAAATACTGATAGCCGCAACGGCATTCCCGTGACCGTTCAGCACCGGAACCCCCAGGCAGTACAGTCCGATTTCACGTTCTTCCGCATCCACCGCATATCCCTGATACCGCACCTTCTCCAATTCTCTCATCAAATCTTCGTAGTTGGTGATGGTATGTTCCGTAAACGGCGTGAATTCCGCATTCTTATATACATCCAGGTTTACATTTTCCGTGAATGCCAGGAGGCACTTTCCCAGAGAGGCACAGTAGCACTCCGTTTGGTTGGAGATTTTCCGGGAAAGTCCCAGGTTGTGAGTGGATTCGATGGTGATGAGGGGAACGTTCGCATACATTCCGTTCCATTCCTGCTCCAGAATTCCGTAGGTAACGCATTCCCCGTATGCATCACTGATTTCCTGCAGCAGCGGCCGCACGCTCTCGGTGATAATATCGTCGTGGGGAAGGGTGCTGTAGGCATATAGCTTCGGTCCGATGGAATACTGATCGGAATTCTTGTTTTGCACCACGTATCCTCGATTCTCCAGCGTGGCCAAGGTACGGAATACGGTACTTTTATATATGTCTAAATCTTTGCTGATCTGGGAAATGGATGTATCGTTTCCCTGACGAAAGAGATATTCCAAGATGTCGATGCTTCGATCCACCGAATTGATGATGACGGATTTGGCGGATTCCTTTTCCTTTTTTTCTTTCATATTCTACCTCTGTTCTACCGCGGAGCCCGCAGCTATTGCACACAAAAACACGCTATTATTATACCGTGTTTTCCCTTATTTTTCAATGGTTTCACGGCCGATTCAAGGTGAAAAAATTATCACAATTGCCCAATGCAATTATATATTGGATGACCGGATTTAATTGTAGGAAATTCGTTTCGGTGCATGTATAATAAGTAGCGGAAATGTATTGTTATAGATTGTATGATTAGGAGAAACGATGAGCGACAGAAGAATTATTCAAGTAAACGAGAAGGTCCCGCTTCGGATGGGAATTCCGTTAAGCATTCAGCACACCTTTGCCATGTTCAGCGCATCGGTTCTGGTTCCGTATATCCTGGGAATCAGTCCGGCCATTGCGCTTCTCATGAACGGCATCGGCACTCTGCTTTTTATTCTGATTACCAAGGGGAAGGCGCCGGCATATCTGGGTTCCAGCTTTGCCTTTATCTCCCCGGCACTGATTGTGATCAATAAGATGGGATACGAATACGCATTGGGCGGGTTCATCGTCACCGGCATCATTTTCATGGCGGTGGCCATTCTCATCAAGTATGTGGGCGTGGACTGGATTGATGTCATCCTGCCGCCGGCAGCCATGGGTCCGGTGGTGGCGCTGATCGGACTGGAACTGGCGAGCAATGCGGCGTCCAACGGCGGAATCGTTAAGTCCGAAGGATACGACCACATCGACCCCCATCTGGTCATCGTATTCCTGGTGACGCTGGCCTTTGCCATTATCGGACAGGTGCTGTACCGCGGTTTCGCATCGGCCATTGCCATTCTGATTGCCATCATCATCGGTTATATCGTGGCGCTGCTCCTGGGAATTGTGGACTTCACGCCGCTCCGAACCCAGTCCTGGGTAGCCATGCCGAACTTCACCGCACCGAAATTCAGTCTTCAGGCGATTCTGGTCATCATCCCCGCATCGCTGGTGGTGATTTCGGAACACATCGGTCATCAGGTGGTAACCTCGGAAATCATCGACAAAGACCTTCTGAAGGATCCGGGCCTGCACCGGTCCCTGTTTGCGGATGGTTTGTCCACCACGCTTTCCGGTTTCTGCGGCTCCGTGCCGACCACCACTTACGGTGAGAACATCGGTGTCATGGCCATCACGAAAGTATACAGCGTATGGGTCATCGGCGGCGCGGCGGTATTCTCCATTTTCCTGTCCTTTATCGGAAAAGCCTCCGGCTTGATTGAAACCATTCCGGCACCGGTAATGGGCGGCGTCAGCTTCCTGCTGTACGGAATGATTGGCGCATCCGGTATTCGGCTGATGGTGGATGCCAAGGTGGATTATTCCAAAGCTCGGAATCTCGCTATGACCTCGGTCATCTTCGTCACCGGACTTTCCGGTGCCTATATCAAAATCGGTTCCGCCACGCTGCAGGGCATGAGCTTGGCCGCATTGGTGGGAATGGCGCTGGGACTGACCTTCTATGTTCTGGATTGGTTCAAGTTGACCAACGATTACGAATAGCGGTTTCATCCACAAAAAGAATAAAAAAATGGACTTTTGATGGCTCAAAAGTCCATTTTTAATATGTCTGCAGTTTCCGGCAATGCGCACAATCCGGGTTAGCTCAGGTAACGGAATACGCCTTCCACCTTTCCGATGATGGTGCAGTCCGGCACGATGATGGGTTCCATCTCGTCGTTCTCCGGCTGGAGCCGGATGTGTCCGTTCTCCCGATAAAATCTTTTTACCGTGGCTTCCGCCTCGAATTCCCCTTCAATCATGGCCACCACGATGTCTCCGTTGCGCGCCTCGTGTTCCTCCTTGACGATGATGTAATCACCGTCGTTGATTCCGCTGTTGATCATGCTGTTGCCGTGAACAGAAAGAATGAAATTGTTGCCTTTTCCCAGGAATCGAGACGGGAAGGGAACGTACTCATCGATGTTCTGCTCCGACAGAATCGGGGTGCCGGCGGCAACTCGTCCGATAATCGGAATCAAGGTGGTGTTGGTGTCGTCGATGGACATCGGGACGTCGTTCTGCGGTTTCGGCGGATTCTGATCCACCACGACCAAAGCCCGGGGCTTGCTGGGATCCTTGCGAATCAGGCCTTTTTCCTCCAGCACCTTCAGGTCTTTGAAAACCGTAGAAGTGGACTTGATATTCAATGCTGCACAGATTTCCCGAACAGTTGGAGGAAAACAGCGTTCTCGTATGGTATCCTTCATGTATTGCAGGATTTTTTCCTGTCTTTCCTCACATTTTTTCATCAGTACCTCCTGGCATTAAATCAGTGTCAGTTCGTTAATATCCATCGGGCTGCCGTAGTTGTTCCAGTCGTCATAAATCAGTCCGCTCTGGCGGATGATGATGTCGCCCACTTTTCCGTCAATCTTGCTGAACGGCAGGGTTTTGTGATAGGTTACCAGGCTGTCCTTATAATGGAAGACAAATCCCGTTCGGAAGAGTTCTTTCTCCAGCGGATACTGGTATTCCGCAATATCGCAGAGAAGATCGAACAGGTCGTCTCCCTCCGTCTCAAAAACGTTCTCCAGTGTCAGATTGGAATAATTGGCCCGAATCTGAACTTCATGACCGTTGAAGCGGTCCAGGAATTTAGTCAGTTTCTCCTTTGTGGACGGTTCCTTCGCATCTTCAAAAATGACGCAGTTAATGCGGTGACGAACCTTCAGACGATCAAAAATATCGTCGGAGCACTCCTTAACGTAATGCTTCAGGTGACGGGATACGTTCACGCAGGAAATCATATCCTGATGGCGGTTCAGGACTTCCGCAATGCGGTGGATGTCCTGTTTCTCGCTGGTCGGCAGGGTGGTGTTGATGTAGAGGTTGTGAGTCTCACCGACATGGGCGATGATATCTTCCAACGCTTCCAGCTCTGCCAGAGGTTCTCCGCCGGTAAAAACAACATCGTTATGCGGGAAAATCCGGTCCAGCAAATCCAGGGAACGATAGCAGCGATCCAGGTCAAAGCTGGAGGAATTTCGGTATTCTTCCTTGTTCACACAGAATGGACAGCTGTTGTTGCAGTCATACGGTACGAACATGGTGACGGTTGGTCCTTCTTTAATTTTCTTCATAATATTCATGCTACCCCTTAAAAAGCTCTAATTTTTTTCTGTTTTATTATAGCACGCTTTAAAAGAATTTGTAAACGCATGTTTATAATGTGTCAATATGACGAACGCATAACATTAATGTAAATTTACAAGAATTGTACTGGTAAAAGCACAAAAGATTATGTATAATTATGAAAGGTATGTTTTTAGGAGAAGCTATGAAGAACAATATTGAAAAAGAGAAATTGCAGAGCCCTCCGCTCTGTAATTGGGTTGAGTTGTTTGTAATCCTTTTGGCCGGTTGGTTCATCTTATCCGGCATCTTTGAATTGAAGTTTATTATATACGGGGTGATGACCGCGGGCATCATTTCTCTTTTCTGTTTTAAATCTTTCTATATGAAAGGTGTCCATTCGGATCGATATTATTTTCTCATTCACGTCAATCCCATCCGACTGCTTATTTATTTTCTGTGGCTCTTGAAGGAAATCGTCAAGAGCTCCTTTAGCGTTACCTGGAATGTGTATCGGGGAAAGAAATCGCTGCATCCACAGATTGTGTGGTTTCGGGCGAATTATGACAATCCGGCGGCAAGGGCGCTGCTGGCCAATTCCATTACCCTGACACCGGGAACCGTTACCGTGGACATTCTGGAGGACGGAACGTATTCTGTGCATGCGCTGACGGAGGAGTCGAAGGCAGGTCTCCTGGATGGAACCATGCAGGGGAAGGTCGCACGGTTGTTCGGTGAGACGATCGATTTCCGCGTACTGGATGTAGAAGAAGCGGGAGAGAACCGGAAGACGGCTCGCCTGATCGAAACTACTTTTACCGCAAAGAAAGGATTGAAGCGCATATGACGATTTTTTATACGGCGATCCTGCTGGCGATTACGGGAGTGGTGCTCCTGATGCTGTTTTTCATGATTCGAAAGAACGGAGTCTATGACAAATTAAATGCCATGTTCGTGATGAACACGAATATCGTATTCCTGATTCTGGTGCGGGGCTTGATTGATGGGCGAATTGACATGTACATCGACATCGCGCTGAGCTATTCCATTCTGGGATTTGTAACGACGGTGATTCTGGCGAAGTTTATCGGAGGAAGAAGATAATGGATATACGGACAATTATTTCGGCTGCGCTGATTCTGGTCGGTGCGATTTTCCTTTGGACGGCGGCAATTGGTGTGGTTCGGTTCCCGGATTTTTTCTCGCGGCTTCATGCAGCCGGAATCGGAGATACCCTGGGAGCGCTCCTTCTCACCGTGGGAATCATGGTGAAGACGGGGCTGACGCTGTTGTCCCTGAAGGTTTTTCTGATATATGTAATCTATCTCATCACCAACCCGCTGGGAACCAACCTGATCATTCTGGAAGCGGTGCACGCCCGGGATTATCAGGGATATAATGGGAAGAGAATTAAGAAAGAGAAGGGAGATGACCGAGATGTCGATGCTGATGCTTGAAGCGGTGCTTTTGCTAGCATTGATTGCCATCACGCTGGTCGTGATTTTCAATAAGGACTTGATGGTGGTAGTGGTAACCTACTGTGCGTTCAGCTTTATCACCATGTTTTTGTACATTGTGATGGGGGCGCCGGACGTGGCCTTTACGGAAGCGGTAATCGGTGTCATCTCCACCATTTACTTCATTATGACACTCAGAAATATAGATCGGCGGTGCAAGTGATGCGGAAAGTGTTACCATTATTATTAATTGTGATTTGCCTGGGCGCATCCTTTGCGGCCTTGGATTTCCTGCCGGAAATCGGCGATCCGTCATCCAAGCCGAATACCCATACGACGGACTACTACATTGAACACGCGACGACGGAGACCAATTCGCCCAACATGGTAACGGCGGTTATCGTGGACTACAGAGCGTTCGATACGATGTACGAAACGACGGTAATGTTCATTGCCGGGGTGGCAGTGGTTCTCATTCTGGCCAGTCATCCGGAGCGGAAGAATCGAATTCGGTCCCGAAAGGTTCGGAAGAAGGAATCCCGGGATGGAAAGCCGGTATACCGCACCATCAATAAGGAAGTAATGATTCCGTTAATCGAACCGATGATTATGCTGTATGCCATTTACGTGCTGTTCCACGGGGAAGTCAGTCTGGGCGGCGGTTTCCAGGCGGGGGCTCTGCTGGGAATGACATACATTCTGGATGTGATGGTCATTCCGGAACGAGACAGCCTCATCCGGCTGCCGAAGGAAAAATCCACCGCACTGGGTGGAATCGGAACCTTTATCTACGTGCTGACCGGAATCCTGTGCATGGCGGGGGGCGGTGTTTTTCTGGAATATGAGAAATTGCCGATTCCGATGCATGCGCTGGAGAAGCATTCCACCGGCATGCTTCTGGTGGAAGTGGGCGTGGCAATCTGCGTAATGGCGACGATTATTACCATTCTCAACGGGATTATGGAAAGGGTGCATTTTGATGATGACACAGATTGAGACAATTCTGGCAGGGAAGGGAATTTATTTTCTCACACTGCTGCTGCTGACGCTGGGATTATACGGAATCATCGTCAGCCGTAACTACATGAAAAAGCTAATCTGCATGAATATCATGCAGGTGGCGGTAATCTTCTTTTTCCTTTGTTTTGCCCAGAAGAATTCCGGAACCATTCCGGTGGCGATGAAACACATCGTCCATGCGGCAGAGTACATCAATCCGTTGCCACACGGCCTGATGCTCACGGCCATCGTTGTCAGCCTGGGAACCACCGGTGTGGGATTGGCTTTGCTGACTCGGATTAAGGAAAAGTATGGAAGCATTGAAGAAAAAGATATTATAGAAGGAGAGAAACAGTTCCGATGAAGAATCTGCCTGCATATATTGTATTATTGCCATTGTGTTCGGCATTGCTTTCATTAGCGCTGTCGAAGATTCATAAACATTTGGGGCGGGACGTGGTATTCTGTGCCCTAACCGGATCGCTGATTCTGTCCGTCGTTCAGCTGGTGCAGGTGATTCAGCACGGACCGATTCATTACGTATTCGGCGGATACAAGATTCCATACGGAATTGAGTTCTCCGTGGACACGATCAATGCCGTTATCGTTATTATGGTATGTACGCTGGGTGTCCTCTCCTGCATGTTTGCCTTTAACTTTGACAAAAACGGAGATGCGCTTCAGGTGGGGGGTGCGTACACCATGCATGCACTTCTGGTGCTGGGTATGGTGGGCATGACCATGACCGGAGACGTATTCAACCTGTACGTATTTCTGGAAATCACTTCCCTGACGGCGTACTGCCTGATTGCCATGGGCGGGAGCCGGGGCATCGTATCCGCATTCCGGTACCTGCTGGTGGGAACCGTTGCGGCGACCTTCTACCTGCTTGCGGTGGGAATTCTGTACTCCGTGACGGGTACCCTGAACATGTCGGATATGGCCGCTTGCCTGAAACAGGGAAACAACGATTCGGCGATGCTGATGGCCATGATGTTCCTGATTGCATCCTTCGGCATTAAGATGGCACTGTTTCCGTTCCATGGATGGCAGCCGTCGGCGTACACTCATGCCCATACCGGTGCGCGTCCGCTGATTGCGGGAGCTATGGGAAAGATTCCGGCCTATGCCATGTTCCGGTATCTGTACTGCATCTACGGAAAGGATTTTAAGTATTTCCGGTACGTCCTTCTGATTATCGGCGTGATTTCCGCATGCGGAATGATCTACGGATCCGTTCGTGCCATGGCGCAGAAGGATATCCGAAAGGTTTTGGCGTATTCCAGCGTGGCTCAGATCGGATACATCAGTCTGGGCTTTGCCATCGGAAGCCCGTTGGCCTTGGCCGGCGCTTTTCTGCACATGCTGGGACATGCTTTTATGAAGGGGGGCCTGTTCTTTGCGGCGGGCGCCATCAGTTGGAAGTACGGAACCTTTGATTTAAATGACTTTGGAAGAATATATAAGAAGATGCCGTTTACCGCGGGACTGCTGGCGGTGGGTGCACTGTCCATGATCGGCATTCCGCCCACGGTGGGTTTCTTCAGCAAATGGTATCTGGCCTGCGGCGCGGCACAGACACAGGAATACGTGTATATCTTTGTGCTGGTGCTGAGTTCCCTGCTGAATGCGGTCTATTTCTTCAAGGTGATTGAGAAAGTATTCGTTCAGGCGGATAAAACAAGAAAGCCGCTGCATCCGGAGGGAAAGGGTGTTTTGGAGGTACCTCTTACCATCATGATTCCGGTTGTCACCTGCATTCTGCTGATTCTGCTGCTGGGCGTATTTAACGTTAAAGTAATTGATATTCTGCTGATTTCGCTGAAAGGAGTGGCATTATGATTCTGACTGCGCTGGATTACAGACCCGGCATCATTGTCCTCCTGCCGCTGATTGCGTCCTGCTTAATCTACGTGTTGGGAGAACATATCCGTCCGAATTTCCGGGAGGCCATTACCTTTGCGGCGGCTTTTCCCATGGCGGCATTGGTGTACTCCATGATTCCGGCCGCTTTGGCGGGAAAGGAAATCGGATTCACCCTGATGGAAATCGTAAAGGGGGTTCCGCTGCAATTCTCCGTGGATGCTGCGGGGATGATTTTCGCCTGTGTGGCTTCCACCCTGTGGATTGTCACGTCCTGCTATTCCATCGGATACATGCGGGGGCACGGGGAGAAGAATCAGACCGGATACTATTCCGCATTCGCCATGTGCCTGACGGCCACCATGGGACTCTGCTTCTCCGCGAACCTGCTGACATTCTTCATCTTCTTTGAAGTGCTGACAGTAGCAACCTACCCGCTGGTAGTGCACTATCGGGATGAGGAGGGAACCCGTTCCGGACGAAAATATTTGGCCTATACCTTGATTAGCGGACAGCTGTTCTTCGCAGGAATCGTCATTCTGTATTCCTTTACCGGAAGGATGGATTTCGTTCCGGGCGGATTTGTGAACACCGGTGATATCCCGATGCCTTGGATGCTGGCGGTATTTATTCTGATGATCGGTGCGGGCATTGTGAAAGCCGGCGTGATGCCGCTTCACAGCTGGCTGCCGGCGGCCATGGTGGCGCCGACGCCGGTCAGCGCCTTGCTGCACGCGGTAGCCGTGGTGAAAGCCGGTGCGTTCTGCACCCTTCGGGTGGTACTTTACGTGTTCGGACCGGAAGCGGCGCGCTTCTGCCACGGTTCGGAAATTCTGGCCTGGATGGCCGTTGCGACGATTTTGATTTCGTCTCTGATTGCAATCCGTAAGGATAATCTCAAGGCGCGGCTGGCCTTTTCCACGGTGGGACAGCTTTCCTACATCATCTTGGGAATTGCCATCCTGTCACCGTTTGCGGCAACCGGAGCACTGTATCATATCGTTGCCCATGCTTTTATGAAAATTACGTTATTTATGTGCGCCGGTGCGATTTTCGTGACCACCCACCGGAAGAATATCAGCGAGATGATTGGAATCGGCCGTCAGATGCCGGTGACCATGACCTGCTTTACGCTGGCTTCCTTGGCGGTGGCGGGCTTCCCGTTCTTTGTGGGATTCACCAGCAAGGCGAACATCATCATGGGTGCCATTTCCATGGGACGGCCGTTTTTTGTAGCGACCCTGATTGTCAGCGCGCTGTTGGCATTGACTTACCTGATGCCGGTGGTGCTGTTGGCGTTTAAGCGGGATTTTTACAATAGTCAGTTTCCGGTAAAAAAAGAGGCCGTCTTGCCGATGCTGATTCCGATCATGTTTACGGCGGCTTGTTCTCTGATATTGGGCGTGATGCCGAATTTCGGGCTGCATCTCTACGACCTGGCAGCCATGGCGGGCAATGCGATCTTTGGATTATCCCTTTAGGAGTGGGCGATGAATGAGTTCTTATATTATGGTTTTGTCTCTTTCGTGGGATCGATTGTGCTGATATTTCTCTCCAAAGTAGTGATGAACAAACCCCTTCGGAGAGATGTCAATTATTACGAGACCACGGAAAAAGAAGAGGAGCTGCAGATGCTTCGAAAAGCGAATCTGAGTAAAAAGAAAAATGACAAGCGAGACAGAAAGGGAGGAAGAAAATGAGCTGGAACAATCTTCATCCCGGTTTGGTGATGATCCTCTTTGGAATCATCATTCTGGCGCTTCCGGAAAAATGCCGGAAATACCTTACGCTTGCCGGATCGGTGTGTGCTTTCTGTGCGTTCTGGATGATGGACAGTCACAGCACGCTGCCCTATAAGGTCACCGATAATCTGACACTCCAACTGATTGATACTAACGGTGTGTCCATGGTGTTCCTGATGGTCTTCGTGACCATCGGCGTGATTAATGCCATTTATGCCATGGATCTTCAGAACAAATGGGAAGCGGGAATCACTTGCATCTATGCGGGAAGCAATATGGCCATCGTACTCGCCGGGGACCTGCTCAGCTTCATCGTGTTCTGGGAGATTTCAGCCTTTGCATCTACGTACATCATATACGCTCGGCACTGCCGGCGTTCTTCCAGGGCGGCATTCCGATATGTTCTGGTGCACGCCTTCGGAGGAAACATGCTGCTGGCCGGAATTCTGGTACAGATCTTCCATAACGGAATCGGGCTGGCCAATCTGTCCGGAAATATGCACGGAGCGGCGTTCTGGCTGATTCTTATCGGTGTTGGCGTCAATGCGGCCATTCCGCCGTTTAATGGATGGATTGCGGATGCGTATCCGGAGGCGACCATTCCGGGTACGGTATATCTGGGATCCTACACCACCAAGGCGGCGATTTATGCGCTGATTACGTTCTTCTCGGGAACCCATATGCTGATCTACATCGGTGCTTTTATGGCCATCTTTGCAGCCTGCATGGCACTGCTGGAGAACGATATTCGCCGGCTGCTGTCCTATCATATCGTCAGTCAGCTGGGTATGATGGTGGCATCGTTGGGCGTTGGAAGTGAAATCGGCGTGGACGGTGCATCCGCCCATGCGGTAACCAATATATTCTTTAAAGGCGTGCTGCTGATGTGTGCCGGATCCATTATGAAAGCCACCGGAACCTGCAAAATCACCGAGCTGGGCGGCCTTCGGAAGAAAATGCCGATTACCGCATTCTGCTTTCTGATTTCTTCCATGGCCATTGCGGGATTCCCGTTCCTCAGCGGTTTCGCCAGCAAGGCGCTGATAATGGAAAGTCTTCACGAATATGGGGAAGGTTTCCCGGCGATTATGATTACCATCGCCGGCGTGGGAACTCTGCTGTCCATTACCCTGAAGATTAACTATTTCGTATTTTTCGGAAAATGCGATCGGCAGGTAAAGGTGCAGAATGCCACCAACTCCATGACAACAGCGGTGGTAATCGGTACCATCATGTCCATCGTCATCGGCATGGAACCGGATCTTCTGTATCAGCAGCTCACCTACAAAACCATGGTGGATCCGTTCGCGATTCCGCACATTATGGAGTATGTGGCAATCATCGCCGGCGGCGCCATTCCATTCTTCATCATGCTCAGCATCATGAAGCCCCACGATGAAATCAGCATGGACTTCGACTGGTTCTATCGGAGACCGCTGGTAAAAATAGTCGAAGCGCTGTCCAAGGGGCTGTACCGGGTGTTCGGATGGTTCGATCGTCATGTGCTTCACGGGGTGCAGTTCTTCGGAACCGGCCTGGGCAATCCGTACCTTTGGACGGAAAAATCCGGCAATTTGAAAATCAAATCCATGTCTTTTGAGAATGAGGATCGTCTGATCGGCGATGTGATTCAGGTCATCGTGACGTTGTTTGCCGTGATGCTTCTGATTTCCATATACGTCATCAAGATGTAAAAAGAAATCCGGCAGTGCTTGTGCACTACCGGATTTTTTCTGTAAATTCGTCGGTTTCCCGTGCCAGGCGGGGGAAGGGAAGACCGACCACGTTCTCGTAATCGCCGTCGCAGCGGTCGATGTACTTCGAGAAATCCTCCTGGATTCCGTAGGCGCCGGCTTTATCGAAGGGGCGGCACTCCCGGATATAATTCCAAATATCTTCGTCGGAATAATCCTTACACCAGATATGGGTGGTCTCATAGAAGGAATGAACGGCGCCGCTTTGGACATCCATGAGCGTCACGCCGGTCATCACCTGATGGTTGGTGTTTCGGTAAGAGGAAAGCATGCGGAATGCATCCGCTTCATCCGTTGGCTTTCCGAGAATTTCATCCTTGTACACGATGGTATCCGCGGCGATAATCAGGCCTTCCCGGAATTCCTTGGGGCAAATTTCTCGATAGCAGGCTTCGGCTTTTTCCTGGGAAAGAAGACATACCGCATCTTCCGGGGAAATCCCATCCGGAAGATGTTCGTCGGTGTGGGTGGGCCGGAGTACGATGGAGACCCCATGCTGCTGAAGGATGTCTCGCCTTCTCGGAGATTGAGAGGCCAGAATAACCGGTTGTATTTCCTGAATTTTCATAATATAATGAGAATGTCCTTTCTGTTGGGATGTTTTTATTATAGCAGAAGAAAAAACACAGAAAAACACTTGACACAGAAGGGAATGTACGGTATCATATCAAGGTCGAAGAAGAAGTTATCCGCTTCTCACCTTATCACGCAGGTGCATAAGGTAACTATATGCAAGCTTTTATCTTGTTTTTGTTGCGGATACTTCTGTATCCGCTTTTTTAATGTATGGAGGTAAGAGCGATTAGTAGAGATCACAGAGACAAAGACAGCAGGCAGATCAATGAAGAGATCCGCGCTAAAGAAGTTCGCGTTATTGATGCAGAAGGGGAGATGCGAGGAGTTCTGAGCATTAAGGAAGCCCTGGCATTGGCCGAAGAAAGCAACCTGGATCTGGTAAACGTATCACCGAATGCGGAACCGCCGGTATGCAAGATTCTGGATTATGGTAAGTATCGTTATGAACTTCAGAAGAAAGAGAAGCAGTCGAAGAAGAACCAGAAGGTGACTCAGGTCAAAGAGGTTCGTCTCAGCACTTTCATCGAAGAGCATGACATACAGGTCAAAGCGAATACAGCTAAGAAATTCTTGAAGAACGGAGATAAGCTCAAGGTTAGTCTTCGTTTCCGGGGAAGAGAACGGGATTACACGGCGAAGGGTTTCGACGTGATGAACCGTTTCGCAGAGGAAGTTTCCGAGTTCGGTGTAGTTGAGAAGAAGCCGAAGTTCGAAGGCAGAAGTCTGACGATGTTCCTTGGACCAAAGAGCAACAAGTAAGTATTATTTAGGAGGAAAGCGTAATGGCAAAGAACAAAATGAAGTCTCACAGAGGCGCAAGCAAGAGAATGAAGCTCACCGGATCTGGAAAGCTTAAGAGAAACAAGGCATACAAGAGCCACATCCTGACGAAGAAGACGGCTAAGAGAAAGAGAGGACTGAGAAAGTCTTCCATTCTGACAAGTGCAGATACAAAGCGTATGCTGAGATCGTTGGCGAAGTAATCAGGGAGGTAGAAGAACATGGCAAGAGTAAAAAAAGGTGTAACAGCACGCAAGAGACATAAGAAGGTTATTAAGCAGGCAAAGGGCTTCTATGGCCAGAAGAGCAGAAACTTTAAGGCAGCAAATCCGGCTGTAATGAGAGCGCTCCGTTCTGCTTACGTAGGAAGAAAGAACAAGAAGAGAGAATACAGAAGACTGTGGATCGCAAGAATCAACGCTGCAGCAAGAGCAAACGGCATCAGCTACAGCAAGTTCATGAACGGTCTGAAGAAGTCCGGAATCGAGATGAACAGAAAGATGCTGTCCGAGATGGCAATCTACGATCCGGCCGGCTTTGCAGCACTGTGCGAGACTGCAAAGAAAGCTAACTAGTCATGGAATATTTCGTCAGTCATTTCTGGATTCTGATAGGGGCATCCCTCTTTGTTTCCTTCTGCGCATTCCTGTGGTGGTATTCCATGGATAAGAATGCAAGACTGAAGCGGGAGCGGGCGCTGGCCCGGGCGGAAGAGGTTCGCAAGAAAAAGGAAGCCCAGCAAAAGGCCAATTCGGAAATGAAGGAAAAGTAATGACTTTGGGACACCGCAATGCGGTGTCCTTTTTGCTGTGCGAATTTCGGTGACATATGAGATGTTGAAAACGAACCCCCGTTATGCTAATATTTAATGTGTGCCAAAATACAATTTTGATGATATGAGGTGAATATATGCTCAGCAAGAAGAAGAAAATGATAACCGGTGTTGTGGTTCTGGCAGCTATATTGATTTTGGGCTTCTGGTACTTCTTCCAAAAGGATCGGATTACCGTACCGGACACCTACCAATATGATGATTTAACGGAATACGTCACCCTTGGAAACTACAAGGGCATCCAATATAAGAAGAATGTGAAGAAGGTGTCCGACAGTGATGTGCAGTCGGAAGTGAAGAAGGCAATCAAGAAAGCCAGCACCACGAAGGACGTGAAAAGCGGGACGGTCGGCAGCGACAGCAAGGTGAAAATTGATTTTACCGGAAAGATTAACGGAAAGAAATTTGACGGCGGATCCGCCGAAGATTACACCTTGGATATTGCCAATGACAGCATGATCGACGGTTTCAGTGAAGGAATTGTGGGCCATAAGGTGGGCGATAAATTCGACCTGAAACTGAAGTTCCCGAAGAAATATTCCAATGAGGACGTGGCGGGAAAGAACGTGGTGTTCACCATCAAGGTGAAGGCCATCGTGAAGACGGACACGCCGGAGTACAACGATGCTTTTGTAAAGAAGAATACGAAATACAAGAATACGGCGGAGTACGAAAAGTCAATTCGCACGAAGCTGGAGAAGGAAAACGAAACGACGGCGGAGAAGGATGCGTATTCAGAGGTTTTTGCGAAGATTCTGAAGGACAGTGAGGTAAAGAAGTATCCGGAGAAGGAACTGGACGCGTCGAAGGAAACTATGAAGGAGACCTACAAGAATCTGGCGAAGCAGTACAACATGGAATACGCGGATTTTCTGAAGCAGTACATGAAGATGGATGAGAAGTCCTTCAATAAGCAGGTGGATGCGTACGCGAAGAATTCCGTGAAACAGCAGCTGGTAATGCGTCAGCTGGCCAAGGAATTGGATGTCACCGTAACGGATGAGGAATACAACGAATATCTTCAGAAGCTCCTGAAGCAGAACGGCATGACGGAAGATTCCTTTGAGGAGCAGAGCGGAACTTCCCTGAAGGAGTACGCGCAGCAGAACAACATGTATGAGGGTCTGCTTTATGAGAAAATCATGAAGCAGGTGATGAAGTTGAGCAAGGCAGAATAGCAGAATCAATGTGGAGGTAGCATCATGAAGTGCCCATATTGCAACAATTCGGATACGAAGGTAATCGATTCCAGACCGGTAGAGGACGGGCTGGCCATTCGCCGGCGCCGAGAATGCGAGAAGTGCAAGAAGCGTTTTACCACTTTTGAGAAGATTGAGAATTCTCTGTTGGTGGTGGTGAAAAACGACGGCCGACGGGAGAGCTTTGACCGGAACAAGCTGATCAATGGACTCCTGAAAGCGTGTGAGAAGACAAAGATTACCTATGAGGACGTGGAAAAAATCGCGGAGCGAATCGAGCGCGGTTTGAACAACACCATGGAAAAGGAAATCGAGAGCAAGATGATCGGGGCGCTGATTATGGATGAACTTCGGAACCTGGATCAGGTGGCTTATGTACGTTTCGCATCGGTATACCACAAATTCACGGATGTGAACACCTTCGTGCAGGAAGTCAACCGCCTTCAGGAGACGGATCGAATTCGGCCGGAGGACAAGAACGAGAAGAAATAGCGGATTGTCGGATAGAATTCAGATAGGTATAGAGAGGAAATAAAAAAATGATACGGATTGCAATAGACGGACCGGGAGGTGCCGGAAAGAGTACGATTGCCAAAATGGTGGCAGAAAAGATGAACATGGAATACATCGATACCGGTGCCATGTATCGGGCCATTGGCTGGATGTTTTCGAAAAACAATGTGAACACGGAGGATTCTGCGGAGGTGCAGGACGTTCTGAATCGCACTGCCATCGATTTCGATAACGGAAAGATTTTTCTGAACGGGGAGGACATCAGCGGAGAAATCCGTACACCGGAAATCTCCAAAGCGGCATCTGTCTGCTCCAAGCTGCCGGAGGTTCGCAGCAAGCTGGTTGCTCTGCAGCGGGAGATTGCGGAAGGCAAGAGCGTGGTGATGGACGGAAGGGATATCGGTACCAACGTGCTGCCGAATGCAGAGGTGAAGATTTTCCTGACAGCGGACCCGATGGTTCGAGCGAAGAGAAGATACGATCAGCTGCTGGAAAGCGGCAAAGAAGCGGACCTGAACTCCATCTTTGAAGACATTAAAGAGCGGGATTACCAGGATACCCATCGGGAATTGAATCCGCTGCAGCAGGCGGAGGATGCGGTACTGTTGGATACGTCCGACATGACAATCAATCAGGTTTTGGATGAAATCATGAAGATGGCAGAGGGGAAAAATGAGTAGCAAGAAGTTCAAGAAAAACAGAAACAACAACGCTAGAAAAAACAGACAGCTGAATCGGGAAGGGCTGGGAGCACTGCAGAAATGCCGGTTCTTCGCATATCTCATTTTCGTGTTTGACATTCTTATGATGTTCTATGCGCCGATTGCTCATCTCTTCGGGGCAAAGGAAACGCAGATTCTGTATGCCATCATGCTGATGATCGGTGCGCAGGCCATTGTGGGGTCCATGCATATCGTAAAGTATATGACCACCGTGGAGATTTTCCTCAGCGGCCGGGAGAAGGATTACGCCAACATGTATGCCAGCCGTGCGCGGTTCTGCGTGTTATTGCAATTCTTTATGATTACTCTGGCAATCATCAACCACGTGAAGTTCGACAGCGGAATCGTCAATACGCTTCTCAGCGTGGCCGGCGTAACGCTGGTGGTCTTGACTCTGCAGAATATTACCATTCTCCAGAGAAACTATATTTAAAGAAAATGAAGAGTTTACAGAACGCATCAAATCGTTTATTTTTGCGTCCTATGAGAAGTTCCGGAGGATTGATGGCCGGAACTTCTTTTGCTATAATATTTTTCACGTAGGAATGAAGTGAAACAGAAAGACAGAAATACCCGGATGTGCTTCGAACATAAGGAGAAGCATGTATGAGAATTAAAGATATTCCCCGGGAGGAACGTCCCAAAGAGAAGCTGATGTACGCCGGCGCAGACAGCCTCAGCACATCGGAGCTGCTGGCACTGATTATCCGGACCGGGAACTCCAGCAAATCCGCAGTTCAGTTGGCGGAAGACGTGCTGGCCTATTCCGCCAAGGAGCTGGGCAGCTTGCGGGAAGCGGATGTGCAGGAGTTGACGGAAATCGACGGAATCGGATCCACCAAAGCCTGCTCCATCGTGGCCAGCCTGGAACTGGCGCGGCGCTTGCTGGGAAGGGAAACGGAGGAGTCGAGGATTTCCATGAAGAATCCGGAGTCCGTGGCCAACCTTCTGATGGAGGATATGAGAGGGCTGAAGCAAGAGCATTTGGTGGCACTGCTTCTCAATGCGAAATGCGAAATCGAGTCGCGTGTTACCGTTTCCATGGGAGAATTGACGTCCACGGTGGTACATCCACGGGAGGTCTTTCGCCCGGCCATCCGGAAAGGAGCCGCGGGAATCATTTTGGCCCATAATCACCCCAGCGGGGATCCCACCCCCAGCCAGGATGATATTCAATCCACGAAACGGATTATGGAAGTTTCCAAGTTGGTGGGAATTCGTCTGTTAGATCATCTGATTATCGGTGACGGCCGATACATCAGTCTCAGGAATGAAGGTTATATGGAGTAAAGCGATGAATCAGGTATTCTATATTGCATCGGGAAGAGGAGGAACCGGCAAATCCGTTTTTGCCGTGAATCTGGCCGCAACCCTGAGCATGATGGGGAGAAACACGCTGCTGGTGGATATGAATCCGGGAATGCGCACATTGGATCTTATGCTGGATGCGGAAAATGAAGCCATTTACCACGTATTTGATGTGATGGACGGCGTCTGTATGTTGGAGCAGGCGGTGGTTCGGATGGAAAAACCGGCCAGCTTGTATCTCCTTCCGGGCGGTCTGATGGAAGACCGTGACCGTTTGGACCGGGAGAAATGGCAGGCATTGATTGACGATGCAAAGGAGAATTTCGATTTCATCGTAATCGATGGGGCGCCGGGTGCGGATGAATTCGTCACCACCTGTGCGGCAGCGGCAGAGGAAACGTTGATTGTGGTGACCCCGGAGCAGACGTCTCTTCGAAATGCGGACATGCTGGAGGACCGGCTGATTCGAAAGCGAGTGCTGCAGCGGCGATATGTGCTGAACCGCATCTATCCGTCTTTGACCGAGCAGGGGCTGGAATCGGAACCTCAGGAAATCAATATGCAGTTCAAGTGCGAAATGCTGGGAATGATTCTCGAGGACGATATTTTTCGGGTATCTTCCGATGCGGGAATTCCCGCCGTTCTAAAAAAAGAATCCTATGTATCCGGAAACTTCCGAAATATCGCCGAACGACTGCTTCACAAATAAAAGTATTCTAGGTGAAAAAATTCTTTTGTAAACGATAACTATACATGGTGGTATTCCTTTAAATAGAGTTGTATATATTGACTATTTTTGTAATTCGGATTATAATTATTTTGTATGATTATGAAATTCTGCTGACTGGAACAGTCAGTTGATTCGTACGAAAATACACAATTTTTTACATTTATATTTAAAGGAGGGCATAACAGTGAATGATTCCATTGATGGGCTGATTTTTGCTGTTGTGTTTCTGATCATTGGACTGTTGATTGGTTACCTTCTGCGCAAGAACGTGGGCGAAAGCAAAATCGGAAGTGCGGAACAGAAGGCTCAGAACTTGATTTTGGATGCGGAAAACACTGCAGAGAACATCAAGAAAGAGAAAATCTTGGAGGCAAAGGAAGAAACACACAGACTAAAATCGGATTTGGAAAACGAGATCCGGGATCGCCGGAAGGAAGTGGAGAAATCCGAAAGAAGAATTCTTCAGAAAGAAGAGAACATCGAGAAGAAGCTGGAGAACATCGAACGTCGAGAGGACGGTCTTTCGAAGAGAGAGCGTTCTATGAACGAGAAACACCAGAAAATCGACGAATACCTGGCAAAGCAGCGGGAAGAATTGGAAAAGATTTCCGGCTACACCCAGGAAGAAGCGAAGCAGATTCTGCTGGACGAAGTGGAGAAGGACATCCGAAAGGATGCTTCCGCAATGATTACCCAGGTAGAGACGGAAGCGAAGGACGAGGCGGACAAGCGGGCGAGAGAAATCGTCACCATGGCGATTCAGCGCTGTGCGGCAGATCAGGTGGCAGAGACCACCGTGTCGGTGGTTCCGCTTCCAAGTGACGATATGAAGGGCCGAATCATCGGCCGAGAAGGAAGAAATATTCGTGCCATTGAGACCCTCACCGGCGTGGATTTGATTATCGACGATACACCGGAAGCGGTAATTCTTTCCGGATTTGATCCGATTCGCCGAGAGATCGCTCGGATTGCATTGGAGAAGTTGATTACGGATGGCCGTATTCATCCGGCTCGCATTGAAGAAATGGTGCAGAAAGCCACCAAGGAAGTGAATAACATCATCAAAGAAGAGGGCGAACAGGCTTGCTTCGAGACCGGCGTGCACAACCTGCACCCGGAGATGGTGAAACTGCTGGGTCGTCTGAAGTATCGTACTTCTTACGGACAGAATGTACTGAAGCATTCCATCGAGGTTTCCCTGCTGGCAGGACTGATGGCTTCGGAACTGGGTTACGATCCAAGACTGGCAAAGAGAGCCGGACTGCTTCACGATATCGGCAAATCCATCGACCACGAGGTGGAAGGAACACACGTGGAAATCGGTGCGAACATCTGTAAGAAGTATAAGGAATCCTGGAAGGTGGTCAACGCCGTTCAGGCACATCACGGTGATGTGGAGCCGACCACCATGGAAGCGGTGCTGGTAGCGGCGGCAGATGCGCTTTCCGCAGCTCGGCCGGGAGCTCGTCGTGAGACGTTGGAATCCTACATCAAGCGTCTGGAGAGTCTGGAGGAGATTGCCAATACCACGAAGGGCGTAGACAAGTCCTATGCAATTCAGGCCGGCAGAGAAATCCGGATTGCGGTAAAACCGAACCAGGTGAAGGACGACGAAGTACCGATGCTTGCTCGTGAAATCGCAAAGAAAATTGAAGGCGAACTTGAATATCCCGGACAAATCAAGGTTAATGTTATCAGGGAGACAAGAGCAACCGATTACGCGAAATAATCAAAGCTCCCCGATTCGGGGAGCTTTTTTACCGCAAAGACAAGTCGCAGTGACAAAGACAGCATAGAAGAAGACATAGAAGGAATAACATGATATATCTGGATAATAGCGCAACTACAAGGCAATATGATGAAGTAACGGATTTAATGATTCGGCTTCAGCGAGAGGAATTCGGGAACCCGTCCTCTCTTCATTCCATGGGTTTTGAAGCCGGCAACTATATCTTTGATGCGAGAGAAGCATTGAGCCGGACATTCCCGAGAGACGGCCGAATTGTTTTTACATCCGGCGGAACGGAAAGCGATAACATGGCGATTTTCTCCTCCTGCCGCAAGATGCGTCGCCGTGGGAAAAAAGTGATTACCACACAGCTGGAGCATCCGGCGGTGCTGGAATGCATGAAGCGTCTTCAGGAGGATGGATATGAAATCGTCTATCTCGCCTCCGATGTGAACGGATACGTGGAACCGCAGGCGCTGAAAGCGGCATTAGACGAGGAGACCGTGCTGGTATCCATGATGGCGGTGAATAACGAAGTGGGCACCATTGAACCGGTGCTTCCGTGTTACCGTATCGTTCAGGAATTTAATCGGGAACACGGAACGGAAATCCTGTTCCATACCGATGGAGTACAAGCCTTTGGAAAAGTAGAATTTAACGACGCACCCTTCGACTTGATTTCCATCAGCGGACACAAGTTCCACGGGCCGAAGGGAGTGGGTGCCCTCTACATTCGGAAGGGCGTTCACATTCCGCCGTTTATTCTAGGCGGCGGACAGGAAGACGGATTCCGATCCGGAACCGAGAACACACCGGGAATCGCCGGGCTTGGGCTGGCGGCTCAGATGGCCACGGAAAATATCTTCGAAAAACAGCAGAAGATGGCACAGGTGAACGATTACTTTCGGAAAGCGGTTATCGACGAGATTCCGGATGTGCAGCTGAACGGTTTCGAAGAACAGGGATTGGAGCTCCAGCATTACGGAACCCGCTGCCCGTCCGTTATTAATTTTTCCTTCCTGGGAACTCGCGGCGAAGTGCTTCTGCATACGCTGGAGCAGGACGGCATCTTTGTATCTACCGGTTCGGCATGCGCATCCCATCACACGGGAGACAGCCACGTGCTGCAGGCCATGTCCTTGGGGCATAAAGAAATTGAATGCGCGATTCGGTTCAGCTTCTCGGAGTTCAACACGATGGAAGAAATGGATTTCGTCATCGACCGCCTGAAAAATGCGGTAACGAGATTCCGGAGACTGGGAAGCTTCCGGTAGAAGACAGATAGGAGACAGACATGGAAAAGAATTTGTACATTGTTCGGTGCGGCGAAGTGGCACTGAAGGGAATGAATCGCCCGTACTTTGAGCGGGTGCTTCTGGAAAGAGTACGCAGTGCCCTTTCCGTATTCAACGATGTGGAATCCCGTTGGATTGGCGGTCTGATGCTGGTTCGAGTACCGGCAGATGTGCCTCGGGAAGAAGTGGTTCGGGTGGCATCGAAGGTGTTCGGCGTGGCCACCGTGAGTCCGGCAACTTGCTGCGTACCGGATATGGATGCCATCGGTAAAGCCGCAGCGGCATATATGATGGAATTGATCGAGAAGGAAGGAATCAAATCCTTTAAGGTAAAAGCAAAGCGCGTGGACAAGACGTTTCCGGTGCAGTCTCCGGAAATCGGCCGTCAGGTAGGCGCAACGATTCTTAAGACCTGCAAGGTGCTGCACGTGGATGTGCATGAACCGGAAGTCCTGCTTTATGTGGATGTTCGGTCCGAAGGGGCATACATTTATCGGGATAAGATTAAGGGCTTTGGCGGTTTGCCGCTGGGTACCAACGGAAAGGGCCTGATTCTCATGTCCGGCGGAATTGACAGCCCGGTTGCAGCGTTCATGATGGCAAAGAGAGGAATGCGGATTGAAGCCATTCATTTCCACTCGTATCCGTATACCAGCCAGAGAGCACAGAAGAAGGTAGAAGACCTGTGCGGCGTGTTGGCGGGATATATGGGATCCATCAAAATGTATGTGGTGAACTTGCTGCCGATTCAGGAAGAAATCGTAAAGAGCTGTCCGGAGGATGAAACCACCATCTTAGTCCGTCGTTTCATGATGCGAATTGCGGAGCAAATGGCGATTAAGAAGCACGATATGATGCTGATTACCGGAGAGGACCTGGGACAGGTGGCCAGCCAGACGGCGGAAGCCCTGGTGGTAACCGATGCGGTAGTGAAGATGCCGGTAATGCGTCCGCTCATCGCCATGGACAAGGTGGACATCATGGATAAGGCGCAGGAAATCGGAACCTATGATATCTCCATTCAGCCGTATGAGGATTGCTGTACCGTATTCCTGCCGAAGCATCCGGTGACGAAGCCGAAACTGAAGAATATTGAGAAATCGGAAGAAGCGCTGGACGTAGATGCTCTGGTAAAGGCGGCCGTAGATTCTGCGGAAACCGTTCTCATCGAGCCGAAGCGGTAGAATGCGATTTACAAAGATGTGGTAATATGATACTATTTCAACAGAAGTAGGAGAGGTGAAATATGGCAACCAAATACAAGAGAGTTTTAATTAAGCTCAGTGGAGAAGCATTGGCCGGAGAGGACAAATTCGGTGTGAATCCGGAGATGACCGCAAAGACGGCTGCGCAGATCAAGGAAATTCACGATCAAGGGGTGCAGATTGCCATCGTCGTGGGTGGCGGAAACTTCTTCCGGGGTCGTACCGGAAAGAATATCGACCGTGCAACCGCAGATTATATGGGTATGCTGGCAACGGTAATGAACGCCCTGGCACTGCAGGATTCTTTGCTTTCCATCGGATGTGATGCGAAGGTGATGACCGCCATCGAAATTCGCGATATGGCAGAGGGATATTCCAGACGGAAGGCGCTGGATTATCTGGACGACAACAAAGTCGTAATCTTTGGAGGCGGAACGGGAAGCCCATTCTTCTCCACGGACACCACAGCGGCTCTGCGGGCGGCGGAGATGAATGCGGAAGTAATTTTACTGGCAAAGAACATCGATGCGGTATATTCGGAAGATCCGAACGTGAATCCGGATGCGGAACGTTATGAAGAACTGACCTATATGGATATTGTAGAGAAAGAACTGAGAGTGATGGACCTCACCGCTGCCACTCTCTGTAAGGACAACGACATTCAGCTGTACGTTTTTGCGATGGCCGAAGAAGGAAACCTGATGAAAGTCATTAACGGTGAGAATGTGGGAACGCTGATTCATTAGAAGACACAAATGGAGGAAGAAAAATGTCTCATAAGAAATCCCTGGAAGAAAAGCTTGAAAAAACTGAAAACGTGCTGAGAGAAAATCTGAACACCGTCCGTGCCGGCAGAGCAAATCCGGCTCTTCTGGACAGAGTAAATGTAGACTATTATGGTGTTCCGACTCCACTGAAGAGTCTGGCAAACGTATCCGTACCGGATGCCAGAACATTAATGATTTCACCGTTCGACCCATCCACACTGGGAACCATCGAACATGCAATCAACGAAGCGAACCTGGGTATCAACCCATCCAATGACGGAAAGTGCATCCGCTTGGGAATTCCTCAGCTGACCGAGGAGAGAAGAAAAGAGCTGGTAAAACAGATTAAGAAGATGGGCGAAGATGCGAAGGTTGCCATTCGAAATGTACGCCGTGATGTGAACGACGATCTGAAGAAGCAGCAGAAAGCCGGAGACATCACCGAAGACGAGATGAAGAATGCTCTGGACGATGTTCAGAAGACCATCGACAAGGCAATCAAGAAGGTTGACGAAATCATTGCCAAGAAGAACGAAGAACTGATGGCAGTATAATAATGAGTGAGTATAACGTGGCTCTTTAGCCACGTTTGCTTGTATTAAGAGGTATATTATGACAGAACCGAACAAACTTCCTACACATGTAGGTGTTATAATGGACGGAAACGGACGCTGGGCAAAGAAAAAAGGGGTTCCTCGTTTGATGGGACATAATGCCGGCATGGAGTCCATGAAGAAAATCGTAATTGCGGCTTCCAATATGGGAATAAAGTATCTGACGGTATACGCGTTCTCCACGGAGAATTGGAAGCGTAGCGTGGAAGAGGTCTCCGGCATCTTCCGGCTCATCGTGAAGTACGTGCAGCTGGAACTGAAGGAGTTGGTGGAGAACAACGTGCGTATCAACATCATCGGCGAATACCGGGAACTTCCGACAGATTCTGTGGCCGCAATCGATAAATTGCTGGATGCCACCAAGGATAATACAGGTCTGGTATTCAACATCGCGGTAAATTACGGCGGCCGGGCGGAGATTGTAAAAGCAGTGAACGAGCTGCTGGCGGAACCGGGCCGGACGGAAATTACGGAGGAAGACATCAGTGCGCATCTCTATACCGGAAGAGTCCATGATGATATTCCGGATCCGGATTTGATCATTCGGACCAGCGGAGAGGAGCGGACGTCCAATTTCCTGGTATGGCAATCGGCGTACAGCGAATTGATGTTCACCGATACCCTGTGGCCGGATTTCACGGCGGAGGAATTTGGGAACCTCTGTGAACAATTTTCCCATCGCAAAAGAAGATTCGGAGGAAGGGACAAGGACGATAAGTAATGAAGACAAGAATTATTTCCGGAATCGTAATGGTTCCATTGCTATTGATTATCTATTTCGGCGGTATTCCGCTGCTGGCGGCAGCGGCACTGATTGCCTACGTTGGCGTAACGGAATTCTATAACGGTTTTGAAAACATGGGAGTTCACCCATCCAAGCCGATTGCGTACGTTATGATTACCATTCTGTATGCGGGACACCTGTTCCTGGGCGTGAACCACACCTTCCTGATGGCATGGGTAATTCTTTCCATGATGGTCAGCATGATCTACGGATGGAAAATTACGGAAAGAAAGCCGTACGATGCAGTTGCCACGCTGACGGCGCTGGTGTACATTGTGCTGTTCTCCTACCACATTGTCATCATTGACAACACCCCATATCCAAAGATGACCTGGCTGGTGGTTATCGCGGCCTTCGGTTCGGATATCATGGCCTACTTCACCGGATATTTCCTGGGAAAACACAAGATGGCACCGAACCTCAGCCCGAAGAAGACCATCGAAGGCGCTGTCGGCGGAGTTGTGGGAAGTGCGGTTCTTTGCGGAATCTTCGGATACTTCTTTTACCCGACCATGATGGTGCACTGCATGATTATCGGCGTGCTGGGCGGAATGGTGGCCGAAGCGGGTGACCTGACCGCATCCATGTTCAAGCGTGGAATGGGAATTAAGGATTACGGACACCTGATTCCGGGGCACGGCGGCATTATGGACCGTTTTGACAGTGTGATTTTCGTGGCACCGGCAGTGTGCTACTACATTCTGTTTGTTCTGGTATAAACGGAACAGAGAAGAAGAGGATAGAAGGTTAATCGGATGAAGAAAATAATTATTCTGGGAAGCACCGGCTCCATCGGTACGCAGACCTTGGACATTGTAGATGAAAATCCGGATCTGTTTACCGTGACCGCTTTGAGCTGCAGAAGCCGGGTGGATGAACTGATTCAGCAGATTGAGAAATATCGGCCCCTTGGGGTCTGCGTGGGAAACGAAGCGGATGCCCGTCGGGTGCAGGAACGATTCCCGAATCTTACCGTGTACTATGGCGACGAGGGGCTGGTTCAGCTGACGGAAGTCGAGGGTGACATGATTGTGAATTCCCTGATGGGAATCAGCGGTCTGGCACCGACCTATCACGGAATCCGGCTGGGGAAGGATATTGCACTGGCCAACAAGGAAACCCTGGTGGCCGGAGGAGCTCTGGTGATGGATGCCGTGGCGAGAAAGGGCGTGAAGCTCCTGCCGATAGACAGCGAGCACAGCGCCATTTTCCAATGCCTGGAAGGAAACAAGGGACGGGAAATTCGGCGGATTCTCCTGACCGCATCCGGCGGACCGTTCCGGAAGTACTCTTTGGAGGAGCTGGAAGATGTGACTCTGGATCAGGCACTGGATCATCCGAAGTGGACCATGGGCCGGAAGATTACCATCGATTCCGCCACCATGATGAATAAGGGGCTGGAAGTCATCGAGGCTCGCTGGCTCTTCGATGTGCCGGCGTCCAAAATCGATGTGCACGTGCACCCGGAGAGCATCGTTCATTCCATGGTAGAATTTGCGGATACTTCGGTGATCGCTCAGATGGGACTCCCGGATATGCGGATTCCGATTAGCTTGGCTTTGGGATACCCGAAGCGGCTGGAGTATTCCGGGGACAGCTTGGACTTCTTCACGGAGGGGGCCAACCTCCACTTCGAGAAGCCGCGGATGGATGTGTTCCGCTGCCTGAGCCTGGCATATCAGGCCATTGAAGACGGAAGAAGTTACCCGATTGCATTAAACGGAGCCAATGAGGAATTGGTGGCCATGTTCCTGAACAAGGAAATTCGTTTCCTGGATATTCAGCGCACCATTGAGAAGGTGCTGGAGGCCCACAATCCGGTGGATCCGAAGAGCGTATCGGAAATTCTGGAAATCGATCGGGATGTGCGGCGGATGGCGAGAGCATTGGCACAGGGCTAGTTCTTTTTCGGGAATTTCATCGGAGGGTGAGGACCGAAAATAAATGAGTAAAGAAACGAGGACACTTTATTGCTGACAGCAATTCTAACAATCATACTTTTCTGCATTATGATTATTCCCCATGAGCTGGGACATTTTGTGGTAGCGAAATTGGTAGGCGTTCAGGTGAACGAGTTCTCCATGGGAATGGGACCCCTTCTCTTCCAGAAACAGAAGGGGGAGACCTTGTATTCCGTACGGCTCCTGCCCATCGGCGGATATTGCGCCATGGAAGGAGAGAACGAGGAAAGCGGAAACCCGAGAGCCTTTAACAACAAGAAGGTGTGGCAGAAGATTGCCGTGCTCCTGGCAGGCGCCGTGATGAACGTCATCACCGCACTGCTGGTGATGATTATTGCGGTAACCGTATCCGGCATTCCCACCAACACGCTGGATTCTGTGGTGAAGAATTCACCGGCGGAAGCAGCCGGGCTTCGGGCAGGCGACCGTGTTGTGGCGGTGAACGATGTCAAGACGTCCGGTTGGATGGAAGTGGTACAGGAAATCGACCGAGACAAGTCCGGGAAAGAAATTCGGATTACGGTGGACCGGGACGGCAAGAAACAGAATTGCACCGTTCAGCCGGAATACTCCAAGAAAGAGAAACGAATGATGGTGGGCATTGCCTGCAGACAAAGCCATAATATTTTTACCTGCGGACGATATGGCGCGACGGCCACCTGGAACTTGAACAAACTGATGCTGAAGAGCTTGAAGATGCTCTTTACCGGGCAGATGTCCCGAAACGACCTGGCGGGTCCGGTGGGGATGGTATCCCTGGTGAATCAGACGGCTGCGGCGGGCGCGGTACCTTATCTGTACCTGGCAGCCTTAATTTGCCTGAACTTGGCCTACATCAATCTGCTGCCTTTCCCGGCACTGGACGGCGGAAGAATTATCTTTGTGATGATTCGGAAGATTACGGGAAATATGATTTCCGACGATATGGAGGGGAAAGTGCATCTGGCGGGCATGTTCCTGCTGATCGCTTTTGCCGTGTTTATTACCTGGAACGATATTATGCGATTGTTCGGATAGGAGGATGGAATGACGAGAAGCGTACAGTGCGGAAGAATTCAAATCGGCGGAGGGGCGCCGGTTTCTATTCAGTCCATGACAAATGTAGACACCCGGGATGAGAAGGCATTGCTGCGGCAGATTCGGGAGTTGGAAGAAGCGGGCTGCGATATCGTACGGGTGGCGATTCCGGATATGGAAGCCTGCGAATCCTTTGCGCAGGTACGAAAGAAGACAGAGGTGCCGCTGGTGGCGGATATCCACTTCGACTATCGGCTGGCCATCGGTGCGATTGAAGCCGGTGCGGACAAGGTGCGCATCAATCCGGGAAATATCGGAAAAGCGGAGTACGTGCAGAAAGTGGTTCAGGCGGCCAAAGCGCGGCACATCCCCATTCGGGTCGGCGTTAACTCCGGTTCTCTGGAAAAAGAAATTCTGGCGGAATACGGCGGCGTAACGGCGGAAGCGCTGGCAAAGAGCGCGCTGCATACGGTACACTACATGGAAAATCTGGATTTCGATAATCTGGTGCTTTCCATCAAATCCTCCAACGTTCCTATGACCTATGCGGCCTATACTCTGGCCGCCAAGGAAACGGACGTACCGATGCACATCGGCATCACCGAGTCGGGAACACCGTCCAACGGAAAGCTGAAATCCGCCATCGGAATCGGCGGACTGCTCCTCAGCGGGATTGGAGATACCCTGCGGGTGTCCCTTACGGATGACCCGGTTCAGGAAGTTCTATTCGGGCAGCGCATTCTGGAAGCGGTAGGGCTTCGGGAAAAGAGCATCGAAATCGTTTCCTGCCCGACTTGCGGCCGAACGGAAGTGGATCTGATCTCCTTGGCAGAGGAAACGGAGAACCGTTTGGTTCCGGTTGCGAAAAGACGTCAGGAGAAAGGCCTGAGACCGTTAAAGGTCGCAGTAATGGGCTGCGTGGTGAACGGTCCGGGAGAATCCCGGGAAGCGGATTACGGTATTGCCGGTGGAAAGGGCGAGGGCTTGCTCTTCTCCCACGGGGAGATTATCGGAAAGGTGCCGGAAAACCAACTGGTAGACCGTCTCATTGAAATGATAGAGAAAGAAGAGTAGTGGATGATCAAAATACCCCAAGATATTCTGACAACGGAAGAGCTGGAACGCATTTCCGGGATGAAAGAACAGGATATTAATATTGAAATACCCAGGGTATATCTGGAAAAAGAGAGTTTGACGCTGGTAGTCGGTGTCAAACTCAATTTTGTGATACCTCGAATTCACGAGAAGCGCATGCGGGATCGGATTCTGAAGAAGGTGGGACAGGCGAAGGACGTGCGGTTCCGGTACGCTTATCAAGCTTCCGAAACACCGGCAGCGAAGAAGGCGTCGGATAAAAGCAAAGGCAGCAAGAAGCCCAACGTTTCCGGCGGGGTTCTGTACGGTACCTATATCTCCGGAGAACCCATTCCCATCGAAGAAATCTACGGCAAGGTGGGGGAGCGGGGTCAGGTGGTCATTCGCGGAGAGCTGTTCAGCCTGGATTCCCGTGCCATCAAGAACGGCAAACTTCTGGTGACCATGGAAATCACCGATAAGGAGCGGGCCACCTGCTGCAAGGCTTTTATGAAGACCGAGGATTTTGAACTGCTGGAGGAAAACGTTTCTCTGGGAGACTGGCTGAAGATTTCCGGAAATGTGGAATTCGATACCTTTGAAAACGAAGTGGGTATCATGGCCCGTTCAATCAACCAGTCTTCAAAACCGGAGCGGAAAGATGAGCACCCGGGGGAGAAGCGAGTGGAGCTCCACGTGCACACGAAGATGAGCGACAACGACGGCTTCAACGAAATCGCGGAGCTGGTGGATCAGGCCGCGGCCTGGGGCCAGAAGGCGGTGGCGATTACGGACCACGGCGTGGTGCAGGCTTTCCCGGATGCGGCCAATCGGGCCGCAAAGCTGCGGGGCAAGGGGAAGGACATTAAGATTATCTACGGCATGGAGGGATACCTGTATCCCGATGAGGATGCCATGCTTCCGGACGGAACCATCGATATCAAGAAGAACCGGACGTACCACATCATTCTTCTGGCCAAGAACCTGACGGGACTTCGGAATCTGTATAAAATGGTCTCCTATTCTCACGTAGATTATTTTTACAAGAAGCCGAGACTTCCCCGTTCCGTACTGCAGCAGCACAGAGAAGGCATTATCGTGGGCAGTGCCTGCGAGGCCGGCGAGCTGTATCAGGCCATCAACCGGGGCGCTTCCCGGGAGGAGCTGCTCCGCATTGCGGATTTCTACGATTACCTGGAGATTCAGCCGCTGGATAACAACCAGTTCATGATTGATAAGGGCATGGTGGCATCCCGGAAGGAGCTAGCGGACAACAACCTGCTGATTCTGTCCCTGGCGGACGAGCTGGGGAAGATGACTGTCGCCACCACGGACTCCCACTACCCGACGAAGGAGTCGGCGATTTATCGGAACATCATCATGTCCAGCATGGGATTTAGCGAGACCAACGCCAATAGCCTGTACCTGCGCACTACGGACGAGATGCTGGCGGAATTCTCCTATCTCGGAGACCGGGCGGAAGAGGTGGTCATCACCAACACCAACCGGATTGCGGATATGTGCGAGGTGTTCGAGCCGGTGCCGCCGGATAAGTGTCCGCCGAAGATTGAAGGGGCGGAGGATTTCCTGCGGGATACTTGCTACGAGAATGCGAAGGCAATGTACGGCGATCCGATTCCGGAGGTGATTCAGACCCGGCTGGATACGGAGCTGAACGCTATCATCAATAACGGGTACGCCGTGATGTACGTGGCGGCCATGCGTCTGGTAAAAAAATCCAACGATGACGGCTACCTGGTGGGCAGCCGAGGATCCGTAGGATCTTCTTTTGCCGCTACCATGGCGGGAATTACCGAGGTAAACCCGTTGGAGCCGCATTACATCTGTCCGAAGTGTAAGAACCTGGAATGGCTGGCGGAAGAAGATGAAGCAAAGTACGACTGCGGATTCGACATGCCAGATAAGGTGTGCCCGAAGTGCGGCACCCCGTACGAGAAGAACGGCTTCCGAATCCCGTTTGCCACCTTCCTGGGATTCAGCGGCAATAAGGAGCCGGATATCGACTTGAACTTCGCCGGCGAATACCAGGCCACGGCCCACAAATACGTAGGCGTGATTTTTGGGGAGAAGAACATCTTCAAAGCCGGCACGGTAGCCACCGTCGCGGACAAAACCGCCTACGGCTATGTGAAGCACTACGCCGACGAGTCCCCGAAGAAGCTGAGCAAATACGACATCGATTATCTCACCAAGGGCTGTACGGGGGTAAAAAGAACCACCGGGCAGCATCCGGGCGGAATCATCGTCGTCCCGGACGATCATGAAATCTATGAGTTCTGCCCGGTGCAGCGTCCGGCCAACAAACCGGTGGATATCATCACCACCCATTTCGATTATCACAAAATCGATAAGAACTTGCTGAAGCTGGATATTCTGGGCCACGATGTGCCGCAGATGATTCGTCATTTGCAGAATATGACCGGCGTGGACCCGATGACCATCGATGTTGCGGACAAGAAGGTCATCAGCCTGTTCACCTCTACGGAGGCCTTGAACATCCAGAATCCGGACTACAAATTCGTTCACGGAACCTACGCGATTCCGGAGTTCGGAACGAACTTTACCCGGCAGATGCTGGACGACATTCAGCCGACCACCATCTCCGCGCTGGTAAAGATTTCCGGATTCTCCCACGGAACCGACGTGTGGACCAACAACGGCCAGGAGCTCCTTCGGGACGGAAAGGCGACCATCGACGAGCTGATTTCCTGTCGTGACGATATTATGAACTACCTGATTCTGAAGGGCATCCCGAATGAGGAAGCCTTCTGGATCATGGAGCACGTCCGTAAGAACAAGCCGCTGACGGAGGAGGAACTGGAGACTATGAAGAGCCACGGGGTGCCGGACTGGTACATCTGGTCCTGCGAAACCCTGAAGTACATGTTCCCTCGGGCCCATGCGGTGGCCTACGTGCTGATGTCCATCCGAATGGCCTGGTTCAAGGTGTACTATCCGGCGGAATTCTATGCCGCATGGCTCTCCTCCAAAATCGACGATTTCGACGTCCTGGCCGCCCGAGACGGAATCCAGGCGGTGGAGCGGGAGATGAAGAATCTGGAGCAGCTGGGAAATCAGATGACTACCAAGCAGAAGGATCATCTCACCGTCTACGAAGTGATGTACGAGATGTTCTCCCGGGGACTTCAGTTCCGCATGCCGGAGCTGGGCGTGTCTCAGCCGTGCGACTTCATCGTGGAAGATGGGGAAGTGGTGGTTCCGTACATGGCCATCAGCGGATTGGGAAAAGCGGCGGCAGAATCCCTGGCGGATGCCTACGACGGAACGCCGTTCACTTCTTTGGACGATGTGCGGCAGCAGACCAAGCTGTCCCAGAGCAATATCGACGATTTGAAAGCCGTGGGCATGTTCGACGGCGTGCCGGATACGGCACAGGTATCTATCTTTGAGTTGTTCTAGGATGTGAATAAAAAGTGAAGAACCTAAAACGCGAAGCTTGGGAGGCTTTGCAGAAAGTGGAGAAGCCGGACCTTCCGGGGCCGGTTTTCTCCACAACTTCAGAATAATTCGAAAAAATTAAAAAAGTGCTTGCATTCACTTCATTCCTATGGTAATATAAATGAGCGTCAGAAATGACTAAATACTTTTGGAGGATTGACCGAGCGGCTAAGGAGCTTGATTGGAAATCAAGTAAGGTGTAACAGCCCCGTGGGTTCGAGTCCCATGTCCTCCGCCATAACGAAGAGACCTGATAAGGTCTCTTTTTTTATTGAAATTTTAACGTTTTCCACGTTTTTATCTAGACAAATCCATCCCATCATATAAATGCCTATGCAAGGTAGAAAAAACGGATTATACTAGAGCTACAAATCGAAAGTTATAAAGGAGAAATAAAATGAGTACAAAAAAAGCAATTAGCACATCATTTGTTGCCATATTTA
>CAKQHH010000015.1 GCA_934234035.1 uncultured Clostridia bacterium | reverse complement strand
TTGTGCACCAAGTCAGAGCGCCCGGAAGGGGCAAAAGGCACGTGGACTTGGTGCAAAGGAGACGGAAGGACAAGGGCTAGAGGGGATTCGTGCACCAAGTCAGAGCGCCCGGATTTGGAAAAAGACGCGTGGACTTGGTGCAAAGGAGACGGAAGGACAAGGGCTAGAGGGGATTTGTGCACCAAGTCAGAGCGCCCGGAAGGGGCAAAAGGCACGTGGACTTGGTGCAAAGGAGACGGAAGGACAAGGGCCAGAGGGGATTCGTGCACCAAGTCAGATGCGCGGAGATGGAGAATGGCATCAGACTTGGTGTAAGCTGTTGATTGAGGAAAGCTTTCTTGTGCTGGACGTGCATGTCGGCCGCGAACTTATTTTTATTATCTCAAGAAATCACGAATAAATTTGTCATCCAGAATGAGTCCTTGACGTTGTACGGCAGAGCTTGGAGGGGATGACATAATCATGGTGCACATACGTTCCATTGTTTCAAGGTCGATGCCTCCGTCCGGAAGTTCTTTGGTGGTGAACAGATTGACGCCTTCGGTAAAACCAAGGGTTCGATAGGCCTCTTCCTTTAGCAAATAGTTTTTGCGGTAGTTGTCCTTCATTTCTGGATGAAACCACAAACCGAGATGTTCCACGATATATAAATAAGGAATCTGAGGATGAATCAAGAGAAAGTCCGGAAATAAAAACTTGCCGTTGGCTAAGCGAAATGGAAATTCGTACAGAGGATGATACCCTCTTTGCCAAAGGCGATCGTACATTATCACTTCTCCCCGTGAACGTATCAATGTCCCGTCGATAGCTTGGAATTTCAAGAATTCGGGGTTTCGCGGAGGAATGCTGTTCTTAAAGTCAACTAATTCGTCGAAATACTTGTTTATATCATATCCGTCAAATTGCGGAAATCCTTTTGTGGGGACGTATGTTTTTGGAAGTCCGTTCAATATGGAGTTGTAGTCGGGAGCGTGGTAATTCGCTAACAAATTTTCCTCCAATGCAATGTTGTTTTTGAGCAGGGGAATGGCTTCGTTGCAATAGCGTAATTCTTGGATGGAACGAACGTCCGGGTGATCTTCGTTTCCAAGATAGAGCCAGGGACGGGACGGTTTTTTTCGGCAATGGTAATAAGTGCTGCCGCCGGAATTTTTTATCTTAAGGGTGCAGCCATCGAATTGAATCAGTTGGTTCTTTCTGGATTCCAGTTGCTGAAGCATATCGGATTGTTCTTGAAGATCGGCTTTTACCGATTCGATGCAATTGTATTTCATAAATTCTCCTTTCTAATAGTGTGTCTTGGATGTCTTTCTATTATGCCAGAAAAAAATTTCCCCTTCAGTACACATTTTTGCTCTATGGTATAGGGTGTCGGAGCAAGGGTCGGGAAAAAGACGGGGGGACTTGGTGCAAAGGCGACGGAGGAACAAGGGTTGGAGCGGATTCATGCACCAAGTCAGAGCGCTCGGATTTGGAAAAAGGCGCGGGGACTTGGTGCAAAGGAGACGGAAGGACAAGGGCCAGAGGGGATTCGTGCACCAAGTCAGAACGCCCGGATTTGGAAAAAGACGCGTGGACTTGGTGCAAAGGAGACGGAAGGACAAGGGCTAGAGGGGATTTGTGCACCAAGTCAGAGCGCCCGGAAGGGGCAAAAGGCACGTGGACTTGGTGCAAAGGAGACGGAAGGACAAGGGCCAGAGGGGATTCGTGCACCAAGTCCCTGTGTGTGGCGAACAAAAGAAGCCAACGGAACCGTTCTTTTCCTGCAATCCCCTTTCGCATATTGAGAATTATCCCGGAAAATGCTATACTAGTACGAAATTTTGTGAAGATTAAAGGAAATGATGTGAAGTGAGTAAGAGAACGAAAGGAAATCTATTGTTATTGTTAACGTCCTTCATCTGGGGAAGTGCCTTCGTGGCCCAGAGTTCCGGGATGGATTACGTGGGTCCTTACACCTACAACATGGCCCGGAACGTCCTGGCCTTTCTCTTTCTGATTCCGGTAATTTACGTAATCGGGAAGAAGAAAGAGATGACGGACAATGCGGATTCCGGAACGGGAATCGATGAGACCGCGTCCCGGGGAGCAAATTGGAAATCCATCCTGCTTCCGGACCGGACCACTTTGGTGGGCGGCATTTACTGCGGCCTGGTAATGGCGGTAGCCAGTTCCCTGCAGCAAATTGGAATCACCATGACGACAGCGGGAAAAGCCGGATTTATTACGGCGCTGTACATTATCCTGGTGCCGTTGATGGGTGTTTTCATCGGAAAGAAAATTCCGCGAATCATCTGGTTCTGCGTGGTGTTGGCCATGGCAGGCTTCTATTTACTGTGCGTGAAAGAAGGTTTTAGCATATCTAAAGGGGACATTTTGGTGCTCTTTTGTTCGGTGGGCTTTTCGGTACACATTATGACAATCGATCATTTTACCTCGAAAGGCGTGGATGGCGTTAAGATGGCGTGCATCCAATTTGCAGTGGCAGCGATTGTGATGACACCGGTGATGTTTGTGCTGGAGAACCCGTCCGTGAGCGGACTCCTTTCGGCGTGGATGACCATTGCCTACGCGGGAATCCTGTCCAGCGGCGTGGGATTTACCCTTCAGATTGTAGCCCAGAAGGACACGGATCCGACCACCGCGACCTTGATTATGAGCTTGGAATCGGTATTCGCTGCAGTGTCCGGATGCCTCTTCCTGAATGAAGTGCTCCTTCCGAAAGAAATTCTGGGATGCATCCTGGTGTTCGTAGCGGTAATTCTCGCACAAGTACCGTTGCCGACGAAAAGCGAGAGAAACAGCAAGTTGCTTTTCTAAAACTCCATCGGTCTGTTATCATATCCGTAACGGAGGTGGAATGAATGGAAACGAAAGATATAATTTTGGAACTTCGTACCCGGCAAGGGTTGGCGAACCACGGCCGCTAATCTGTCAATGCTGCGGGATGCCTTTGGAAGATTTGGAAGAAATACGAAGCGCTCAGCGATGGCGGGCAGTTTGAGGAGTCTAAAAAACAGCTTATAAAAGAAATCAACGACCTTCACGTCGAAGGACTTCCGAAGGTCGAGAAACTCAATGCACTCGTGGGCAAATACGTGAATCTGGAATATCCGCTGCCGAACGGCCAAAGCGTGAAGCTCCTGGATGACCGGACGACCTATTTTGGAAATCAGCTGGATTCGGAGTTTGGCGGAGACCGATGCTTTGGCGTGCTTGCCGGCATGGATTTCATCATGGTGTCCACTTTCGGGGCAGAGGGAGAGAATCCGGAGCTGGTTCTTTATAAAAAAAGATAAGCAAAAGAGCGTGAACCAAGGGAACATACCCAAGCGTTCACGCTCTTTATATTACACCAATTTCGTGGTCCACCGGGAGCAGTCAATCACCCGGGTGGCCAGTCCTTCATAGAATTCCGGCTCGTGGCACACCATGAGAATGCTGCCGTTGTACTCCATCAGCGCCCGTTTCAGCTCGTCTTTGGCATCCACGTCCAGGTGGTTGGTCGGCTCGTCCAGAACCAGAATATTGGAATCCCGATTCATCAGCTTGCACAGGCGCACCTTGGCCTGTTCGCCACCGGAAAGCACCCGAATTCGGCTTTCAATGTGCTTTGAGGTGAGGCCGCAGCGAGCCAGCGCCGCCCGCACTTCCCGCTGGTCCCAGGATGGGAATTCGTTCCAAATCTCTTCGATGCAGGTGGTATCCACATCCTGACTCATTTCCTGTTCGAAGTAACCAATCTGCATATACGGATCCTTCTCAATCTGACCTTCCAACGGCGGAATCAGTCCCAGCAAGCTCTTCAGCAGCGTGGTTTTCCCGATTCCGTTGGCACCCGTGAGAAGCACCTTCTCCTTTCGCTCCATGACGAAATCCAGCGGCTTGGAAAGCGGCGTATCGTATCCGATGACCAGCCCTTTCGTCTCGAAAAGGAACCGTCCCGGCGTGCGCCCCAGGTGGAAGTCGAATTCCGGTTTCACCCGTTCCACCTGCTTCTCAATTAGTTCCATATTATCCAGCTTCTTCTGGCGGGACATGGCCATGTTTCGGGTGGAAATTCGAGCCTTGTTTCGGGCCACGAAATCCTTCAGCTGAGCGATTTCCTGCTGCTGCTTCTGGTAGGCCGCTTCGTGCTGCGCCTTCCGCATCTCGTACACCTTCATGAAATCGTCGTAATCCCCCACATACCGGTCCAGCTTGTGATTTTCCATGTGGTAGATCAGGTTGATTACGCTGTTCAGGAACGGAATATCATGGGAAATCAGGATAAAAGCATTTTCGTAATTCTGCAGATACCGCTGCAGCCATACGATATGTTCTCGATCCAGGTAGTTGGTCGGCTCGTCCAGCAAGAGGATTTCCGGTTTCTCCAGCAGAAGCTTGGCCAGCAGCACTTTGGTTCGCTGTCCGCCGGACAGCTCCGTAACATCCCGATCCAGTCCCAGGTCTGTCAAGCCCAGCGCCCGGGCTACTTCATCAATCTTCGCGTCAATCATATAGAAATCATGAGCGGTGAGAAGGTCCTGCAGGGTGCCGGCTTCCTCCATTCGCGCGTTCATGGTATTTTCATCCACATCCGGATCTCCCATGGACATGTACAGGTCGTTCATTTCCTGCTCCATCTCAAAGAGGTAGTCAAAAGCGGTTTTCAGCACGTCCCGCACGGTCTGCCCCTTGGTGAGGACGGTGTGCTGGTCCAGATAGCCCGCACGAACGCGCTTCGACCATTCCACCTTTCCTTCATCCGGTGCAAGATTCCCGGTGATGATATTCATAAAAGTAGACTTGCCTTCTCCATTGGCGCCCACCAGTCCGATGTGTTCACCGGCCAGAAGTCGGAAGGATACGTCGTCGAAAATCTGGCGGTCACCAAAGCCGTGGGTCAGGTGTTCCACGTTTAAGATGCTCATAAATATATATTCCTTTCATTTTTGAAATCACAATCTTCTACATTATATATGAAACGAAGGAGGAAAAACAAGACCGGACTTATTCTCTTCAATGGTAATGTATACGGGTATACCATGCATGTCAACAAAATTCACACAAAAAACTTATAAATTTAGTTCTATTTCATAAAAACTATGTTATAATATTGACTAAATTGTTTGAGAGCGGAATTCTAGGGGAATAACAGTGAATATGTATACAAAAGAAACGATTTCGAAAAAAGAGAATAACGGCAAGCATCGAACCGCGTTGGTTCTGGAGGGCGGTGCCATGCGAGGCATTTTCAGCGCGGGAGTTATCGACGTGCTGATGGAAAACAACATTCATTTTGATGCGGTCATCGGCGTCTCCGCCGGTGCGGCATTCGGCTGCAACTACAAGTCCCATCAGCCGGGACGGGTTATCCGTTATAACCGGCGATTCGCAAAGGATTGGCGGTATTGCAGCTTGCGCTCTCTGATGAAGACCGGAGATCTGTACGGGGCGGAGTTCTGCTACCACACCTTGCCGAGGGAACTGGATGTGATGGATAAGGAAACCTATGACAACGATCCCAGCCGGTTCGTCGTAGTGTGTACCGATACCCGAACCGGGAAGCCGGTATATAAGGAGCTGCCGGAACTGAACGATGCCGCGCTGGAGTGGGTGAGAGCCAGCGCATCCATGCCGGTGGTATCCCGTGCGGTGCATATCGATGGATACAGCTTGCTGGATGGCGGCATCAGCGATTCCATTCCGGTGCAGTACGCACGGAACCAGGGGTACGACCGGATTGTCACAGTGCTGACTCGGCCGAAGGATTACGTCAAGGCGCCCACCGGGCACGATCACCTTTACGGATTGCTCCTCCACAAATATCCGCAGGTTGCGGCCAGCCTTCGGAACCGTCACGTGGTGTACAATCGGTCCAAGAAAATGGTCCATCAGCTGGGATCCAAAGGAGAACTCTGTGTCATCTATCCGGAAAAAGAACTGGACATCAGCCGGACGGAGCACAATGTGGCGCACATGGACCGCACCTATAAAGAGGGGCGGAAGCGGGCACAGGCGATGATGCCGAAGATTCGGAAGTATCTGGAACAGTAGAAATGAAATATACGCAAATGAAGAGGCTGCTCCCCCGGAAGGGAACAGCCTCTTCATTTCGTTTATTCCGTTAGTGGGTTCCATCTTGTTTTTGCCGAACTACCATCCCCATTTGGTCGATACGTTGGATGTACCCCAGCCGATGGAGTAGTTGACGAAATCCGGTTTCTTCTTGGTCTTGATGGTGATGGTGACCTTTTTCTTCGCATACTTCTTGATGTTCTTGTACGTCACGGTCTTTGTGGCAATTTTCTTGTTGTTGTTGTACACGTAGACCTTGAATTTGTACTTCTTCATCTTGAACATCCGGTTGTTCACGATGTATCCCGTCACCTTGATTTTCTTATCGTAGTAAGAAATCTGCCATGGGACGAATTTCGCCGTTGCGTATGGTGTAATCTGATTGATATTGCTGTTCAGACGTCCCGGCCTTTTGTAGGTGTTGCTCTTCGGCTTCTTTGCGGAAGTGGACTTGGTAATGCTGGTCTTCTTCGCGCACACCGCTTTCACCTTGTACTTGTAGGAGTTGGCCTTCTTCGCGCTGTAGGTGAATGTGATGGTCGCCTTACCGTTGCTCTTGATGGTCTTAATCTTCTTGCTACCCCGGTATACGTACATGGTGGACAATCCCTTTGCCCGCTGATCCTCCGGAACCTTTATCAGCATCTTTACCTGCTTCGGTCCCATCTTTACTGAGGAGAAGCCCGGTGCTTTGAAATTCTCGGTACGTACGGTGTAGTAATATCCGTCCCAGTAATTGTATTCCAAGCCATTCTTGTACCGAATGGTGTGAACGGTGTAGTACCGGGTGGTTCCCGGAAGCAGTCCGGTGAGATTGAATTTGCCGTGGTCTTTCCCCGAATCAAAGCTGAACTCCTGGTAAAGATCCGCTTCTCCCTTGCCCTTTACGTAGTTATAGATTTCCACTCCGTCCGCATATCCGGTATTGTGATTTTTGTCCTTGTATACGGCAACCGTCGCTTGGTCGTAGCGGGTAGATGTGCTGCCGAATCGATAGACATCTTCCATCTCTAAGCTGATCTTCGCCGGCGAGTCAAAGGCCAAGGATTTCGCATGGGAAGCACTTGCTTCCGCAATTTGTGCAGCCGTATTCGGATCCTTTGCGGAAACCAGCATCCAGCGGCGCGGGCTCTGATCCGCGATGTTGAATGGTCTTATCTTATCCCGGTAGATCCATACCTTTACGGTTCTGCTCTTGGACGATCCGTAAATGCTCTTGTCGTCCAGGTTATACGCGTAGAGCGTTTCGCCGGCGTTCGGCCCCTGCGTGCCGCGGAAGGTGGCGTACACTTCCGTGTATTCGGTACCGTCCGAATCCATCTTTTCCACCTGGCCGTATCCGGTCATTTTATCCAGAAGGTTTGGATTCGGTGCTTCCGGTTTTTTCGGTGCCTGCACCGTTCGCGGCTGGAAGTTGTTGCCGTAGTTCGCATATTGATCGTTGTTGTAGTCACTATAGAATTTAAAGCTGATGGAAAGCTCTTCTTCCGGCCGGACTATCGGGACCTTCTGTGCATCCTTGAAATCATAGACGAGTTTTCCGTTCAATTTTCGAATGTCCGGAGCATTGATAATCTGGGATCCGATGAGCTGGTTGTTCTGGGTTTTGGAATAAACCTCGAGGACATAGTCCCGGGCATTATCCACATGCCACACAGCGTATTCCGCTGCAACAATATCGAAGGTAAGGACCATATCGAATTTTCCGTCGCTTCGATAGGTGTATTCGATTTTTGACAACGGATTTTGTTTATTCGGTGTGTACTCTCGTGTAATCTTTTTCCCCACAACATCTGCGGAAACCGATGCCGGAATCATCAGGAGCGCAAACGCGGTGGCGATCAGCAGACGACGAATCGTCCTTCGTTTCTTTGTGTTCTTTTTCATATCGGTTCCTCCTGCAGGTGCCTGAACCTGCCGTTCTTCCTAGAGAAGGGGAGACGTACTTCTTAACCGGATTGTATCAATTCAAGAACAATGCAACAACACTCGAAAGAGTACTGTCAGTTGAAAAAGAACTTTTTTTCGGTGTTACTGTGCCGGAAGGACCTAGGAGTTCTTCGGGATGTATTTTTTCTCTTTCGTAAAGCCTCGGCCGGTGACGCTGCTCACCTTGCTCAGCACGATGAAGGCATTGGGATCCACCTCGTGAACCACCTTCTCCGTGCGGTACAGCTCTCGAGGAGAGATGACGCAGGAAAGCACATCGGTTTCAATGCCCAGGTAACCGGTCTTTCCGTGCAGCAGGGTGACGCCCCGGTCGATGTCTGCCAGAATGGCATCCTTCATCTCCTCGGAGTGTTTGGTGACGATTTCCAATTTGGTTTTGGCGGTGCCCAGCGCCAGCAGTTTGTCCAGGGTCATGGTGTACACGATAACCAAAATGATGCCGTAGAGGCTGGTGTCCTTGTCGGAGAAGAGCATCTGGCCGATCAGGATGATAAAATCAAATACGTACAGGCTGACGGATACGGGAATCCGGAAGAGTTTCTGCAGGACCAGAGGCGGAATATCCATGCCGCCGGTGCTGGCCCCCAGCCGGATGATCATCGCCAGGGAAATGCCGATGCACAGGCCGCCGAAGAGGGCGCTGAGGAACAGATCCTGTGTCAGAATGAAGCCGCCCACGGCCCGCTGCAGGATGCCCAGGAGCAGGGGGTAGAAAATGGTGCTCACCAGTGTGGTGAGGGCAAATTCCTTTCCCAGGATGAGAGCGCCCAGCAGGAACATGGCCACATTGAAGATGCCCACGAAGATGGAAATATCCATGCCGGTGAAGTGGTTCATGATCAAACCGATACCGGTGGTGCCGCCGGTAATCAGACCGGATGGAAGGATAAAGAAAACGACGCCCACGGCGTAGATGAAGTTTCCGAAGATGATAATCAGTACATTTCGGAGAAATCGAAGACTGAAAAGGGATGATGACTTCATGAGATGACCTCCTTAATCTCGTATCGCATTTATTGCGAAAAAAAAGACCACGCATCAGGAATTTTCCCTGACAGACGTGGATCGAAGCAAATGCTTAATACATTTTCCATATTGATTTACCGAGAAATTATATAATAGGAGGCGGACTTGCGTCAAGGGCAGAAAAAGAATTTTTTTGGAAGGGGAGAACCGGACGTCTCCGGAATCCGAAACTTGACAGATGGACGGCGGCTACATATAATAACCTAGTTGGTAGATAGGATTATTTTACCCCATCCCGATGGTGGGGGTGCAGTAATAGCAGATGATAATTGTAAAAGGAAGTAACGAATGGAATTGATGATTACCGCAGTTGCCGGGTTCTCCATTTTGCTGGGAGCCTTGGCGACGCATTTGATTAAAGATACGGAAAAGATGGAGCACCTGTCCATGGCTTTGGCGCTGGGTGCGCTGGCGGCACTGCTGCTCTTTGATTTGTTCCCGGAGGTGCACGAATTGGTGGAGGCGCAAGGCCGGGGATACAGCCTGGGTATGCTGGCAGTGGGCATCGCCATGCTGAAGGTGTTGGACCTGTTCATCCCGGATCACCACGACACGGAGGAGACTCACGATCATGAGAATGCTGCCCACATCGGAATCATTTCGGCGATGGCGGTAATCCTCCATAATATAGTGGAAGGAATGTCGGTGTACAGCATCGCCATGAATTCCATGTCCGACGGGATTATTTTTGCCCTGGGCATCGCCATGCACAACATCCCGATGGGAATGCTGATCGATTCCACCATGGAGGAGCGGAAGCGCAGCGAGCGGTACGTCCTTCTGGCGTCGGTAACCCTGTCCACCCTCTTCGGCGGCGTGCTGATGAATATGATTGAGGTGCACTTGTCGGAGGTTCTGACCCTGACCATGGTAAGCATCGCCACGGGCATGATTCTCTACATTGTATTCTCCGAGCTGACACCCCACGTGTTCCGTACCCGGGAGCATTTGCGGGAGTCCCTGACCAGTGTGGTTATTGGTTTCGCTTTGGTGTGGGTCAGCACCCTGGTGGCGTAATCCGGCGAAAGGGAAATTACGGAAGCAAGCGCGTTAATCCTCCGGATTTTCCGGAAGGTCTGCTTTCGGAAGGCTCCAGTGATTTCGAGCGGCCAGAAGCCGGAGAACCACAATTAATGTGGCGCCCAGCAGCATGGCTCCGCCGTAGCCGATTCGGTTCCAGAGAAGGATGCACGCCAAAGCACCCAGCAGGGAAGCGCTGGCGTAGAAGTGCTTGACGAAGATGTACGGGCGGTCTCCGGCCATCATATCCCGCAGAACGCCGCCGCCGCATCCGGTAATAACGCCCACGAAGGCCAACAGGATGATGCCGTGAATGTTGGTGGATTGGTAAGCGGTTTGAATTCCGTTCACGGTGAAGATGCCCAGTCCGATGGAATCGAACAGCAGCATCAGCGTTTCGTAGAACCGGGTTTCCCGGAAAATCCACGTCCGGATGGCCGGAAGGAATACGATGATGGAAGTGATGACGGACACCATCAGATACACCGGGTCCTGAAAGGTGAGGGGCGGATTGTTGCCCACAATCAAATCCCGGATGATTCCGCCGCCCACACCGGTGGTGAGTCCCAGAATGGCCACGCCGAAAATATCCATGCGCTTTCGGATGCCCAGCACGGCACCGGAAATGGCGAAGGCAACGGTTCCCATAATCTCCAGAAAAAACAAAATATCTTCCACGGCAAAAACCCCCACAATTTAATGATTTATATTTTTTCAAACCATGGCTTCCACGGTTTGTTTTTTTGAATACGATTCTTCCAAATAGCCTAACAAGGATACCATTGCAATATTCAAAAGTCCAGCATATAATGGGACGCATGGGACTTTTTCAGAGAAAAAACAAAGAGGGGGAATCAAAAATGACAAAAGAACAATCACGATATCGGAAGGGAATTCTTCAGGTGGTCTTCTGCATGGTCATCTGGGGCGTGCTGCCCATCTATTGGAAATCCTTGATTCCCATCAGTTCATCGGTAATCATTCTCTATCGGGTGCTGATGGTGCTCCTGACGGCGCTGCTGCTGGCGCGCAAGAATTACACCTGGAAGGAAATCTGGGCGCCGCTGAAGGAAGACCGAAAGACCGTTCAAACGCTGGTCATCGCCGGAATCATCATCACCATCAACTGGTCCACCTACATTTGGGCGGTGAATGCGGGATTCATTCTCCAGACCAGCCTGGGATACTACATCGAGCCGCTGATGGTATGTCTGCTGGGCATCATCCTGTTCCGTGAACGGGTGACGAAGTACAAGATCATCGCTATGATCTTTGCCCTGGCAGCGGTGCTGGTCATGCTGGTTCACTTCCACCAGATCCCTACCGTTGCGCTGGGGTTGGCACTGACATTCTCCGTCTACGCCGCCATCAAGCGCTCCGTCACCATCGATCCGGTGCTGTCCATGATTTACGAGACCATGTTCCTGGCGCCTATCGCCCTGGCAATCATCCTGTATCAGGAAATCAGCGGAAAGGGTGCTTTCGCAGTGGGCGCTCCGTATCAGGTGGTGTTGTTGCTTCTCTGCGGATTCTGCACCGCGGTGCCCCTGATGCTCTTCAGCGCCGGCGCTCAGAAAACATCCATGTTCATCCTGGGCCTGGTAGAGTACATTAGTCCTACCATGCAGATGATCCTCGGCATCTTGCTGTACCACGAGCACGCCGACAGCGTTCAGTTCATGGCCTTCGGAATTATATGGATTGGGCTGGTATTTTTTACTGTAGGAGAGTTCCGGGATACCCGTCCGAATGCGTAAAAGAATTTCATAAAAAAAGAATCCGCTTCATCGGAAACGTCCGGTGAGGCGGATTGTTTTTATGCACTATTCGACCCGAAGGAAGTTATCGTAGGATTCTTCGGATTCCTTTGCCGGGGCATCGGCATTAATTTTCTCTTCGAAGCGGTCCTTCTGACCGGTCGGGATCGGGGTCGGGTATCCGGTTCCGAAGCAGGCGCTGCAGAAACCTTCTCCCGGACGATTGCCGATGATCAGGTGCAGGGTGTTTACATCCAGATAACCCATGCTGTCGGCACCGATTTTCTTTGCGATTTTGTCCTGATCGTAGCCGCATTGGCAGGCGATGAGGTTTTCCTTGGTGTCCACATCCACGCCGTAGTAGCAGGCGTCGGTGAAGGCAGGAGCAGAGGACATGACGTGAACCTCCGTGGCGCCGGCAGAGCGAACCAGCTGGATGATTCGGGTGATGGTGGTTCCCCGAACTACCGAATCGTCCACCAATACCACCCGCTTTCCCGCAACGCTGTTCCGGATCACGTTCAGCTTGATGCGAACCTTATCCTCTCGATTTTTCTGACCAGGGGCGATAAAGGTCCGGCCGATGTACTTGTTCTTGACAAAACCCATTCCATACGGAATTCCGGATTGCTCCGCGTAGCCGATGGCCGCATCCAGACCGGAATCCGGAACCCCGATGACGATGTCCGCATCTACCGGATATTGCATGGCCAGCAGGGCACCGGCTTTGCGCCGTGCTTCGTGAACGCTCTTTCCCTCGATTTGGGAATCCGGACGGGCAAAGTAGAGGTACTCGAAAATGCAGATTTTATGTTCCTTTTCCCCGCAGTGGTCCCGGATGGATTGGATGCCGTCTTTGCTGAATACCAGAATTTCACCCGGCTCCAGGTCCCGGATGTATTCCGCCCCCACCGCGTCCAGAGCGCAGGTCTCGGATGCTACGATGTAGGCACCGTCCTCTCGCTTGCCGTAGCACAGCGGGCGGAAGCCGTACGGGTCCCGACAGGCAATCATCTTCTGCGGTGACATAATCAGAAGGGAGTAGGCGCCGTCAATGCGTCCCATGGCCTTGTTCAGTGCCTCCTCGATGGATTCGCTCTGAATCCGTTCCTTTGTAATCACATAGGCGATGACCTCCGAATCGTTGGTGGTGTGGAAGATGGAACCCTGCAGCTCCAATTCCTGACGCAGTTCGAAGGCGTTGACGATGTTTCCGTTGTGGGCCAGCGCCATGCGTCCCTTGTGGTGGTTGACCACAATCGGCTGGGCGTTGATTCGCTCGTTGGCACCGGTGGTGCTGTAGCGGTCGTGTCCGATGGCCATATTTCCCGGCCCCAGATCCTCCAACACGTGCCGAGTGAAGACCTCGTGGGCAAGGCCGTTGTCCTTGTAGTTCCGGAAGATTCCGTCGTCGTTTACCACGATGCCGCAGCTTTCCTGTCCCCGGTGCTGCAAAGCGAAAAGCCCGTAGTAAACCGTCTCCGCAACATTCTGTCGGTTTTCGCTGAAAATGCCGAAGATGCCGCATTCCTCATGAAGATTGCTCATTCGTCCTTCTCCTTTTTACGATTAAAAATATCAATAGATGATGTAATATCTGACGATAAAATTTAATAACAGAATACATTATACAACGATGGAATTTAAAGTGATATATTAAATTTTTTTTGAGTGAAACAATTATTGACGGAGAACAGATTGTTTGATAGATTGTTTTAGAGAGTGAAAGATTATTTACATAAAAGGAAGTGAGGATCATGCGACTGAATCCGGTGGGTACACATCTGTATATCGATTTGAAGTTTCCCTGCCAGCAGGCGGGAGAGAAGAGCCCGGTGGTGATTTTCAGCCATACTTTCGGGGGCAATGCCACGGACAATCGGCGGATGCAGCGCATTCTGATTGCCGGCGGAATTGCGGTGTGCTCCTTTGATTTTCGCGGAGGGAGCGGGTACAAAAGCGGTCGAAGCCGGGGAGATATGCGGTCCATGTCTATTTTTACCCAGAAGGACGATTTGGACTCGGTGATTGATTTAGTAAAGGAGCAGGATGGAATCGATCCGCAGCGAATCTACCTGCTGGGTGCCAGTCAGGGAGGACTGGTATCGGCTCTGGTGGCCAGCAACCGGCCGGAGGAAATTCGAGGGCTCTTTCTGGCCTATCCGGCGCTGTGCATCCCCGATGATGCGAAGCGGCGGTATTCCAGTCTGGAAGAGGTGCCGGATGAAGTGGAAATCATGGGCCTTACGGTGGGAAAGACGTATTACCAGTATTTGCTGGATTATAATTTTCAGAAGGAAATTCGGAAGTATAAAGGAAAGGTTTTCATCTTCCACGGAGATAATGATGAGGTTGTGGATGCCTCTTATTCGGAACGGGCGGCAGCGATGTACGATAATGCGAAGCTGTACATCCTCCACGGAGAGGGGCACGGGTTTTCCAAGAAAATCCAGCGGCTCCTGGCCCGGTTCATCATCAACGAGATCCTGGGCGCAGAGAAAGCTTCCTCTTAGGTATCAGCCCTTTCGGCAGCGCTTCAGCTCCAGTTCCAGCATCCCGTTCAGCAGTTCCTGACCGTGTTCGTCCAGGCCGCGAATCCGTTCCAACAGGCGAAGCTCTTCACTGGAAGGAATGGTTACCGCATAATCGCAATCGGCAAATTCCTTCAGGATATTATCGCACCGGTAAATCATGCACAGCGCCAGAAAAATGGGCGCTTCCACGGAGCGAGTGCCGGTTTCGTAGCTGTAGAGCGCCTTTGTGCTGATGTATATCCCGTATTTGTGAAGCAGTGCAGCCACGTCCTGCACGGACAGGTTGTTCTGATTCCGGAGTTTTCGTAACTTGTTGCCGATGCTTTGCTGATCCATTGTGCAATCCTTTCTTTTCTACAAAATATAGGGGAGCGGAAAAAATCCGTCAACGGAATTCCACAATATGAAGAAAAAGTATTTGACAATTCTACAAAATGTAGATAGAATCACCGTATCGGCGGGAAATCGCCGATATAACACAGAGCAATCCGGAACCGGCAGAATTTCATTTGCGGAATCTGTCGGTTTCGGATTTTTTGGTTTCATTAACGGCACTCCGGTAATCTCAGATGCAGAAACGCCCCTTCTGTTCTGTTTGAGGTTGTATTGCAAAAACAAAAAGGCTATAATCAGACTGTAAAAATATACTTTTATGAGGATAAGAAGACTTGAAGAACGAAAAAACAATTACCTTCCCGATTGACGGTACCGTGGATTCCGCTGCGTTGTTCGGCAGCATGGATCGGAACGTGAAGGCGGTGGAGCGGGCCACCGGAACAACGATTATTCAGCGAAACAGCGAGCTCCTGATTCAGGGAGAGGAGGGCAATCGGGCCCGGGATATGCTGACGAAGATGGCGGGAGAGCTGAAGGCCACCGGCAAGCTGGATTCCCAGAAGGCGGATTACATCATCGAGGCGCTGACCCGGGAGATTCCCTACGATGAGCAAGAGAATGCCCGGGATATTATCTGCTATACCCATTACGGGAAACCCCTTCGCCCGAAGACGTTCGGACAGAAGGAATACGTGGATGCCATTCGCCGGAACAACATGGTGTTCGGCGTGGGACCGGCGGGAACGGGAAAGACGTATTTGGCCTGTGCCATGGCGGTGAACGCCCTCAAGAATAAAGAAATCGAGCGGATTATCCTGGCGCGGCCGGCGGTGGAAGCCGGAGAGAGCCTGGGATTCCTTCCGGGAGACCTTCAGGAGAAGGTGGATCCGTACCTTCGCCCGCTGTACGATGCCTTATATGAAATCATGGGTCAGGAAGCGGCGGCCAGAATGAAGGAAAAGGGTGCCATCGAGGTGGTTCCGCTGGCATACATGAGAGGCCGGACGCTGGACAATTCTTTCATCATTCTGGACGAAGCGCAGAACACCACGCGGGAACAGATGAAGATGTTCCTCACCCGAATGGGATTCCATTCCAAAGTGGTGGTGACGGGGGATATCACCCAGATCGACCTGCCAAAGGGAAAGGGTTCCGGACTGCTGGAGGCCACCCGGGTGCTGAAGAATGTGGAAGGCATCCGATTCTGTTATTTGACCGATGTGGATGTGGTTCGCCACGAACTGGTAAAAAGAATTATCAAAGCCTATAACGATTACGAGAAGAAAAGCGGAGACAGAAGAAAATGAGAATCGATTGCGTAGACGAGAACGGCAGACTGCAGGAAGCTGCTTTTATAAAGATTCTGGAAGCGGCGTCGGAAGTGTTCCGTCAGGAATTCGATCTGCCGGAAGAGGAAGAAGAGCGGCTGGAGGTGTCCCTCACCATCACGGATGAGGAGACCATTCAGCAGATTAATCGGGAGTATCGGGGCATCGACCGGGTAACGGACGTGCTGTCCTTCCCGCAGTATGAATCGGCAGAAGCGGTTGCGGAAGAGCTGGAATCCTTGGATGAGGAGATTTCGGTGCTGCTGGGAGACGTGGTAATCTGTTATAAGCGGGCCTGCGAGCAGGCGGTGGAATATGGAAATACCGAGGAGCGGGAGCTGACCTACCTGTTCGTTCACAGCATGATGCATCTGCTGGGGTATGATCACATGGAAGAGGAAGAGAAGAAGGTCATGCGGCTTCACGAGGAAAACGTGATGTCGGCGGTGGACCTGAAGAGAGAATAGAAATGGAGAGAGTATGAAATCAGGGTTTATTGGAATTATCGGAAGACCGAACGTAGGAAAGTCTACGCTGCTGAATCAGATTCTGGGAGAGAAGATTGCAATTACATCCAGCAAGCCGCAGACCACCCGGAACCGGATTACCGGAATCTACACGGATATGGAATACGACAACGGAAACGGACGCCAGCTGATTTTCCTGGACACCCCGGGAATTCACAAGCCGAAGAACAAGCTGGGGGCCACCATCAACGAGACGGCGGTGAACACCTATAAAGGCGTGGATCTCATCGTGTTTATCATCGACGGAAGCCGCAAATTCGGATCCGGCGACCAGTATCTGTTGGACATGATTCAGGAAGTGGATACGCCGAAAATTCTGGCCATCAACAAAATGGATCTGATGAAGCCGGAAGATTATCTGGAGCTGTACAATCGGTATTCCGAGATGAATATCTTCGACGACATCTACGGCGTGTCGGCGCTGAACGGAACCAACGTGGAGGAGCTGATCGAGCGCCTCACCGGATACATGGAGGAAGGTCCGATGTATTATCCGGAGGACATGGCGACGGATCATCCGGAGCGGTTCATCGTCAGCGAGATTATTCGGGAGAAACTGCTGGAATACCTGAACGAAGAGGTGCCTCACGGCGTTTTCGTGGAAATCGAATCCTACGAAGAGAAACCGAACATCACGGATATCGGCGCGGTAATCTACTGCGAACGAAAATCCCATAAAAGCATCATCATTGGCAAGGGCGGTCGGAAGCTGAAGGGCGTGGGCAAGAGTGCCCGGATGGAAATCGAAGCCCTGCTGGGCACCAAGGTGTTCCTGTCCCTTTGGGTGAAGGTGAAAGAGAATTGGCGGGATTCGGACCGCACCATTCGCAATTTCGGTTATAAAGACGAGTAAAGAATGCTGATTACAACAGAAGGAATTGTACTGAAACAGAATAAAATCGCCAACAACCGGCGGATGATTGTGGTGTTCACGAAGGATTACGGAAAGATTTCCGCGGGCACCGGACTGTCGGAGCGGGGCCGGAACCGTTCGGCCTTGGCGCTGCGTCCTTTTACCTACTCGGAATACGAAATCTTCAAGAATCGGGACTACTACAACATCAACGGCGCGGGAATCAAGCGCAGCTTCTATTCCATCGGCGAAGATATCGACCGATTCCTGGCAGCGTCCCGGGTGATTGAATACCTGAACGAGACGCTGGAGGAGGGGAAACCGCAGCCACGAACCTTCGAATTGACCATCGAGTTCATGGAGGCCATCACCCAAGCAAAGGGAAATTATGAGACCATGCTCTATGCGTATTTGGTAAAAAATCTTGGAATGCAGGGGGTTATGCCGGAGCTGAATCAGTGCGTGGATTGCGGGAAGAAGCGAGAGGACTTCGAAACGCCGGCGTATTTCTCGATTTCCGGGGGCGGAATCCTGTGTGGAGATTGCATGGAGAGAGAGAAAAGCGACGGGGATACATTGATTTTCAAGCCTCATTTTGATATAGTGGAGGTATTGAAATATATGGTAAGACATTCTCTTGCCACTTTTTCCAGAATTCAGTTGAAACCGGAAATTCAGCGGGAATTGAAGACAATTCTGTCAGAATATTTGGAATACTACCTGAATACTGATCTTTTGAAAGGGGATTTCGATGCATAGAAGAAGTCCCGGCAAGGAGGAAGATATGGAAATTACATTGGAAAAAATCGAATTGGTCAAGGACCGTACCGGTGTCAGCTATCGGGAAGCAAAGGAAGCGTTGGAAGAAGCCAACGGAAGCGTGGTGGACGCCATCATCAACATTGAGGAGTCCATGGATTATATCAATGCCCATGAAGCGGATGAAGAGAACAAAGAAGGCATTCTGAAGCGCCAGCTGAAGAAGACCATCGCCAAGGGAAATATGTCCCGAATTATCGTTCGCAAGGGCGATACCATTCTCCTGAATCTGCCGCTGACGGCAGGATTGCTGGGCGCTGTAGTGGCTCCTTGGGGCGTTATCTTCGGTGTCATCAGTGCCGCCGGATTCAATTGCAAGATTGAATTCGTGAACGATCAGGGACAGATTACCGATATTAACGGCAAGGTGAAGAGTCAGTACCGGAAAGCCAGAGCCCAGGGTCAGATTTACTACGACAAGGGCATGGAGAAGGTCGATAAGATTAAGGACAGCGAATTCTACGAAGACCTGAAGGAAAAGGGTTCGGATATGTACAACGAGCTTCGGGATCGGGGCCAGGATGTGCTGGAAGATCTCCGGGAAAAGAAGGCGGATGGCATCGATTCCGACCGCGTTCGGGAAGGTTTCGAAGAATTGAAGCGGAAGGGATCGGATATCTTCCGGAAGAAGACAGAAGATGAGGATGACGATTTCTTTGAAGAGTTCGACCTGGACATCGACGATGACGAGCCGGTGGTAGTGGATGTAGACGCAGAGGATGAGCCGGAAGCGGCGGCACCTGCGGAAGAAGCGGCTCCGGCAGCAGCGGAAGCACCGATTGGCGAAGAGACCAAAGAGGATCTGACAAAGATTCTGGAAGAAGTGGCGCAGGAGAGCGGCATTAATCCGGAAAATTAATAAATTAATTAAAAGTTTGGAGTAGAGAAAGAATGGCAGATAACAACAAAGCAACAATGGAAAAAATCAAAGCTCTATGCAGCAACAGAGGATTTATTTTCCCGGGTTCCGACATTTACGGCGGCCTGGCAAATACATGGGATTACGGTCCTCTGGGCGTGTTGTTCAAGAACAACGTGAAGCAGGCATGGTGGAAGAAGTTCGTTCAGGAATCCAAGTACAACGTAGGACTGGATGCGGCAATTCTGATGAACCCGGAAACCTGGGTAGCCAGCGGACACGTAGGTGGATTCTCGGACCCGCTGATTGACTGCAAGAGCTGCAAATCCAGACACAGAGCGGATCAGCTGGTGGAAGAATACATGCGGGCAAAGGGCGAAACCGTCGCTTGTGACGGCTGGAGCAACGAGCAGCTGGAATCCTTCATCCAGGAGAATCAGGTTCCTTGTCCGGAATGCGGAAAGACGGATTTCACGCCGATTCGGAAGTTCAACCTGATGTTCAAGACATTCCAGGGCGTTACCGAAGATTCCAAATCGGAAATCTTCCTGCGTCCGGAAACGGCACAGGGCATCTTCGTAAACTTCAAGAATGTTCAGCGCAGTGCCAGAAAGAAAGTGCCATTCGGTATTGCACAGATCGGTAAATCTTTCCGGAACGAGATTACTCCGGGCAACTTCACCTTCCGTACCCGTGAGTTTGAACAGATGGAGCTGGAATTCTTCTGCAAACCGGGAACGGACATGGAATGGTTCGAATATTGGAAGCAGTACGCACAGGACTTCCTGAAGAATCTGGGCATGAACATGGAGAACATCCGAGTTCGCGATCACGAGAAAGAGGAGCTGTCTCACTACAGCAACGCCACATCTGATTTGGAATACCTGTTCCCATTCGGCTGGGGTGAGCTGTGGGGTATTGCAGATCGTACGGACTTCGATTTGATGCAGCACCAGAACCACTCCGGTCAGGATATGAGCTATATGGATCCGGAAACCCATGAGAAATACGTGCCGTACTGCATCGAGCCGTCTCTGGGTGCCGATCGTGTGGCATTGGCATTCTTGATTGATGCATACGACGAGGAAACACTGACGGATGCGAAGGGCAAGGAAGATACCCGTATCGTCCTGAGACTCCATCCGGCACTGGCACCGTATAAGGTTGCCGTTCTGCCGCTGTCCAATAAGCTCAAGGAACAGGCAGAACCGATTTACGAAGAATTGAGCAAATATTTCAGCACCGATTATGATACCTCCGGTTCCATTGGTAAGAGATACCGCCGTCAGGATGAAATCGGTACTCCGTTCTGCGTTTGTGTCGATTTCGACACGGCAGAAGATCACTGTGTCACCATACGGGACAGAGACACGATGGAACAGATTCGTCTGCCATTGTCCGACGTACGTGAATATATTAATAGCAAGCTAGAATTCTAGGCGAAATTTTTAAACAAGGAGAAAGCTTATGGGCAAGTTTGTGTATTCATTCAATGAAGGCTCCAAGGATATGAGAGACCTTCTGGGAGGTAAAGGTGCCAACCTGGCAGAGATGACGAAAATCGGTCTGCCGGTACCTTTCGGATTTACTATTTCTACCGATGCCTGCAAGGATTATCTGAACAAGGGCGGCATGCTGGACGAGGAAATCGTTCGGGAAGTGTACGAACACCTGGATGAACTGGAACAGGTAATGGGAAAGAAGTTCGGAGACATCGAGAACCCGCTTTTGGTTTCCGTTCGTTCCGGCGCACCGGTTTCCATGCCGGGAATGATGGATACGATTCTGAACCTGGGACTGAATGACGATTCCGTAAAGGGCCTGGCTGCCAAGACCGGAAACGAACGTTTTGCTTACGACAGTTACAGACGTTTCATTCAGATGTTCGGTGACGTCGTAATGGAAATTCCGAAGTCCAAATTCGATCAGATTTTTGACGGCCGCAAGAAGGAAGTGGGCGCAGAATACGATGTGGATCTGAAGACAGAGGATCTGAAGGTCATCATTGAGGGATACAAGGAACTGGTAAAAGCAGAACTGGGCAGAGAGTTCCCACAGAATCCGAAGGATCAGTTGATGGAGGCGATTCAGGCGGTATTCCGTTCTTGGAACAACGAAAGAGCAATCCTGTACAGAAAGCTGAATAACATTTCCGCATCCTTGGGAACGGCAGTAAACGTTCAGTCCATGGTATTCGGAAATACCGGAGAGAATTCCGGTACCGGCGTTGCATTCACACGAAGCCCGGTAAACGGTGAAAACAAGATCTTCGGTGAGTTCCTGGTAAACGCCCAGGGCGAAGACGTTGTAGCGGGTATCCGTACACCGCAGCCAATCGATCAGATGAAGGAATCTTTCCCGGACGTATACGGAAAATTCGAAGATATTGCCAGAATCCTGGAAGACCACTACAAGGATATGCAGGATATGGAGTTCACAGTAGAAGAGGGTAAGCTCTTCATGCTGCAGACCAGAAACGGTAAGAGAACGGCAGAAGCTGCGGTAAAGGTTGCCGTAGATATGGTGAACGAAGAGAAAATCGATAAAGAGACCGCAATCATGAGAATTGCACCGGAGCAGATCGATCAGCTTCTCCACCCGGCATTCGATGCAGAGGAACTGAAGAAGCACACCCCGATTGGAAAGGGACTTCCGGCATCCCCGGGTGCGGCATGCGGCGAGATCGTATTCAGTGCCGATGATGCAGCCGTTGCAAAGGAAGCCGGCAAGAAGGTCGTTCTGGTTCGTGAAGAGACCTCGCCGGAAGACTTGGCAGGTATGGTTGCAGCGGAAGGTATCCTCACCGCAAGGGGCGGCATGACTTCTCACGCAGCAGTAGTTGCCCGCGGTATGGGTAAGTGTTGCGTTGCCGGATGCCACGACATCACGGTATACGAAGACGAGAAATACATGGAAATCCACGGTGTAAAGTACCATGAAGGAGACATGATTTCCATTAACGGTACCGACGGCAGCGTATATGCGGCAGAAATTGCAACCAAGGCACCGGAACTGTCCGGTAACTTCGGTACCATCATGAAGTGGGCGGACGAAATCCGCACCATCGGCGTTCGCACCAATGCGGACAATCCGAGAGATGCAAAGCAGGCGGTTCAGTTCGGTGCAGAGGGAATCGGTCTCTGCAGAACCGAGCACATGTTCTTCGAAGAGGAGAGAATTCCGAAGATTCGCCGCATGATTTTGGCAGATACCGAAGAAGAGAGAAGAGAAGCTCTGGCAGGCCTGCTTCCGTATCAGAAGGGCGACTTCAAGGGCCTGTATGAGACCATGGCAGGAAAGCCGGTAACCATCCGTCTCCTGGATCCGCCGCTGCACGAATTCCTCCCGAAGAACGAAGAGGATATGAAGGAACTGTCCGAGCAGTTCGGTATTCCGCTGGAGAAGATTAAGACGAAGACCATCGAACTGCACGAGTTCAACCCGATGCTGGGACACAGAGGCTGCCGTCTGGCGGTAACCTATCCGGAAATCGCCGAGATGCAGACAGAGGCAATCATTACCGCTGCTCTGGAAGTAAAGAAGGAAACCGGCATCGATATCAAACCGGAAATCATGGTACCGCTGGTAGGTATTCCGAACGAGCTGAAGAACGTGAAGAAGACCATCGACGAAACTGCCGAGAGATGCTTCGAGAAGGCCGGTGAGAGACTGAACTACATGGTTGGAACCATGATTGAGATTCCGAGAGCCGCTCTGGTTGCCGATGAAATTGCAGAAGATGCAGAATTCTTCTCCTTCGGTACCAACGATATGACTCAGATGGGATTCGGTTTCTCCAGAGACGATACCGGAAAGATTATTCGCGAGTACGTGGAGAAGGGTGTTCTGGAAGAAGATCCGTTCCAGGTTCTGGATCAGCGCGGCGTTGGAAAGCTGGTAAAGATGGCTGCAGAAGAAGGCCGGAAGACCCGTCCGAACATCAAGCTGGGAATTTGCGGTGAGCACGGCGGAAACCCGAAGACCATCGATTTCTGCCACAGACTGGGATTGAATTACGTATCCTGCTCGCCATTCCGGGTACCGATTGCCCGTCTGGCTGCAGCACAGGCTGCCATCCGTAATAAATAAAACTCATAGTTAAAAAAAGGAGAGTTAGGGATAGGGTGAAACAGAAATACTGTTTCACCCTATGCTGATGTTATGAATTGGTTAGATCAATTTGAAGACAAGTTTTCTGCCTTCGCAAATTTCTGTTATATCATTTTAGGAAACATTATCTATGCGGTGAGCATTAACGTGCTGATTACCCCGATGAGCCTGTACAACGGCGGGTTCCTGGGAATGGCGCAGCTACTGCGTCTGTTCTTCGTTAAGGTGCTGCATTTCTCCGGACCTCCGGGAATGGACCTCACCGGTATCATCTACTTTCTCATGAACGTGCCGCTGTTTTACTACGCGTATCGGGCGGTGGGAATTAAGTTCTCGATTAAATCCCTGATTTCCATCGGAATGTCCTCCCTCTGTCTGACGCTGGTTCCGGTACCGGCCAAGCCATTGTTCAACGATTACCTGTCCGCTTGTGTAGTGGCAGGCGTCATCGGCGGTGTGGGATCCGGAATCATTCTGCGAGGCGGAAGCTCCACCGGCGGTTCGGATATCATCGGTGTCTGCATGTCCAAGACCCACCCGAATACCAGTGTGGGAAGAATCAACGTGCTGTTCAACGTGGCGGTATACGGAATCTGTCTGTTGGTGTTCAATATTCAGATTGCCATCTATTCCTTTATCTATACCACTGTTCGCTCCAGCTTCATGGATCGGATGCATACGCAGAACATCAACACCGAGGTGCTGATTTTCACGAAGGTGGATGGAATCGACAAGCTCATCACCACGGACATGGGACGAGGCGTCACCAAATGGGAAGGAACCGGCTCTTATACCGAGGAGAACGTGCACATCATGGTGGTGGCCATCACCAAGTACGAGGTTTATCACCTGCAAACCTTAGTGCAGGAAAAAGATCCCCATGCCTTCATCATGCTGAACGATGGCGAACGGGTTGTGGGCAACTTTAAAAAGCATTTGGAGTAATACTTCAAGAAATAACGGAAAACAAAAATGAGGCTGGATTATTCCAGTCTCATTTCTATTGTACCGATTCCGTCCCGGCATTGAACCTTTGCGACCGAACCGTTTATCAGCGTCATGCAAGGCTTCACGTGACCGATATCGCAGTTCCATACAATCGGAACGTCGAAGCATCGATTGAGCAGATCCAGATACTCCTCATCCGACGAACCGCCGTCGAACATCACCCGCCCGAAGAGAATTCCGGTCGTACCGCGGAAATAGCCGCAGGCTTTCATCTGAAGCATGGTGAGGTACAGGGTTTCCGCATTCATGGCAAAAGGATCGAAGTACCACACAATCCCTTCCGAGGCGTAGCGGTCTAAGAATTTATGGGTGCCGTCGTAAGGCGTACCGATCAGCTTTCCGATGCAGTCAATGCATCCGCCAATCAGCCTTCCCTCAAAGGCCACCGGCTCTTTCTCACCGTCCAACCGGCTGTCCCAGTACACTTCTCCTTCCAGGACGGGATTATCGCTGAAATCCTTTTTGTCATCATAATATTGAAAGGACTCTTGGGTTCCAATGTCACCTTTCAGGACCCGAAGCATCCGTTCCTGAAAAGGGTGCAGGGGCTGCCAGTCAAAGGTACCCGCATTGAATCCGTACATGGTGGCGATATCCAGATTCGTGGTGATTGGAAAAAGAAGGTTGGTGGGGTCACTGGCACCGATGATCCATTTCGGATTTTCTCGGATTTGATTCCAATCCACGTACGGCAGCATCTCCGGAGCGTAGTCCCCGCCGGAAGCGGAGAGAATGGCGGAGATGTTTTTATCCTCGACGAGTTCCTGCAATTCCTCACCGCGAACGGCACCGGAGGCGGAACGGTCGGAATTGTTTCGCACAGCAGCGGTTTCTCGGATGCGGTAGCCTTCTCCCTTGAGCACGGAGAGGGATTGATCGAAGGATTCTATTTTGTGGCCCACACCGGCGCTGGGTGCGCAGATGCCGATGGTGTCTCCGGACCGGAGAAATTTCGGATAAATCATTTTATTTTCTCTCCTGTTCGTTCTGGAATGCGCCCTGCAATCCGTTGGAGAAGAGAATGCCGCAGGTGACGTACATGGAATAAGGGGACTGCACGATGGTGACACCGAGGGATTCCGCCAGCTTAATCAAGGCCGGATCCGGTTCGCTGCGTCCGATAAAAATTACACAGGAAATCCCCATCAAGTCTGCTGTACGTAGAACTTGCGGATTGTATAAAGCTGTAATTAAGATGGATTTATCGTTAGAATAGGCTAACATATGACTCATCATATCCGAGGAAAATGCGCTGTTCAATTCCAGTTCCGGATCGCTGTTTCCCGTTAAAACTTCGGCATCCAGCAGGTTTACCACTTCTTTTAAAACCATAACTTCCTCCTTGCATTTACAACACTATTGATAAAATATTTTTAAGTGACAATTTACTTTGTTTAATTCTATTCAATCAAATTTCTGTTCATATATGACTATATGGAATAAATTTAGTTAGAGTTATAACAATTCTTGCAAACTCATTATATAATTGTATAATGAATAATACAAGGTGTATTTGTATGTCAAAACAAGGAGGTATAATTCTGATGAAAGTTTCAAATGTTCCTTTCAAAGGCACAGCGGAACAGGAAACTGAACTCCGCAAAAGAATTGCAGAGCACAAAGGTGAAAAGGGATCTCTGATGCCGATCATGCAGGCAGCGCAGGAGATTTACGGATATTTACCATATCAGGTGCAGAAAATTATTTCAGATGAGACCGGAATCCCAATGGAGAAGATTTACGGCGTGGCTACATTCTACGCACAGTTCTCCATGTCTCCAAAGGGACAGTACGAAGTGTCTGTCTGTCTTGGAACCGCATGCTACGTTAAGGGTGCCGGCGAGGTTCTGGAAGAGGTTAAGAAAGAACTTGGAATCGATGACGGTGAATGCACACCGGACGGAAAGTTCTCTCTGGATACCTGCCGTTGTGTAGGAGCCTGCGGACTGGCTCCGGTTATGATTGTAGGTGGCGATGTATACGGAAAGATTACTCCGGATCAGGTTGCCGATATCTTGAAGAAGTATGCATAAACCAGTAATTGAAGACTGCAATGGAGGAAGATAATGAAATCATTAGAAGAACTCAAAGTCATTCGTGACCGGATGCAGAGTCAGATCGGTCCAAGATGCGGAGTGGGAGAAACAGCTCCGGAACATGTAGAAGGTGACGGTCCAGAGAAATTTATTATGGTTTGCGGCGGTACCGGATGTCATTCCGGCCACAGCCAGGAAGTTATGGATCGTTTTGAGAAACTGATTAAGGTAGCCGGCAAGGAAAAGGAATACAAGGTAATTCAGACCGGATGTCAGGGTCTCTGCGCAAAGGGCCCGATCGTAGTAATCCACCCGGGTGCCGTATTCTATGAAGAAGTGAATCCGGACAAGGCAGAAGTCATTTTCCGGGAACACGTGGAAGGCGGAAATGTTGCATCTAAGTACCTGCTTCGGGAAGAAAATGCCGACGGTACAAATGATGAAGATTTCAAGTTCTACAACAGACAGACCCGTATCGCACTTCGGAACTGCGGAATGATCGATCCGGAGAATATCGATGAATATATCGGAAGAGGCGGATATGAAGCGCTGGGACGTTCTCTGACTCAGATGTCCCCGGACGATGTCATTCAGGTAGTACTGGACAGCGGACTGAGAGGCCGTGGCGGTGCCGGATTCCCAACCGGAAAGAAGTGGAAATTCGCTTGCGGCAACAGAGGACAGGTTCAGAAGTACGTATGCTGTAACGCCGACGAAGGAGACCCGGGTGCGTTCATGGACCGTTCCATCCTGGAAGGTGACCCGCACAGCGTGCTGGAAGCAATGGCCATTGCCGGATACGCAATCGGCGCAGATCAGGGTTACATCTACGTTCGTGCAGAATATCCAATCGCCGTAGATCGTCTCCGCATTGCAATTCGTCAGGCAAGAGAATACGGACTGCTGGGCAAGAACCTTTTCGGTACGGATTTCAATTTCGATATCGACTTGAGACTGGGTGCCGGCGCATTCGTTTGCGGTGAAGAAACCGCACTGATGACCTCCATCGAAGGAAACCGTGGAGAGCCTCATACCCGTCCGCCGTTCCCGGCAGTAAAGGGGCTGTTCCAGTCGCCAACCGTTCTGAACAACGTAGAGACATATGCAAATATTCCGGAAATCATCGTAAAGGGTGTGGATTGGTTCCGGTCCATGGGTACCGAAGGCTCAGCGGGCACCAAAGTATTCGCTCTGGGCGGTAAGGTAAACAACACCGGTCTGGTAGAAGTTCCGATGGGAACCACATTGAGAGAAGTTATTGAAGAAATCGGCGGCGGCGTGCCAATGGGCAAGAAGTTCAAGGCCGCACAGACCGGCGGTCCTTCCGGCGGATGTATCCCGGAAAAATATTATGATATTCCAATCGATTACGAAACCCTGAAGAGCATCGGATGCATGATGGGTTCCGGCGGAATGATCGTAATGGACGAAGATAACTGCATGGTAGATATTGCGAAGTTCTTCCTGGAATTCACCGTAAGTGAATCCTGCGGAAAATGTACTCCATGCCGTATCGGTACAAAACGTATGCTGGAAATCCTGACACGGATTACCGAAGGCAAGGGTGAGATGGAAGATCTGAACAAGCTGGAAGAGCTGGCAAAGTACATCCAGGCGAACTCTCTGTGCGGTCTGGGTCAGACTGCACCAAACCCGGTTCTGTCCACTTTGAGATTCTTCCGGGACGAGTATGTAGCGCATATTCAGGACAAGAAGTGTCCGGCCGGCGTATGTAAGGCTCTGTGCACATACGAAATCGATCCGGAGAAGTGTAAGGGATGCACACTGTGCGCAAGAAACTGCCCGGCAGATGCGATTACCGGTTCCGTGAAAGAACCGCATCACATCGATACGGACAAGTGCATCAAGTGTGGAGCATGTATGGATAACTGCCGTTTCGGCGCAGTGGTATTCAAGTAGTGGAGGTTACAGAAATGGGAGATATCAAATTAACAATCGATAATATTGAAGTCACAGTTCCGGAAGGCTCCACTCTTCTGGATGCTGCACATGCAGCCGGAATTGACATTCCGACTCTGTGCTATCTGAGAGACGTCAACGAAATTGGCGCCTGCAGAATGTGCCTGTGTGAAGTGGAGGGTGCCAGAGGTCTGGTAACCGCTTGTGCATTCCCGGTAAGTGACGGAATGGTGGCACACACTAATACCGAAAGACTGAGAGAATCCAGAAGAAAGACCTTGCAGCTGATTGTTTCCGATCACAACATGGACTGTTTGGCATGCGTAAGAAACAACAACTGCGAGCTGCAGAAGCTGTGCAAGCGCTACGGCGTGACAGATACGGATTACTATGCCGGAAAGAAGAATTCTTTTAGCGTAGATACCAGCTCCAAATCCATCGTCAGAGACAACAACAAATGTATTCTTTGCAGAAGATGCGTGGGAGCCTGTGAAAACCTTCAGGGAATCGGCGTAATCGGTGCAAACAACCGTGGATTCGATACATACATCGGAAGTACCTTTGACCTTCCGCTTGCAGAGACCAGCTGCGTAAACTGCGGACAGTGCGTGGCAGCTTGCCCGGTAGGTGCCCTCTATGAGAAGGATTCTACCGCTGAGGTTAAGGCTGCACTGGAAGATCCGGATAAGTTCGTTGTCGTTCAGGCAGCACCGTCCGTTCGTGTGGGTCTGGGCGAATGCTTTGGACTTCCGATCGGAACCGTTGTAGAAGGACAGATGTCTGCTGCACTGCACCGTCTGGGATTCGACCGCGTATTCGATACCAACTTCTCGGCAGACCTGACTATCCTGGAAGAGGCTCACGAGCTGATCGATCGTGTTCAGAACGGCGGAGCACTGCCGCTGATTACCTCCTGCTCGCCGGGTTGGGTTAAGTACTGCGAACACTACTATCCGGACCTGCTCCCGAACGTATCCAGCTGCAAATCTCCGCAGCAGATGTTCGGTGCGGTAGTAAAAACATACTACGCGGAAACCATGGGAATTCCGGTAGACAAGATCGTATCGGTATCCGTAATGCCATGTACCGCAAAGAAGTTCGAATGCGACAGACCGGACCAGGATGCGGCAGGCGTACAGGATGTGGATTATTCCCTGACCACCAGAGAACTGGGCAGCCTGATTAGCGAAGCCGGCATCGACTTTGTCAACCTGCCGGAAATGCCGTATGACAGCCCTCTGGGCGATTACACCGGTGCTGCGGTTATCTTCGGTGCAACCGGCGGTGTTATGGAAGCGGCACTGAGAACGGCAGTAGAAACTATTACCGGCGAAGAGCTGGAATGCGTAGAATTTACCGATGTTCGTGGCGTAGAAGGCGTGAAGGAAGCATCCTACAACGTTGGCGGTCTGGAAGTGAACGTGGCAGTAGCCAGCGGTCTGGCCAATGCGAAGAAGGTTTTGGATGCAATCCGTTCCGGCGAGAAGAATTACACATTCGTGGAAATCATGGCATGTCCGGGCGGATGCGTCAACGGTGGCGGACAGCCAATCGTGGATTCCTCTGTCAGAAACTTCGTAGACGTTCGTGCACTTCGTGCAAAGGGACTGTACGAGCTGGACAAAAGCAAACCGCTGCGTAAATCTCACGAGAATCCGGAAATCATCGAACTGTACAAATCCTACTTCGGTGAACCGGGAAGCGAGAAGGCACACCATATTCTGCACACCAAGTATGTGGAGAGAAAGGTGAACAAGGACTTCTAGAATTCGGTGAAGCGAATTGGATTTTCATAAAAGAATTAAGGGAAAGGGAACTGCGAAAGCGGTTCCCTTTTTTCATCAAAACAACTTGAAACGGTCATTTTCCTGTGATAAGATTTTTCTTGTTATTGTATAAGGAGGAGAATTGTGAGAGTTGCACTTACAACATTATTTATGGCGATGGTGCCGGTCATAGAGCTTCGAGGGGCCATTCCATATGGCGTAGTGGAAGGTCTCAGCGTGAGCCAGGCGTTGATTCTTTCGATTATCGGAAACCTGATTCCGGTTCCGGCGCTGATTATTTTTACCAAGAGAGTGTTCGCGTGGCTGCGAACCAAAAGTGAAGGCTTGAACGCTTTTGTGTGCAAGATGGAAGCGAAGGCGGAATCCAAAAAGGAAACCGTGGAGAAATACGAATTTTTCGGATTGATGCTGTTGGTGGCGATTCCGTTGCCGGGAACCGGTGCGTGGACGGGCTGCTTGGTAGCGGCCATGATGGAGCTGGATTTCAAGAAGGCCTTCCCGGCGGTGGTTCTGGGCGTTGTCATTGCCGGATTGATTGTATCCTGGCTGACTTTCGGCGTGAAGATGATTGCTTAGTTTTTTCGAATAAACATGTGTAAAAAAACACTGCCGCGTAGGCAGTGTTTTTTGTGTGGAGTATTTTATTCAGGAAGTACCCCCAGATAGTTCAAATCAAAGGTTTCGTCCAGTGGAGTATCCAGCAGGACGTGGTTCATAAAGGCATCCATTTCAGCGGAAGCCGGCATGACGGATTTGTTCAGGGCGTCGAAGAGCTTGACGCTGCTGACAGAGGTTCGCTTCTCGTCTCCGTCCCGGTAGATCATATCCCGGCGGCTCTGAATGGTCCTGCTGGGAACGGCAGAAAGAATCCGATAGGCAGCATTCCTCGTGGCGGTGTTGGGGCGACTGAACAGGGTCAGCACCCGATTCATGGTCTCAATGGCTTCCTGGGTGTTTCGGCGGTTGGTGCTCTCGTAGAATCCGGATATCAGCTCGTCGATTTTCTTCGAGTGGGGAAACACTCGGTCCAGGTTCACCTTTCGAGGGGATTTGCGGCAGATTCCGAGGATATAGCTGTCGAAGTCCCGTTCAATCTTCGCGTGGCTCTGTCCGGTTCCTTTCATGAATTCCGATACCAGAGGGTGGCATGCGGCGTCCAGAATAAAATGAGTGACACATCCCAGTGCGTAACTGTACGCTTCCGGTGACGGATTCTTTCGGAGAATTCCGGTTGCTCTCTCAAAAAAATCCTTTCCGGCAGAATGATGAATCTGACGGCCTTCTCGGCTCAAGCGGCTGGTGTGCCAAGGGCGATAGAATGCCAGAAAATCCGGACCGTGAAGTCCCATCATGTAGGCATCAATGCTGGCCGCATTGGAGTTGATGATATCTTTCGCGTCTCCCGGCATTACCCGGATGATTTCTTTTCCAAAATAATAATGGGCGTAGTGCGATGGCATAGGAGCCTCCTTTTTTCTGTGTATTAACATCATTATAGCCGAGATGGAGCAAAACCGCAATAATTCGGCATTTGATGAAAAAGCGATTAACATTTTTGAACGCTATCGAAGAAGAATTTATTCTTTTTTTGCGATGTGAAATAATAGACAAGGTTTGTGAATTGACATCCAAAGGCGGAAATATTATAATAAACGTGAAAACAGAATACTGTTCCATTCAATAGAACGATAAGTTCGTTATAAAAACATACGTCATTCACAAGGAGGATGCGAATGAAACTACTGATTATTAATCCGGGTGGTACCAGCATCAAGATTGCAGTATTTGAAGATAATCAAGAACTCTTCAAAGCGTCAATCGACCATTAATTAGCTAAACTATAATAACCATAATAGATTAACCAAAAAATAGACCATTTATAATTACCCATAATTAAATTAACCATTACAAGTTGTAGTAGGAGGATGAAGACATGAGTTTTTCGAAGAGAATGAGCCGCATTAAGCCGTCCGGTATCCGTGCAGTACAGAAGAGAATTGCCGGAAAGTCGGATATGATCTCCTTCGCAGCAGGACTGCCGGATCCGGCACTGTACCCGCTGGAAGATCTGAGAAAAGCCGCAGACACCATGCTGGAAAAAGAAGGTGCTACTGCCTTTGCATACGGCCTGACAAAGGGTTACGGCCCTCTGCTGGACTACCTGACAGACCGCATGAACAACAGAGAGCACGTAGAGTGCACAAAGGAAAACATCTGCATTCTGTCCGGATCTCAGCAGGGACTGGGACTGGCCGCAATGACCTTCCTGGACGAAGGGGATGTGGTAATTACAGAGAACCCGAGTTACCTGGGTGCCATCAACGCATTCCGTCCATACGGTGCAGAATTCGTTGGTGTTGACACCGATGATGATGGTATCGTAATCGAGGACCTGGAGAGAGCGCTGGAAGAAAATCCGAACACAAAGCTGATCTACGTGATTCCGAACTTCCAGAACCCAACCGGAAAGGCTTGGACGCTGGAGAGAAGAGAGCGCTTCATGGAAGTGGTTGCGAAGTACGATGTTGCTGTTGTAGAAGACAACCCGTACGGTGACCTGAGATTCAAGGGCGAGCCGCTGCCGCACCTGCGTGCGCTGGACAAGAAGGGTCAGGTTATTTATCTGGGATCCTTCTCCAAGATTCTGAGCCCGGGCATGAGAGTTGCTTGGACATGCGCTTCCAAGGAAGTGGCGACCGCATTTGAGTCCTTGAAGGAAACTAATGACCTGCAGAGCCCGGAACTGACTCAGATGCTGACATACTACTATCTGAAAATGTTCGATCTGGAGAAGCACATTGAGGAGATTCAGGAAGTATACAAAGAACGTTGCGAGCTGATGGTAGAGATGATTCAGAAATACTTCCCGGCTGAGATTAAATACACCGATCCGGAAGGCGGAATGTTCCTGTGGCTGGAACTGCCGGAAGGACTGGACAGCGATGCGATTCTGGATGATGCACTGGCTGCTGGAATTGCATACATTCCGGGTGAGTCCTTCTTCTCCTTCGACGGAGTGAAGAACACCATCCGTATGAACTTCACCATGGTGAAGGACGATCAGATTCGCGACGGTATCCGGATTCTGGGAGATGTATTCCGGAAGTACATCGGATAAGAGCGATTGTGCGAAAAAAGAAGGGAGAATAATAGTGGAAAATACTAGTTACATTAAGATGAGTAAGCTGCGGCTGACAATTGCTATGTTGACACTGGGTGCCGGCTGGGCGATTGTATATCTGGTACCGTATCTTCAGTACACCTGGTACGAACCGTTCCGCGAATTCTTGGATATTTCCGGAACAAAGATGAGTTTTCTGCTTTCCATTTACGGACTGGGAAACGTATTCCTGGCACCGATTGGGGGATGGTTTGCAGACCGCTTCAACTATAAGACGATTTATTTGATTTCCATCGTGCTGAACGTGGTATTTGCGGTAGGCTTTCTGCTGAATCCCCATTCCTATGTGTGGTGCGTTGCGATGTGGATTGGTTTCGCTGTAGCATCTCTGATGTTCAACTTCCCGACTCAGATTAAGATTATTCGTATGATGTGGCCGGAAAGCGAACAGGGAAGAGCATACGGTTTGAACGAAACCTGCATCGGCATCTTCAATGTAATTGAATCTTCTCTAATGATGGTTGCATTCCAGTATGCAGGAGAAGGGGACATGGGAATTAAGGCAACCGTTGTTGCCAACATCGCAATGTCCGTTGTCATTTTCTTGGCACTGTTCTTTGTTATTCCGAATCCGACCAAGGAGATGCTGGAGGCAAGCAGAGCAGAGGCGGCTGCCAGCAAGAAGGATAAGAAGAATCACAATGCGGTAAAAGAAATGCTGGCGGTATTTGCGCATAAGGAAACTTGGATGTTCGCATTCTGTATCTTTGCAGTATATTCCTTCATGACGACACTGACCTACTTCACACCGTACTTCTCGGATGTACTGGGTATTCCGGTTGTTATCGCCGGATGGGCGGCAATCTTCAGACAGTACGGCTGCCAGATGATTGGAGCTCCGATTGGAGGAGAGATTGCGACCAGACTGAAATCGACGTCCAAGAACCTGATTATCGTATACGTTGTGGCAATTATTGGATTGCTGTACATGCTGTTCGGTGCAAATGAGAATTCCTCTGTTGCATTCGTTATATTCGTGGTAATCGGACTTTCCTTCGTTTGCTACGGCGGCAGAGGATACTATGCGGTTATTGAGGAATGCGGCATTCCGGCATCGGTTACCGCAACCACCACCGGTGTTGCGGCGATTCTGGGATTCTCCCCGGATATCTTCCAGTTCACCCTGTTCAGCCATTGGCTGGATACCCTGCCGGCAATTGATGCGTACACCAAAATGTTCACATTCCAGCTGGTAGTTGTAATCCTGGGACTGCTGGATGCAATCCTGATTATCCGTCTTCACAAGCGGAATCAGGCACGTCTTGCAGCGGGCAAGGATGTGGAATACAACGGGAAATAAGCGTTAAATGATGAATTAAGCAAACCCTATAACGACACGGAAAAGTGCGGTCTTCAGCGGAAGATCGCATTTTTCTTTTGTTTTTATGGAAACGACCCAAAACCCGATGCTGTGGAACCTTTTTTACTTTAAGTAAATTGGTAAAGACAAATGGTCGGAATAACAAAGAAGAATCTATTGACAGTGAGAGTGGGTTTTGTTAGACTATAGAAAACCGCCTAATAGAACGCTGTTCTGTTGAGCGGAACGATAAAGTGCAAAGTACAGGAAAGAATGAGTAAGGAGGCAGGAGTATGGAGCGTATGATTCCGAAAGGATTGGAGCCGGAGGCGGTGCTTGAAATTTTCGAGGAAATCAGTAGGGTTCCTAGGGCATCTAGACATGAGGAAGAAATCAGCAATTGGCTGGTAAGTTTTGCAGAGCGGTACAATTTGGACTGTGTGCAAGATGAGATGGGAAATGTGTTGATTCGCAAGCCTGGAACGCTGGGAAAGGAAGATCATCCGGCGGTGATTCTGCAGTCCCACATGGATATGGTGTGTGAGAAGGTGCCGGGATCCAACCACGATTTCACGAAGGATCCAATTCAGATTACGGTGGAGGGCGATAAGATTACGGCGAAGGAAACCACATTGGGGGCGGATAACGGCCTGGGATTATCGCTTTCTTTGGCGCTTCTGACATTGGAAGATGCGCCCCATCCGCCGCTGGAGGTGTTGGTGACCGTGGATGAGGAATTGGGACTGACCGGTGCGGAGAAATTCGATGCATCTCAGCTGACGGGAAAATATTTCATTAACACGGATTCCATAGAGGAAAATGTTTTCACTGTGGGAAGTGCAGGAGGACCAACCGTCAGTGCGGATATTCCGGTCGAATGGACATCACCTGCAGAAGGAGTGGTTCCATATCGTCTGCGCATCGACGGACTTCTGGGTGGTCACTCTGCGAATGATATTAACCGCGGCCGAGGAAATGCCAATAAACTTCTGTTCCGGTTGATGGACGCACTGGAACGAAAAGGAGATTATGAAGTGGCAAGTGTTCGCGGGGGCATGGCAGGGAATGCCATCCCTCGAGAAGCGGAAGCTGTTCTGATGGTACCGTCCGAGAATCTGGAGATTCTCAGAGAGGAAGCAAAAAGATATTACGATATCTACAAAGCAGAGTATCGTGTAGGCGATCCGGACGTTAACGTGGTTTTCGAGCCTTATGAGGAAACGGTTTCCAAGGTGTTCGCCCGGAAAACCATGAATAGCGTAATTGACTTTGGTGTGTTCTGCGAGAATGGAATTCTCCGTATGTTCCAAGACATAGAGGGCGTGGTGGAATCCTCCAACAATGTGGGCTGTGTTACCACGGATGAAGAAAAGGTTACATTTGTCTTTGTTACTCGGAGTTCTTTGGAGAGCATCTATCAGACCATGGTGCTGAATATCGACCGATTGGCTCGAAATGTGGGAGGAAGCAGCCACAAGGATTACGATTGTCTGGAATGGCCGTACGAACCGGAGAGTGAAATCCGAGATTTGTTCGTTGAAGTATATCAAGAACTCTTCGATAAAGAAGCGTACGGAATTCCGGTGCACAGCGGACTGGAGTGCGGTATTATCGCAAAGAATATGGGTCGAAAGGTGGACATGATTTCCGTCGGAGCGAAAACCGGCAATCTGCACAAGCCGGGAGAATGGTTCAGCATCTCTTCCACTCAGAGATATTGGAAGCTGCTGCAGGAGGTTCTGAAGCGCTTATAGAAATTATTAGACAAAGCAGGAGCTGCGGAATCATTGCAGCTCCCAGCCGAAAACCCACGGTTTCGAAGTTCAGAACCGTGGGTTTTCGGTTGACTGAAAGACGTGCTGTTTTCTAATAGATTCTATCTGTTTTTACACAATATTTTGAAACATTAAAGGAGAAAGAAATGAACAAAAAGAGATGGTTATATCTGGCTGTGGCGACAGTAATTCTGCTGTTTCAAGGGCTGATTTACGCATGGTCGCTATTCAGCACACCATTCAGTGAAATTTACACGGACTGGACTGTTTCCCAGCTATCCATGACCTTCACAATTTCCATGAGCTGTTTTTGCCTGGGCGGAGTCGTCGGCGGACAGCTTAGTAAGAAACTGGGTGTGAAAGTGAGATTGATTATTACCACCGTATGTCTCTTTATCGGATTCTTCAGTGTATCCATGCTGAATCCGGCAGATTCCGCCGGCAGCTTGACCAAGCTGTACATCTTCTACGGTGTATTCGGCGGCGGCGGTGTTGGAATTGGCTATAATACAGTTGTTTCCACCATCACGAAGTGGTTCCCGGACAAAGTAGGACTGGCTTCCGGCATCATGCTCATGGGATTCGGTCTGGGAAGCTTGCTGCTGGGTTCCGTTGTAAACAGCTTAGTTGTAGCGCTCGGCTTGTTTCCTGCCTTTAAGATTTTGGCATTTGCCATCACCGCGGTAATGGTGGTGGGCATCTTTGTCATCAAGTTACCGGACGGATCAACCGATGAGAAGGCCGATAAGGCTGTTACAGTCAACTTCACTACCGGTGAAATGATGAAGACCTCCAGATTCTGGGTCTTCTTCCTATGGGCAACTGCCCTTAACTCCGCCGGTCTGATAGTAATAAACAGTGCCGCAAATATTTCCATGGCATATGGAGGTTCCGCAATTTTGGGCATGGTGGTTTCCCTGTTCAACGGTGTGGGTCGTATCGTTGCCGGAAACAATTTCGACCATTTCGCCAGAAAGAAATCCACTTTAATCAACGTCAGCTTCATGCTGATTGCGGGAATCTTTCTGATGCTGGGTGGAAGGGCCAATTCTCTGGCGCTGATTACTGTTGGATTGGTATTCGTTGGAATGACTAATGGCGGTACACCGACTATCGCTTCTGCATATACCAACTTGTCCTTCGGACCGGAGAATTTCACATCAAGCTTCAGTATTATAAACTTCTCCCCGCTCCCGGCATCGTTTATAGGACCGCTGATTTCCGCAAAACTTCTCGATGCGGCAGGCGGAAAATACGATACAAGCTTCATCGCAATCACCGTATTCGCCATGATTGCCCTTGGTTTGTGGGGACTGCTCAATAACGTTAGTAAGAAGAGCGTGAACGAAGGCTGCAAATAAAGTGAATCTATACTTTTACGAGATTTGTGAATTGACATCCGGGGGTGGAAATATTATAATAAGTGTGAAAATAGAATACTGTTCCACACGATAGAACGTAAAGTTCACAAAAAGACAACCGTCATTCACAAGGAGGATGCGAATGAAATTACTGATTATTAACCCGGGTGGCACCAGCACCAAGATTGCAGTATTTGAAGACGATCAAGAACTCTTCAAGGCGTCAATCGACCATACTGCCGAGGAGCTGAAGCCGTACCCACATGTTTTTGACGAATTTGAGTACCGGAAGAACCTGATCGTAAAGACCGTGGAAGAAGCCGGATATTCGATTTCAGACTTCGGCTGTATTGCCGGAAGAGGCGGCCTCTGCCGGCCGGTAGAGGGCGGAACCTATGCGGTAAACGATCGCATGATTGAGGATTTCAGAAATGCGGTATGCGGTGAGCATGCATCAAACCTCGGTGCAGTAATCGCGAAGTCCATCGGCGACGAAATCGGCGTACCTTCATTCATTGTCGACCCAGTGGCAGTGGATGAAATGATGGACAAGGCGAGAATCACCGGCCTTGCGGAGCTGGAGCGTCCGGCTTGGTTCCACGCACTGAACCATAAGGCGGTTGCCAGATCCATTGCAGGAAAAATCGGAAAGAAGTATGAGGACTGCAACTTTATCGTTGCCCACCTGGGATCCGGAATTTCCATCTGTGCTCACAAGAAGGGCAAGATGGTGGATGGTTCCGGCGGCCGTACCAACGGCCCGTTCTCTCCGGAGCGCTGCGGTTCACTGCCGACCTACCCGCTGGTTCAGCTCTGCTATTCCGGTAAGTACACGGAATCCGAAATGGTAGACAAGATCAGCAAATTTGCCGGCATGTACGATTTCCTGGGAACGAAAGATTCCAGAGAGATTGAGAAGCGCATTGAAGAAGGAGATGAAAAGGCAGCTCTGGTATATGATGCATTCATCTATGAGACGGCAAAGGAAATCTGCTCCTATATCCCGGCATTTGATGAACCGGTAGACCGGATTATCGTTACCGGAGGAATTGCTCACTCCAAGAAGGTGACATCGGAACTGCAGCGTATGACCCAGAACGTTGCACCGATGGAAGTCGTTGCAGGTGAGTATGAGATGATTGCTCTGGCATTGGGTGCTCTTCGTGTAATGAACGGAGAAGAACCGGCAAGAGAGTACAAGTAGAAATAACCGTTAATTAGCTAAACCATAATAAACCATAATAACCATAATAGATTAACCAAAAAATAGACCATTTATAATTACCCATAGTTAAATTAACCATTACAAGTTGTAGTAGGAGGATGAAGACATGAGTTTTTCGAAGAGAATGAGCCGCATTAAGCCGTCCGGTATCCGCGCAGTACAGAAGAGAATTGCCGGAAAGTCGGATATGATCTCCTTCGCAGCAGGATTGCCGGATCCGGCACTGTACCCGCTGGAAGATCTGAGAAAAGCCGCAGATACCATGCTGGAAAAAGAAGGTGCCACTGCATTCGCATACGGCCTGACAAAGGGTTACGGCCCTCTGCTGGACTACCTGACAGATCGTATGAACAACAGAGAACACGTAGAGTGCACAAAGGAAAACATCTGCATTCTGTCCGGATCTCAGCAGGGCCTGGGACTGGCCGCAATGACCTTCCTGGACGAAGGGGATGTGGTAATCACGGAGAACCCGAGTTACCTGGGTGCCATCAACGCATTCCGTCCATACGGTGCAGAATTCGTTGGTGTTGACACCGATGA